>JAOGRV010000009.1:0-46535 GCA_028107545.1 Pseudothioglobus singularis (SeqCode) | reverse complement strand
CTTTTGAAGTTACTCTTCCAACTAAAGTAGAAATCAAATCAAATTTTTGATCCTTACTTTTACTAGGAGATGCAATAAAAGCTTTTGTATTAGCATCGGCCATGACCAAGGTGGTAGCTGACAAAAGCTGACTCCATTCTGTGACAGAATTATTTTGCACAGCAATTTCAAAAATCGCTTGAGCGTATGGCTTTGCAATTGTTGATAATTCCATCTTACCTACCTATAGTGATTGAGAAAGCTTTGAAAGCATATCTTTGTGCGTTTTAGAGTCAACTTCTTTATCCAAGACTGAATTTACACCTTGCATAACCAAAGTTGAAACTTGGTCTTTAAGCTCATTACGTGCTTTCACAACCTCTTGGTCAAGTTCAGATTTAGCATGTGCCTTAATCTTATCAGCCTCTTCAGATGCTGTACCCTTTGCGTTATCTATCATCACACTAGCTTGCTTGTCAGCATTTGCAATAATTTCAGCTGCCTGAGTTTTCGAGCTTTCGATTAAATCTTCTGCATTTTTCTGGGCTAAAGCATGCTCTTCTTTTCCAAGCTCTGCTGCCTTAAGTCCATCTTCGATCGCTTTTTTTCGAGCTGCCATAGCCTCAACTAATGGAGGCCAAACAAACTTCATGCAAAACCAGACAAACATGGCAAACATAATTGTTTGCCCAATTAGCGTAAGGTTAATATTCATAACTTAATACCCTTGTTCATTGAAAAGAATACGATTTATCCTGCAACCGCAAACAAGATATACATTGATATACCAACTGCGATCATTGGTACCGCATCAACAAGCCCCATTACGATAAACATTTGAGTTCTTAGCATTGGAATTAATTCCGGCTGACGTGCAGCACCTTCGATAAATCTAGCACCAAGAATACCAATACCGACAGCAGCGCCAAGTGCGCCAAGACCCATAAGAATAGATCCTGCTAAAAATAATATACTTTGTTCCATTTTTTGCTCCTACTTATTAAAACTATTTAAAAAAAAATTAATGCTCTTTTTGGTGTGCCATATCCATATATACAATTACTAGGGTCATGAAAATAAACGCCTGAAGTAATACAATTAAGATATGAAAAATAGCCCACGGTAAAGACAGGCTCCACTGAATCCAGAATGGCAACAGTGCAATTAGAATAAAGATCATCTCGCCTGCATACATGTTTCCAAATAAACGCAATGCAAGTGAGACTGGCTTTGCCAGCAAATTCACTCCTTCTAAAAATAAGTTAGCAGGCAACATCCATTTTCCAAAAGGATGAAGTGTTAGCTCGCCCACAAATCCGCCTAATCCTTTCTCTTTAACACTGTAATAAAGGATTAATATAAATATGCCAATTGACATTCCAAATGTAGCATTAGGGTCTGTTGTTGGAACCACCTTCAAATAATCAACGCCCATTGCATGGAATAGTGACGGCAACCAATCGACAGGAACTAGGTCCATTGTGTTCATTAAGACAATCCATACAAATGTAGTCAGCGCAAGTGGCGCAACCATAGGATTTTTACCGTTGAAAGAGCCACGAACATTTTCGTCAATGAAGTCGACGATACTTTCAACAAAATTTTGAAACCCACTGGGTGCATCAATAGATGCTTTTTTTGCAGCTCTAGCAAAAAAGAATAAAAAAAGCGCTCCTAAAATAAAAGAAACACCAAGGGTATCAACATGAACAGCCATGAAGCCCATTTCTTTAGCTTCTGCAGCACTATGAGCAAAACCCCAATGACCATCAGGGAATTTTCCGTAAGTTAAATTTTGAAGATGGTGCTTAATATAAGCGCCAGATGTTAATTCACCACTTGCCATTATTTTTGCCTTAACCTATCTAATATAAAACCTACTTGACCAACTACCATACTCAAACAAAGAGCAGCAGGATCAAGCTCTAAAAAACCAAGCCCCACTAAAGCTAAAAGAATTAAAGAGAGCGTCCTAACAACACTACTATTTATTGCCATCCTAAAGCTTTTTTGCGCATCTGCGTCAACTAACGCTTCTTGTTTATCTGTATACCAATTAAAAATTAAAGTATTGCTTAAACTAATTGCGGCTCCATAAAAAGCAGCAAAAGCAAATCCATTAATGGCATAAAAAATAACAACTAAAGCGAGGAGAAAGTACTGAATAAGTGAGTTTGCTGATTTCACTTGCTTCTGACCACCCTGACTGTGCACAAACGCAATATTATACAATTTAATGTTTAATAGTCAAGCATTCAAAATGGAAAAAATCTAGCGTGAAGTTAAAAAAAAATTCAACTTAATAAGAAGTATGATTCAATAATATTAAGAATGTGTTCAGGAGCCAGTGTCAATCATTTCCTCTGCGGCTATTCTGGTTTTGTTGCTAATTTTAATCCCGCCAAGTATTCGGGCAACCTCATCAGCTCTTTCTTTCCTGCTGAGGCTTGTTACACTTGTAAATGTGAGTCCATCTTTTTGAGTTTTCTCAACCTTCATATGATCTTCGCCTTGAGCTGCAACCTGGGCTAGATGTGTTACACATATAATTTGATATTTTTTTGAGAGTTTTTTTAGCATTTGACCGACAATTTCAGCAACTGAACCACTAATTCCAACATCAACCTCATCAAAAACTACGCATGGTATCAAAACAGTGTTGGTGCCCGAAACTGAGAGTGCTAAGGAGATCCTTGATAGTTCGCCTCCTGAGGCAACCTTATTGAGTGGCTTAAAATCTTGTCCTGCATTAGTTTTAACTTGAATAACCACTTCGTCAACACCGTTCAGCTTAACTTCTGCAACAGGCGGTCCAACCTCAAAGATAATTTCACTTCCAGGCATTCCAAGATTTTGCATAAGAAGAGTGACCTCTTTAGAAAGAATTTTGCTAGCCTTTTTTCTCTCTTGTGTAAGTATTTTTGACCTGACGAAATATTCTTTTTCAAATGCTTCTTGCTGTTGATACAGTTTGTCCAAAGCTTCATTAGATGAGCTTAATTCATTAACTTTTTCTTCAAGAGTTTTCTGAACATCAACTAACTCAGTAATCTGACAATTATGCTTTCTCCCAAGGCCATGAAGTAGCGTAATTCTCTCACTTAAGTGTGTTAAATTATCCTCCTGGTTACTAATTTTACTTAGATAGTCGTTTAAGTCATAAACGCTCTCCTGAACCTGTACCTGGGCACTTGAGATTAATTCTCTTATTCCATTAAGACGAGAATCAAGCTCTTTTGATTGCTCCAATTCACTCTCACTTTCAATAAGAATGTTATTAACGCCACGATCATCATTTAATAAATTTAAAATCTTTGATATTTTTTCTACAAGATCGCTTGAATTTACTGACGCTTTGTACTCGTCTTCAATATTATTTAGCTCTTCTAAATTAATTTCAGCCTGATTAAGTTCATCAAGTTGATGCATTAGTAGCTCTTTTTGAGAAGAAAGAAGAGTGCTTTCAGCACTTAAGGTTTCAAGTTTACTTTTGACATCATGGTAGTTTACATAAGCCTTATTTACCTCATCACAAAGAACCTGAGACCCAGAAAAGTCATCCAACAAAATTCGATGGTGGTTGGTTCGCAATAAAAGTTGATGTTCGTTTTGACCGTGCATATCGATCAGATAACTTCCTATATTACTGAGCACTGACAATGGCACTTTTCTGCCATTAACGTATGAACGCGACTTGCCATCTGAAACAATTATTCTTCTTAAAATACATTCCGAATCACTATCTAAATCTTGGCTCTCAAGATAGGACTTGAGCTTTAGATTTGAATGGATATTAAAAGAAGCAGTAATTTCTGCCTTTGCTGCACCATTTCTCACTAAAGATGCATCAGAACGGCCACCAGAAACTATACTTAACGCTTGAACAAGTATTGACTTTCCAGCCCCTGTTTCTCCTGTAATAACTGTCATACCAAGATTAAAATCTATATTTAGCTCTTCTACAACAACAAGGTTTTTAATATTCAGGTACTCAAGCATACTTTTAGTTATTTAAACTTTTTGACCCCAGTGAAGTTTTGAACGAATAATCTCAAAATAATCATAGCCCTTAGGATGAATAAGGTGGACAAAATTACTGTGTCTTTTAATTCTCAATGCAACTCCCTCAGAAGCAGATAAAGAAGACTGAGCATCAAAACTGATTGTCGCCCTCTCATCACAATCTAAAAGGTTGATCAATACTTCACTTTCTCCATGAAGTATAAATGGCCTGTGGCTCATTGTGTGTGGGCTAATTGAAACCAGACAAATTGCATTGGTGCTTGGATGCATAATTGGCCCTCCGCTTGACAAAGCATAAGCAGTTGAACCTGTCGGAGTTGTGATGATAATTCCATCAGCTCTTTGGTTATTAACAAAGTCATCATCAACATACAGCTCAAACTCAATCATTCTCGGTGTTGCGTTTCGATGAATAACCACCTCATTAAAGGCTAGATGTTGAGATAGAACCTCATCATTTTTCTCGACCTGGCAGCTTAAAAGTGCCCTTTGCTCTTTTATATATTCTCCATTAAGAATTTCACTCACCACTGTAGCCATTGAATCAACCGAAACATCCGCCAAAAAGCCTAATCGCCCTAAATTCACCCCAAGAATAGGGATATTAAAATCAACATAGGTTCTTGCAGTATTTAAAATAGTACCGTCGCCGCCAACAACGATTATTAAATCCGCTTCACTTTCAAACTTCTCTTGGTCCTGTAAAAAATTAACGCCAAGATCCTTAAGAAGGACTCCAAGCTCCAAAGCAGTTTTTTGACTGGTAAAATCATTAGGTTTACAGATAACGCCGACAGAATTAAACATAGGCCTTGAAATATTTTAAAGAGTAACTAAATAACACATTAAATATACATTAGTTTGATAAGACAATGACAAAAAAGAAGGAACAAAAAACTCAAAAGAATGCCTCTGATAAAGTAAATGAAGAGATATCTGATAGCTCAAAAATTGAAGACTTGACATCTCAACTTGAAGAGGCGCAACAGTCTACCAAGGATAATTGGGATAAACTTTTGCGTTCCCAAGCTGAAATG
Organism: Pseudothioglobus singularis (SeqCode); assembly: GCA_028107545.1. Lineage (GTDB taxonomy): Bacteria > Pseudomonadota > Gammaproteobacteria > PS1 > Pseudothioglobaceae > Pseudothioglobus > Pseudothioglobus singularis_B. The sequence continues at coordinate 41,496 of JAOGRV010000009.1, read as the reverse complement.
GAAAATCTCAAAAGAAGAACCTCAAAAGACTTAGAGAATGCCCATAAATTTGCCCTTGACGGATTTGTTAAAGCACTGCTTGAGGTCAGCGATTCACTCTCAATGGGTCTAAAATCGGCAACAGATGAAAAAGCTACCTTAGAAAATACTGTTGAAGGGCTGGAACTTACAAACAAAGTCTTCAGCTCTACACTTGAAAAATTTGGCGTAGAAACAGTAAATCCCGCTGGGGAAAAATTTAACCCAGACCTTCATGAAGCGGTAACAATGGTTCCAATGCCTGACAAAACATCTAATACTGTGCTGGAGGTTATTCAAACAGGATTTACACTTAATGGCCGTCTAGTTCGACCAGCGCTAGTCATAGTTGTTCAGTAAAAAATAAACATAAAGTGATTTAAAACTTAATTGAAATAATTAGCTAAACTTAATCATCAAAATTATTTTGTTAGTGTTAAGTGATTCTAAATGAGAACTTTTATGCGAATTGTATTTACATTATTATTTTTTCTAAATTTAGTAATAATTTCAAAAGTTGCTCTAGCAGAAACTATTCAAATTGAGTTTACTGAAAATGACTCATATAGCCTTGAAATAGCATATATTGATGCTGGAGATACTATAGAGTGGTTGCCAAAAAATGAGGGGCATAATGTTGAGTTTATTGCGGGCCCCAAAATGGATGAACTTCCTAATAATTCCAAAATGAATGAGTCTCACTCTGTTCTTTTTAAAACTCCAGGGATTTATTTGTATGGTTGCACACCGCATCTAAATATGGGTATGTTAGGTCTAATTATCGTCGGTAATGATTTTCATAATCTAAATGAAGTCAATAAAATTGAATTGTCATATGTTGCGAATTCAGTTTTAAATCGATTAATAAGAACTGCTCAATCGAATTAATATCGGTTAGAAATTAAACGATATAAATATAGGAAATAAAAATTACTCGGCCACTAAAGAACAAATTAAAAATTGAATTCAAAATATTTTGAAGACTCTCCATTACTGGAAGAATTAAGCAAATTAACAGTCAAAAATGGTCAAACTGATTGGACTTACGAACAGTGGACTGAAATTTGTCTTGACAATGGCTGGGTAGAAATCTCTAATCAGTCTGATATTTGGGTTGAAAGTATCCAAGACGCAACTAAACGAGACTTAATAATTGCCTACAATAAACTTAATCAAGACCTTAAATGGAATACTAAAAAGAAAGAGAAAATGCTCTTTAGAAAAGGAGATTTAGTGATCTCATATGAAAAAGACTTAGCCAATTGGTGGGAATATCAAGCCTTATTAAATAAAAATAAATCGATATAAGTCATATTAATCATCAATTTTCTATTAAATATGTCATTTTTATTAAAAAATTAATTAAAAATGTATGCTTTTTGAATAAAAACCATTTTTTTAAGCATTTTTTTGCAATTTTGATAAAAAAACCCCTATATTTTATTGAAAAAGACTAAAAATATACATTTATTCGTTATTTATAAGCAAAATAGTCGATGTATCATAACTTGACATACAAGGTTTAATACACTATATTTCTTCATACTCAAGTCGGCAGGCAGTGAGACAAAAAGGTGTGTGCCATGAAGGTTAGTATACTATTACTAGAGAAAGTGACCTTATGAGCGACTTGAGAAAAGACAATCTAAATAAATCAACCAATCTTTTGGATAAAGATAGCACTGCTTATAGGGTTTTTGGTGAGAGTGGCCCATACTTAATTTTTGTTCATGGAGTTGGTATGTCTGGTGAAATTTGGACACCCCAAGTGAAACATTTTTTTTCTAACTATAGAGTTATAACATATGACTTTCTTGGGCATGGCCAGAGTCCAATCCCAAAAAAAAACCCTTCCATTGAGGACTATGTTGAACAACTCAACTCACTTGTAGAAACAATTAATATCTCTAATTTCAGTCTAGTTGGCCACTCCATGGGTGCTCTAATAAGTGTTGCTTTTGGCCTAAAGTATCCAGAAAAAATTACCGCATTAATATCTCTAAATATGGTTTATAAAAGAAGTATAAATGCTCAAAGTGATGCAATCGAACGTGCAAATTTAATTTTAAAACAAGGTGAAATAAATAATATAGACCAAACCTTGGATAGATGGTTTAAAAATAAAACAGAATATCATCAAATTCAGCAAATAAAGAAAGTGCATCAACTTTTAACTGATGTAAATCCGCAGGGTTATGGATACGCATATAAATTATTTGCAGAGTCTGATCGTCACTTTGAAAATAAACTTTCAGAACTTAGCGTACCTGTTTTATACTTAACTGGGAGTGACGATCCAAACTCAACCCCAGATATGTCAAGCGAAATGGCTCATGAATCTCCTCAAGGCAGTTTTATCAGTATTGCAAATGAAGCACATATGATGGCGTATATTGCCCCAGAAAAGATAAATCCAGTAATTGAAAAATTTGTAAAAACGAATGAATAAAAAAGACAAAACTAGAGAATTAAGACAAGCATTAGGATCATTTCCTACAGGAGTAACTGTTGTAACTTGTCTCGACTCAAACAATAACCCGCTGGGATTTACTGCCAACTCATTTACATCTGTCTCTCTAGAACCGCAACTAATCTCAATATGTATTGATAAAGACTCCTTTAATATTGAATCCTTTTCAATAGTTGGGCACTTTGCAGTGAGCGTTCTTTCTGAAGATCAACAGGCTATCTCAACAACATTTGCAACTCCAAATGAAGATCGTTTTTTGGATATTGAGTGGGATTCAAAAAATACTGGAAGTCCAATTATTAAAGGCGCTGTAGCCTGGTTTGATTGTGATACTGAACAGGTTATTAGTGCTGGAGATCATCTGATTCTAATTGGGAAGGTTATTGCCTTTGACAGCACCCCTAAGACACCACTTATGTATCTTAGGGGTAATTATGTTAATCTTGGTCTCGAGCAAAAAATGAGACTAGCAATGGAGAATGAAAATACAATAATAGTTGTGGGTGCATTAATTGAATGGCAAAAAAAAGTGCTCTTGTTAAAAGACAAAACAAGCGGCAAACTTTATTTTCCTTCTGCCTCCAGGCTTGGGCATATTGATGATGAACAAAGTCTTCTTGGAGTTCTAAACAAGCTAAGTATTTCAATTAGCGAACACTATCTTTTTTCAGTCTTTGAAAAGCCTCTGGATAAAACAAGCCTCATTTATTATCGTGCTCAGGCTAAAGAAGGATCAATTGAATCTCAGAATAACTTTTATGACTTTGATGCAATTCCGTTTGACAAACTTAATGATGAAGCGAGTAGAATAATGCTCAAGCGTTATATTAAAGAGAGAGATCTGAATGCTTTTGGGATTTTTGTTGGAAAAGAAAGTGAAGGTAAAATTGAGGCAATCAGTACAACTAATTAAAATTTATAGGAACTTTTAAAATGGATTTTTCTTTATTTGCTCATATGGAAAGAATAGACGAAGGTCAGTCTCAAAAAAGACTCTATGAAGAGTTTGTTGAACTTTGTCAAATAGCCGACAGGTCTGGCTTTAAAACAATATGGAATGGAGAGCATCACGGCATGAACTTTACGATTGCTCCAAACCCATTTGTGAATCTTGTTGATTTGGCTAACAAGACTGAAAATGTTAGACTCGGCACCGGTACTATTATTGCACCTTTTTGGCACCCTATAAAACTTGCTGAAGAGGCTGCAATGACTGATATTATTTCCGGGGGAAGACTTGAACTAGGGATTGCAAGAGGGGCATATTCTTTTGAGTACGATCGACTAGCTGATGGAATTGATCCGTTTTCTGCTGGAAACGCTTTAAGAGAAATTGTTCCAGCAATCAAAGCACTGTGGAAAGGCGACTATACTGGTGAAGGTGAGCACTGGTCATTTCCAAAAACTACTAGCTCGCCCAAACCTCAACAAACTCCTAATCCACCAATTTGGATTGCGGCCAGGGATCAAAACTCACATGATTTTGCCTTAAAAGAAGGGTGTAATGTCCAAGTTACACCTCTTTGGTTTGGTGATGAAGAAGTCATTTCGCTAATGGAAAAATTTAACATAGCATGTGAAACACATAAAGAAATTAAGAGACCAAAAATAATGGTTTTACGCCATACATTTGTTGCAGAAACTGAAGAAGAAATTTCTCAAGGCGCTAAAGATATTTCTCGCTTTTATTGTTATTTTGGTGCTTGGTTTAAAAATGAAAGGCCTGTTGAGCAAGGACTAATTGAGAGGCTTACAGATGAAGAGATGTCGAAACTTGAAATGTATTCTCCAGAAAATATGCGCAAAAATAGCATTATAGGCACACCGGAAGAGGTGATTAATCGGATCAAGCTATGTGAAGAACTTGGTTATGATGAATACAGTTATTGGATTGACAGCAGCATGGATTTTGAAACAAAAAAGAAATCACTTCAGCTTTTTATTGACAAAGTCATGCCTGCATTTAACTAGATAGGACAAATGATGGAGCATTTTAAACACTACATTAATGGCAAATTCAGTGATGGATCAGAACAATTTGAAACGTTGAATCCTGCAAATGGCAAACCTTGGGCTTCTTTTCCTGCTGCATCAGAACAAGAGTCAAACTCTGCAATTGAATCTGCACACTCAGCCTTGTATGATGGCCCATGGTCAAAACTAAATGCAACACAAAGAGGTAAGTTAATTCACAAGCTTGGGGATTTAATTGCCGAGCATGCGTCAGAGCTTGGTGATCTTGAAACTCAAGATAGTGGCAAGCTAGCAGTTGAGACTCGAGCTCAATCTAGTTATGTAGCAGATTATTACTATTACTATGCTGGCTTAGCAGATAAAATCCAAGGCGAGGTTCTCCCAATTGACAAACCTGACATGCAGGTATTTACAACTCGTGAACCTATTGGTGTTGTTGTTGCTATTGTTCCATGGAATGCTCAACTTTTTCTAGCAGCTACTAAGATAGCGCCTGCCTTAGCTGCGGGCAATACTGTTGTAGTAAAAGCTTCTGAACAAGCACCTGCAGCACTATTTAAATTTGCTGAGTTGGTTGACAAAAGCGGATTTCCTCCAGGAGTAATTAATATAATCACTGGTTTTCCTGAGCCTTGTGGCAGGGTTTTAACCACCCATCCAAAAGTAGCAAGAATTGCTTTTACTGGAGGCACGGAAGTAGCTCGGCATATAATAAGAAATAGTGCAGAGAATTTTGCCCATGTTAGCCTTGAGCTAGGGGGAAAGTCACCGATGATAATATTCAAAGACTGTAATATTGAAGGTGCTGTTAATGGAATTATTGCTGGCAATTTTGGAGCGTCTGGACAAAGTTGTGTCGCTGGATCGCGTGTATTCATTCATAGGTCGATTCACTCAAAAATAATTGGATTAGTTAAGGAGCGTGCAAAGAGCATCGTTGTAGGTGATCCATTAGACAGCAAAACTCAGGTTGGTCCACTTGCGACAGAACACCAAGTTGAAAGAGCTTCTAAAGTTGTTCAGAATTCTATTATTCAGGGAGCCAGTTTAGTTTTTGGTGGAAAAAAGCCGAGTCAACATAAAGAAGGTTGGTATTTTGAACCTACACTTCTAGATTGCCCTAATCAAGAATTTGATTGTGTCAAGACAGAGCTTTTTGCACCTGTTATTAGTGTCATTGCATTTGATACCGAAGAAGAAGCTATAGCTATGGCCAATGACTCAGACTATGGACTGGGATCTGGAGTTTTTACTGAAAATTTAGCGAGAGCTCATCGTGTCAGTTCAAAAATACACTCAGGAATTGTTTGGATAAATACGTATCGTGCAATCTCACCTATATCCCCTTTTGGTGGCTTTAAACAAAGCGGTGGCAGTCGCGAAGCTGGAATTGACGCGATTCATGAATATACTCGGACTAAAACAACATGGATAAATACCTCTTCAGAACCCATGAGCAACCCCTTTATAATGAGGTAGTGAAATTAATAATATTGATGCAAGTGGAGTAAAAAATGGATAAAAAATTATTTGAATTAGGCTTATCTAAGAGGAAGGCAACACTGGGGAAAGAATATGTTCAAAAAAACTTAGATGCTGCTGATGACTTTAATGAGGACTTTCAGAAACAAATGACTGAATGGTGCTGGGGATTTGGCTGGGGAGATGAAACTATTGACAAAAAAACAAGGTCAATGATGAACCTTACTATGCTTGCTGCGCTTGGAAAAATGGATGAGTGGGAAATACATCTTAAAGGTGCCCTAACGAATGGTGTAAGTAAAAACGAGATCAAATCAATTCTGCATGTGATTGCAATATACTGCGGCGTTCCTCAAGGTGTAGAGTGTTTTAAAGTTGCAAGAGGAGTTTTAGAGAAGGCAGGTGAAATCTGACAAAACCTTTGCTAATTTAGCCTTGCTGAGAAGTTTTTTTTGAGACAGTCATTGCAACAGCAAATGCTATCAATATAACTCCTATTATTGACACAAAGTTCATAGTTTCTCCAAACAAATACCAAGCTTGGATAGCAACAAGAGCAGGCACTAGATAAAAGTAACTCCCAACTTTTGCAGAAGCATCTTGCTTGATCATTGTCATTAATAGAAGCACTGCACCAATTGAAAGCCCAAAAATTTGCCAACCTAAGGTAACAATAAATGTACTAGTCCAATTTATTTCACCTGTCTCAAAATAAAATGATATAAAAACACACAGTATAAAAGCACCAAGGTATTGAATCAACGTACCACTAATTAAATCCATTTCATTACAAAAGCGCTTTTGATAAATAGTACCTACTGAGATGCTAAATAGAGATCCAAATACAGCTAAAACTCCCCAAAAAGAAAAGTTAGTGAAAAAACCATCAAAACCAAAATCAAGTTTTTCAAATAAAATTAAATATAGTCCAATAATTCCTATTAATAAACCTAGCCATTGTCTAGTTGTGACCTTTTCATGGAGAATTATACCTGCTATAAATGCCATTCCAAGTGGCTGAAGACCGATAATCATAGCAGTAAGCCCTACAGACACTTCCCACTTAATCGCCTGAAAAACACCGCCAAGATAAATCCCATGAATTAATAAACCAGTTACCATTAAATGTATAAAAGCCAAGCCAGATTTTGGCCAAATGCTTTTATTGACCTGTGTGAATATAATCAGCACTATTAATGTTAGTCCATTACGATAAGATAACAAAGTGAAAGGCTCTGCGAATTGAAGGCCATATTTAGCAGCTACGAAACCTGTGCTCCAAATCAAAACAAATAGCCATGGAATTATTTTAGAGTTCATTCTAAGATCTCTCATTTAGTTATCTATTTGTCAGATCTTTCATTAATTTAGAATAGACAAATTACTGAATTATTTAAATTTTATTTTTATACAGAAACACTAGACTTAGAACAATCCTAACATAAGAGAAAGCTTCATTAGACTATAATTAGATTTATCATTTTCCAAGTAAGTTTTATGAAGCATTTTTGTGTCACAATTCTACTGATATTACTAAATATTTTTTCTCAAACATCTGCAGAAACTAATACAGTTTTAAATGATACAAGCAAAGCGACTAATGCAACTTCATCATCGTTAATTCTTGATAGTGATGGCTCATCGGACTTAGGTCGGCCTGTTCCAGTTAATGAAGCTTTTGAGTTAAGCGCTATCTTAACTGGATCTCATTCACTTTCAGTTAAATGGAACATAAAAAAGAATTACTATCTTTACCAAGACAAAATCTCATTTGCAGTTGAAGAAGCAACAATTAAAAACGTTGTATACCCGGAGGCAACAATTAAAAACGATGAATTTTTTGGAGAAGTCAGCGTTTATACCTCTCCTTTAGAGATTCAAATTGAAGTTGAGGATGAGCTAAGTCCTTTCGTAATATTGACAGTTGAACATCAAGGGTGCTGGGAGGGTGGAGTATGCTACCCACCTCAAGTTGACAGACTCAAAGTTAGCACCACAGGTGCAGAAAGGATAACAGGTTCTGACAGACCAACAGCAACCGATTCAGAAAAAATCACCTCTAAAAAATTCGAGCAAGGAGGCATTACTCTATTTTTAGCAGCCTTTCTAGCCGGTCTCGCTTTGTCTTGGACTCCTTGTGTATATCCAATGGTTCCAATCTTATCTGGGATTATTATTGGACAGAAAGAGGCCCCTAGCAATCTAAATGCAATCTTAATGTCGGTCACATTTGTCTTTTCAATGTCCCTCGCTTATGGTTTAATCGGTGCTTCTGCTGGCTACTTTGGAGCTGGAATAAACCTACAAGCTGTGATGCAAACACCCTGGATCTTATTTGTTTCCAGCTTAATCTTTATTGCTCTAGCCCTCTCCATGTTTGGCCTTTATAATATTCAGCTGCCCTCAAAAATTCAAACTAAGCTCACAAACCTAAGCAATGCACAATCTGGTGGAAGCTTTGTTGGCGTTAGCATAATGGGCTTTCTTTCTGCTTTAATTGTTGGGCCTTGTGTGACGCCATTTCTTGCAACCGCCTTAAGCTATGTTATTGCTGGTGGAAGTGCCGCTAAAGGCGGCGCAAGTCTTTTTGCCATGGGCCTTGGCATGGGTGTGCCACTAATAATAATTTGCGGCTGGGGCGTCAATACACTTCCAAAAGCAGGGGCATGGATGGAAAACGTCAAACGAGTCTTTGGGTTTGCAATGATAGCTGTTGCCCTTTACCTTTTAGATCGAATCTTATATCCTTTTTTATCACTTATTCTTTGGGCATTATTATTTTCAGTGGCACCAGTTATGCTTGGTGTTTTCAAAAATTTAAACAAATCAATTTCTCCTCTAAACATCTTATTCAAGCTACTTTCTCTGGCCGTTCTAGCTTATGGATTGATATTATGGTTTCTTGTTGCAAAGGGAAATGGAGATGTTCAGCAACCACTAGATTCAATCATATATGGTGATAAAATTGATATATCAAATAGCATCAAATTTCAAATAATTAATGATGAAGAGCGTCTCGATAATTTAATTTTAAGCACTAATGAAAACAACAAAATGCTTGTTATTAAATTCTATGCCGAATGGTGTATAGCTTGCAACAAGATGGAAAGGGTAGTTTTTACAGACACTCTTGTCAGTCAATCACTTAGAGGCTCTCAAGCCTATACAGTTGATGTCACTGATAATAACGCCTTTAGTCAGTCAATATTATCAAGGTTCTCTCTCTTTGGGCCGCCAGCAATCTTATATTTCAAGAATGGAAAAGAATTGAGGGATCAGAGAATTATTGGTGAAGTGAATGCAGCAGAGCTTACAAAACACATAAATAACATAAATTCGTTGTAAGCCCATTTTCCTCTAAATGCCTCTAAATGTGGCTATTTTTTGCTATATAGCTGGTAAAATACTTAAACTTAATACTTAATAAAGAATCACATCTTTAGGCTTATCTTTAATATTTCTAAGCCAAAACATGTACTTATAACATTTATAGCTTGCAAGCTAGTTTGATATATTTAAGTTTTAAATAACAGTTAATAAAATAAAAAGGAGCGTCAATGGATATTCGAAAAGTTAAAAAATTAATGGAGCTTCTGGAAGAATCTGGAATGTCAGAGATTGAAATTAAGGAGGGTGAAGAGTCCGTAAAAATCTCAAGATATGGCAACTCCCCAGCTCCTGCCCAGCATCCAATCCAATCTTTTGTTCAGCAGCAAGCTCCTGTTAGCTCCGCTCCCACCTCACAAACAGCAAGCCCAAATGAACAGCCTCAAGAAACTGGCCAATCTGTAACGTCTCCAATGGTTGGAACATTCTATTCTGCCCCATCTCCAACGGCAAAACCATTTGTGTCAATTGGACAAAAAATCAATCAGGGAGATACAGTTGGAATTATTGAGGCAATGAAAATAATGAATCAAATAGAGTCTGACCAATCTGGGACAGTGATTGAGATTCTTGTTAAAGATGGTGAAGCAGTTGAATTTGGACAATCACTAATAGTTGTAGAATGAGCTCAATTAAAAAAGTTTTAATCGCAAATCGTGGCGAAATTGCTCTGCGTATTCTTAGGGCTTGTAAGGAGCTTGGCATTCAAACAGTTGCTGTTTATTCAACTGCAGATAAAGACTTAAAGCATGTTAGGCTAGCTGATGAAGCTGTATGTATTGGCCCCCACCCATCAATCAAAAGCTACTTAAACATTCCAGCAATTATTAGTGCTGCTGAGCTGACCCACTCTGATGCAATTCATCCTGGCTATGGCTTTCTTTCAGAGAATGCTGATTTTGCAGATCAAGTTGAACAAAGTGGCTTTATATTTATTGGTCCTAGAGCTGAAAACATAAGAGTTATGGGTGACAAAGTTGCTGCTATTGAAGCAATGAAAAGTTCAGGTGTTCCTTGTGTGCCAGGTTCTGATGGTGCGCTTGATGACAATGAAAAAAGAAGCGTTAAAATTGCAAAAGAAATTGGTCTACCAATAATTATTAAAGCTTCGGGCGGTGGTGGTGGTCGAGGCATGAGAGTCGTTGAAGAAGAAAAAGATTTGGCTGACTCAATTCAACTTACAAAGTCTGAAGCATTAAGCTTTTTTGGAAATGGTGAAGTCTATATGGAAAAATTTCTGACAACACCTCGCCATGTTGAGATACAAGTCCTTGCTGACCAGCATGGCAACGCTATTCATCTTGGTGAGAGAGATTGCTCTATGCAAAGGAGGCATCAGAAAGTAGTTGAAGAAGCTCCAGCTACTGGAATCTCTTCAGAACTTAGAAATAAGATTGGCAATATTTGTGCTGAAGCATGTAAAAAAATTAATTACCGTGGTGCGGGTACCTTTGAGTTTCTTTTTGATAATGATGAGTTTTACTTTATTGAAATGAACACTAGGGTTCAAGTTGAACACCCCGTAACAGAAATGATTACGGGCGTTGATATTGTTCGAGAACAAATTTTAATCGCTGGTGGGGACAAATTGTCTTATGAGCAGAGTGATATAAAAATCCGTGGCCATGCAATTGAATGCAGAATTAATGCAGAAGACCCCGAGAGCTTTATGCCTTCTCCTGGAAAAATTACCCAGTATCATGCTGCAGGTGGTCTCGGGGTTAGGATAGACTCTCATATCTACAACGGATATAATGTGCCGCCCCACTATGATTCAATGATTGGGAAGGTGATTACATATGGCGATAATAGAATTAATGCGATTATAAAAATGCAAAATGCGCTTGATGAGATGGTGATAGATGGCATCAAAACCAATATTCCTCTTCAAAGAAAAATTATGGTTGACAAGGTTTTTCAAAAAGGTGGGATGAATATACACTATCTTGAAAAGATGCTTGGAGATGAAAAATGAAAATCAAAGTTGGAATAATTGGGGGCTCAGGTTACACTGGCATTGAGCTTTTACGAATCATACATCAACATCCCAACGCAGAGGTTCATGCAATTACCTCAAGAGCGCTTGAGGGCAGAAAGATCTCTGAAGTTTTTCCTAATATGCATGGAATATCTGAGCTAACTTATCTTCTTCCTGATGATAATAGGCTATTTGAATGCGACATTGTATTTTTTGCTACACCACATGGCGTTGCAATGAACAATGCAGCACTTTTTTTGGAAAAAAATATTAAAGTTGTTGACCTGGGAGCAGACTTCAGGATCACCAATGCAACTACCTGGTCTGACTGGTACAAGATGGAACATACTCAAGAATCTCTTCTTAAAGAAGCCGTTTATGGTCAACCAGAAATGAAAAGAGATGCCATTAAAGATGCTCGGCTAGTTGCAAATCCAGGCTGCTATCCAACAGCAGTTCTTTTAGCATTAAAACCACTCCTTCAAAATAACCTAATAGATACGTCAAATATAATTGCGGACTGCAAGTCAGGTACAAGTGGTGCTGGCCGGATTGCAAACCAAGCTACTCTTTTTTGTGAAATTACTGAAAGCTTTAAGCCTTATGGGGTTAGTGGACATAGGCATTTTCCTGAAATCAAACAAGAAATAGAGTCAATGACTGAATCACCAGTTGGCCTGACATTTACCCCTCATTTGCTTCCAATGAGTCGTGGGATTGAAGCTACAATTTATGTTGACTTAATAGACTCAGATATCGATATATTGGCATGCTTCGAAAATGCCTATGAAAACGAAGAATTTGTTAAAATATTGCCTGAAGGTGTCTACCCTGAAACCCGTTCAGTTAAATCTTCTAACTATTGCCAGATCTCAGTTCAGTATGTTGAACATAGCAATAAGCTTGTTATTATGTCTGTAATCGACAATTTAGGTAAGGGAGCAGCTGGACAAGCAATTCAAAATATGAATTTAATGTTTGGACTAAACGAACAGGAAGGACTCAAACAAATCGGACTTTTGCCGTAATTATTTGACTAATAGATTTACTCGGAGATAACCCATGGTTGCCACTGAAATACAAGACGAAGCTGACATAGTTTTTAGTGATAGTGCTGCTAATCGAGTTGCACAGCTAATCAAAGAAGAGAAGAATCCTTCTTTGCGACTGCGTGTCTATATTACTGGTGGAGGCTGTTCTGGTTTCTCTTATGGATTTACCTTTGATGAAAACCTCAAAGAGGGAGATAGTGGAGTTAACAAACAAGGCGTTGAGCTAGTAATTGACCCAATGAGCTATCAATATCTGATGGGCTCAACAGTAGATTACTTAGAGGATCTTCAAGGCGCAAGGTTTATTGTAAGCAACCCAAATGCCAAAACCACTTGTGGTTGTGGCTCTTCTTTTTCAATTTAAAAACTAATTATATGACTGAATACATTCCAGGCCTAGCAGGCGTTCCAGCAACCAAATCATCCATTTCTTCAATTGATGGAGAAAAGGGAATACTTGCCTACAGAGGCTACTCAATACAAGACCTTGTTGAGCACTCCTCATTTGAAGAAACTGCACTTTTATTAATGAATGGAGAACTTCCATCTCCGCAAGAGCTGACAAACTTTAAAAATACCCTAAACAAACGCAATGAAGTAAAACGCAAAATTCGCCATTTGCTTTGGTCGCTTCCTTCAACTGGACACTCAATGGACGTGCTTCAAACTGCTATCGCATCTATGGCCACTTTCTATCCTGATGCTGGAGCTTCTGAACCAGATTCGTCTTACACTCAAAACGCTCTAATCAAAATAATATCCAATATGAGCACCTTAGTTGCTATGTGGACTCGAATCAGTAGAGGTTATGATCCAATTCCGCCAAGTAAATCAATGACTTATGCGGAAAACTTTATGTACATGTGTTTTGGAGAGGAGTCTGACCCAGAAATTGTAAACCTATTAGATGCCTCATTAATTTTGCACGCTGAACACACAATCAATGCCTCAACTTTTTCTACTATGGTGACGGCGTCCTCACTTGCCAACCCTTTTGCCTCAATTGCTGCAGGAGTTGGAACGCTTGCGGGGCCTTTACATGGAAATGCAAATGAAAATGTACTTATTATGCTCGATGAAATTGGCTCTCCAAAGAATGCTCGTAAATGGATTGAAGATAGGCTCAAAAATAAACAAGTCATCTGGGGAATGGGTCATCGCGAGTATAAAACTAAAGATCCTAGGGCAACAATTCTTGAGAAAATGATTAAGACTTATATCAAGAAAAATGGCCTCAAACTCTCTAACCGCTTTGAAACAGCGCTTGAGGTTGAAAGCATCTGCAACGAGCTTCTATCTCAAAAGGGGGTTTACCCTAACGTAGACTTTTACTCGGGAATCCTGTATTCAGAGATTTTTAATTTTACTAAAGAGCACTTTACTTCTATTTTTGCTATGGCGCGCTCTGCAGGGTGGGTGGCTCATTGGCATGAACAAGTGAGCGATAATAGAATATTTAGGCCAACTCAAATATATATTGGGGCTGATTTTAGGGATTACCCCGCACAATAGAAATGGAAAAAACCACCCACTTTGGCTATAAACAAGTCGACGTTAAAAAAAAACAAGGCCTTGTAAAAGGGGTCTTTGACTCAGTTGCAGGTAAATATGACCTCATGAATGATGTGATGTCAATGGGTACTCATCGACTCTGGAAAAACTACACTATTTCCAGTAGCAATGTTAAAGAGGGGGATCATGTTCTTGATATTGCTGGAGGCACTGGCGATCTGGCCATTAAGTTTAGAAAAAAAGTTGGCCCTTCTGGTAAAGTAATCCTTTCAGATATTAACGAATCTATGCTTCATGAGGGAAGAAAAAACCTTATCAATCATGGCATCATTGACGTCGAGTTCGTTCAAGCCAATGCTGAATTGCTGCCTTTTGAAGACAATACTTTTGACTGTGTAAGCATTGCCTTTGGACTCAGAAATGTTACCGACAAGGATGCTGCCTTAAAACAAATGTACCGTGTTTTAAAAAAAGGTGGAACTCTTTTAATCCTGGAATTTTCCAAGGTTGAAAATCAAATGCTAGAAAAAGCTTATGACTTCTATTCATTTAATCTTATTCCTAAATTTGGAGAATATTTTGCAAATGATGAAGATAGCTATCAGTATCTTGCAGAGTCTATTCGAAAACACCCTGACCAAGAAACCCTAAAAGCTATGGTTCTTGATGCTGGATTTGAGTTTTGTGAATTCCACAACCTAACCGGTGGAATCGTTGCACTTCATAAAGCAGTAAAGACTTAAACAAAATGTTTCGTCTTGCCATTGAAAAAGCGCTCAACCATATGATCAATGCTAATAGCGTTGACATATCTCTCATTGATAATAAGATTATCAGCCTAAATGTTGATGAGATTGACTTGAGTTTATTTTTTTTGTGTCTAAATGCTCGCATCTTTGTTATAAACAATACTCAAAACAAAAAAACTGATGTTGAAATAAGAATGAATAAAGAATCGTTTTTGTCCTTATTTAAAGGTGTCACTTTAGAAGATTTAATCAAAAAAGAAGACATAGAAATCAATGGAAGCATTAAAACAGCACAACAACTTGCAGACCTCCTGGCCTCATCGTCAATTGACATAGAAGAACTGATTTCACAATATACTGGTGACATTATTGCACACCAGGTTGGTCAATCATTTAAGCAGATTAAAAACATTTCATTAAAAAATGATGGTTCAATCATTGACACTTTAAAAGAAGAGCTAACCACCCTTTTAATAGCGCCCAGTCGATCAACAATTTTTAAAGGCAGGTCATCATAAATGAAGAGTTTGTTTCGATTTTTAAGTATTTTAAGAACACTAATTCGTTACAGGTTAGACCACTTAATACTCTCTACTTCTTTTCTAAAAAGCCTAAAGCCTTTAATCTATTTAACTCCGTGGCATTATTTTCCTAGCAAAAAGTTTTCAAGGGGCGAGCGGATTCGTTTGGCTCTTGAAGAGCTAGGGCCGATTTTTATTAAGTTCGGTCAAACTTTATCTACGCGCAGAGATCTTTTGCCTGATGACATTGGCATTGAACTAGCCAAACTTCAAGATAAGTGTCCTCCTTTTCCTGCTGATGAGTCAAAAGCAATTATTGAAGATGCACTTGGTGGCGAAGTTTCCAAACTTTTTTCTTCCTTCGATGACACCCCCCTTGCTTCAGCCTCCATAGCACAAGTTCATACTGCTATAACTCAAAAAGGCGAAGAGATCATTGTTAAGGTGGTTCGCCCAGGAATTGAAAAACAAATTAAAAGAGATATTAGACTTTTATATACTTTAGCCAGCCTAGCTGAAAGACATCAGGATGGAAAAAGGCTTAGGCCAAAAGAAGCTGTTGCTGAATTTGAGAGCATTATTTACAACGAGCTAAACATGATGGTTGAGGCAGCTAATGCATCACTTTTAGGTAAAAATTTCAGCAACTCAAGCCTCTTGTATGTTCCTAAAGTTCACTGGGACCTTTGTCGTTCAAATGTCCTAGTTACTGAACGAATTTATGGAACTCCAGTAAATGACATAGAGGCCTTAAAAAAGAAAAATGTTGACTTTAAGTCTCTTGCAGAAGATGGTGTAATCATATTTTTTACTCAAGTATTCGACCATAACTTTTTCCACGCAGATATGCACCCTGGTAACATTTTTGTAGGTGAGAATAATCAATATACTGGTGTTGATTTTGGAATCATGGGCACGCTCACTGAAGCTGATCAGTATTATTTAGCTCAAAACTTTTTAGCTTTTTTCAACCAAGATTACAAAAAAGTATCCCAAGTTCACTTAGAGTCTGGATGGATTCCTGAGGGAACTAATGTTATGGAATTTGAAAATGCCATAAGAAGCGTTTGTGAGCCAATTTTTGAAAAACCTCTCAGTGAAATTTCTTTTGGTCAAGTTTTATTGAGCCTGCTTAAGGAAGCAAAGCGTTTTGACATGGAGGTGCAACCTCAGCTACTTCTGCTATATAAGACATTGCTTAATATTGAGGGCTTAGGACGTTCTCTTTATCCTGATCTTGACCTTTGGGCCACAGCAAAACCTTATCTAGAAAAGCTTGCTAAAGAAAAGTTTAGCCTCAAAAGCACTCTAAGGAAAATGTCTGATCAGATGCCTCAGCTCATTTCAGAGCTACCTGAATTACCAATGCTGTTAATTAATGCTCTTAAAGAAATTGAAAGCGGTTCATTTAAGAAAGAAAACTCAAAAAAACAAACTGAAGCCATCGTGTCTCAACTTAAAGAGAATGCAACTAAACAGCGATCGGCAATTTTTGCTCTAGTGTTCATAATAAGTGCAGGATTACTTGCCACCCAATCAGCCTGGGTTTTGACTATTGCCAGCTCAACTTTCGGTATTATATTTTGGCTAAAGTCACGATAGAGAAATTTAGTTATTGGAAAAAGATTTCAGGTAAAATGTTCCCCCAGTCTATCTGGTCGCAAGATAGACAAATTGGTTGCACCGCATGATGCGGTGTTTTTTCATTTAATGGAGAACTCAAAATGAGCATTACAGTAAACGCCATAGAGCGTAAAGACCAGGGGAAAGGTGCGAGCCGCCGCCTGAGAAAAGAAGAGAAAGTTCCTAGCATTATTTATGGTGGCAAAGCTGCCCCAAAAATGATTTCGCTTAGCATTCACGAAATCACTCACTTACTAGAGGATGAAAATACATTTACATCTGTATTAGACTTGGTTGTGGGAAAAGAGACAGATTCTGTCGTTCTAAAAGACATACAGCGCCATCCCGCAAAAAATGTTGTTACTCACATTGACTTTTTACGAGTAGATTCCAAACAAACTCTGGTTACAAATTCACCACTTCACTTTATTGGTGTGGAAGAGAATGAGGCGTTAAGACTAGGCAATATGCTTAATCAGTTTGTTGTTTCTGTTGAAATCTCTTGTCTACCAAAGGATCTTCCTCATGGTATTGACGTAGATGTAACTAAGCTTGAAATTGGCGATCATCTCTCATTAACGGATCTAGTATTGCCTGAAGGTGTTGTAATTACCTCACTTCAACATGAGGATATTGAAGCACATGACCAAACAGTATGCTCTGTCTCAGAACCTAAGATTGTTGAAGAGGAAGAGGAAGAAGTTATTGAGGGTGAAGAAGGCTCTGAAGATGTTGACGCAGACCAAGCTGATGAATCTGAAGGCTCAAATAATGATGGTGACGATACAGAATAAAGTATCGTCAGCCTTGTTGTCTCAACAAGCGTAAAATGAAGCGTTGTAATGATTAAACTAATTGTTGGACTGGGAAACCCCGGAAAAAATTATCAGGAACATCGTCACAACGCTGGCTTTTGGTTTGTTGAGTCTCTAGCTTCTATTAAAGACTCTAAATTTACAAGTCAGTCGAAGTTTTTAGGAGAAACTACGAGCGTTGCCTTTGGCTCAAACAAGGTTTTTCTTCTTAAGCCCCAAACTTTTATGAACAACTCTGGCGGATCTATTAAAAGCTTCCTAAGCTACTATGATATTTCACCAGAAGAGACTTTGGTTGTGCATGATGAGCTTGACTTGCCTATTGGCGCTGTCAAAATAAAGCTTGCTGGTGGTCATGGCGGTCATAATGGACTGAGAGATACCATAAAAGCGCTTAACTCAAAGGACTTTTACCGCCTTAGAATTGGAGTCGCTCATCCAGGCTCTAAAGATGATGTAGTAGATTATGTTCTTAATGCTCCCGGTAAATCTGAATTAAGCAGCATAGAACAGGGGATGTCAAATGCAATGAGCATTATTGATCTCTTAGTGAATGGAAATTTTGAAGATGCTATGAAAGCTCTTCACACATAGTATTGGAGAAAGATAATGGGTTTTAAATGTGGCATTGTTGGATTGCCAAATGTTGGAAAGTCGACGCTATTTAATGCCCTGACTAAAGCTGGAATAGACTCAGAAAACTATCCTTTTTGTACAATTGAGCCCAATATTGGAATCGTTCCAGTAAATGACTCCCGATTACAAAGCCTTGCAAACATTGTAAGTCCTGAAAAGATCCTGCCAACAACCATGGAATTTGTTGACATAGCTGGACTTGTTGAAGGTGCGTCAAAAGGAGAAGGCTTGGGGAACCAATTTCTCTCAAATATTCGTGAGACAGATGCCATTCTTCATGTTGTAAGGTGTTTTGAAAATGAGGATATTATCCATGTTTCAGGCAAAGTCAACCCACTTGATGACATAGAAACGATTAATACAGAGCTTGCTTTAGCAGACCTTTTTAGCGTTGAAAAAGCTTACCAAAAGGCTATAAAAAATACCAAATCTGGTCAAAAAGAAGGCTTACCTTTAAAAAACCTGCTTGAAAAAATTCTGCCAATACTTGAAGAGGGTTTAGCTGTTAGATCACTAGATCTCAATGAAGATGAAGACAAGCTTGCAAAAGGACTTCAGCTTCTCACGTCCAAACCTGTCCTGTATGTTGCTAATGTCAATGAGGATGGATTTGAAAATAATGCACATCTAACAACTTTGACTAATTATGCGTCCAAAGAGAGAAGCCAAGTTGTATCGGTGTGTGCAGATATTGAGGCTGAAATTGCAGAACTTGAAGAAGAAGATAAACAAGGTTTTTTAGATGAAATGGGACAGACTGAGTCTGGACTCGATCGCTTAATCAAAGCGGGCTATAAGCTCCTTGGACTGCACACATATTTTACAGCTGGGCCCAAAGAAGTTAGGGCCTGGACAATTAATATTGGAGATTCTGCGCCGGCGGCCGCAGGTAAAATACATGGAGACTTTGAAAAGGGCTTTATTCGCGCTGAAACAATCTCTTACAATGACTTTATAGAAAATCAGGGCGAAAAAGGAGCTAAAGACGCTGGCAAGTTACGCTCTGAAGGAAAAGAATATGTTGTTAAAGATGGAGATGTTGTTCACTTCTTATTTAATGTTTAAGTGTCCTCACAAATGAAAAATACAAAATTACTTCTAATTCTTGACGGATGGGGCTATTCAAGTAATTCTGCAAATAATGCTATTGCTCTAGCAAAAACGCCAAACTGGGATCTCTTTATAAAAAACTATCCTAATACACTTATTGGAACTTCCGGAGAAAGCGTTGGTCTGCCTATAGGTCAAATGGGAAACTCTGAAGTAGGTCACCTAACAATAGGATCTGGAAGAATTATTGAACAAGACTTTACTAGAATTGACAATGACATCGACTCTGGTGAATTTTTTAACAATAAAACTCTTTGTAAAGCTCTAGAACTGGCGTCTCAAAACAATAAAGCTGTCCACATTCTTGGCTTATTATCGGATGGCGGCGTTCACTCTCATCAAAATCATATTTTTGCAGCACTTGAGCTTGCCAAACAAAAAAACTGTAACCAAGTTTATTTTCATGTCTTTACCGATGGTCGTGATACCCCGCCAAACAGCGCCTCAAAATATATCGAACAACTAGAATCTAAAATTTCAGAAACAAATGTTGGAAGAATCGTCTCAGTAGTTGGCCGCTTTTATGCAATGGATAGAGATAACAGATGGGAGAGGGTTGCTCAGGCTTATGATTTAATTTCTGGAGAAAAGGCTGAGCGCTCTTCACAGAGCGCAATAGAGGCCATTCAACAGGCATATAAATTAGGTGAAAATGATGAGTTTATAGCTCCAACATCAATTGGTGAGGCCGTTAAAATCAATCAAGATGACCTTGTAATCTTTATGAATTACCGAGCAGACAGAGCAAGAGAAATAACGCTTGCTCTTACCTCTAGAGCATTTGATGAGTTTAGCCGAAAACATTTTGTGAAGTGCAATTTTATTTGTCTAACAGAATATAAAAAAGACCTTAATCTAGAGTGTGCTTATCCGCCAATTTCAGTTAAAAATACCCTTGGTGACTGTGTCTCTAGCTCTGGATTCAATCAACTAAGGATTGCTGAAACAGAAAAATACGCTCACGTTACTTTTTTCTTTAATGGTGGCGAGGAAGAAATCCTGCCTGGAGAAGATAGAAGGCTCATTCAATCGCCCAATGTCAAAACATATGACCTTCAGCCAGAAATGAGCGCATATGAGCTTACTGATAACCTTATTTCTGCGCTAGAAGAAAACAAATATAAGTTAATTGTATGTAACTTTGCCAATACTGATATGGTTGGCCATACTGGTAATCTAGATGCTGCTATTAAAGCTGTAGAAGCGGTTGACAATTGTCTCGGCAAAATCTACAAAGCGGCCTCAGAGAATGCTACTGAGATTTTGATCACTGCTGACCATGGAAATGCAGAGCAGATGGTTGACTCTAATACTCAGAAGAGCCATACTGCTCACACCACAAATCCAGTGCCATTAATTTATATTGGAAAAAAGAAAGCCTCACTACTGGGACCACATCTTGGTACACTTGCAGACTTGGCACCAACACTTTTAGCCCTCATGGACATTAAACAACCTGCTGAGATGTCTGGCCAAAACCTTTTAATTGAGTAACGGAGATAATCATGAAACAAGACAATTTTATTGCGCCTTCAATTCTCTCTGCAGATTTTGCCAAACTCGGCGAAGAGGTTGATAACGTTTTAGTTGCGGGTGCTGATATAGTGCATTTTGATGTGATGGACAATCATTATGTACCCAATCTAACAATTGGCCCTTTAGTTTGTGAAGCATTAAGAAACCATGGCGTAACTGCACCAATTGACGTCCATCTCATGGTCAAACCTGTGGACAGAATCATCCCTGACTTTGCTAGTGCTGGCGCCTCGTATATCACCTTTCATCCTGAGGCTTCAGATCATGTTGACCGTACGATTGGCCTGATTAAAGAAAGCGGCTGTAAAGCTGGACTAGTTTTTAATCCAGCCACACCTCTTCACTATCTAGAGCATACAATTGAACAACTCGATATGGTGTTGCTAATGTCCGTTAATCCAGGCTTTGGAGGACAATCTTTTATCCCTCATACTCTAGAAAAATTAAAAACTGTCAGAAAACTAATTGACTCTCATGGCTTGGCAACAAGGCTTGAGATTGATGGCGGAGTTAAGATTGACAACATTAAAGAAATAGCCTCTGCCGGTGCTGATACATTTGTTGCAGGGTCTGCTATTTTTAATACTGAAAACTACAAAGCGACAATTGATAAAATGCGCTCAGAGCTGGCTATAGCAAAGTAGCTTTTTATAAGCTTAAAGGTCTCAATTTTCGAAAGTAAATT
Source organism: Pseudothioglobus singularis (SeqCode) (assembly GCA_028107545.1). GTDB lineage: Bacteria > Pseudomonadota > Gammaproteobacteria > PS1 > Pseudothioglobaceae > Pseudothioglobus > Pseudothioglobus singularis_B. Next base: position 19,948 of record JAOGRV010000009.1, on the reverse strand, counting down.
CGCGTAATTTCAAAACAACTCTTCAATTAGTTGTGAGAAAATATTAGTTTGTTTTCTAAAACTATTGCTTATGGGTAAGTCTTCCTTTTTTGGGCCTGAAACTATTTCGCTTCACACTGGGTATCAACCAGACCCTTCGTTTGGTAGTCGCGCCGTCCCGGTTTACCAAACAACATCTTATGTCTTCGAAACTGTAGATGATGCCGCTGCACTCTTTAACATAGAAAAAGGTGGTCACATATATAGCCGCATGACTAATCCAACAGTGGCTGTTTTAGAACAGAGAATTGCTGCACTTGAAGGGGGTGTTGGAGCAATCTGTACGGCTTCTGGAATGAGCGCCCTGTTTGTAACATTTGTAAGCTTATGTTCAGCTGGTGATCATATTGTAAGCGCCTCACAAATTTATGGGTCAACAGCGACTCTTCTTAAACACACACTTAAACGGTTTAATATTGATTGCACTTTTGTGTCTATTAATGATGAAAAAGCTCTTAAATCTGCCATTCAAGAAAATACAAAACTTATTTTTTGTGAATCGATTGGCAACCCTGGGCTTGAGGTTTCAGATCTTCCAAAAATTTCAAAAATAGCTCATCAAAATAGCTTGCCGCTCATAGTTGATGCAACTTTTTCAACGCCTATCCTTTGTAAACCTTTTGATCATGGCGTTGATGTTGTAGTTCACTCTGTGACTAAGTGGATGGGGGGTCATGGTGTTGCCGTTGGAGGAGTCATTGTTGATGGCGGAGCTTTTGACTGGGGCTCCTCTAAGAAACACCCTGTCCTCACTACTCCATACGAGCCATTTCATGGAATAAACTTCTGGGAGGAGTTTGGACCGTCAGCTCTTTCAATGAAAATTAGAGCTGAGTCTATGCGTGACTTTGGCCCTGCAATGAGTCCTCATAGTGCGTTCTTACTTCTCCAAGGAATTGAAACCCTTAGTCTGCGAATGAATCAACATGTAAAAAATGCGCTAAAACTTGCAAAATGGCTTCTTGAGCAATCCGCAGTTATGTGGGTTAATCATCCTGACTTGCCCGAAAATCCTACCTATGAAATTGCAAAAGCACTTTTCCCTAATGGTGCTGGATCAATGCTATGCTTCGGTGTTAAAGGAGGAAGAGAGGGTGGAGCAGCATTCATTAATGCTCTTAAATTATCTTCAAATTTAGCAAATGTTGGTGATTCTAGAACTTTGGTTTTGCATCCAGCTAGCACAACTCACTCTCGCCTTGATGATGAAGCGATGAAGGCTTCAGGCACTAGTCCTGACTTAATTCGAGTTTCAGTTGGAATAGAGTCTGTTTCAGATATTATTAATGATTTTAAAATCGGCCTTAAGGCAGTAGAAAAGGCAACTTCATAATGAACATTGTTGTTGAGGGAGTAAATATATTTGCAGCAACTGGAGGATGTGCTTTTGACCCAAAAAAACCGACAGTGGTTTTTGTTCATGGAAGTGGGCTAGATCATAGATCATGGGCTCTTCAGTCAAGATGGTTTGCATTTCATGGTTACTCAGTTTTTGCGCCTGACTTTCCAGGTCACAGCCTGTCAGAAGGGGAGCCCCTAAAGTCAATAGAGAGCATGGGCAAATGGCTTGTGAAAGCTATCAAGCATTCTGGTGCAGAATCTGTACATCTTGTAGGACACTCTCAGGGCTTTCTTGTTGCTTTAGAAGCTGCAACTTTACTGGGAGAAAAGATAAAATCCCTAACAGCAGTTGCTAGCGCCTCTGCAATTCCTGTTAACGAGTCTCTAGTCGAAACTGCCAAAAAAAATACTGAAGAAGCTGCTGAGATGCTTTTAAAATGGGGCTTTGGATCTCTATCTCATTCAGGCAGTAGTGCCATTCCTGGAATGCAACCGATAGGTATTGGACGACAAATCATGTCAAAGAATCCATTAGCTGAAGACCTCTTGGCTTGCAATAACTACAAAAATGGAGCTAACTGTGCAAAAGCAATTAAAGTGCCCTCAAATGTAATTCTGGCAACTGAAGATAAAAATACTCCTTACAAATTTGGACTAGAATTAGCAGAGCTGCTGGGTGCAAAGACAACAACCATTTCTGGTGCTGGACATATGCTCCCTATAGAGTCGCCAAAAAGTACTTTAGATGCTATTAAAACATTCATTTTAAAAACAAGCTCATGAATAAAATTAAAAAAGTTGGCGTCATTGGCGCCGGAACAATGGGGGCTGGTATTGCTGGCCAAGTAGCAAACGCTGGCATAGAAGTGTGGCTTCTTGATCTTCCTTCTGATAGCGATAATGTTAACAGCTTAGCGGAGAGAGGCCTTCAAAGGCTCAAAGACCCAGATATGCCAGGGATTATGAGCAAAGAGGCCGAACAGCTTATTAATCTTGGAAACACCAGAGATCATTTTGATGAACTCAAAAATTGTGACTGGATTGCTGAAGCTGTTGTAGAAAGGCTTGATATAAAACAAGCTCTCTATCGGCAGCTTAATGAAAGCTGTAAAGACTCTACCATAATTACTTCTAATACCTCTACTATTCCGATTAGTCTTCTGACTGAAGGCATGCCAAAAAGCTTTTGTGAGCGTTTTGCAATTACTCATTTTTTTAATCCAGTTCGCTTCATGAGACTTCTAGAGCTAGTTCGAGGTGAGCAAACTAGACAAGACGTTATGGACACACTTGATGTATTTTGTGAAACGATGCTTGGAAAGGGGGTTGTCCCTTGTCTCGATACGCCTGGCTTTCTTGCAAATCGAGTTGGTGTTTTTGCAATTCAGTGCGCCCTTCATAAGGCATTTAAATATAATCTCTCCCCAATAGAAGCGGATGCTTTTTTTGGAAGGCCCCTTGGTTTACCCAAAACTGGAGTATTTGGACTTTATGACTTGATTGGCATCGACCTTATGGCTGATGTTGCAAAAAGCCTGGAAAATATCTTGCCCGAAAACGATGCTTTTCATAAATACGCATCGCCAATAGAGTTCGTCTCTAACATGATTGCTAATGGCCAAACTGGGAATAAAAATGAACAGGGTTTTTATAAGCAGGCTGGAGATGAAAAAAAGGTTATCGACTTTTTAAGTGGAGACTATGTTGATCATGAGAGACTGAAAACACCTTTGTTGGAAAAGGCGGAAAAAGTTGGTGTAACTGCAATTATCAGCGATGAAAGTAAATACGGCCTCTTCATTTGGGAGGTTCTCTCTGAGACTTTATGCTATGCGGCCTCATTAGTGCCAGAAGTTACTGAAGATCTTGCCCAAATTGATGATGCTATGAAGCTTGGCTATAACTGGGTTAAAGGGCCATTTGAACTTATTGATGAGATAGGTATCGATTACTTGGTCAACAGGCTTAAAAAAAGTGGCAAAGATGTACCTGACTTCCTTTTAAGTAGCTCAAACAATAAGTTTTATAATACTACCAATTCAGTCTTAAGTGTTCTATCTCCATCTGGAAAGCTTAGCCCAATTTTTAGGCCAAAAGGTGTTCTTAGGTTCTCTGAAGCAAGACAAACACTAGTGCCCATCAATGTTAATGAGTCTGCTAGTTGGTTTGAATATGAGGGTGCGGCCATAGTCGAGTTTCATTCAAAAGCAAATGCACTTGACAGTCAAAGCTTAGATATGATTTCTGACGCAGTTACTTACTCAGAGAAAAAAGGACTTAGAGGTGTAATAGTACACAATGACTTTCAGCATTTTTCTTGTGGTGTTAGCCTTTGGAGTGTTAGAGAATGCTTTGAAAAAAATGATTTCGATGGGCTTGATGCCTTTCTTACCTATTTTCAAAATACAATGCTTCAAATGAGAGACTCGAAACTTCCTGTTATTGCTGCGCCAGTAGGTATGTCTATCGGAGGTGGATTTGAAGTTGTGTTGCATGCTGACCATGTAGTAAGCCACGCCAACTCTGTGATGGGCCTAGTTGAGTCTTTTGTTGGAGTTGTGCCAGCAGGAGGTGGGTGTAAAGAAATGCTTTATCGATGGACTGAAAAATTAAATGATACGCAAAAAGGGGCTTGGAAATCATTTATGAATATAGGCCTGGGTAGAAAAGCTAACTCGCCTCAAGAGGCTGATGCATTAGCTATGCGAAGGGCTGATGATGTATTTCAGATGAATCGTGATCGAATTTTAAATATTGCCCTTTCAAAACTTGACGACACAAAAAAAGCTAGCCAAAGGAGCCCACTTGCCTTATCAGGCGCTGAGCACTTCAAAGAAATGCTAGAATGGCTTGAGGTTAACAACAAAAAAGGAATGCTTACACCGCATGATGTCACTGTTGGAACCGAGATTGGCCGAATAATGTCTGGAGGTGACTGCCCAGCAGGCACTGTTTTTTCTGAACAGGAAATTTTAGATGCTGAGCGCTCTTCTTTTATCACTCTTGCGCAAACTCAAGAAACTCAAGCAAGAATTGTGTCCATGCTAGATAATGGCGTTACTCTAAGAAATTAACAGTTAAGACTATGAATAAAAATCCTGCTAATTTTGTACCCCTTACTCCTATCTCTTTTTTACATAGAACTGCAGATATCTATGGAGAGCATCAGTCTGTTCTCTATGAAAATAGGTCTTATACCTGGGGAGAATCTAGAGAGAGGTGTGTTCGAATTGCCTCCAGTCTAAATGGTCATGGTGTCATGCCAGGAGACACCGTTTCAGTGCTCGCATTCAATACACCAGAAATGTTTGAGTCCCATTTTTCAATTCCTATGGCGGGCGCAATTCTAAACACGATAAATATCAGGCTTGATGCTCCAACTATCGCTTATATTTTTGATGATAGCAATGCAAAAATGCTCTTTGTTGATAGAGAGCTTTATAGTGTTGCCTCAGAGGCACTAGCTATAGCCTCAGTTAGTCCAAAGATAGTTGTAATAAATGATTCTTTTGCCAGCTCACAGCCGGACGTCTCTAGTGAAGCAATAGACTATGAATCTCTTGTTAAAAATGGAGACCCTCTTTATAGCTGGACAATGCCCAGCGATGAGTGGAGCCCGCTCTCACTTAGCTACACCTCTGGAACAACAGGTAAGCCCAAGGGCGTGGTTTATCATCACCGTGGTTCGTATTTAATGAGCATGGGCACTGTTGTTGGCTGGAACCTTCCTAACCATCCTGTTTACTTATATTCTGTTCCATTATTTCATTGCAATGGTTGGGGACATGCCTGGACAATGGCCGCTCTTGCTGGGACGATAGTTTGCCTCAGGTCTTTTGATCCTGAAAAAGTATTTAGTTTGCTTGATGAGCACCGAGTCACTCATTTTGGCGGGGCTCCAATAATGCTTAATATGCTTGCCAACGCCCCTAAAGAGATAAAAAAATCATTTAAAAGAGAAATCAAGGTAATGACTGCTGGCGCCCCCCCTCCCGCGAAAGTTTTAGAAAGCATGATGTCGTTAGGATTTAACGTTATGCATGTCTATGGGCTGACAGAAACATATGGACATATTCTTCAAGCAGCTCCTCAGGCATCATGGCTCAATGAAAGTTCAGCAGAGCTTGCCAAACTAAGCTCCAGGCAGGGTGTTAGGTTTCCGATGACTGAAGATGTTAGTGTAATCGATCAAGAGACTGGTGAGCGCGTTCCTCACAACGGTGAAGCTATTGGTGAAATTGTGATTCGCTGCAATACTTGCATGATGGGCTACTGGAACAATCTTAAAGCCACAGAGGAGGCGTTTGCTAACGGCTGGTTTCATAGTGGTGACTTGGCAGTAATTCATAATGATGGCTATATCCAAATCAAGGATAGGTCAAAAGATATTATCATTTCGGGTGGCGAAAATATTTCCTCAGTAGAGGTCGAAAATGTTCTTTACCAGCACCCCTCAGTTGGAGAGGCTGCAGTTGTTGCAATGTCAGATGAAAAATGGGGAGAAGTGCCCTGTGCTTTTGTCGAGCTTAAGCCCAATGAAGAGGCATCTGAAGACGAGTTAATTGCTTTTTGCAAAGATAACATGGCTAAATTTAAAAGGCCAAAAAAAGTTGTTTTTGGCTCGCTTCCAAAAACTGCAACGGGCAAAATTCAGAAGCACGAATTAAGGGCGGCTATTAAAAAACTAGGAGAAGAGTGATGTCAAACTATACTGCTCCCGTTGAAGATATGGGCTTTGTTTTAAAAGAGGTTGTTGAGATTGAAAAGCTTTGCAATGAAACTGGGCTTGATAGCTCAACAGCTGAAATAATTGATACTGTTTTAGATGCTGCTGGTAAGCTTGCCACAGAAGAAATAGAGCCCATCAATAAGTCTGGTGACTCAGAAGGCCTAAAGATAGATGACTCAGGAAAAGTCACAACTGCAGCTGGCTTTAAGGAGGCCTACCGACACTTTGTTGAAGGAGGCTGGGGATCACTGCAATTCTCCCCTGAATATGGGGGCCAAGGCGTCCCGTTTGTTGTTGCTGCAAGTGTTCAAGAAATGTGGCATTCTGCTAATATGTCATGGGGCCTATGCCCTCTTCTTACACAAGGAGCAGTTGAGGCTATCACACTCAATGCGACTGAAGATCTCAAACAACGCTACCTTCCAAAACTAATCTCTGGAGAATGGAGCGGCACAATGAACCTTACGGAGGGTGATGCTGGAACTGATGTTGGCTCACTTAAAACGCGTGCAACTCAGAATGGAGAGCACTATTTAATCCGTGGTCAAAAAATTTATATCACCTGGGGTGAGCATGATATGTCTGAAAATATCATTCATTTGGTCTTAGCCCGACTACCAAATGCTCCCGATGGAATTAAAGGCATTTCACTATTTTTAGTGCCAAAAATACTGGTTAATGATGATGGCACTCTTGGAAAGCCAAACGACTTAAAGGCATTGTCAATTGAACATAAAATTGGCATTCATGCATGCCCTACATGTGTCATGAGCTATGGCGAAATAGATGGGGCAGTTGGCTACCTGGTGGGTGAAGAGAATAAAGGAATACAGTGCATGTTCACAATGATGAACAACGCAAGACTTACTGTAGGCCTTCAAGGAGTTTCAATTTCAGAACGGGCATACCAGCAAGCACTTAGTTTTTGCAATGAGCGTGTTCAAGGCGTTGCCCCTGGCTTCACAGATATTGGCCCTATTATTAGGCATCCAGATGTTCAAAGAATGTTAGCTAATATGAAGTCAATCACACAGGGCTCTCGTGTATTAACATATGCAGCTTGTGCAGAGGTAGACTACTCTTTAAGCAAGCTTCCACTCGAGAACCTAGAAAAACACGAAAGGAGGCTTGGACTGTTGACCCCAATAGTTAAGGGCTGGTGCACAGAGACTGCTCAGGAGGTTGCCTCTTTAAGTCTCCAGTGCCATGGAGGAATGGGCTATGTTGAGGAAACGGGTATTGCTCAAATCCTAAGAGATGCGCGAATTTTGCCAATTTATGAGGGGACAAATGGCATTCAAGCGATGGATCTTGTGGGCAGAAAGATTATTAGTGATGGTGGATTGGGCGCCCGAGAGCTAATTTCAGAGATGAAAGAATATACTAAAAATCCAGCAATTGCGGAGTTAGTTTCTGTCTCTCAGTTAAAACGCTTTTCAAAATCTATTGATGACCTTGACAGCACTATTACAATTATTCTAAATCACTCAGACAATAAAGAGCTAGTTGGAAAAATTGCCTTTGATACGCTCATGATGGCTGGCACAATTACAGCGTCTTGGCAGATGCTATTAAGCCTTGATAGAGCATCAAATGCCGTGAATAATCATAAATCTTCAGCTGAGTTTTTAAAAGATAAGGCTGACACCGTAAAGCATTTTATTGACTTTATCTTGCCTCGATATCTCTCGAGCTTTACAACGATATCCGCAAGCGCCGAGTAATTATTAACAGCAAAGTTGTTGCAATACTATTGCGTTTACGGTATATTATTCTGTTTTAATCAAGCAGAGACTCATATGTTTAAACTTAGCTTTCTATCTTTACTGTTAGTTTCTTCCTTCGCAAGTGCTGAAGAGGCAAGACGTGCTAACGCGCATGTCCACGGACTAAACAACTTATCAATGGTTATCAGTCAAAACCAAGCTGCTATTACCTATGAAATGCCAATAGTCCAATTATTTGATGAACATGACGAGCATGATGAACATGACGAGCATGATGAACATGATGAGCATGATGAACATGACGAGCATGATGAACATGACGAGCCAACCTTATCAGATGAATCATTAGCTGAATTTCAAAATTATTCGCAATTATTTGCTCTTCCTGAAAGCGCTAATTGTGACTTAGTTTCTTTTGAGTCTGGACTTCATAGCGTTTCAACAGAAGGAGATCACAAAGATGTTGAATTAGCATATGAATTTTCTTGCAATGAGTCAAGCCAATTAAAAAGCATTACAATTAATGCATTTAATCGCTTTAGCGAACTAGAAACTTTAAACTTCGAGGCAGTAATAAATAATAAAGCTATAACAAAAAGCCTAAAATCAGATGTCAATAAAGTAATATTTTAAATGAGGATCTGATGCTAGAAACACTAGGTCTGGAATACCATTATCAACAGGGTAAAAAAATTGTATTTCCAGACATAGGGCTTAAAAGGGGACAGCGATTATTAATTAGTGGCTTTTCAGGCTGTGGCAAGACTACTCTGCTCAGCCTGATTGCTGGAGCCTTAAAGCTTCAAGCGGGTGATATTAAGTTTGATGGCATTAACTACTCTACAATGTCCTCTCTGTTTTTAGATCAATTTAGGGCTGATCACATTGGCTATATTTTTCAAACGCTAAACCTAATTCCATTTTTAAGTGTTTCCGAAAATATCGCTTTGGGTGTTAGATTCTCTCAATCTAGAAAATCTAAGGTTAGCAACTTAAACCAAGAAGTTGTAAGACTAGTTAGCTCCTTGGGGCTTGAAAGAGAAGCATTAAAAATACCAGTAAGTCGCTTAAGTGTTGGACAGCAGCAACGAGTTGCGGCTGCTAGAGCTTTAATTGGCAAGCCAGATTTAATTCTTGCTGACGAGCCAACATCTGCCCTTGACTCTGACACAACTAAAAAATTTTTAAACGAAGTCATGGAGACTTTCGATTCAAATAAACAAGCAATTATTATGGTAAGTCATGACGCCTCAATTGCACCTTACTTTGACACTGTCATAGATTTTAATAAACACTATGCTTAGTCTTTTACTTAAATCAATGCGCTCAAGAATTATTCCAACATCGCTTGTAACGATATCCTTGATGGCTTCAATGGTTCTGCTGTTAAGCATAGAACGAATTCAACAAGGCACAGAAGAGGGCTTTAATCAAAGCATTTCAGGGGTTGATGCAATTATTGGGCCTAGGTCTAGCTCACTTGAATTAGTTTTATATACTGTTTTTCATCTTGGCCGGCCAACAAATAATATCACAACAAAGACTATCAATGAAGTCAAACTTAGAAGTGATATAAGCTGGCTAGTTCCAATTGCATTAGGAGATAGCCATAGGGGGTTTAGGGTTGTGGCAACTCAACCAAATTACTTTGAGCACATTAAATACGGAAATAGCCAATCATTGACTTTTATGAATGGAGTGGCATTTTCTGAATTATCAGAGGCAGTCTTAGGATCTGATGTTGCTGAAAGACTTAATTATAAAGTTGGCTCAGAAATTCAAGTCACCCATGGCTCAGTTGAGTCAATAGGTAGCAAGCATGATGACTTTTCATTCACAGTTACTGGGGTTCTTAACAAAACAGGAACTCCAATTGATCAAGCTATTTTTTTAGATCTTAAAGGCTATGAGCTGCTTCACCTTGGATGGATGAGTGGGAAAAAAATATTCAGCCTTGATGATATTGACTTGTCTTCTCTTCCAGCTGATGCTTTAGAACCAAAAACTGTTACAGCTGCATTTGTGGGCCTGAAGTCAAAGATAACTTTATTTAACTTCAGCAAGAGTATTAGAGAATATCCAAAAGAGGCGATATCTGCTGTAATACCTGGAATAGCATTGTCAGAGCTTTGGTCAATTGTTAGACTAGTTGATAAAGGATTTCAGCTTTTAAGTTGGATTATTATTACAATCAGTCTCATTGCAATGGTCACTTTAATTATTGCTAGTTTAGATAACCGTAAACAGGAAATGACAATTTATAGAGCCAATGGGGCCTCACCAAAATTTTTAGCCATAATGGTAATATGTGAGTCTCTTGTAATTGGGCTGATAGCAATTATTGGTGCAATTATTCTTGTAACAATTGTCACTTATTTTGCAGCCGCCCAGTTAAACCTGGCTTTGGGCGTTTCACCTTCTTTTAGGTGGATTAGCATAGATGAAATTAAAGTTTTTAGCTTTATTTTATTAGCTGGAGCCTTAAGCAGCTTGATTCCAGCAATCATGGTTTTTAGAAAAAATTTACATCAAACATTAAGCTAAATGATAAAAAAAATAATAATTACCGCTTTACTTTTTTTCTCAATAAGCTCTTTTGCCGTAGTTGTAACTGATGAGCAACTGACTACTATAGAAGACAACTGGTTGAGCCTTGAGCCAGCAGATGCTTATGATTTTATTCCTGAAGACTTAACCTATGAAACATATAGCAGCCCTGAATTTCAAGCCAAATTAGAAGCGGCTGGGACAAAGCTTAAAGAATCTTTAGAGGGAGTGGATATTGTCCTTGCTGGCTTCATGGTCCCAGTTGAATATGTTGGGACTGATGTCAGCAAGTTTTTACTTGTTCCAGAGGCTGGTCAATGTATTCACGTACCCCCGCCCCCCTTAAACCAAACAATTCTCGTAGATGTTTCAAGTGAGCCAACAAAATTTCGTGATTTATACATGCCAATAATCGTTTATGGGAGAATATCTGTAGGATCACAAAGCTTTGATATTGCTGATAGTGGATATACTGTTAGCGATGCAATGGTTGATACCTTGTATTTTAGTGAAGACGACGAGGAATATATCTATAACCTTGAGGATGCTCATGATTAGCAAAACCCAGTTAATATCTAGATGCTTAGAGTCGGGAAGAAGTGCTACGCCTCAAAGAATGTCAATAATTGACGAGCTAGGCTCTGCAAGTAAAAATCTATCTGCGTATGAGCTTCGAGACTTGCTAAATGATAAAGGCTATTCATTTAACATTAGTACAATTTATAGAGTCTTAGACTTTTGGATTGATATCGGGGTTGTGCATAAAATGGATTCAAGCAATACTTATCTCGTTTGTAATGATAGTCACACTCACCATTTCCATGTGTTACTTCACTGCACTAGCTGCAAATCCGTACAAGAGTCTTGTCAGCTCTCAGAACAGCTCTCATTGCCTAATAGCAACAAGTTTGCAGTTAATGATTCTCAGGCTGTTGAGATTAATGGTGTCTGCAATAAATGCCAATAAAAGTCATGAGCCTTTATTCGCTTTACTGATCCAATTATGGTTAGTTTTTAGGAAGAAAAGACAAGAATATGATACTAAAAAATTACTTATCTCTTAGTTCTTACCATTAGCTCGTTTTTGCGAAACATGGAAATTACATAAGGGGCATTAAACTGGGCAACCATAAAGCCACCGCATGTTTCAATGTTGTTCTGCTGGAGAAGCGTTGCAAATTTTTTTTGATAGCTCTTGCTTCTAGACTCTGTCGCCCAACCCCCAAAAGCATATACTGCAACCTCGCCCAAAGTTTCTTTTTGAATTGAAACATTTTCTGTGTTGGACTTAGGAAGATCTGTTAATGAGTGCTCTCTGGGCATAACAAAAGAAATATTATAGGCCTCTAACCCCTCTGAAGGACAGTCAGCAATTACAGGGGCTGTCATTGCAATTTTCATTTCCTTATCGTTGCCGCCAAAAATATAATTAGCTATTCTTCTAAAACCAGACGATGTAGAGCCTCTGTAATCTGAGCGAACTGATGTCGTGGCAATTATCATTTCACTGTAACAGCGGACTTCAAATCCATCATGTTCAGAGGTTACTTCGTATTGTGGAGTTTCAAGAGCCATATAGTATCAATTTGTTAGTGTCTTTTTCCAAAAAAAGGAATCAGTATTGGTGTTTTATTTTTGTATTCGACATAGGCTTTGTCTTTTCCCCATTTTTTTTCAGCCTTCTCTTCTAAAAAAGGAAGCCCACTTATTCTTGTCAAAAGGAGAAACACAAATAGAGGGGAGACAAGGCTCACAAACTGCCAACTTGATAGAAATGGCAACGAGATGATTGCAATGCCTATCCACAAGATAATTTCTCCAAAATAGTTTGGGTGTCTAGAAACAGACCAAAGGCCATGACTGATAAACCTATCTATATTTTCAGGCTGTTCACTGAAGTGCTTTTTTTGTCTGTCAGCAACCACTTCAAAGCCAAAGCCTAAAAGCCAAAGCACTGTTCCCAGAACAAAAAATACGCCAACTGGCTCAAGTGGATTCAGTGCGATTATAGTAATAGCATTTACAGTAGTTAAGAAGATCCACAGGGCTGACAAAGTCCAGGTCATTAAAAATTTTGGAAGTGACTTTTTAATGTCTCTAAACCTTCTGTCTTCTCCAGCTTTCACTATTCTTTTATAAAGAAATATTCCCAGCCTTAATGTCCATACAGACACAAAAGTAGCAACGACCACCGCACGAATTGAAGCTTCTTCTCCAGAACTCAAGAGCGCAAACATTGAGGCTGAAACAACAAGAAGCGTTGCAATCATTCCCGTAAAGTCAAAATATTTTTCTGAGCTTGTAATTAATGAAGGCACCGCAATAATCCAATGCGTCACAAAACTTACAACAGCGCAAAAAAGAATTACAGGAAGCCCATAAAAAATTACTCCCTCAACTGAAGCCGCTATAGCAATAACATACGCCGTTAAAATGCATAAGGCAATGGCGCCAAAATCTTTAATCATTGTGGCTTCTCAAAAAGATAATGAGAGACTCCCCATTCAGAGCCGCGGTTAAAGCCAAAAAGAACCTCACACGACATGAAAAAAATTCGCCATCTTTGGAACCATGAGTTGGCGTCACTTTCGCCATAAGTTTTCTTAAAGAGCTCTAAAACTTCAGCTTTATTTTTGTCCATTTTTTGAAGCCAGGCAAGAGAGGTTTTTTCATAGTGCGTTCCGCTCACCCTCCAGTCTTTTTCTATTTTCATTTGACCTGGAAAGCTCATTAATAGCCTGTGGGAAGGCATTTGGCCTCCGCTAAAAAACTCTCTCGCCATCCAATCAGCATCGTCATTATCTTCAAATGGATAGGCAATTTTCTGATGGGAGAAAATATGTACAAACAGCTTCCCCTTGTTTTTAAGCCAAACGTTCACCCTTCCTAGCAATTTTTCATAGTTGCGCATATGCTCAAACATTTCAATGGAGATGACTCGGTCAAATAGCTTTGTCGTCTCAAAGTCATTCATATCGGCTGTGATTATCTCAACGTTTTTTAAATTGCGCTCTTCGCATCTTGCCTCAATAAATTGCCTCTGGTCATTTGAGTTGCTGACTGCAGTAATTTTAGATTTTGGAAAACACTCTGCCATGTAAAGAGTTAAAGACCCCCATCCACAGCCCAACTCTAAAACATCTTGGCCATCTACTAAGCCCGCCCTGTCAGTTGTTAGCTTGAGCATAGCAACTTCAGACTCGTCTAACGAAGAGACGCCCTCAGGCCATAGGCCCGAGCTGTACTTTAACCTGTCTCCTAACACTAGCTCAAAAAGCCTTGGCGGAACCTCATAATGCTGTTCGTTTGCTTTTTCTGGCACAAGTGCAATTGGACTCTCTTTCAAAACATCAATCCAGGCAGCATGCTCTTGCTCCATTAGCGTCTCATTAATATTTGAAGCATCAACTAAGCGTTGCCTGCAAAGTCGCCTGATACCCAGTCTAATTATCGCGTCTGGCAATAGTCCTTTTTCTGCAAGTAGTATTAATAAAGTAATCATAAGTTAGTATGTAATTTGGATGTTTTTTGAATCTGGCTTGGCAAAAACAAACTGAAAGTCTCCAATTAAGTTTTCAAGAAATCCTGCTTCACAATAGACTAAGTAAAAATTCCATATCCTTGTGAATGGCTCCGAAAACCCAAGCTCTTTAATCTGTGGCAAAACTTTTTGAAAGTCTTCTCGCCAAATTTCAAGCGTTCTAGCATAGTGCTGGGTTATGTCTTCAGAGTCCACCATAACCATATCCGTTTTTTCCTTAATGGCATTAAGTATTTGTGGCATCGCAACTAGACACGATCCTGGAAATATATATTTCCTTATAAAGTCTACTGAGTTTTTGTAAGCATCAAAATCGGGATCGTTGTAAGTTATTCCTTGAAGCGCCATTAGTCCATTTGTTTTCAAAAGTGAGGAGGCCTTTTCAAAAAAACCAGGAACATATTCTGCCCCAACAGCCTCAATCATTTCGATTGAGACCACCTTGTCAAAAGTTCCTTCAAGCTCGCGATAGTCTTTACTGAGAAGCGTTATCTTATCTTTAAGTCCCTCTCTAGAAATGAGCTCAGAAGCGTATTGAAACTGATTGTCAGAAATAGTCGTGGTGGTGACTTTACACCCATAGTTTTTCACAGCGTGAACTGCAAAACTACCCCAACCTGTTCCAATTTCCAAAACATGGTCTTTACTTGAAAGATTAAGTTTTCTGCAAATTCTATCAAGCTTCTCTACTGAAGCCTCTTGCATGCTTGCGTCTTTTTTTGAAAAGACTCCACTTGAATATGTCATTGTTGGATCAAGCCATAACTTATAAAAATCATTGCTCAAATCATAATGCGCCAAGATATTATTCTTGCTGCCTTGAAGAGTGTTTTGTCTCTGTTTATGAATAAATTTTGTTATTGGATTAGCAAGCCTTGCCATTCCCGACTCTAGGCCCATCATAGTATCTTTGTTTTTTATAATGAGTTGAATTAAGCCTACAAGATTATTAGAGCCCCAATATCCAGCGGTGTATGCTTCTGCAGCACCATTTGTTCCTCCACTGCCTAAAAACACATAAAATTCTTGCGAGAACACTTCAAGCTCAGCTTTAAGCTTGGAACTTGAATTCCCAAAAGTATGTTTGTTGTTGCCATCAATAATCGTAAGCTCTCCACTGCTGATGCCCCTTAGTTTTCTAAATAATACGCTTTTAAAAAAAGAAGTCATTCGAGAGCCCTTCTGTTTTTTTTGAATACTGTTAGCTAAACTATCAACAGAGAGCTTATCTTTATTTTGTTTTTCTATAGTCATAATTTATCTGGGTGAGTGAAAAAAGGCGCCCTTCTAATCAGAAGCATAAGGGCCTGCCAATGTATTCTGTAAACCACTACAAGGGTTGCAAGAGGGAATCTAAGAACAGCCTTAATTAAGCCCTTACTATTAAAGGCTTGTCTTTTGAGGCTGAGCGCAACATTGAAAACCTTTTCTCCATCTTTATAGTTTTTCATGATTACGTTTAAGCCCTCCTCTGGATTAGAGAAAAACCACTCATAATCATGGTCCATTCCCCAAAAAGGGCTTACATGAAACTGTTTTTTTGGTGTTGCAGTAAAGCTCATCTTTTTATCTGTTTCTGATTTTTCATGTATGACATAAGTGTGTCTCTCTTTCCATGGTGTATTTGTAACTTCTGCCATTATAGCCTCCACTTTTTTGTCCTTATCGTCGAAACAATAATAGAAGCTTACAGGATTAAAACAATGACCAAAATATCTTAAATGCGTTAGAAGTCTTATTGGGCCATTAAATTGTTTTCCGGTTTTTTCAAAAAGGGTTTTTCTTACTGCGCTTTCAAGCCCTATTGAGGGATCGCCATGATAGTCCTTTCTTTTGAATGAGACAATCGCAGGCTTATTAATGTTCCATAGTAAAGATGTCTTCATTATTGAAGCTAAACTTGAAATATCAACATATGCCATAAAAATGGGGTAGCTGAAAAAACGATTAAATGGGGTATGTCGATGATGACTGATGGTGCCCCAATATAGGTGATGCGTTTTAGAGAGGCTCACAACAACACCCCAAAGTCTTTGCAAACCTCAAGAGCACTATTAACACCGTCTTCATGAAAGCCATTGCCCCAGTATGCGCCGCAATAAAATGTATTATTAGCTCCACTAATCTCTGTTTTTCTCTTCTGCGCCTTTACACCGTCAACTGTAAAGAGGGGGTGGTGATATTCAATCTTTTTAATTATTTTAGTTGGATCAATCTCACTGCTACTATTAAGCGTTACCAGGAAGTCTGGCTGAGCATCAAGCGACTGCAAGATATTCATATTATAGGTAAGCGTAACTGGCTTGCCTGGATCGCCGCTTAACAAGTAATTCCAGCTTGACCATGTTGTTTTAATTTTTGGCATTAGAGAGTTATCAGTATGCAATATTGCTATGTTTTTTTGATAGGGCAGTGCACTCAAAATTGATAACTCATTGTCACTTGGGTCTTTCAGCAAAGCCAGGGCCTGGTCACTATGGGTAGCAAAAATAACTTTATCAAATTTTATAGGGTCCTTATCTTTATCATGATAAATCATAACACCGTCAGGAGTCCTAACAACTCCTTTAACTGCCGAAGAAAGCAAAATATTTTCTTTAAAGCCTGCAATTATCTTTTTAACATATGACTTTGAGCCGCCCTTAATTACGAACCATTGAGGACGATTAAATACTTGGAGCAAACCATGATTCTTAAAAAAACGAATATAAAAAGCTGCAGGCATTTCTGTTGTTTTTTCAGCAGCTGTAGACCAAATTGCAGCTCCCATTGGAATAATATAGTTCTCAATAAAATGACTACTAAAGTTATGTCTCTTAAGAAAATCGCTGATTGTTGTTGACTGGTCAACTGTTAAAAGCTCTTTAACTGCAATACGGTTAAAACGAAGAACGTCTTTGAGCATAATCAAAAACGAGGGCTTCAATAAGTTTCTTCTTTGGGCAAAAATCGTATTTAAAGAGCCGCCTGAATATTCAAGATTCTTAGATGGCGATTTAACGCTGAAGCCCATTGAAGTTTTTTGAACCTCAACTTTTAGTTTTTGCAAAAGACTTATAAAGTTTGGATAAGTTTTTTCGTTATAAACAATAAAGCCTGAATCTACACTCCAGAGTTTATCATTTTGTTTGATTTCATGAGTATGCGTGTGGCCGCCGATATAATCATTAGCCTCGAAAACAGTAATATCGTGATCTTTGTGTAACAGATACGCCGCAGTCAAGCCGGATATTCCGCTTCCAATAATAGCAACCTTCATAGCATAAAATCAAATATGTAATATAGAGCCTCCCCTTTATTTAGGCCTAACTACCATCATAACCAATATTTGGTAATAATTTTTTGTAAAAGACATTATTATAAAGTGTGTTTTTTTATAGTGTTCGGTTTATGTGCATAAGCTGAATGCCAGTGCCCAAGAGCAAAAGACAGGCAAATAGTCTTTGCTTATTTCAAAAAAATATGGGATAATTGTCGCCTTTCAGCAATTTGGCTGGAAGCGGTCTGGTCTTGTAATAACAAGACTGGTAATTTAACGTATCACACAGAGCCCTAATATTAGCCAGGGTGCCCTTTAAAAGGGGTTGGCTAATAGGCAATGTGGAAGTCTTAACCCAGGAGAAATGTATGGCGAAAGCGTCAATGAAAAAAATGTTAGAGGCCGGTGTTCACTTCGGCCATAGGTCTCGTTTTTGGCACCCAAAAATGGAGCCTTATATCTACGGAACACGAAATGGTGTTCACATAATTAATCTTGAAAAAACATTACCGCAATTTAATGATGTCCTGAATTTTGCAAGCAAAACTGCTTCGCAGGGTGGGTCTATTCTTTTTGTTGGAACAAAGAGAGCGGCAAGCAATATTATCAAAGAAGAGGCAATCCGATGTGGAATGCCCTATGTTAATCACCGCTGGCTAGGCGGAATGATGACAAACTATAAAACTATTAAGGCCTCGATAAAACGCCTTAAGGACTTAGAGTTTCTTGCTGAAGAAAACTTCGCACAATTTACAAAAAAAGAAGCCCTAGTAATGACAAGAGAGATGGAAAAGCTAGAGAGAAGTCTTGGGGGAATTAAGGATCTTGGAAGCATTCCTGATGTTGTTTTTGTTGTTGACATTGGTCACGAAAAAAATGCTGTCAGAGAAGCGCAAACTCTTCGCTTGCCTATCATTGGTGTTGTTGACTCTAATCACAACCCTGAAGGCATTGATTACGTCATAGCAGGAAATGACGACTCAATTCGGGCGATTAGTTATTATGCAAGAAAGATTGCAGATGCAGTTCTTGAAGCTAAAGCCTCTATTGTAGAAACTAAGCCAGCTGCTGAAGCTGCTGCTGAAGAAAAGAAGCCAGCTGTTGAGCCAGCTACTGAAGCTGCTGCTGAAGAAAAGAAGCCAGCTGCTAAGAAGCCAGCTGCTAAGAAGCCAGCTGCTAAGAAGCCAGCTGCTAAGAAGCCAGCTGCTAAGAAGCCAGCTGCTAAGAAGCCAGCTGCTAAGAAGCCAGCTGCTTCAAAAGCTGAAACAGATTAACAATCAAGCACAGTATTCAAAGGAGATGAATTATGGCAATTACAGCCGCTTTAGTTAAAGAATTAAGAGACAGAACAGGCGCAGGAATGATGGACTGCAAAAAAGCATTGGTTGAAACCAATGCGGATCTTGAGGCAGCAATTGACTTGATGCGTGCATCTGGTGCAGCAAAAGCTGCTAAAAAAGCAGGTCGTGTTGCATCTGAAGGGCTTGTTAACGTTACAGTTAGTGACGACAACAAACAAGCTGCTATTCTTGAAGTCAACTCAGAAACAGACTTTGTCACAAAAGGCTCTGCTTTTATTGATTTTGTTGACTCGCTTGGTCGTTTAGCTCTTAAGAACAAGCCGGAGTCAGTAGAAAGTTTTTTGGGTCAAAAGCTTGACTCTGGGGAAACTGTTGATGAAGCAAGAGAAAACATTATTGCAAAGATAGGCGAAAATATTTCTGTGAGAAGGGTACAAATTATAAGCACTGAAACAGGCATTTTAGGTGCTTATAAACATGGCGATCGTATCGCAGTTCTAACAGTTCTAGCATCTCAAGACTCAGCCTTAGCAAAAGATGTGGCTATGCATATTGCCGCCTCAAGGCCTGAATGTATCAGCGAAGATCAGCTCTCTGAAGAACTCCTTGAAAGAGAAAAGGCAATTTTTATTGAACAAGCTAGAGAAAGTGGAAAGCCAGACAACATTATTGAAAAAATGATAGTTGGAAGGATGAAAAAGTTTGTTAACGAGGTTACCCTTTATGGTCAATCCTTTGTAAAAGATCCAGATGTCACTGTAGGAGAACTTGTTAAATCTAATAACTCCAAAGTTGAGTCTTTTGTCAGATACGAGGTTGGAGAGGGAATAGAAAAGAAAGAAGATAATTTTGTTGAAGAGGTTATGGCTCAGGCACAAGCTTAAAGTCAAATAAATAAAACTTCAAAGGGCGCCTTAGCGCCCTTTTTTATGGCTCTAGCATTATGTTATTTATAAACTAGTTCTGTCTTTAATGATTAACTTCATTATTGCAGGCATCAGGAAAAAATCAGCCAACAGAGCCACCAAAATTGCACTTGCTGTAAGCACGCCAAAATCAAACATGTTGTTCATTTGTGAAAAAGTAAGCACCAAAAATCCGAGCGCTAGAACGATTGAAGTTAAAGTTATAGCCCTTCCAGTACCCATCAAGGTTAATCGGACAGCCTTATCCACATCATTGTATTGAAGCTCATACCTTCTAAAGTTGTGCATAAAATGCACGGTATCATCAACAGCCAAGCCCAGCGCAATTGCTCCAATCAACAAAGTGAACATATCTAGTGGCATTTTAAAAATAACCATAATTGTTGATAGAATGACAATCGGCAGCAGGTTGGGTATCATGCTGATTAGCCCAATTTTTAAGTTGCCTATTAATAGCACCATGAGAATTGTGATAAGTGAAAAAGCTAAAATATAGCTCACTGCGCTGCTATAAATTGCCTCTTCAAAAGTCACTGTC
>JAOGRV010000008.1:0-49541 GCA_028107545.1 Pseudothioglobus singularis (SeqCode) | reverse complement strand
AATTAAATTATGAAAAAACTACTTCTACTTTTAATTCTATCCTTCTTCTCAGTCCAAAGTATTGCGGGTTCTTGCCCTGATGGCAGTGAGCCGGTAAAGAGTATTTCTGCGGATGGTAGTTATTTTGAATATAACTGTGGCGGAAGCAGCAGCAATACTTCTAATTCAACTAATTCTTCATCTACAGTCTCAACCTCATCTAGTAATAAAAACTCTACTGGAATTGATAGGTTTGGAGGAGACTCTGAAATACCAGAGGAAGCTAATCCTAATGACGAAACCCTAAAATTTTATCTTTATAGGTATTTATATTCTCATAATATTTATCCTTATTGTGGAAATCCCCAGGAATTGTTTTGTGAAGATATGCCTCCTCAATTTTCTCACCCAATTGAGGCCTCTAACAATCCTTATCAATTCAACTTTGAATTGCGAGAAGATCGTTACATAAAAGAACAAATGCAAGATACGCCTTTATTGAGCTACCTGTTGTATGAAGATGGCAAGATTGTAAACGATGTAATAACGCCTAAAGACAGGTTTGGTGACATGTTTAGAGACTCATCCAAATTCCATTCACAATCCGTAGCAAAAACTTTGATTGGTTATGTTGCAGGTCATGCAATATGTAAGGGATATATTGACAGCGTAGACTCAAGATTAAATGACTGGCCAGTTCTAGAAAACACGCTCTATCATAATCAAAAATTAATTGATGTTTTGAATATGGCTTCTGGAACACAAGAATATTTTATTGGAGCTAATAAATTTAAAAATTCAAGCCGCTCAGTGACAAACCCGACAGTCAAAGACGCCATGGAAAATGAGTTAAAAGGTTCTAAAAAATCTAGCTCTATCTACAACTACAACAATATGAATCCAAATGTTGTCGGCTCCTATCTTATTTATAAATTGGGTGATGAGAATTTTCAAGCGCTCTTGGATGATGTTTTTAAGAAAAAAGCAAGAATTGAAGGGGACGTTTTCTTTCTGAAAAACATTAGTGCAAAAAAAGATGACATAAGTTTATTTTCTCAATTTTACGCCACTCGTTATGACTACTTAAGAATAGCGAAGGCTATGCTTGATGATTGGGAAAACGATAATTGTGTTGGACAATATTTAAAAACCATTCATGAACGAAGGATACCAAAAAATGGGGCCCAAGGCTATGAAGGCAGGGTTGGCTTACCTCTAAGTTATGGAGGGTTTTTTCATACTGGCTATATAGGAATGGAAAATAGACCAGTCATGGGTATGGATGGATATGGAGGGCAAACTATATTAATAGACTTTGAAAGAGGAAGAATTATTGCCACTCAAGCTATTCATGACAATATGAAGTTTCCTCAACCGGGAGGTTTTGATTTTAAAAAAATATCATACGAAAGAATAAAAAATGGCAAGCCCAGTTCAAAAGCCAAATCACCTCCAGAGCCTGTTATTGAATCTCAACAAGTTATTAAGGAAAGAAATGCCGCAATAGAGACTGAGAGAAATGCAAAACAATACTGGGACGATTATTATGATTGTAAAGAAACTACTGACGGCAAATCAAATATAGCTGCCTGTATAGATAAAAATATTAAAAAAAGAGAAAAATCAAATCTAGAAACTTCTACTGTTCAAAATATAGCTAAGACTCAATCTGAAGAGAGTGAGCTTTTTAAAGGTATTAAAACATCAAATACTTTTGATGGATATTATGGATTTACAAATATGATGCCACCTACGACTTCCCTTGGAAATGGCACACTGGAAATCAATAATGGCATAGTAACAATTAGCCAAGGTAGTGGTGATTTAACACCAAAGTATGAGAGTTTTGAAGGTCGAATTGACCAAAATGGAGACATTAAAGCTAATTTTTATTTTGCACCTTGTAGGTCTTGTGGCTTAGAAGATAAATTGGTTGTGTTTGAAGGAAATATCAACAAGAAAAAACTAAGCGGTAAGTATAACGACAAACAAATTTATTTCTACCTAACAAATAAAAAAGCGGAAGTAGGTCAGCAATAAACACTCCCTCACACATCAAACGGAATTTGGACTTTGATTCTTTTCAATAGTTTCTCTTTGGTATGTATATCGAGCTCAAATAGGAAATTATGAATTGTATTTTTTTGGATAAAGATATTCTCTTTATTTAAAAACTCTTCACTAAACCCTGCCTTAAATAAATAAGTGGCAGCTGTTGAGGGTTTTGAAAAAAATAAATGCCTAAGTGGTAAAGCCCAGAGCGGCATTCCTGAGCCTGATGTCATTTTGGTTTTAGTAGGACCTGGGGCAATACTCAGTATATGAAGATTTTTATCATTTTTTGCCCAGTCATTCATTAGCAAAACGAGAGATAGTTTAGACTGTAAATAAGCGCCAAATAACTTTTTATTCTTCTTTGGTGAAAGCAGTGTTTCAGAAATTATTTTTTTCTGCCTGTGTAAATAATCTGTAACCGAATTAATAATTACCAGTTTTGAATTTTTGTCAGTTCGCTCTCGTAAAGTTCTACTTAAGATAAGAGGTGCTAAAGTGTTCACTTCAAAATGCATTTCATTGCCTTTCTCAGAGAGATATACCTGATCTAATAAGACTCCAGCATTATTATATAAAATATCAAGACTGCCCCATTTATCAATAATTTCATTTCCAACTTTGACCACTTCGGACTGTTTGCTTAAATCACCATAGAAAAAATCAATATTTTTAGTTTCAACAACTTTTTGTAAGTCATTCTTTCGATTTTGGTTTTTTAAAACTAGACCAATTTGGTGATTCTCGGACAATAGTTTTTTTGTTAATTCAAGTCCAATTCCAGAATTGCCACCAGTGATAATAATTTTCTTTTTCACCATATCGCCTTAAATAAAATAAATAAGCCAATATTTTAGTGGTATATTGTTTTTGCACAAGTACACAACTTGTTTTGAGTACTACAAAATAACTGACTGACATGCGTAAAAATAATAGGATAGAGTCTCCTGAAGCTAAAGCTATTAAGCTAATTGGAGGCAAATGGAAGCTTTGTATTTTATGGCAACTTTCAAATAAAAAAATGAGATTTGGCGAACTCCAAAGGTCAACAGGTAATATTTCTCAACAAATGCTTTCTAAACAGTTAAAGGAGATGGCAAAAGATAAACTTATCAAACGAAGAGTATATGAAGTCATTCCACCCAAGGTTGAGTATTCCCTTACATCTTTTGGTAAGTCAAGTATTCCAATTATTGAGAGTCTTTATCAATGGGCTAGCAAGGGTCCATAATAAACCATCCCTCGCATATATATACTGACTTTGAAGGTACGGGGGGAGCCCCTCTCGACATCAGAGATAGATGTATAAACCCTCCCTCACACATCAGAGAGGATTCAAATCCTCTCGTCCGACCAAAATAGGCTTATAATCACAAAAAAATTAATCCTTGCTCAAAAGAAGAGTCTCTTCAATTGGCAGTAAATTTAGGAGATTAATATGAGTAACGATAAACAGGGAATTTCTTTTATCTTGATAGGAATGTTTTTCTTCAGCATTCAGGACGTTTTAGTTCGTCAGCTTGCCGATTATGCTTCTTTGACTCAAATAATGTTTATTCGTGGAGTGGTTGGCAGCATCATACTTATTATTTTTCTTAAATTAACTAAGCGTCGTATCGACTTAAGTTCATCGTTTCCAATTCTTGCCATCACTAGAGTCTTACTATTTTTTATAGGTTTTTTATGTTTCTATTTTGCGTTGGCAAAAATGGAGTTTGCAGAGGCAACGAGCTTATTCTTTGTGACGCCATTATTTATAACAATATTATCAAAGTTTATGTTCAAGTCAGAAGTTGGTTTCTACCGTATTTGTGCCATTATTGTCGGTTTTATTGGTGTTTTACTTATTGTTAAACCAAGCCCTACAGGATTTAATTACTTTACTTTACTGCCTATAATTACTGCTTTTACATACTCAGTATCAATGATGCTTGCTAAATATACAAGCGAAAAAGATAGCGTTTTCCAACAGATGCTTCATCTATATGGAGGTAGTGTTATACTTGCTTTAGGTGCTTGGTCGATAATTCCGTTAATCGAATTTGAACCCTCTCAGGCTAAAAACCTAGAATACCTTATAAGAGATTGGTCAATTTACAACAATTCAGTACTTGTAATGCTTCTTAGTATTGCAGCTGTTGGAAGTGCTGGAATGCTTCTACTTACATCTGCATACCGAATTGGCTCACCCCCAGTTATTGCACCTTTTGAGTATATTATGTTAATATTTGCTATTGGAAGTGGTTACTTTATTTTTAGCGAGATACCTGATATTTATTCAATATTAGGAATGCTACTCATTACTGCAAGTGGACTCTTTGTTTTTATTCGAGAGGGAGTAAAGAAAGAACCAGTAGCGGTGAAAACAAGTTTGCGCACTTAATTAATATAACCTCCCTCACACATCAAACGAAATTTGGACTTTAGTTCAAGTTGACTTATAATCCATTCATCGTTGCTCTGAGAGTTTGTCTTGACCTAAGCAAAACCCTAGTTATTTTTTAGCTGCGCATAATTTTTTGAATACGTGGTTTAATAATGGTTGCCATAATAAGTCCTACAGTCAAGCCCAGTGGCAGGGCTGCGTTAAAGGCAAACGTCCAAGCACTGAAGTAGACTGTTATATCAGCAGTTCCGACGTTAATTAAGGTGGTCATAGTTACCATGACCGATTCCATCACAAGGGCCATCATGACACCAATTACCAAATTAGTTTTGAGCTTGGATAGATTCGGCCAAAGACTGGTAACTAACTTTTCGAACAGAGTCATCATAATGATACCAACGGGTGCCATTACCAGCATAGATAGGGCAAAACTCTTTAACCATGCCAAGGCGAAACCATCGATCAAGCCAATGTTCATGTAGGTCATTACCCCTGTTAGTGGACCACCAATAAACGCCATCATTGTTGCGATGATTGCTACTTTCTTCCATATTGGCGTTTTATTTGCACTTGTATTCATAGTAAATCCTTAGATATTTAACGACTTATTTGATAAAAGGTTTAGATTTAAAAGCCTTCCTTAAAGTAATGGAAGGCTAATAAAAAAACTAATTAACTCTTTGCAAAATCCCCTAACTGATCTCTATAAAAATAAAGAATATAGGCAGCTAAAACCCCAAGCAAGACAGGTGCAAATGCTCCAGGCATGCTAAGCGCAATGTGAGTAATAAAACCTCCAATCATGGTGCATACAAGAAGTGCCGCTCCAAAAACTTGTTTATTTGGTAGCCATATCAATACAACTGCAGTAACTTCGATTAAACCTGTTACATACCTGAACCATTGACCCCACCCGATCATCTCATACATACCAACCATTTGCGCATCGCCCATAATTTTAAACGCGCCTGCACTTAAAAAGGCCAGCGACAAAAGAATTTTTACAAGCGGTATTAAATATTTATTTAATTTATTCATAATTTACTCCTATGATTTATAGAAAAAGCTCTCTAAAAAAAGCTGTGTTATTTTTGATTAGTGCCTTTATTCAACCAGTGATGTGATTTTTAACG
Organism: Pseudothioglobus singularis (SeqCode); assembly: GCA_028107545.1. Lineage (GTDB taxonomy): Bacteria > Pseudomonadota > Gammaproteobacteria > PS1 > Pseudothioglobaceae > Pseudothioglobus > Pseudothioglobus singularis_B. The sequence goes on along the minus strand of JAOGRV010000008.1, from coordinate 43,991 downwards.
AAGCGTGATTAACGCCAGCATTCTCTCTACTTTTAATCATATTAGGCTCTTTTAATTGCTTGTCCTCGATTGAATTCATTTCGACAACTGTATACACATTACTTTCGTTGCCCTTTTCATGGCCATAGGCTAAAACTTTAACGTTTTGTTTTTGTCTCATAGCCTCATTAGATTCAAATGCTTTCTTCCAGATCTCGTAACCTTTGGTAACTTCAAAGTTTGATATTACTATCATTTCTCTCCTTTATTTTGAATAGCAGCTCCTTGAACAGGAGCTGCCTGTGAAAAGACTTTAATTTTCACTTTTTTCAAACATCGCCGCTTTGTCAGCATCAGTTTTTGCCGCATACTCTTCTTCCGTTAACATATGCCATCCAATACAATCTCCAGTAGGTGATCTACCGCAACCACATGTACCATTTTCTTTTTTAACGTTATCCATCATTTTTTCCTTTGAATTGTTAGATTATTGCCAGCTTTTGACTTCAGTGCTGGCGACTGATTAAATAACGCCTCTGCAGATTAATAGCGCTTAGTCATTGAAATAAAATTATAATCATTTATAATTTGCAATAAAGTCACTATTAAACAAATTACTATTACATATTATGAAACAATACTCTTTAATCGAATTAGAAACTTATCAGGCTGTTGTTGAAGCCGGAAGCTTTAACCTAGCTGCCGACAGATTGAGCACAAGCGCTGCAACTGTGAGTCGTCGCATAAGCACCCTAGAATCAGCTTTAGGTGTTAGATTACTGAATCGTACGACTAGGAATATAAATCTGACAGAAGCTGGTGAGCAATACCTTGATGATGTTAAAAATATCTTAGAAAGCGTAGAGATCTCAGAAGAAAGGATTGGGGAAGGTAAAGCAGAAGCAAAGGGTGAGTTGCGAATTGCAGCCCCACTTAGTTTTGGCATAAAACACTTATCCCCAGTACTGCCCTCATTCATGAAGAGTCATCCAAATATAATCATCAACTTAAAACTAGAAGACAGCCAGACTGATCTTCAAGCTGAAGGAATAGATATAGCGCTTCGAGTTACTCAAAATATTAAGGATTCATCCCTTATTGCAACTCCCTTGTGCTCAATTCCCATTGTAATTTGTGCCTCACCAGACTATATCAATAAACATGGCAAACCTAAATCTATAAATGATATTCAAAAGTATAATTTTCTTGGATATAGCTTAGCATCGAATAACCTTAAAACTCGACTTGGTTCAAACTCTGATCCTCGAATTGGCTTTGTGGCTAACAATGGTGATGTCATAAGGGAGGCTGCAATTAATGGTTTTGGTATTACTGCACTTCCATTATTCTTGATTGAAGACGATTTAAAAAATGGAAAATTAGTAACAATAATCGACAATCAAGTTAAACCTGAAACACTATATGCCGTTAGATTGTCTCGAAGGTTTACCCCAACAAAGGTCAAAGTGATGGTTGATTATTTAAGAGATACCTTTAAAGACTAAAAAATATACACCCTCCCTCACACATCTAACGAAGTTTGGATTTTAGTTCAAGTTGACATATATCTGATTATTTGAATTTAGCCATGGTATTCTTAATTGAATCCCATTTAAACCTTAATACTTTTATGAAGAATTTGCTTCTGCTTTTGGTTTTATCACTTTTCTCAATAAAGAGTTTTGCGGGCTCGTGTCCTGATGGCAGTGAGCCAGTTAAGAGTGTTTCTGCAGATGGAACTTATTTTATTTTCAACTGTGGGGGTGACAGCAATGAACAATCCCCTTCATCTTCTTCTAGTTCAAACACAAAAGCATTAGCGGGTATTGATATTGAAAATGACCCCGAGACTGACTTCTTCAGACCACCAATGAAAGGATATTTGAATTTTCAACATAAAGAAGATTGGCAAATGGCTGATTTTAATAATGATGGATATGCAGATATCATTTATATCGGTGGCATGCATACCAATCAACTAACAGACGAAGAATTACAAATATTGGCTGAAAAGTCAGAAATAATAGGAATAACTACTGGAGACGCATGTGGCGATGTCGCTTGTTCTGGAGCCAAACCTCTACCACAATTATTCTTAGGTGATGAAAATCACAACCTTACTTATGCAAATGAACTTATTATTGATAACCGTGAAGACCCTGGAATGTCACTAGGAAAGAACATTCTTGTTGCTGATTATAATAATGATAGTGTTTTAGACTTTTATATTCCTGACCATGGTTTGGGAACTCATGATGGTGTCAGAGATAGTTACTTTCTAAGTCAATCTAATGGAACTTGGATAGAGTCAAGTAGCACGCATCTTAGTCATGATAACTTTGTAGTGTTTGACCACGGCGGTGCTGTTGGTGATATTGATAATGATGGTGATATGGATGTTGTGATTACTAATACTGGTCCATCATCAAAGGGCACCAATACAAGCTTATGGTGTTTAATGAATGACGGGACGGGGTTTCTTAAGAAGCGCGGATGTGGCGGTCATTTTTCTTTTGCAATTGAACTTGGTGATTTTGATGGCGATGGTGATTTAGACTTATTACAGGCTGGATTAGAAAAATCAGATTGTAAGCATTGTACTGTCACTGGAATTGTTTGGAATGATGGTCGAGGTAACTTTAGTAAACATGACACTACCCACCTCCCACAACACCCTGAAGTTTATTTCACTGTACCTGAAGTCTCAATGGCAGACTTAGATAATGATGGTGACTTAGACATCGTATTGAGTAGAGCAGGAAGGCTTTATGTAGGCACAGCAGTAAGTATTATTGAAAACTTAGGTAGTAGGAAGTTTAAAGACCGTGGCTTAATTGAATTGCGTCCAGCACCCGCTGGCTACGTTTCTAACTATGAAAACAATCCATGGAATGCCTTTGTAATGATGATTAAGTTTAGAGACCTAGATAAAGATGGAGACATGGATGTATATTTGGGAGGTTCAGCACCAACCACTAATGGTATGGTGCTTCTAAATGAAGGTGATTTTAATTTTTTAAATTATATGCTGAGTGAGAATGGGGAGCTATCTCCCATTACTGACATTGAAGAAGAAAGAGAAGAGCGCATAGCTGAACTCAAAAAGAAACAGGAAGCAGAAAAAGCTAAGAGGCTTGCCAAGGAAAGAGAAAACAAAAAAAATAATTTTAAATACTCGTCCCGAAATTTTAAGACTCAATTCAACCTTTTATATACACAATTTAGTCAAGTCTGTGACAATGTCAAGCGTGAATTCAACTCAAGCGATTTCAAAAGCCGAACTAAGAAAAATACTTATTTCTTTATTTCTCGGGATAGTAATGGTAAAGATTGTCATTATGAATGGTCTAGTAACGAAGGCAATGCCTTAAGAAGATGTAAGCAAAATAATGAAACAGATGGTCAATGTACAATCTATGCGCTTGGAGATAATATTGTCTGGGGCAATCCCAAACTTTATAAGGAATTAACTGGAAGAAAATAAAGACCATCCTTCGCATATATATACTGACTTTGAGGTACGGGGGGGGGAGCCCCTCTTGACATCGTAGATAGATATATACACCCTCCCTCACACATCAAACGAAATTTGGACTTTTAAAACGAAAGACCTTTATCATAAGCCTGTTTAATGTAACTCAGACATTCTTCTTTTGTTATTTTATTTGTTTCTTTTAAAATCATAATCTCTGAATCCTCAACACCACAATAATCTAATACTCCAACATTTAAGGAAGTATTTATTGCAGCTTCATAATCTCTCTTAATTAATTGTTCCCTGGTAGCTCCAGCAACAGCAATCATTAGACCTTTTTTTATATTATGCCCATTAGAGCCATACATTAATCCATAATTCCAAACTCTATCAATCCAACCTTTTAACATAGCTGGAACAGACCACCACCAAAGAGGAAAAACCATAACAACAGCATCATTGTTATTGAGACGCTCAAATTCTGACTGTACTTCTAGTGAGTAGTTTTCAAGACTGCCATCATTTGGCTCATCTTCAACTCTTAAGACAGGATCAAAATTTTCTTTGTAAAGGTCTAATATTTCAACTTGATGGCCTGCTTTAGTGGCTCCTTCAGCAAATGATTGAGCTATTTGAGAGGTTAAAGAGTTAGTTCGGGGATGACATAACACAACAAGAATTTTCATTATTATTTTATGGATTTATATATTATTAAAGATTATAACTCATAGACCCATACTCTCATATCAAACGAAATTTGGACTTTAGTCCAAGTTGACATAAAATCTTATAAAGGGAAAAATAATAACAAGAGACGGCAGTGAGAGTAACGGTTAATATAATAAATGCATTCGGAGATAATGCTGATGGAGGCAATCCAGCTGGTGTCGTTTTGGATGCCGACACTTTAACCGATAGTCAAAAACTAACTATTGCAAAAAAAGTGGATTTGTCAGAAACTGCATTTGTGTCAAAATCGTTGCAGGCTGATTATAAATTGGATTTTTTTACACCAACACGTCAAATTGCTCATTGTGGGCACGCCACAATAGCCGTTTTTAGTCATCTTTCAAAAATCGGCATGATTGGTCAAGGTTTCTTCACCAAAGAAACAATTGACGGTAATCGAAAAATATTGATTGATAACGATGTAGTATATATGGAACAGTTAGCACCAACTTTTATCGAGATAGGGCAATATAACAAAGATATTCTAGACTCAATTGGCATCACAGAAGAGCAATTAATTCAATCACCTAAGATAGTTAATACTGGGAATTCATTTGTAATCATTGGTGTCAAGAGCGAGCAAATACTGTCTGGCATTAATCCAAATATGGAAAAAATTATATCCGTATCTGAGAGTTTAGATCTAGTTGGGTATTACTTATTCACTCCTGACACTAGAAAAAAGACAAGTGATGCTGCTACAAGAGCATTTGGTCCAAGGTATGGAATTAATGAAGATGCGGCAACAGGTATGGCAGCAGGTCCACTCGCATGCTACCTTTTCAGTGAAACAGAGGTAAAAAAAGAGCACCTTCGTATTGAACAAGGCTACTTAATGAAGCCACCGTCTCCGAGTGAAATCCAGGTTAATCTTGAAGTTGTAGATGGGACGATTGTTTCTTTAATGGCAGGTGGGTCTGCCAAATTGTCCAAAGAAATCGTGTTTGATATTTAGTAGAAAAATCTACCATCCCTCGCATATATATACTGACTTTGAAGGTACGGGGGGAAGCTCATTGAACTCGGCTAACTATTAATAATCCCTCCCTCACAGATGAAACGAAGTTTGGACTTTGACTAGGTTCTGATTAACTTATAATATTAGAATGAAAAAAAATGCACGTGTTGTAGTTATAGGTGGAGGCATTGCCGGGTGTTCTACCTTGTATCATCTAACTCAAGAAGGCTGGTCCGATGTTGTTCTTTTAGAGCGCAATGATCTTACGAGCGGAACAACATGGCACTCAGCGGCTCAGGTAACTAATTTTGGTATGAACCAAACAATGGTTGGTCTAAAGACTCATTCAATAAACCTATACAAAGAATTAGCTAATGACCCTGATCACCCAATCAACTATAACCATTCAGATGGTGGAATACGCCTAGCAAATACTGAAGAACAAATGCAGGGTTATCGACACTTTGCCTCGATGGCTAAAGGTATGGGTGTTGATTTTGAGGTAATAGATGCTAAAGAGTGCCAACGACGCCATCCATTAATATCAACTAAAAATTTAATTGGTGGTCTCTGGGACCCTCATGATGGAGATATTGACCCATATCAATTGTGTCATTCCTTGGTTCGAAAAGCGCGTGAAGCTGGTGCGAAAGTTTATACAGATACGCCTGTAACTGCTCTCGAGCAATATAAAGATAACACCTGGAAGGTATCCACTGAACATGGTGATATTGACTGTGACATTATTGTTAATGCTTGTGGCTACAGGGTTAATGAAGTTGGAGCAATGATGGGTGTTCACCACCCTGTAGCATCAATGGAGCATCAATATTTTTTAACTGAAGATATTCCTGAAATTGCACAGGCAGGTCACCGTATGCCTCTACTTCGCTGCCCAATATCTGACTATTATTGCCGACAAGATAAGGGTGGACTTTTGATTGGTTTTTATGAGCAAAATTGTAAGACATGGGGGATGGACGGGATTGATCCAAACTTTGTTAACGCGCTCTGCCCTGATGATTTAGAGAGAGTAGTTGATGTTTTGGATGGAGCATTTGAGCGGATGCCAGCACTCATGAATGCTGGAATTCGGAGTATTGTTAATGGCCCAATTACATACACAATTGATGGGGCGCCACTAGTTGGAAAAATCCCAGGCAAGGAAAACGCTTTTTGTATTATCGGTTTACGCGCAGGATTAGGTGAGGGCGGAGGACATGGTTGGCTTCTTGCTCAACAGATTGTTAATGGCGAGGCATGTTATGATACTTGGTGTCTTGACCCTCGAAGATTTACCGCACATGCTAATGTTGAGATGACCTCTTTAAAAGCTATTGAGGACTATCAAAACGAGTTTCGATTTCATTTTCCCCATGAACATCGCCCAGCTGCTCGTAAAGCAAAAACCACTTCACTTACTCCTATCATGGCTGCAGAAAATGCGGCATTTACAGTTATTAACGGGTGGGAGCGTGTTGAATATATTAAGCCTTCTGAGGACTTCCATCCTTCGCTTTCATTTCATTTTGATGAAACATTTGACATAGTTGCTAAAGAAATTATAAACATTCGTGATAACGTTGGTCTTTGTGAGGTTAATGGCTTTAATCGCTTTGAAATAACTGGCTTAGACGCTGAGAATTTTATAGATCGTATGTTTTGTGGGAACATCACACATAAACCTGGTCGCGTAGGATTGGGTTATCTTCTTAATGATTTTGGAATGGTAAAAAGTGAAGCGACTATTGCTAATATCCCAGCCTCAGATCGGGGTTCTACTAGAATTTGGTATGGCTCAGCTGCGGCATCAGAGTTCCATGATATGGATTGGCTAAAACAACACATTAATGCTGATGAAGATGTTCACATTAAAAGCCTAACGAATGATCAAACTATTCTCATTATTGCTGGTCCAAAAGCTCGAAAAGTCATGTCAGCATGTAGTCGTGACAACTGGAGTAAAGAGGTATTTCCATGGCTGAGCGTAAGAGAGTGCTTTATTGGATTCACAGCTGCTACTGTAATGTCAGTCAGTTTTTCAGGAGAACTTGCCTATGAAGTTCATGTTCCAAACTCTTCACTCTATGCAGCCTACCTTGCCCTCTCAGAAGCTGGTAAAGAATTTGGAATGAAGCTCTTCGGATCTAGGGCTGTCGAATCCATGAGAATGGAGAAAGGATTTTTGTCATGGAAGTCTGATTTATTAACTGAATTTGATCCTTTTGAAACTGGTCTTGATCGTTTTGTAAATCTAAAAAAAGATAACTTTATTGGTAAAACTGCGTTACAAAAACGCGTTAAAGATGGCCCAAAACAGAGGCTTGTTTGCCTTGGTGTTGATTGTAAACATGCGCCTTCTCATAGTGGAGCCTCTTTAATTGAAAATGGCAAAGTTGTAGGGACAATAACTTCTGGTGAATGGGGGCATAGAGTGAATCAAAACTTAGCATATGCATTCGTAAATCCAGACAAATCTAAAGAAGGAACTAAGTTGATGATGGATTTACTGGGAGAAATGATTTCAGTACAAGTGATTCCATTTGGAGCCTATGATCGAAGCTATAGCAGATTATTAGCATAAAGAAGGAGGTCCTCCCTCACACATCAAACGAAATTTGGACTTATAATCTTTCATGAGATAAAATCTTATCATGCAAAAATTAACACAACAAAAAGTCAATGAATTCAAATCTCAAGGCTTTCTTGTATTAGAAGATTTTGTTAGCTCAGAAGTTTTGTTAGAGCTCAAAAACTCACTTAATAGTATCTTTAAAGAAATTCATAAAGAATCGAGAAGAGTAAAACAATCATATGATAATAAGCATTATGGTGATATCTCAAAAGCTGGTCGAAAATTTACTAAAAATCAAAGTAAATATTATCCTTCAATTCAGAAATACCTGAAGAGCAAACCTATAAAGGATGTTGTTACAACGTTACTTGATGGCGATGCATTTATTTTCAATGAACAATTCGTAACGAAAGAGCCTAGCACGCCGTCAAGCTTTAATTGGCATCAAGATTCAGGATACATAAATTTTGACCATAAACCTTATTTAACAACTTGGTTGGCGCTTGATGATACCCATTCATTGAATGGTCCTTTATCGATTATCCCTACAGATATAGGTAGCACTGAAGGAGTATTAACTCACCAATGGTCAGACAAATCAAAAGACTTATTTATTGAGGTTGATGAAACTAAAGCAAAGACTTTACATGTTTCTGCAGGAACTCTCGTAGTATTCTCTAGCCTAACTCCACATGCCTCTGGAGCAAATCAATCAGCCAAAACAAGAACAGCTTATCTAGCTCAATATTCATCAGAGCCAATTATTGACCCAAATACAGGATTAAATAGAAATCAAGCGATTCCAATTTAAACTAATTACTAATTTAATTATATAGGGGAGCCCCTCTTGACATCGTAGATAGATATATACACCCTCACTTACACATGAAACGAAGTTTGGACTTTGGTTTCACCAGTCTATAATAGCCTCCATGAAAAAACTACTTCTACTTATAGCATTATCCTTTTTCTCAATTCAAGGTTTCGCAGGAGGATGTCCTGATGGCAGTGAGCCAATCAAAAGCATTATGGGGATCTATAATCAACAATAAATGATTAAAAATGAATTACAACTTCCGTGTGGTGTGATTTTAAAAAATCGCCTTGCAAAGTCACCTATGTCGGATTCTCTTGCAGATGGTGAGGGAAATCCTTCCCAAGCGCAAATAAGACTTTACGAAAGATGGGCGGAAGGCGGCGTAGCTCTTTCTATTATTGGAGAGGTTCAAGGAGATCCCCGATTCCCCGAGAAGCCTGGAAATTTGGTACTTGTTGAGCAATCCAATCAAAAATTGCTTAATTCACTTGTTAAACGAGGGACGATTGGCAATACAAATCTATGGCCACAAATCGGTCATGCAGGAGCACTTTCGCATTCACCAATTAGCCAACCAAAAGGACCATCCCCGCTCAAAATTGATAACTTTCAATGTGCAGGTATGTCTGTTGATGAGATTTGTGAATTGCCTAGTATGTATGCAAGAACGGCATTGCGCGCCAAAAATTCAGGATTTAGTGGCGTCCATATACATGCAGGCCATGGTTTTTTACTTAGCCAGTTTTTGTCTCCTTTGTTTAACCACCGAGTTGATGGTTATGGCGGCTCAATTGAAGCGCGCAGCCAAATAATTATTGAGGTTATTCATGCAGTACGACTAGCGGTTGGCCCCTTATTTCCTATCGGAATCAGAATTAATTCGACAGATCAGATTGAAGGTGGTTTGACAGAGGATGATGCATTGGAAGTAGTGCGCTTACTTGATCAAACATCTGTTGACTTGATTGATATTAGTGGCGGTACTTATTTCCCAGGGGCGAAAGCAAGCTCTGATAGTACAAGCCATAAGCCTTATTTTATTGATTTTGCTAGGACTGTAAAAGGACTAACAGATATACCAATAATGGCAACAGGTGGTTTTAAGCGTCGTGATCAAGCAGTCGATGCAATAGTGACTGGTGCAGTTGATATGGTTTGCCTGGGACGTGCTTTAGTACTTAATCCACACCTTGCAAACGACTGGATAAATAAGCAAGGTAGAGATCCGGTTTTTCCGACATTTAAATCCACTATTCCTGGCGGTATAACAGCGTGGTACACAATGCTGTTAACAGCTTTAAGTGAGGACTGTGAAAGGACGTTTGATATGGATATTTCCTCTGCTGTTCAAGCTTATGAGAGTCGTGATGCACAAAGATGCCAGGTATGGAAAAATAAGTTTACTTATTATTAAATCAAACGAAATTTAAATTCCTTTTGAGCTTTAATTTATTTTTTTATTAAATCCACATAGCTAATAAAAAAATATTAATAACCCTCCCTCATTTATCAAAGGAAGTATAGACTGTGAAGTATTAAGTTTTTCAGAAAAAGAAAAGCATAGAGCGTTTAAAAAATTTTAAGGATAGCTATATGAAGTATAGAAATTTTTCCAATACCGGATGGAAAGTATCTGAAATAGGTTTGGGTTGTTGGGCAATTGGTTCAGAATGGGGTGATGTCTCAGAATTGGATGCCAAAGAAACTTTAAAAACATCATTAGATAATGGAGTAAATTTTTTTGATACTGCCGATGTTTATGGGGATGGAAGGAGCGAAAGATTTGTAGGTAAGCTTTTAAAGAGTACATCTGAAAAAATATATGTTGCTTCAAAGGCTGGCAAAAGGCTAAATCCTCACAATGCAGAAGGCTACAACTTAAAAAATATTGAGAGTTTTATTGATAGAACACTTTTAAATCTTGGAGTTGATTGTATTGATCTTTTGCAGCTTCATTGTCCGCCCAGTGAGATTTGTCCAAAACAAGAAACTTATGAAATGATGGATGAAATTGTCAGAACTGGCAAAATAGCTAATTATGGTCTTAGTGTTGAAAAGGTATCTGAAGCAATGGATGCGATTCAATTTTCTAATGTTAAAAGCATCCAGATAATATTTAATATATTCAGACAAAAGCCTGCTGAAACTTTCTTCAAAGAAGCTGCAAAGAAAAATGTTGCTATCATAGCTAGAGTTCCTCTGGCAAGTGGCTTATTGACTGGAAAAATGAGAAGAGACTCGACATTTCCAAAGAATGATCACCGTAACTACAATATTAATGGAGAAGCATTTGATGTGGGCGAGACATTTTCTGGGGTTAAATTTGAAAAAGGACTTGAGGCTGTTGAAAAGTTAAAGGAATTACTGCCCAAGAATTATTCTTTAGCTGACTTAGCTTTAAAATGGATTTTAATGCATGATGAGATTAGTGTAGTTATCCCTGGTGCTAAAAATAAAGCTCAGGCCGAAATGAATTTAAAAGCCTCAGAATTAGAAGATATTTCATCATTATTGCCAGATATAAATTCTATTTATGATGAATTAATTAAACCAGATGTCCATGATCGTTGGTAATAAATATTAATTTACAGAAAAATTACAAATCCCTCGCATATATATACTGACTTTGAAGGTACGGGGGCCCCTCTCGACCTCGGAGATAGATATATACACCCTCCCTCACACATCAAACGAAATTTGATTTGAAAATGATTATTTAGACTTAGTAAAAAAGTTTTTGATTGCAATAATTATTCCAAGGAGAATTATCAAATAAGTTAGGCTTGATAAGATCCATTTAAATGAATTTATTCCAGAGCCTAGAGAGACTATAGTCTCATTTATAACCTCAGCATTTGAATAAGTTTTAATCATTATTAATTCAATATAATTCTCAGACCAATCAGAGATCATTCCAAGAACAGGAATTAATGCTAACCATCTCTTATTATTAAAGAGCCACACAATCCATGATGCGTACATCAGTGTATAAATAATTGCAAATATTGCATCCCAAATTTGAAGGAATTGGCTATAGCAAAGAAGCTCTTCTTGAGATCTTGATTCAAAGAAGCTCAGAACCATATCCTTTGTGTAAGAAAAAGAGAGGCCCAATGAATTTGAGCCGCTATCCAGCTTGAAACAGGCTCCAGCAGGAGTTAAGATAAGTGTGATATAAAGTATGAATGCCACAGTAGAGCCTATAGCAAAATAGAGAATGTTTTTGTTCATTGAAACTAGAGTTGTTTTACTCATATTTTTAAATTGATGGTTATGTTAATATTAGTCCCTTATCTATTTATGAGTCAATATACACTATCCATTAGTTGCCAATAAAATTTGAATGAGAATTAGAACTAAAGAGTGCTTTAATTGTAGTAAAGAGAAAAACACACTGTATCGTTGTAAATATCAGCAGAGAGAGTGGTCATTTCTTTGTGGAGGGTGTCTTGAGAAGATAAAGGCCAAGTACGAAGACTCTTATCACTATGGCGGCACCTGGAAGAGCGCTAAAAATTCTTAAAAGCTTTATTTAAAGAACTCTTAATCTTCACTTTTCTTGTTTATTGATTCCTTATAATGTTATTTATGAAAAAGATTATTTTATTGGTTTTCTCATTAGGTTTTCTGAATGCCTCTTTAGCTAATGACTTGAGTGATTGGACTACTGAAGACCTTTGCAGATGGGTGGACTCTGTATCCATACCTGAGCCTATCTCTCAAGAGATTGATTTGAGAGAGGTGATCTGTTATGACAATCTAGAATCAAGTCAGTATGCACTAGAAACCCCAACCTATAACGAGTATGGAACTGTCTTTCCATCACCTGTAATTAAAGAGAAAAAGAAATCAAGCGGTCTTAGATTTATATTTAATTATAAGATAACGCTCTAATCCTTCCTTTAGAATAATTACTTTAAACTTTTCAAATTAATTATTAGATTCAATAATAGTATGAGTGGTCAGAGACGATTTTTAAAAGTTTGGGCAAGGACAGTTGGGATGCCAATTGGTGTTAACGATGAGGATAAGCCTGAGTTTTTACCCATTACACAAACAGATGTAAAAAAAGCATTGGCTTTCAGAACATTTTGGATTGTTCTTCATATAGTCACCTGTGTCCTCATTATTGCAGGAAATGGAAGAGCATTAGGCTGGTGGTAAATACTGTGAAACAATTTATAGCATTCATTTTGCTGTCTTTTATAGCGACTGTTTCTCTAGCACAGAATGATCTTGTGTTTCCAATTCAGGAGGGTGCAGTTAGCGACTGGAAGTACGTTAGTGATCGCGTCATGGGGGGCGTTTCTGAGGGTAATGTTTACTTGGAAAAAGATGGAGATACCTCATTTGCAAGGCTCACTGGTGATGTGAGCACAAGGAACAATGGGGGGTTCATTCAGTTACGTTCTGCTGTCTCTCTATTTAAAAAGCCAAAGATGTTTCAGCTAATTCATGATGCTAATAAAGGAGGTCAAGAGCTTCAAGGGGTTCGATTAAACGTTCGCGGTAACGGAGAGATCTACCACGTTATGATCCGTACTTACTTCACTTGGAGGCCAAGTGATTACTATTATCATACTTTTGAGGCAGGAGATGATTGGAGTCAAGTAGTGATGCCGTTTAGCGCATTTAAGCGATCAACCTCAAAAACCTCTAAGCTGGACATTAATGACATAAGAGACTTTGGAATCGTTGCTTATGGACGAGATTTTAAGTCTGATGTTTCTGTCTCTGAGGTCAGCTTCTATTTTTAAGTTATCTGTTTAGCCTAAGGAGATAACTTTTAACATCATTAAAGTTTAGTATTTTTTCCCCATAATAAGCATTCTCAAGGACTTCTCTTAATAAGGTTAATTATGATCTGTAAGCTAAGGACTAAATCTTTTTAGATTTCTTTTGTTTTTCCTTGATCCAGCGAACTCTTTTTCGCCAGAGCTTATAGGAGCTTGATTTAAGATTTGCTTGCATGATCCGTTTAACTTCGGATTCCTTGATTCCAAGATCCCTCTCTATGTCAGAAAATGTGACATCATCACTCCAGGCCATCTCAATTAACTCATTCGTATCGATCATATTGCATTATCCTCCTTCATCAGAATAGGCCTACCATCTGGAGTGTTTAAGGGAATAATTTTGTCTTTGAACCTGGCACACAGAGTTGGACTATTTTGTTTTCTATCCCCTAGATTGACTTCAAGGTCAATGATGACCAATTCGGCATCTAAAACTTTTAGTATTTTCATTTACTCTCCATAATTAATAGCTTTATTTGGCTCAATGTTATCTAGAGCCGAGTTTATTAAATCACATTCTTGTTTAAAGATCTTTTCATCATCTGTTTCACTAAATTTATCAATTGCTGGCTTAAAAAATTGATCTTCAAGTGGATAGGTTGATGCGTAGTGTATATATTTTTTAATATGTTCAAAAGGACTACTGGTTTGAATGAGTTTTCTGTTCACAATCTCATTAGCAAGGTAGTGGAGTGACATCCATGACATGCCATCTGCAAGATTCCACATACAATCAAAAGATCCCTTGAGATAGCCAACTTCAACTAATCCACTGAAAAGACTGAAAGCAAAGCCCTCACCAAATGGACTTTCACCAGTATTTCTGATCATAGGAACCCTGTCCTCAATATAGTTATTTTTGTATGCCCACTCATTAAATTTAGCAGATGAGAGTCTGTCACTAAAGTCAGATGGCTGACCTCTTGTTGCAAGCCTCTCAATGAGAACATACTCCTTTTTTTGTTTCAGATACCATTCAAGATGTCCATAATCATCATTTGAATAGAGGTTACTGTTTATGACTAGTTTATTACCCTGATAATCTTGATATTCAATACTATCGGTTTCAAATAGTCTCTCACTCAGACTAAAATTTTCAAAACCCTCGGTGCCTTGAACGGACGGACTAAGCCCTAGAAGAACAAAAAGAGCTTCCTCAATTCTAGTTGTTTGAGTCTGTGAAACTCTTCTCATATCGAAGCGCGCCATCTCAAGTTTGCTGAGTCTAAAATGCCATTTCTGATAGTATTTATTCCATACTTTCCAAAATGATGAATACGATTTATCTAACTCATAAGAGGCCCAAGTGCCACTCTGCTCATTGTCACTATTGCCCTCTAAGGACGGAAGTGCTGTAATCATTTCTGCATCGATACTTACGCTGTGTGGATTGTAGAAACACCGGTATTCTTCAAGTTCTATCCAGCCAAAACTCGCATATATTTCCCTCCATTTTTCAAAGGAAATACTGTCAGTTTGTATTTTACCAAATGCTCTTTTATTAGATTTTTCTTCCCAGTAATCAACAATATTTTTGACGCGAAGTAACTCTTCTCTGAGCTCAGCAACAGTCTTATGAGTAAAGGCGCGTGTAACAGTAAATTTCATTTCACCGCTATATTTTTTACGAGTAATGTCGAGCATCTATTCCAATCTATTGAAAAACTATGACTTTCATTAAAACAACACACAATTTACATTGATTCTCATAGAAAACAGCATATATTTGATGTTTTTTTTATAAACTTAATTATTATGAAGAGATACATAATTTTCTTTGCTCTGAGTTTTGCCAGCGCTTCATTTGGAAATCTATTGGATGACTGGTCTAATGATGACCTTTGTGGATGGATGGAGTCGGCAGCAACTCCTAAATATATTCAGACAGAAGTTCTTAAGAGAGAGATCATTTGTTATGGAGGTGTTGAGGTTTCTTCTTTGCCAGATGATAAATTAGTTACTTCAGGAGTTGGGACAACTTTTCCTTCACCAGATCCTTCTTTAATTCCAGTGACGACAAACGATAAAGATAAGTCTTACTCATATTAGGGTTGCTTTAAAGGTTTACTCGCTAAGCCTAAATGGTGGGTACTGATCCGTTGTCAGAAGCAGTGCAAATGCGCTAACCCTTAATGACCATCTAAGAAAACCTTCATTAAATCTAAATATGGCTATTGGATATTTACCTGTAAATAAGATAGCGATTAAAGCAAAAATTGTGCCTAGTACAACACCAATAAAAATAATGATTAGCGCAATGATATGAGGGATTACGAGGATCCATTTAACGAGTGGCATCCATCTCTTTAGATCTTGTTTAACATCGGGGTAGGGGATAGTTAGGTGGACTGATTGATCATCATCCGTCGACGGGTACTCATCTCTCATGAGGAAAACATAAGCCACGATTCTGTATGTAAATTTAGTGATGCCAATGTTCCAGTCAAACCACCACTTTGGGTATTTTTCTTTAAAGAGAATCATCATCGCAATCGCAAAGGATAAGGCCTCAGCATAGGTTGAAATCAGGGCTAGGATAATGACAATCGGGATGACAAGAATCAGCCTAAAGACGGCAGTTAACCGATCCGATGATTCAGGATAATCAATTTTTAAATTTACTGGATACTCTTGCATAATTCCTCTATGAAAAAAATATTGAGTTATTTAAAAAATTCTATATAGACAATATAACCCACAAGTATTAACCATATAAGGCCCATATTATCACTGATTCTATTTGAGTTTTTTTGGAGTTTTTCTAGATTATTGTCAATACTGCTGAGTTGCTCGATCAACTGATTTTTTTCATTTTTCATTTTTCATCTCTCTTAAAGGTTTCATTAAAAATTGCATCAACCCTCCTAGTAAATTCATCCTGCGTATAGACATCGATGAAAAGACCTTGTACGTACTCTTTAAACTTTTGAGTCTTTTGTTGATGCATTATGAGTTCGTGTTGAGTATCTTTTATTTGTGGATCTAGTTCAGATATTTCCATTACTTCCTCCTGGTATTAATTATTAGTTTATAAAAAAAACTTCTTGTATTTCCCTATCAAATGCCAGCGCAATCTTAAACGCTAGATCTAGTGAGGGCGTGTACTTATACTTTTCAATAGCAACAATCGTCTGTCTTGAAACTCCAACAAGTTCTGCAAGTCCCTGCTGCGTCATTTCATCGCTATTAAACCTGAGCTTTCTGACAGCATTTTCTATATGAATCTTTTTCTTAATCATTACTATCTGTAGAGGTAAATTTTTAAGAAAGTACTACAGATGCTTGCGAAAAACACTGAAAAAGTTATAGCAATTATTCCTAAGTTTATAGGTAGGTTAAACCATCCTAATAGAACAAGAATAATTACAAGGGAGATACCAAATATGACACTACTTAACCTCAAAGCATAGAACTCAATCATATTATCCCTTTCATCTACGACATTTTTTTCTTCGCTCTTAGTAATGATTGCTGAAACTATGGCGATAACTATGGCAAAAAAGATAGCTGCAAGTATTGATATTCCAATGCCTTGAACAAGCACTTGAGTAATTGAAGCAATACTCATATTAGCAGCTGCATTTAATTTAGAGTACATCCAGATAATTGCTATTGAAGCTGAGATTATTTCGGTTAAAGTATTTCTAATTTTGATATTCATTATGTGAAGTGTTATTAATTAATGTAAAGTATAACATACATTATGTAATAATTAATATACTTTATGTTAAAAAAATATTACATTTATTATGATTGACAATATATTTATTGCGACAGATACACTTTATAATTTACAACCATAATGAGAATATTTCTTTTTATTTCACTGGCACTTATCAGTCAATTTGTTTTTGCATCTTTAGATGCCAGTGATTATAGTGATGACCAGATTTGTATATTTGCAAAGGACCCTCCACTACCTTCAAAGATTACTTTTGAGATAGAGTCTAGAGGTATTATTTGTAATGAGGGGGCTGCACTTAAAAAATCTGAAACATCAATCCCTCAAGAAAGCGAACGATTTCTTAGATTAAAAAGATGGAATAAGATGCTTAGAGGAAAGAGGCCAGTATATTCAACGCGCTCAGGAACCAGCATCAAGATTAATACTTTTGGTGCTGAGAAGTCGATAACAGTTGATAAGGCGTTTTAATCTTTGAGTGGTGAAAAAAATAGATATTGCAAAACAATCTTAGCAAACTGATAGTTTATGGCAAGAGGACAAAAATCGTTTCATCATTTAAACAGATCACTAGTCAATGACGATGAAATATATATGATGGTTATGCTGTATACCTACCAACATAAAAGTTTGGAGCATTTAGCACGTAAATTCAAAGTCAGCACTTCAGTAGCGAAAGAGATTATTATTCGAAGTCGCTTTGGTGGGGCATGTGGTTAGTGTTTAAGTTGGAATAAATATCTTTATCTAAAGAACTCTGAATCTACATTTAATCTTCATATCTTGTCGATATGATAGCGGTCATGAAAATTTTAAAAATACTATTTGTTCCATTACTAATATTATCTTTCAATGTCAATGCAGACCTCAAAAGAGCTCTTGCATATGATCAAGCTGGTGAGTATGAGAAATCTGCAAAAGAGCTATATAAGATTAGCCAGCTCGCAACAAGGGGACACCCCAAGGCAATGTTCGAGTTTGGTACGATGTTCATGAAGGAGGGCATGTGGGTTGTTCAGAGTGATGAATCTGCCTTCGAGTGGTGGCTCAAATCTGCCAACCTTGGTTATGCGCCTGCGCAATTCTCAATCGGCGCTTCATACATTGGAGGGGTAGGTGTCAATCAGGATATGCAAGAGGCAAAGAAGTGGCTTGAAAAAGCTATGGATAGCACTTATGAGAAATATAGTAAGGTTGCAGAAGAGCTATATAACATCAATGAGCTAGATAAAATTTAAACTCCAATGCCAAGGTGAGATTGGCATGAAAGACCTACAGCAAGAACTCTCACACCAAAGCTAGTAAGACGCGTCGGCTTTGAAAGCTTGCTGTATTTTTGTCTTTGCATTTAATCCCTTTTCCATAATTTGACTCATGTTAATATGACAGGGAAATTTATTTTTAAAAAAGAGCATTTAAGAATTGCTTTAGGAGAAAGTAATTTATAAATCTTATCTCCCTGCCATAACTTCAAGTATACTAAATTTAGATTTCATAATGAGCTTAATTTTAAGATTATTTTATCCACCCTTAATATGAACTAAAGGTTTATGGTATATTAAAATTTCTTTTAATAATAAGGGGTTATTATGAGTTTATCTTTAGTTTTCAGACTTCAAGCTGCCTTGATGGCAATTTTTGGTATTGGGATGTTATTATCGCCAGCTTCTTTGATGGCAGGATTCAATGTCGGTGAAAATGCACTTGCGGCAAATATGATGCAGGGCATGTCATTAATGGTTATTGCTATTGCTTATATCAGTTGGCAGATGCCAAATTGGGCTGGCGAAAACTTAAAGTCAGTTGGTATGTTCTTCGCTCTTTGGCATGTAATATATTTGATTTTAAGTGGTTACCAGATGATGACAGGTATGTTTCCTTCTGACGGTGCGAACCTCATTGGAAATTTAGGTCCTGATGTAATTTTTGCAATTTTGTTTTTCTGGAAATCTAGATAAAATTTAAAGAGTCAATAATGAAAGGTCCTAATGATTAGGGCCTTTTTTATTTAAAGCAGCAAGACTATTTATGTTTTGTTTCGTCTGCATCTCTCACTGCAATATAGAACATTATCCCAGTCCTTTCGCCATTTCTTTCTCCAGGTAAAGGGCTTACCACAAGTCTTACAAATCTTTTCAGGCTTCATAGTGATCTCTAATCTAGAATTATGGAGAGACTTAATTTTCTTTTGAGTAAAAAAAAGCCCTCTAATAAGAGGGCTTTAACTGAGCTAAGAGGGTTAAGCGTCGCTAGACTCTCTTACAGCTACATTCCATATAATTAAACCAAACAGAATCTTATTAACAAAATCTGCAAGGTTGTAAATAATGTTCAGTGAGCCTGAGTCAACACTACCCATCATATATCCAAAGATATATCCTAGAGGATAGATTGCCCAACCAACTAAAACAATAAGTCTTAGTGCGTTGAAGGCAGATTTAACTCCTGCATTAGCATCTGCAGCCTTACTTGCTTCACCACCGAAGATTTCCCAGATGATGATTGCCCAACCTACCATTCCTATAATAAATCCTAGGGAAGCCGAGATTAGCATTGCCTCACCTGCAAATCCACCGATAAGCATAACCAGAGTACCAACTAGCAGTCTCCAGAAAGAGTTTGTTGAGATGCTGGCACCAACTGCTTTAAGAATAATGAAGAATTCAATCATTAATAAAGGTACAGTGATTAACCAGTCAATATATCTATAAACTATAGGAGAATCTGGTGAGCCAGCAATTACTGAAGCAACCCAATAGTCTCTCATGTAGTAGTAGTGAATTGCTGCAACTAGTGTCACTAGTCCTGCAATTGTCATTGAAAGTTTCCATTCTTTTTTTACTGACATTCCTTCATAAAAAAAGAACACTGTTGCAGCTACCATAGCAACAGATACTAACCAAAAAGAGACGCCAACAAAATCTCCAGCTTGTAACATGCCTTCCATATTAACTCCTTAACTAAAAAGATAAAAATTTAAATTTTCTTGTAGCCCCTTTTTCTACAATTTCGGATTATACCAACAAAGAACTAAATAAAAAATACATGATATTAGTATGGTTTATTTTGATCTATTTTTATAAATATCTCTACATATATGTCTATAAGTTGATAGTATGATTAACTATAAATTTAATTAAAATGGAGTGATTACAATGGAAATAAAACTCATCTATTTTGATATGCCATTTTGGCGTGCTGAAGTTGCAAGACTTCCCTTATTTCTCTCTAATATAGAGTTTGAAGATTTCAGAATCACGAGTGATGACAACAGATATCTAAAAGAACATGGTAGGCTAAAAGATGGGACTATCATTCCCTTCAGGCAACTACCAGTTCTAGTCGTGAATGGGCAAAGCATTGCTCAGACTGGAGCCATCGCTAGGATCTGCGGAAAGGTAAGCAGAATGTATCCTGACGATATGATTGAGGCTGGTAAGGTAGATCAAATTATTGATACGGTGACTGACATCAATGTACTGATAAACCCTTCAATGCGAGAAAATGATCCAGTCATTAAAAAACAAATGAGAATTGAATTAAGTCACGGTGCCTTATCTCAATACTTTGGATACTTAGAGGAACTGTTGAAGTCAAATAACTCTGGCTGGTTTGTTGGAGATGAGATGACAATTGCCGATATCGCGGTTTGGAGTATGCTCGGTTGGATTGCTCAGGGCGTGCTTGATGACATACCAAAAGATTTATCTAAGCCATTTAAGAGGTTAACTGATTTATATAATAATATTAGCAGCCAGCCTGACGTCCAGGATTGGAAAAAAATGACTTATGCATATGAAGAGTCATCAACAGGTGAGTATAACTATCATGTGCCTGACAGAATATAAGACTCTTTCAGTCAACTACTATTTTAGCTGTCCCAAACTGCAAATGACTTGCCCTGGTTATTGAATTCATAGCCAATAAATGGTTCGTCACTGATTATTTCACCATCATGCCCAGGAGATATAGAGTAAGCATCACCAGCTTTGACAATCATCTCCGTACCGTCATCATGAGTGACGCGCATAGTGCCTTGGATGCATGTTCCTAGATGTCCTGCCTGGCAACTCTCGCCACCAACATGAGGCTTGATGCATTCCGACCACATCCATCCTGGTTGAAGTGTAATTCTATTTGCTTTTACCGAGCCAAACTCTAATGTTGCTACGCTAGTTTTATCAGGCGTTACAGAATCATCTGGATTGTCAAAAGATTTTCTTACTAAATTAGCCATTGTGCTTCTCCTATGTATTAAAAATAAACTTTTTTAAACATTTTATGATATTGTATAACAAATAATTAAATTCTACAAATACTAGAAATTATGAAAAATTTTCTACTCTTTTTCTTTCTTTCTATGACTATCGCTAGTTCTGCTAATGCTGATGGAGCTGATGACTGGCAAGATGTTGGTTTTAATACTGATATATTAAATCAACTTAATCAATGTAAGGGCTGTGACTTACGCGCCACCAATTTTATTGGTGCCAACCTCTCAGGCGCAAACTTGAGTGGCGCAAACTTTATTGAAGCTAAGCTCAGTGGCGCAAACTTGAGTGGCGCAAACTTTGAAGGATCAAGCTTATTTGGATCTAGTTTTGAAGGATCTAATTTAGAGAATACTTCATTTTTTGCAGCCAATCTTTTTGGCGTAACTCTTAAGAAGGCATGGTTGATTGGAGCTGACCTGAGACAAGCGGATTTAAGTAAGGCTGATTTAACGCTAGCCAATCTTACCGGTGCAAACCTGACAAATGCAAATCTAAGGGGAGTAATCCTTAATGGCACAATTTTTTGTAATACTAAAACCCCATGGGGCATAGACAACTCTTCATGCGAGTGAAATAAGTTTAATCTTAGACTTATATCCTAAAGTTTAAATCAATAGAGTTTTTTTGAATCATCTAGATAGGGTAATTTTTCACGCACTATTAAAATATCATCTATATTAATCTCAGTGCAAATCAGTTTTTCACCTTGTTCTGCGTTAACAAGATCTATCCCATCCGGACCAATAATCTTACTCTCACCCATGAAGTTAATATCATTCAGCTTACCTGTTGAATTTGCATATGCTACGAATATGCCATTCTCGAATGCTCTTGTTCTGCAGTTATGAAGAGCAGCTGCTGGCCAATTCGACGACTGCCCTGTTGGGCAAATGATTAACTGAACATCTTGCAGTGCCAGTTCTCTTATGAGCTCTGGAAACTCTAATTCATAGCATATAACGATTGCTATTTTGATGCCATTGATTGAGACGATAGAGCTATCCTGACCAGGCGTAAATATTTTTGACTCATCAGCTGTTGGTGGCAACATTTTTTTGCGATGATTGGCAATTGATATGCCTTTAGAATCAAAAAGTTGAGCTGCATTAAAAAGACTATCACCCTGTATTTCTGGATATCCATAAATAATTGCAGTAGAGGTCTTTTTTGCAAGGGATGCTATTGTATTGGCAAATTTGCCGTCCCTGTTCTCACTATATTTTTTTATTTTTTCAAAACTGCCATAACCGGATATAAATAACTCGGGACAGACGACTAGATCTAATTGAGGTTTTTCATTTAATAGGGCTGCAAGCCTATCTATCTTTTCAAGAGGGCTTTCATCCTGCATTTCATATTGGAAAATTCCGACATTCATTTTCATTTATTTTTATGACGAATTTTTTGTATCAGTCTATAGGGTTTTATTACAAGCCAGTATAGCCAAACTGGAACGCCAACAATAAAAAAGATATGCCAATATACATTACTTAAATCAAACCAACCCAGGATAATTTGATTATTCAGTTTGGAGTAGGTGGTCGCAATGAAGAAGGAAAAAACCAACCAGCTTCCACTCAGGTATAAACTAATTCTTGTTTTTAATGATAGCTCTATCATCTGAAATAAATATACTTAATTTGTTCTAAGATAACTATAATTTACTTTCTGAATTTATAGGAACTATTATGATAAAAACATTGCAAATTTCTGAAAAAGAGGCGTGGGATTTAGCATTCAATGCTCTTGTCAATAACAATACTTCAGAAGATAATGCCAAAGAGGTTGCTGATGCATTAATCAGTGCGGAGTTTGATGGCCAGGCCGGTCATGGACTTTCACGAATACCCTCCTATGTTGAGCAGCTGACTGCAGGGAAGGTTAAAGGCACGGAGGCGCCATCAATTATTAGTTCAAAGGGGAGCGTCATTAGAGTTGACGCTAAAAATGGCTTTGCCTACCCTGCCATTTCTTTAGCATTAAAAGAGATAACGACAGCCTGTAAAAAATTTGGAATTGCTGCTGCTAGCATAACGCGCTCTCATCACTTTGGTCAAGCTGGAAGGCATGTTGAGATCCTAGCTGACAATGGATTGATTGGTCTAATGTTTGGAAATACGCCCAAAGCGATTCCGCCTTGGGGTGGTACAAAAGCCTTATTTGGTACGAACCCAATAGCATTTTCTGCGCCTAGAGAAAACGATGCACCAATGGTAATAGATATGAGTCTAAGTAAAGTTGCACGCGGAAAAGTGATGGTCGCGAACCAGCAGGGTGAAAAAATTCCAGAGGACTGGGCCATTGATAGTGAGGGTAAGCCTACGACTGACCCAAAGAAGGCCTTGGAGGGTGCGATGCTTCCAATTGGCGATGCTAAAGGAAGTGCTCTTGCGCTGATGGTGGAGATATTGGCTGCAGGGCTAACAGGTTCTAATTTTGGATTTGAGGCAAGCTCGTTTTTAAATGCTGAGGGAGACTCGCCGGGAGTTGGGCAGCTCATTATAGCAATTGACCCTAGCTTTTTTGCAGGTGATCAATTCTCTGAGAGAACAGAGACCATGGTAACTTCAATTCTTGAGCAGCCATCAACGAGACTTCCTGGCAATAAACGACTGGAAAAAAGAAAGCTTCGTGAGAGTTCTCAGACTATAACTATTTCAAAAGAGTTGTTTGAAAAGATCAATAATATTTAATACAAGCCCTCACAATTAATAGGTCATTTTTAGCTATATTATCAGATAAAATTGCCATTTTAAATTTGATTATTAGAGTCTAATAAAATATTGGTGTTTCGGACTAACTCAAATTAGATCTGCCACCATCAACTCCAATAATCTGACCAGTCACCCATGAGCTATCATCGCTTAAAAGAAATTTTGCAAGCGCTGCTGAATCATTTCCTTCTCCCAGTCTTTTGAGCGGATGTGCTTTAGCAAGGGCTTCTGCCACAACTTCGCTTTTAAGCATAGACTGAGAAATCTTAGAATCAGTTAGACTCGGTGCTATACAGTTCACACGAATGCTTGGAGAAAGCTCTGCTGCAAGTGTGACTGTTAACCCTTCAATGGCAGCTTTTGCTGAAGCAATAATCGTATGGTTTGTGAAGCCTTTTTGTGCTGCGACAGAGGAGAATAGTACGATTGACCCATGATTCTTTTTTAGATCATCTTGAAAGCCTTTGATAGTCTCTATAGCTGAGTAAAGATTTAGTTTCATACACTGATGTAAGTCAGACTCAGTCACTCTCTTGATAGGCTTTAAATCAATTGAACCGATACAGTAGGCAAGTCCATTAATATTAAATTCTGATGTATCAGACTTAATTTTATCTATAAAGCCATCCTCCAGAACGTCCGCCACTGTGAAAGTAAAACCTAAATTATCTGAAATAGATTTGAGCTCATCTTCATTTCTAGCAACGAGATGTGCATCCTGCCCAGACTGCTTAAGTTGTTGTGCAAGGCTCGAGCCTATGGCACCAGTTGCTCCAAATATGAGGTGTTTGTTTGACATAAATAGTTGTTATTTAATTAAAGTTTCAATTTTAGCAATTAACCTATTCTAAAGATGTGATTTAGATGTAATTTAGATGTTTATTTTGGTTATACTTTATCGCTTATTTATCAAATTTCTATTAAAAAATATGAAGAATCTACTCATTGCTTTCACACTTTTAATTGGTTTTGTAATGCCAGCCCATGCGGATAAAGAAGTCGCAGATAGAGCAATCAGGTGCTCTGCTCTTATTTATATTGAGCTGACTAGACCTGAGATGTCTGGCCTCACTGCAGGAGAAGCGCTGATGAATAGAATCTATGCATATCACACAATTGAAGGAACAGATGCTGAGATGACAAATGGGCAAATCACTGCTGCTCAAACTGAAGCAATTACGGGGTTGACTCAAGATTATATTAAAGGAATCACTCTTGCCGAAGAGTATAGAGGATGTATTTACTGGATGACTGATGTTGCAAAATTTATCAACATTAGTGAGTATGTCTCTCAAGATAATCGAATGGAGGAAGCTGAAGAGATGGCGTTATTTCTATCAGCCCCAACAGAATCCTCTGTTACAATCTATAAAAATCCTATAGAGACTTGGGAGCAGCAGGTTGATTTAGGTTTTGCTGCTTGGGCATCACAGGAGTTAAAGGTGCCATACAAAGAAGCTATTCTAGTTAAGGTTAGCGAAAAATTTGAGTAAATTTTTAACATTTATTAATGGGTAAGAAAACAAGAGACAACTCAGCCATGATGAATGGCCTATATTGGTGGGGTGTTCCAACGCTTTTTCGTTGTCCACATAAACCCGAGACCGAAGGCTGTGACATTGCGCTTGTTGGAGTGCCTCATAGCACGGGTAATGGAACCACTCAGCGTGACCAGCATCTAGGTCCAAGGGCTGTAAGAAACATCTCAGCACAGGGCAGAAGGGGCCATTTGAAGTTTGGCATCTCTCCATGGGAGATGTGCGAAATTAGGGATTTTGGCGATGTTCCGCTTCCTGAAGCTAACAATAACGAGCAGTCCATTGAGAGAATAACGGAGTTTTATGAAGTGCTCGCTGAATCTGGCGTTCGCCCAGTTTCAATTGGTGGGGACCATTCAATTACAGGCGGGATCTTGCAGGCCATTGCAGGCCCAAAATCCAAACTGACAAATGGGAAAAAGGCTGTATTGGTTCATTTCGATGCCCACACAGACGCCTTTCACCAGCTTGATCATTTTTTAGGGGCAGTCAAGTCAGCTGCTCACTGGGCGAGCTATTTAGTCAGAGATGGATTTGTAGACGCGTCAAAAAGCATTCAGGTGGGAATAAGGGGAAACACGAGAACGCTTGACTGGTTGGACTCGAGTTATGAACTCGGCTATGAGATTATTACCAAGGATAACTTTGATGAATTTGGTGTTGATAAGTGCATCGAAATGATTCAAGAGCGCGTTGGTGATGCGCCTATCTATATTACATTTGATTTAGACTGTCTAGATGTGACAGTAGCTCCTGGAGTGTCCAACCTCGAGCCTGCCATCGAAGGCTTTAAAATGCCAGATGTCCTCAAGATGCTTCAAGGTCTTCGTGGTAAAAATATTATTGGGGGTGACGTAGTTTGTCTCATGCCAACAGTGGACTCACCTAACCAGATTACCTCACATGTAGCGAATTCAATCATGTTTGAGATGGTGTGTTTAATCGCTGATAATATGGGCGATAAAACCTAGGACTTATAGTTCTTTAGATGAATGTCAAGCGCCTTTGTTGATATTATTGTTTCAAGAAGCGCAAAAAATAAAGAGCCAGAGAGCATCAATAGGCCAAAACCAAAAATGTAGTTGGCGAGTATGTAATATTTTAAGTAGACCAAAATAATGGTCATCAAGTTAAAAATAAAACTCATTACGCCAAAAACCTGCATCCTTCTAATATAGATCACACGCTTTTCAAGAATATTCAGTTGCTCATCTGCGTGCTTCGTCTTGGACTCATCGCTCCCTTCGGTTGTCATCGCCCGAATTAAAACACTCAGTGAGTGAAGGCGGTTTGTATAGGCTACAAATAATAAAGAGATTGCAGGAAAGAGAAGTGCGGGAGTTGTAATATCCATAGCTATCTATTTTAATAAGGAATGAGGCTCGATAAAGTCTTTTTAAAGCTTTGTTGTTTTAATAACTTCAATTAGATGACTCATATCTGCCTCATCATTATAAATGTGAGGCGAGATGCGTATGCCTTGACTGCGAACATCAACACTAATGCTATTTTCTTTAAGACGGCTTAAGATCCTCTCTTGATTATTTTTAAAATCAAGGATCATGGTGCCTCCTCGCTTTGCCTCTTCCCTTGGAGATACAAATTCAACATCAAACTCTCCTGACACTTTTTCAATCAGCATTTGATTATGCTGCCGAATTTTTTTAATTCCAATCTTATTGAAATAATTGATGCTATGCGCTGCAATGACGTAAGGAGCTATCGATGGCGTTCCTCCCCAAAACCTCATAGCAGTGTCTTTATATCGAAAATCATGAATATCAAATTCAAATGGATTTTCATGACTAAACCAGCCCACATCTTTTGGCTTACAATAAGGTAGACGTTTAGAGTTAACCCACAAGTATGCTGACCCAGGTCCACCGCAAAGCCACTTTACTGATGATCCAATCATAAAGTCAGGCTGCAAGGTGCTTAGATAAATTGGAACAATGCCAACGGATTGCGCAACATCGAGTATTGATAATATATTTTTGGATCTAGTAAGAGATAGCACTTTATCGATTGGCGAGAGCTGACCAGTATTTGAATAAGCATGACTGATAAAGACCATATCAATATCATCTGTCAGATATTTTTCCCAAACAGTGTAATCAGTTACATCCTCATTAGAGGGAATGAACCTAATTTCAGAATGATTAGGTAATGCTTTTTGTAAGACAAACCCCATGCCTGGGAAATCAACCTCACTCATCAAAACAACCTTTTTTGTGTTTTGATTTTCTTCGAAGGACTGTAATATTTTAGTGAGCCCTGAAGAGAGGTTAATTTGAGGACAGAACTCCTCTTTTTTAGCATTGAATAGCTGAGCTAATTCATTTGTAAAGTGATCAATGACTGGTAGCCATTGATTCCATGGCTCATCGAGGGAGCTGGACCAAGGTGCAAAAAACTTATTAGTAAAAATCTTTTCAGTTTCTTTGAGTGGCCTGCCAACTGAATGATTTAGGAGATAATTAGCGTTTCTTAATATAAAATCTTTTTTGTAATTCTTATTTTGAGATGAATGCTTTTCCAATCTCTTTTTAAGAGTTTCAATATCTTTAAATCGAGTGGGTATATCATTTCGATCTGCCGCAGCTCTTCTATCTCTTAGTTTCTCAAGTGCACTAATTAAGACTTCAAGAGGAGGACCACTCGCTGTAATATTATCAAGCTCAGTCTCCTTTAAAGCATTAGAGGGTGTTGCGATATACTTTTCGACGAGTTGATTATGATGCTGCATTGCAGCTTCACCATGTAGTTCACAAATTTCTAAGAATAAAGCAAGATTATCCTGATACCGTTTTGCATTTGTATCAGCAGCATTTAAGAAGTCATCCATAAAGCTTGTTCTTCTCATGCAGTCCCTTAAAATACCCTGGTCTTCAGGCATCATATACATAAACTTATCAACAAGCATTTGGGAGTAAGCGGGCTCTTTTGCTAAACATAGTCCCAGTAGAATATCAATGACATTGATTCCTGCAAAATCTCCAGCATTAGCTCCCCGATATACTTGAAATCCGACATGATAGGGCTTGTAGTATGGTCTTACACTGAAGAAAAAATCATCAACACTTAATTGATCAAAGAGAAATTGATTGGATTGAATGACATCGATCAGGGATACTTTTACAACTTGGAGAAGTTCCTGGCACATTGGATGGGAGATGCCAAGTGAGTGAATTTTAAGAAGGGCATCTGCAGCTCTTTTATAAGCAAGAATTGCTTTTGTATTGTAATCAAGGAAGAGTTTTTCAGCAGGCAAACTCGTAAAGCTCTTATAGACTCCATCGACAGCTTTGTTGTGAGTTGATAGATGAGCTGTTGCAAAGCGAGGCACCACACCTATGGATGCACCAATATTCATTGCAAGCCCAGACGCTTCTTTCAGGGGCGATGATGAGTCTTTAGATGGGTCAGTTATTTCATGTCTTCGACATGCCGCCATGTAAAGCCCAACATTTCCTAAAAGGTCAAAAGCATTATCAAAGCCTTCATCTGTATTACCCTCCGATAGAAGTTGTTTGATGAGATCACGTCCTTCATCTTCAAGTGTTTTTTTTATTTGATCACCCACTTGATTCACATTAATGCGTTCATTTTGATTTTTATAGAGTAACTCAAGCTCTGTATTGAGCTCAACAAAGCGATTTCTAATCCAGTGGTCAAAGGTAAGAGAATTAGGTGTCATGAGTAATTTCTATATATATAAAAAAAGCTTATATTATCATCAGAGTAGAAATTAAACTCCCTAAAATCAACCCTTAAAGTTTATTTAAATGAATTAATTCACTAATATAATTATAAATAATATAGAATATAGTTAATATATATTGAAATAATAATAAATCTTGCTATGGACTCTAAAGACTTACACATCTTATCAACACTACAGAAGAATGGAAGAATTCCAATTTCAGAGTTAGCTATTAAACTCAATATGTCTGACACGCCCTGCCTCAGGCGAGTCAAAAAACTTGAAAATTCTGGTGTAATCAGTGGCTATAGTGCTAATTTAAGTGCAGATAGTTTAGGCTTTAATGCTATTGTTTATGTTTTTGTAAGGCTCACTGAAAACTCTAACGATAATGCTGATATGTTTGAAGGTGCTGTAAAAGACTTTCCCGAAGTGCTTGAGTGCTCAGTTATTTCAGGCTCTCACGATTATCTTCTTAAGATTATATCTAATGACCTGTTAAGTTATGAGAGTTTTATTAAGCAATCATTTGGAAATTTGCGTTGTGTTTCTAGCATTGAGTCCACTGTTGTTCTTAAGCAAACATTTTCAAGGCAGCAGCTTCCACTCATTAAAACAGAAAAAAAAATGAGTTTCTTCTAGACTAAAGCTGCTTCTGGGACTAGACCACAGCTCTGATTTGCTGGAACAGCTACTTTAATTTTTTTTGGAAGTGATAGATCTAAATTATTTACATTTTGAATAAATCTATCTTGATCATAAGAGTCTTTGATCATCGTATTAAATTTTTTCTCTTCACCGATTGTGCTCACAGATAGGCCGTTATAGTCATGTGCTGGATAGACTTCAGTGTTGTCAGCTAGCTTGTAGAGTTTATGAATAGATTCATATAACGTTTCTGCTGAGCCTCCTTGGAAATCACAGCGCCCTGTGCTTCTGATAAAAAGTGCATCTCCTGTTAAAACTTTATCCTCTACAATATATGACATGCAGCCAATAGTGTGTCCAGGTGTTTCAATTGCCTTTATTTCATATGAACCAATTGGAAGAAGATGTCCTTCACTTACCATAATATCTGCGCAGGCTTCTGCATCAATATTTTCCATTCCTAATACGATTCTTGCATTGGGATAGTATTTTTTAAGTGGACAAGCACTAGTTATATGATCAGCATGAATATGCGTCTCAATAATGAATTTTAGGTCAAGTTCAAGTTCTTTCAATAAGGCAGTATCCCTCTCAATCATAATATCCACAGCATCAATAATGGCAGCCTCTTTGGTCAAACTATCTGCAATAAGGTAGGTATAGGTACAGCTCTCCCTTTCAAATAATTGTTTAAAAATTAGACTCATTTGATTCTCCTTATTAACCTATAAAGAACTTGGTTTATGCCATATATTCTACATTCATTTTTTCACTATGAACGTAATAATCATAGAGCTTAAGATTTGATGCAGCAAGCTGATCAAGAACAATGATAGCATTTTCATGATATTGAAGAACACTACCGGGGCAAAAAGATGATAATGGACCCTCAACTAGATCAGCGACTGCTCTACTCTTATGCTGACCAAGCCCAAGGAGTAAGATATTTTTCGCATCCATAATAGTTCCTATTCCCATCGTAATTGCAATGGAAGGCTGCGGCTCTGAAGCATCAAAGAAGCGCGCATTATTTGCAATTGTATTTTTAGTGAGTGTTTTTACTCTAGTTCTAGAGTTAAGGCTTGAAGTTGGTTCATTGAAGCCAATATGACCGTTAGACCCAACCCCTAAAAGCTGGAGATCAATACCACCATGACTTTTTATTTTGGACTCATAATTTTCACATGTCGATTCAAAATCTCCATCTAGGCATTCAGGTATATGAATATTATTTTCATTAATATCAATATGACTAAATAGTTTTTCACTCATGTAATGCCTGTAGCTTTGCTTATGATTAGGCTCTAGTCCGACATACTCATCTAAGTTGAAAGTAATGACATTTTTAAAACTTAGATTTCCTTCATTATATTTATCAATGATTGCATCATAGGTTAATAAAACTGAACTTCCTGTGGCCAGTCCAAGAACTGAATCATTTTTTTCAGTTATAAATTTTTCAATAAAGTCCGCTGCAAAATCACTTGCCTCTTTTTCAGTTGGAAGTATTACTACTCTCATTGCGGATCCTCTTTTATTTGCTTTCCTGCGAGCCAAACATTTTGTACATGAAAGTTTGAGTCAAAATGAGCAAGATCTGCTCGGTACCCTTTTTTTAACTGGCCAATATAGTCAGACACACCTAAATATTCTGCTGGATAAAGTGTTGCCATAGAGATTGCACTTTCGAGAGGAATGCTGCATTTTTGATAAGCATTTTTAATGGCATCAATTTGAGTAATGGATGAGCCTGCAAGTTTACCTTCTGAATTAATAATGCGTCCATTTGACTCACTAACCACTTCATCGTAAAGCTCAAATGAGGGCTCCCCATGATTAATGGTTGCCATAGAATCTGAGACAAAAAAGAGTTTTCCTTTTGGTTTTTGTTTGAACGAGAGATTAATTAAAGAAGGATGTACATGGTGTAAATCAACAATAATACTTGCGGACGTTTCATCAAAATCAAATGCAGATCCGACAACACCTGGCTCCCGTGCTGAGATTTGGCCCATTGCATTAAAGAGATGAGTGAAGCCATCTAAGCCATATTTAATCGCTTCTTCGAGCTGATCGTAGTTTGCGTCGGTGTGACCTGCCAGAATTTTAAAACCTAAAGACTTAAGATGTTTAAGCTGCTTGATCGATATACATTCGGGAGCAAGCGTAAGCATGACTGGAAACTTATTGAGTGTCTCAAATAGATTTAAATATGAAGCATTAATGGTATTAATATATTGTTTTTGGTGGACCCCTCTATACTTTACATTGAAAAATGGCCCCTCAATGTGAATGCCAAGTAGTGAGTGAATATTATCAATCTCGTTAGAGATAGTGTCAGTGCATTTTTGCAAAATATTTAACGAGTCACTGATGACTGTTGGCATAATACTTGTAGTGCCAAAATATTGATGTGCAGATATTATTGTATTAAGGCTTTCCTTGTCTGGAGAGTTATTAAATAACTTTCCACCACCTCCATTAACTTGAAGATCAATAAAGCCTGGAGATAAGATGCCCCCCTCTAGTTTTTTGACTTGGAAGTCAGTGGGTATAGCATCTTTATTTACAATTCCAGCAATATGTTGATCCTCAATGAGGAGTGCTTTATGCTCAATAAAATCTATACCGTTGAAAAGCTTCGAGCCTGTGATTGCTTGTTTCATCCTAATTCGACCACATAATCATAGCGATCACCACGATAGTAGGATTGGGTATATTCGACCACTCGACCATTGGCATCTTTACCCTTTCTTTCAACAAATAAAATAGCACTTCCAGGATTGACTTCAAGCTTATCAGCTAAATTATCATCTGCAATAATCGCGTGAATATTTTGTTTTGCAGTGACTGGGTTCATTTTTTTGGATTCAAGAAGTTCATATAAAGAATTGTCAATGGCAGAGGTTATTGAAATGATTGACGCAGGTATGACAGCTATTTCATAAAGAAGTGGCTCATTAACTAGGTATCGAACTCGATTGAGTCTATGCACAAAGTCATCTTCATTTAAGTTCATTATCAACGCTTCCTTCGCGGTAGCTTTGCCTTCCTCTCTAAGAGTAATTCTTGAGTAGGACTCAAGGCCTCTTTTTTTCATATCAGCGGTAAAACTATTTAGAGAGGAGAGGTTTTTGTGAAGAACAAGGTCAACATTTTCAGATACAACTGTGCCAGCACCTTGTCTCTTAATAAGCATTCCAATTTCTACAAGCTGATCTATCGCCTTACGGACAGTGATGCGAGACATTTTTAAATTAGAAGCCAAATCCCTCTCTGGCATAAGCGCATCACCAGGCTTTAAAATTCCCTCTTGAATAGCGCTATTAAGTGAGCGAGATAATTGTTTGTATAGAGATTCAGAACTATCACCAGATGGTCTTAAGAAGTTAATTAAATTGTCAGCATTCACCATAGGATTGAATTAAGCTGTTAAATAAATTAACAGCATTTTTAGTTAAATTGGTATCTAATTGGTATTATTATATTCTAATAGTCTAAAGAAAGTCAATAACAAGAATATAAAATATTTAAAAGCTTTTATTACCATTATAATAATCATATATATTGCATTAAATGATCTTTATGAGATTTATTAAATACTAATCAATAAATCTTATTTGCTTTTTATTTAGTACCTGTTATATAATACCATTATATTACCAATTTTTACTAGACTAAATGCTAATTAGAGGCTGCAATGAGTCTATTTTGAGAAAGATAAATAACGATGAATACAACTGGTTTTGTGATGACTACATCAATCAATTCAGACAATTACTTTTGTTCAAGCTTGATTAATAATACTGATGATTCTTTAGAGAATTTTAGGTTTTGTTTTAGTGTGCTTGCGCCTTCAAAAGCGATTGAAAATTGTAGTATATTTAAGAGTTCAGGTGGTTATACAGAGCTTTGTCATTCAGAAGAGTTTATTTTAAAGCCGGGCGAACAGTGGAGTTTTAAATACGCCTATGAAGAGTCTAGGCACAAGCCTATGAATCATCGATGGTCACCTCAAGGCTGTTTTTTAAAAAAAGATAATGGAGATCTGATCAATCTTGAAATGATAGATTTAGATCTAGAAAGAATCTCCTCCGTGGCGCCAATTCCCAATTTTTCGGGAGATAAATTAAATTATGAATCTTTTAGATTGGTGCCACACCCTTACTCATGGAATCCAAGTGCAGGTGTTTGTAACCTGTGTTCGCCGATTAATGTAGCGTTTGAAAATCTGGAAATAATAACAAGTGCCTATCAATCAGCTTTAGAACTTGGTAATCGACTTAATCTCAATCTTTTATCTAACTCAACAAACGAGATAAATGAGAAAGCAACCACATCACTAAAGCTAACTTTTCAGGATCTTTCTGATGACTCTGCCTATAAAATTACCATAACGAGTGATGATGTTGAGATTGTATCAGGTGATGAATCAGGCTTTTATTATGCTCTTGTCTCTTTGATGCAGCTTTCCCAAAATTATCATCGGCTAGTCCCGTGTGGTTCTATCTTTGACAAGCCTCGTTTTAGTTGGAGAGGACAGCATTTAGATACTGTGAGGCATTTTTTCTCGGTAGACAGTTTATTTAAATTACTAGATTTAATGAGTCTTTTCAAGCTGAATAAGTTTCATTGGCATGGAGTCGATGATGAAGCCTTTCGATTTAAATTAGATAGTTATCCTGAAGCTGCTACTGAAACTTCAAAAAGGGGAAATAATTTATTAGTACCACCTGTTTTCGGATCTGGCTCAGATGCAACTGGTGGTTATTATGACAAAGAAGATATTGATAGAATTATTAGTAGGGCCTCAGCTAACTATATTGAAGTTATACCCGAGTTTGATTTGCCGGGCCATAATATGGCGCTAATTAACTTATACCCTGAGATGAGAGACCCTGAAGACAAAAGTAATGAAGTTTCAGTTCAAGGCTATAGAGAGAACACGTTGAATCCAGCCATGCCTGAAACCATAAAGGTTGTCGAGTCTTTAATAGACGATATGTGTAATCTATTTCCTGGGGAATATATCCATCTGGGTGGGGATGAAGTAGCGCCGGGTGCTTGGGAAAAATCTCCTAAAGTACAAGACTTAATGAAAGAGCATGATCTTAATAGTGCTAAAGATGTTGCTTCATGGTTTATCAATAAGCTTTCAAAAAGAGTAGAGTTAAATAACAAAAAAACTGCCTCTTGGCAGGAGGCTGAAGATGGCAATCATCATGACGATAAGTCAGAGAAATTATTATTTTCATGGCAGAATCTTGAGTCTGGTTTTGATCTAGCAAGACAAGGCTATAAAGTGGTCTTGTGTCCAGCTGAGAACATCTATTTTGATATGGCTCAAAGTAGAAACTATGCTGATCGAGGGGCAAATTGGGCAGCTGTGATACCTTTTGAGAGTTCTGTTGATTGGCAAATTATTCCTGAAGATGAGCCAGAACTTGAATCTAATATTATGGGTATTCAGGGGCATCTTTGGTGTGAAACAATTCTAAAAGATAGTGAGATGGAATCAATGCTTTGTCCAAGAGTTATTGGACTTTCAGAGAGTGCTTGGACATCTAATGAAAACAGACGAAAAGGCACTGATCTCCATAATTTGGCCACAAATAGCTTTAGAGAATTGTTTGATAGAATTGGATGGGACTATTATATAGTCGAGAAATTTGATATCATTTCAGATCCAGCAAAGAATGAGGAGGTTCTGGCGAGTGAGTAATTTTATACAAATGCTTAAACCTAAAACAAAGGCACAAACAACAACCATGTTTGCTTGGGCATTAATTGCGCCTGCTGCAATGGTTATGTTTTGGATTGTACTTTGGCCTTTATATGAAACCTTCCGCCTGTCTTTTACTAATTCAAACCTTGGAACTCTAATGGGGGGCGCTGATTTTATAGGCTGGGAAAATTATGAAAAAGCCATTGGAGGTCGAAAGTTTCCTGCGATAGTCACGCGAACTTTCTACTGGATGTTTTTATCTGTTGGTTTTAAAATGATTTTAGGCTTAATCGGTGCAACACTTTTAGCAAGTAATATAAGAGGCCGAGGTCTTATGCGCGCTTTAGTAATGCCGCCATGGATTGTCCCTATTGCTATTGGCTGTTTTGGGTGGTTGTGGCTTTATAATGGTCATTTTGGATTGCTCTCAAACTTTGCAGAAATGGTTGGGATTACCAATGGACCATTTAGTTTCTTGGCTTACAAGCAGAGTGCTTTTTACTCAGCAGTTGTTACAGATGTCTGGATTGGAACGCCAATGGTAACCTTATTCTTTTTGGCGGCAATGCAAGGCGTTCCAAAAGATTTATATGAGGCTGCTTATGTTGATGGTGCATCAAGGTGGTATCGTTTTAGAAGAATCACTTTGCCCCAAATTATGCCTACTATTATCTCTATGGCTTTGTTATCTGCAATCTGGACGTTCAACTCATTTGAAATTATTTGGATTTTGACAGAAGGTGGACCTCGTGGTGCAACTACTACATTAATTATTGACACCTTCAAAACAGCAATCTTTAGTTATAAGTTTGGTGCTGGCGCAACTAGAGCAGTTCTTGTTGTTTTGATTCTAGGGGTATTCTCAGTAATATATTTAACTGTGCTTGGAAGACTGAGTAAAAAGTATGGATATAGTGGGGTTCAAAAATGATGGATAAATATTCATTGCTTCATAAAATAGGCATTTATTCATCCCTCGGGCTGTTCATATTATTTATGTTATTGCCTTTTGTTGAAATGTTTGTAGCATCACTCAGACCCATAACTCATTTGTTTAGTCGTCCAGAATTAGAGGTTGGTGAAACAATGGGTTTTCTCGACTTTATGAGTCGATTCTGGTCAGATACTATGAGTTTTCAAGCTTATAGAGATATGTGGGTTACAGTTCCTCAGTTGCCTCGCTATATATTTAATAGCGTATTTATAGCAACAGCTGTTACTCTTTTATCAATGTGCTTCATTATTCCTGCTGCTTATGCTTATGCCCGCTTTGACTTTCGAGGCAAAACAACTAGCCTTACATTATTTTTAGCAGTGAATATGTTTTCAGGGGCTGTTCTTTTAATACCTCTGTATAAATTATTACGATCTTATGGTTTGCTTAATACATATTGGGCTATGATTATTCCTGGTGTGGCTTTCCTTATACCAACAGGAATATGGCTACTTAAGTCTTTTTTAGAAAAGATTCCATACGAACTGGAGGAGGCTGCATTTGTTGATGGGGCATCTCGACTTTACACATTAAGACGTGTTATCCTACCTCTTGCAGTTCCTGGTCTAATTGTTGTTAGTGTTGCAATGTTTATTGGTGCCTATGCACAACAGTTTTTATTTGCAATTACTTTTAACCAAAATAGAGATTACATGCCACTTCCAGCTGGCATATTTGAATTTGTTGGATACCAGACAGTGCTCTGGAATGAAATGATGGCAGCAAGCCTTATTGGAATTCTGCCCGTGCTATTAATTTTCCTGTTTATGCAGAAACATCTCATATCAGGATTAACAGCAGGGGCAGTAAAGGAGTGAGAGGTAAGAGTCTCACATAAAGTGTTATTAGATTTTTTTTAATTTCTAGTAACTTGATGTAAATAGAAAAGGAGAAGTAAATGAAAAATATACAAAAAGCACTCTTCTTAGCTGTAATGGGTGCCGGTTTAATGGCTCCAGTGCAGGCTGAAGAAGTACACATGATTATGTGCGGCGGTGAAATCCGTGAAGCTGATCAAGTAGTAATTTCTGCTTTTGAAGCGAAATACTCAGGTGTTACAGTGAATGCTGAAGCAGTTCCTTGGGGAACATGCCAAGACAAATCAATGACACTAGCTGCTGCTGGTGATCCAGTAGGTTTGGCTTATATGGGTTCACGTACTCTTAAGCAACTAGCTCGTAGTGGTCTGATTGTTCCAGTTAATATTTCTGATGAGCAACAAGGCATGTATCAGCCAGGTATTCTTAATACTGTAAGTGATGGTGGAAAAACTTGGGGCTTCCCTCATGCGTTTTCAACCAAGGCTTTATTTATTAACTGTGGTCTAGTTGAAGAAGCAGGTATGGCTTGTGTCGCACCTAAAACTTGGACAGGAATGTACAACATGGCTAAAGCTATCAATGATAATACTTCGGCTGCGGGTGTTGGCGTAACTGGAAAGGACTTTGATAACACTATGCACCAATTCTTAAATTACTTATATAGTAATGGCGGTTCTGTAAATGATGCAGCAACTGGTGAAATCACTTTTAATAGTCCTGAGACTATCGAAACTCTTGAGTTTTATGGTAAGTTAGCGGGTGTTGCTCAGGAAGGACCTATGGGATATGAGCGTTCTCAGTTGACTCAGCTTTATAACGATGGACAAATTGGTATGTATATCAATGGACCATGGGGTGCTGGACAGCATAACGATAATATTTCTGAAATTGTTGTTCCAATTCCGGCAGGCCCAAGTGGTGAGAGCGGAACACTTTTAATTACTGACTCTATTGCAGTATTTAAAGGTTCAGCAAATGAAGATCTGGCAATGGAGCTAGCTTCAATGCTTTCATCTGGCGAAGCTCAGTACGACCTAGATAAGAGCTGGGGTTTAACACCAATCATGCAGTATGAAAAAATGATGGATGATGTTTACTATACTACTGACTACTGGCAGACGTTTGTTGCGCCAATCGGTAGTGGTGGTCCAGAGCCAATGTTTGAAGACTTTAAAGCATTGCAAGCTGGCATCAATGGTGCTATCCAAGGCATGATTTTGGGTGAAGGTTCTGCTGCTGATCTAGTTGCAGAGGCTGCTGAAATTTTAGCTGAAGGCAATTAAGTCAATTAATTGACTATTTCAGGGGTGGCTTATTGTTACCCCTGAATTTTTAAAAGGCATACCTCAAAAAGAGACTTTCCTCAAAGCATCTTTTTGAAGCTTGCTTTAACTAATAGTAGAAAATTTAAATGCGCACTAAGTTTGCGCTCTTTTTAAGGAAGAAAGAATGGCAACAGTAAAACTCGAAAATATTTATAAAAGTTTTGGTGAAACAGAAGTTTTATTTGATATTAACCTAGAAATAAATGATAAAGAATTTGTTGTTTTTGTTGGGCCATCGGGCTGTGGAAAAACAACATTATTAAGAATCATTTCAGGCTTAGAGGAAGCTACAACAGGCGGTGTAATTATTGATGATAAAGATGTTTCTAATGCCCCTCCAGTTGAAAGAGGGATTTCGATGGTCTTTCAATCTTATGCTCTCTATCCTCATCTTTCAGTGTTTGAGAATATAGCCTTTCCACTCAGAGTTGCAAAAGTTAATGAGAAAGAGCTTGAAGAAAAGGTATTTAAAGCTGCTGATATTTTGCAGTTAAGAGATCGTTTAGATTTTAAACCAGGACAACTATCAGGAGGTCAGCGCCAGAGGGTTGCTATTGGTCGCTCGATTGTAAGAGACCCTAAAGTATTTCTTTTTGATGAGCCTTTGTCTAATTTGGACGCAGCTCTTAGAGGAGATATGAGAGTTGAGCTAGCAAAGCTTCATCAAAATTTAGCAACGACTATGATATACGTTACGCATGATCAAATTGAAGCTATGACAATGGCTGACAAGATTGTCGTATTGCGAGATGGGGTTATTGAGCAGGTTGGCTCACCAATGGACTTATACCACAACCCTAAAACAAAGTTTGTAGCAGGGTTTATTGGCCAGCCAAATATGAATTTCCTTAAAACGAGTGACATAGATATTGAAAATCAGAAGCTAACTGCAAATATTGGTGAACTATCTTTGGAACTAGCTGTTGATGTTTCAAATATAAAAACAGGTGACGAAGTAGATATTGGAATCAGGCCAGAAGACTTGATTGTTTCTTCAAAAAAAGGAGGAATTCCAATGACTGTAGATGTTGTTGAGCATATTGGAGCAACAGTAATCCTTTATGGTTCTGTTTTGGGCAATAGTAATTTTTGTGCTGTTTTACCAAGTGACTCAGTTGTCAAGCCAGGTGATACTGTCAACCTAGCTTTAGACCCTCTTAAATGCCATGCTTTTGATTCATCAGGTCATTCCCTTTTAAAAAGTCCAAAAAATGCTTCAAAAAACATGACCTCAGAGAAAATAAACTAGCTAATTAAATATACAAGGAGTAAATCATGCGAACTGGTATTGTTGGCTTAGGACTCAGAGCTGGAAATGTTCTAAAGATGATCCAAAAAGAAATGCCCGAGCTTGAGTTAGTGGGATATGTTGATCCAGATCCTTGCGGGTTATCAATAATAGAGGAACATGCAAGTCAATTAAAACAATTTGAAAGCCTTGCACAAATGATTAGTGAAAGTGAACTTGATTTGCTTTGGGTTGCTTCACCAAATCACCTTCATTTAGAGCATATAAAGTTAGGACTTGAGGCAGGGCTTCAGGTTTTTTCAGAAAAACCGATAGTAACGAGTAAAGAAGATAGTTTTAAGCTCGCCAAGCTAATCAAAAAATTTGGTGAAAACAAACTTATTGTTGGGCTTGTTTTACGCTATTCAGTTCATATGAGAGAAATGAGGCGAGTCCTTGATGCAGGAACCTTAGGCAGTATAACTTCTCTTGAAGCAAATGAGCATATTGCGCCTTTCCATGGATCCTTTTTTATGAGAGATTGGAGAAGGTTAGAAAAGTACTCTGGTGGATTTATGTTAGAAAAATGTTGTCACGACATTGATCTATATAACAGTATTGTTGGTGAGAGACCAGTAAGGGTGGTCAGTTTTGGAGGAAGAAATAATTTCATTCCTTCTGAGGCCCCATCAGATAATAAATATGACAATGTCTATCAAAAAAAACTCTCCTATTGGGAAAATGTTGATAATCCATTTACCAGTGATGCTGATATTATTGATCATCAAAATGCATTAATTGAATATCCAAATCAGGTTACCTTTTCTTTTCATACAAGTATCAATGTGCCTGATGAGCAGAGACGTTTTTGTGTCATTGGTAGTCGCGGAATGGCTGAGGGAGATTTTGGTCGTGGAGGGCTTAGAATAACAGATGCTAGAACGGGTGATTGCCTTGAAGAGCATGATTTTAGCGATCCAAGCTCTCCTGGTTCAGTTAACTACCCATCTCACTATGGTGCCGATCAATTAA
Organism: Pseudothioglobus singularis (SeqCode); assembly: GCA_028107545.1. Lineage (GTDB taxonomy): Bacteria > Pseudomonadota > Gammaproteobacteria > PS1 > Pseudothioglobaceae > Pseudothioglobus > Pseudothioglobus singularis_B. The sequence goes on along the minus strand of JAOGRV010000008.1, from coordinate 2,978 downwards.
TGTGTGAGGATATTGTTAGTTTTCTAAGAGGTGGCTTGAGTTCTTTGCCTGTGGGTCCGAAGGAGGCAATTGCAGCAGGTCTTGTTGCTATGGCAATAGATGAAAGTATGAAGACAAGTCAGATTGTTGATATGACTGAGACTTGGCAAAAGCTTGATTCATTATATTAAAGGAGTTTGTTTTGATTAAAGGTATCAGTTATCTTTCATTCGAGAATGGTTTGTCTAACAATGAGTCTATTGATTCTGCTTTAATTCAAACCCAATCGAATGGGTTTGACGCACTAGAATTGTCAGTGTCTAATGAGGGCGTCATCAACACCAACTTGTCAGAGAGTGAGTGCAGTACAATCCGCCAAAAAATAGATGATTCAGACGTGTTTGTAGACAGCATTGCTACAGGAATGAGTTGGGGCATCAGCCCTACTAGTGATGATGCAGAAGTGAGGAAAAACTCTATTAAGCTTCATCAAGATGCAATTAGGGTCGCAAGTCACCTCGATTGCAAAGCTTTATTGTTTGTTCCAGGTGTCGTAAAAAGTCCAATTTCTCCTGAAATTGTTCGTTACGATAGAGCCTTGGATAGACTTAGGGAGGCTATTAATCAAATGCTTCCTATTGCAGAAGACCTCGATGTTGACTTGTGCATGGAAAACGTTTGGAATGGGTTCTTTTATTCGCCTATAGAGCTTAGAGATTTTGTAGACTCTTTTGAGTCTGATAAGCTTGGAGTGTATTTAGATATTGGAAATTTAATTGGTTATCAGCAGTACCCACCTCACTGGATTGAGCTCCTTAACTCAAGAATCAAGAGGGTTCAAATTAAAGATTTTCAAGAGAACTTTGACTGGACTGGTAGTTTCAGTTTTTGTGACCTTGGAGCGGGAGATGTTCCATGGAAAGAAACAGTATCTGCCTTAAAATCTATTCAATACAAAAGTACTATTATTGCTGAAATGTTACCCTGGGATGAAACAATTTTGTCTCGGACATCGGTGGCTATGGATCAAATATTTAACTTTAAATAAACTAGTTTAGAAATAAATAATATGAGCAAGAAATTAAAAGTTGGAATCATTGGTCTTGGAAGTATGGGTTCCACCCACCTAGATATTTATTCCAAAATAAAAGATGTAGAGGTCGTCGCTGTTTCGGATTCAATCCAGAGTAGACTCGATGGCTCTAGTAAAGCTGAAGGTAATATTAGTGGTCAAGCGGAAGGTGGAGTCTCTGGCCTTAGTGTTAAAAAATATCTTGATGGAATGGATCTTATTAATAATTCAGATATTGATATAGTGGATATATGTGTTGGTACAGATCTTCATTATATTTTTGTAGAGGCTGCTCTTGCCAAAAATAAACATGTATTAGTTGAAAAACCATTGGCTAGAACATACGACGAAGCTCAAAAAATAATTCAATTAGCAGAGCAGTCCACCTGTAATATTATGTCTGCGATGTGTCTAAGGTATTGGCCAGCATGGGTTTTTCTTAAGGAAGCAATTGAAAATTCAACATATGGAAAATGTTTATCACTAAACTTTAGACGACAAACAAGTTTTCCTGGCGGTGCTTTTTATTCAGATGATAATCAGTGTGGCGGTGCACTTCTCGATCTTCATGTCCATGATACTGACTTTGTGAATTACTGCATGGGGTTGCCAGATGCTGTCTTCAGTCAAGGCTACAAAGGTCCAAGTGGAGGCGTTGATCATGTGGTGACAAATTATATTTTTAATAAGACAAATGCATCCCCTTTAGTCAGTTCTGAGGGGTCCTGGACCATGCAAGAGGGATATGGCTTCAATATGTCATATACAGCTAACTTTGAAAATGGAACACTTAGCTATCTTTTAGATGGAGAAGAAACGTTAAAGCTTTCAAGAGATGCGCAGTCTGAAAATATAAAGTTAAAAGAAGGCATGGGGTATGAGTTTGAAATTCGCGCTTTTGTTGATGAAATCTTATCTGGAAATAAGACTAATTTAGATCTATTGAGTCAAGCAGCAAAAACCATTGCAATTATAGAGGCTGAGAAAATAAGTATTGAAACTTGCTCAGTTGTTGCTATAAAAGCCTAAATGAAAACAAAATTTTTGTAAAACAGTTTATTACTAGTAGGTTCCAAGTTTATAGTCATCCCAAACTTGTTGTGCAAGTGCGCCAATATATTGATCATTGTTTTCTAGAGCTTGCTTGATCCAAAACCTTGCCTCTAAGAAGTTTTTATCATCACCCTTACCGAGTATATACATTCTTCCAAGATTATATTGAGCAGGAGCATCACCCTGTTCAGCTGCTTTGATAAACCAACTAAAAGCAAGTTTATCATTTTGGGCAGCTCCTTGTCCTCTTAAGTAGAGGTTACCCAAGTTATACTGTGCATTAACATTCCCCTGTTCTGCAGATTTTGTGTACCACTTAATGGCCTCTTTAAAATCTTGCACGGTGCCCTTAGCATTTGCATGCATCCAACCAAGATTATATTGTGCTCTTGCATTACCATCTTCAGCTACTTGAGTCCATTCAAGAATGGCTATACCATAGTCACCACTTGCATAGGCTCTCTGACCATCAAAATAGTCAGCTGATGCATTTAACGTGAAGAATATAGAGAATAAAAAAGCTAATAAAGTATGATTTTTTGACATTTTTCCCTTTTAATTTATGAGTTTTTACTAATTAAAGTTTATTATAAAATATATTAACATAATTGTATTTATTTATGGAGGTTTGAAAGACTCCAATATTTATAATTTTTAAGCTAAATCACTATAGAATAGAGTTGATAGATTTGCAAATTTGCTGCTTGATTTGCTAATAATCTAATCATTAAAAAGTCACGCAATAGATATGTTGAATACTCAGTTAAGGATTTTTGCTTTGTTATTTTTATTCCAATTTTTTATTACCACTCATTCTGTGGCTAATGAAATAAGAATAGCTGTAGCGAGTAATTTTTATCCAACAATGAAAGCA
>JAOGRV010000007.1:0-57625 GCA_028107545.1 Pseudothioglobus singularis (SeqCode) | reverse complement strand
TCACCATAAGGCTGCCTTGTTCCTTCAGGATAAATAACCACTGAGATGCCTTTATTGAGACGATCTGCCCCTTGACTTATGACTTTTTTAATTGCATTTAGTTTGTCACCACGATTAATAATGATTGGCTTTAATAGCGCAAGACTCCAGCCAAATACAGGTAGCCATAAAAGTTCACGTTTTAAAACCCAAGTATGGGCTGGGAAGATTGTTTGAAATGCCAGTGTTTCCCAGGTAGATTGGTGGTTAGAGACTATGATGGACGAAGATTTAATTATATTTTCCTCACCAATGACTTTGGTTTTAATGTTCACAGTTACTCTTAACCACCATATACAAAATATAGCCCATTTAGAGAGAAATTTTTGACGAGTTGGGTAGCTTGAAAAGACAAGTAAAAACCCAATAAAAGTGATCAAAATTAAACTAATAATTGAACCAACAAAGTACAATAGTGATCTGAAAAGTATCATGGCTTATAGATATCTAAGCGTTATAATTCTATATAAAATTTTACTAAGTTTATAACACACTGGTATGCCTATTTTATGATTGCTATAAAACACCCATTAATAATGGATTCAAATCTAACCTTATGAATATTATTATTGGCATAGTTTCTTTACTCGTGGGAGCTGCATTTAGCTACTATGTATTGAATAAGAAATTATTTTCCATCTCTCAAAAAAATATTCAGCTCGAGACAAAGCTGGATGAAAAAGAAAAGAATTATGCTGAAAAAATTCAGCTAGTCGATCATCTAAAGAGTCAAGTAAATAGTGAGTTTAAGACTATCGCCTCAGAAATTTTGAAGACAGACCGTGACAAGCTTAAGGTTGATAATTCCGACTTATTGACGCCGCTTCAAACTCAGCTTAAAAGTTTTAGAGATAGGATTGAGACAATTACAAAGGAGCAGGTTGAGGAGAGAACGACCTTAAAAGAGCAAATTAAGTCTCTTCATGTTGCAAACCTTGAAACACAGCAGTCGGCAAAGAATTTGACGGATGCGCTCACTTATGACAATAAGATTCAGGGTGACTGGGGAGAAGAGATATTAAGCTCTCTTTTATCAAGTTATGGATTCCAAGAGGGGGTTGAGTTTGATCTTCAAAAGCAATATAAAAATGAAATGGGTGAAAAATTTAAGCCTGATGTTATTCTTCATTTGCCAGAGGGAAAGGATGTTGTTATTGACTCTAAGGTGTCGCTTAAAGATTACGTCAACTATGTTGCAGACCAATCAAATGAGTTAGCTTTAAAGAAACATATCGCCTCGATTGAAAACCAAATAAAAAACATTAGTATCAAAGAGTATGAAAACCTTGAAGGCGTGAGGAGTCTAGACTTTATTTTTGTTTTTATTCCTATTGAGGGGGCTCTTCTTCTTGCGCTTCAACATAAGCATAGTTTGTTTGATGATGCTCTCAAGAAAAATATTATGCTCGTTTCACCTTCTATGCTGAGTATGAGTCTAAAAACTGTTAACTTTATGTGGCAAACAGATAAACAAAATAAAAATGCTGACGAGATTGCACGCCAGGCTGCTGGAATGTATGACAAGCTTGCCCTTTTTACTGACGATTTAGATAAGATTGAGAATCAACTTGAAAAAACCAAGGAAGGCTTTTCAAGTGCTCGGAATAAGTTGTCAACAGGCAAGGGTAATTTGATTAGTAGGGCAGAAAGACTTAAAGCGCTTGGGGTTAAATCAAATAAGGAAATTAGTGAATGATAGTTGCCAAAGAGCATAATATAAAAAAAGATGAATTTGAGGGCAAAGTAGTTCTAGTAACGGGTGCAAATAGGGGTTTTGGGCTTGCCATAACCATGGACCTTGCTAGAGCTGGTGCCACTGTCGTTATGCTAGGCAGGGATTTAGGTTCGCTTGAGTATGCCTATGACGCTGTTGTTGATGCTGGCCTGAAAGAGCCTATTCTTTACCCTCTGGATTTAGAAGGTGCAACACCTGAAAATTATCAAGAGCTTCAAGATAACCTTCTTAACGAGTTTGGGAAGTTAGATGGACTCGTTCATAACGCTTCAATATTGGGTACTCAGATGCCGATCGAGCAGTATGATATTAAATTATGGTATTCAACAATCCAGATTAATCTGAATGCTCCATTCATGCTGACCCAGTTTCTGATTCCTGCTTTATTAAAATCAGATGATGCAAGGATTATTTTTTTATCTTCAACAGTCGGCAGGAAGGCAAGAGCTTATTGGGGTGCATACAGCGTTAGTAAGTTTGGGATTGAAGGTTTTGCTAAAACTCTCTCAGAGGAGCTTGAAAAAACCCAAATTAGTGTAAACACGGTCAACCCTGGAAAATTAAGAACTGAGATGAGGAGGACGGCATATCCTGCTGAAGACTCGTCAACAGTTCCTTTGCCCGAAGAAAAAAGTCAGGCAATAGTCCACTTATTGTCTAGCTCAAGTCCAAAAATAAATGGCGAGCAGTTAACAATCTCAGATTAATTTACCTCTGAAGATCGCTGGTAAGGTGTGGATGAATTTTCTTGAGAATTTCTTTATAGGCGTCTGCATTGCCAGCGACAACGTTTCCAGTTTCCATGTATTTGTCTCTTCCTGAAAAATCTCCTATAAATCCTCCAGCCTCTTTAACAAGAAGAGCACCAGCTGCTATATCCCAGGAGTTAAGTCCAATCTCCCAATGACCATCAAGTCTCCCTGCAGCTACATAAGCTAAATCTAAAGCAGCAGCTCCCGCTCTTCGAATGTCAGACACGTGAGGTAAAATTGCCTTAAATGTGTCAAGATAACAATCTAAATGCTGAGGATTTTTGAATGGGAATCCAGTTCCAATGAGAGTATCCTCTAGTCCTTTTGATATGGTCACTCTAATTCTTTCATTATTGAGATAAGCGCCTTCTCCTTTAGAGGCTGTAAAGAGCTCTTCCTTGAATGGGTCATAGATGACAGCGTGCGTAGTCACTCCTTTTTCAAGAAGCGCTATTGAGACTGCATACTGAGGAAAACCATGCAGGTAATTGGTGGTTCCATCTAAAGGGTCAATAATCCAAAGAAAATCATCATCACCAAGAGTTTTACCACTCTCTTCAGCCAAAATAGAATGTTTTGGAAAGGCCTTTTTAATCTCGTTTATAATGGCTTTTTCAGCCGTTTTATCAACCTCTGAAACAAAGTCATTAATAGACTTGTTTTCGATGGTAAGTATGTCGACCTGATTGTGATACCTTAAAATAACATCACCAGCTGCTCTGGCAGCTCTAACTGCAATATTGACGGTAGGATGCATGGTAAATGAGCCAAATAAATAAAGAGGGGAATTATACCTTGACGAGTTTTGATAAAGTAAGGATTGTCATGGTGAATACGACTGAACCAGGGAATATTGGCGCTGCTGCTAGAGCCATGAAAAATATGATGCTCTCTGAGTTATATCTTGTTGCACCATCTAATTTTCCATCAGCAGTTGCAACTGCTAGGGCAAGTGGTGCGGATGACGTATTATCAAGCGCAACAGTTTGTTCTTCACTCGAGGAGGCTTTGGTAGGCGTTAATCTCGTGATTGGTGCGAGTGCTCGTCAAAGAAATATTAAATGGAGGCAGCTGGATGTTATTGAGACATGTAGTGAAATACAATCGATCGTTTCCAAAGAAGACCATAAAGTTGCTGTTGTTTTTGGAACTGAAAATTCTGGCCTTACTAATGAGGAGCTAGATTTATGTTCAACGTTAATGACAATTCCTGGAAATCCTAAATATTTTTCATTGAATGTAGCATCTGCAATTCAAGTATTTGCCTATCAGAATTATGTAAGCACTCTAGAGGGTGGATTTGAAAATGCTCCTGGAGAATTAGCAAACTTTGATGACTTAAATAGCTTTTATAAGCATCTTGAGCAAGTACTTGAGCATATTGATTACTTTGATGCAAAGAAACCGCAGAGTTTGTTAATGAGGCGCTTAAGGAGACTTTTTGGAAGAAGTATGCCTGAGAAAGAGGAAGTTGCAATTTTAAGGGGTATTCTTAATAAAATTAACCCTTATAAGCCTTAAATGAAAAAAGCCCGAAAACGGGCTTTTTCGTTAATACCACCTTTGCTTAGCCAAGCATCAGTTTATTCATCCTTTTGACAAACTCTGCAGGCTCTTTGATTTGACCACCTTCACTGAGAACAGCTTGGTCAAATAGGACTTTTACAACATCCTCGTCTACTTTTGTTTTAAGCTTCATAACCAGGGGGTGGGTAGGATTAATTTCAAGAATAGGTTTTGTGTCTGGAACATCTTGACCAAGGGACTTCATTATTCTTTCCATATTGCCACCTAGTTCATTTTCATCGGCAACAAGACAAGAGGGTGACTCACTCAAACGACTTGAAACTTTAACTTCTTTAACTTGATTATCAAGAATTTCTTGTGCTTTAGAGATAACCTTTTCATAGTCTTTAACAGTTTTCTCTTTCTTCTTCTTATCTTCTTTTGAATCAAGGTCTTCAAGGTCTCCCTTTGCAATTGACTTCAGAGAGAGTTCTTCAAATTCACCAAAATTTGCCACCAACCACTCATCAACTCTGTCTGAGAGCAATAAAACTTCAATATCCTTTTGCTTAAAAATTTCAAGGTGAGGTGAGCCTTTAGCTGCATCATAATTATCAGCCGTGACATAGTATATATTTTTTTGATCTTTATTCATTCGACCAATATAGTCTTTAAGGGAGACTGTTTGATCAGGGGAGTCAGCTGATGTTGATGCAAATCTTAAAAGGTTAGAAATCTTATCTTTATTCGCAAAGTCCTCAACCACGCCTTCCTTAATAACCATTCCAAACTCATTCCAGAATGTTGCATAATCTTCCGGTTTATTTTTAGACATTTTGTCGAGTTCAGAAAGAATACGCTTGACAGAGGCTTTCTTGATTGTATCAACAACCTTACTACCCTGAAGTATCTCTCTTGAAACATTTAATGAAAGATCAGCAGTATCAATTACGCCTTTGATAAACCTAAGGTACTGAGGAAGCAATTCTTCATTACCCTCCATGATAAAAACTCTCTTAGCATAAAGCTTAACACCGCCTTTTCTTTTAGGTTCCCACATATCAAAGGGAGCTTTTTTGGGTATAAAGAGTAGTGATGAGTAGTCTAGTTTCCCCTCCACTCTGTTATGAATTTGTGTCAAAGGACCCTCAAAATCATAGGTCAAAGACTTATAGAATTCATCGTAATCATTTTGAGATAATTCTTTTTTATCTTTCATCCAGAAAGCTGTCGCTTTATTTATTGTTTCATAGACAATTTCACTCTCATCTTCTTCTGAAGCCTTAACCATCATTATTGGAACGGTAATGTGATCTGAGTATTTAGAAACAATGCCACGAAGACGATAATCATCAACGAATTCTTTTTCAGCTTTCTTGACATCAAGAATGATGGTAGTGCCATAATTCTCAAGATCAACGGTTTCAATTGAGTATTCACCTTTACCTTTGGAAACCCACTTAGTTCCGTTCGCATTATCATCACCAGCTTTTCTGCTGAGAAGTGTTACAGTATTTGAAACAATAAAAGCAGAATAGAATCCAACACCGAATTGTCCAATCAGATTAGAATCTTGTGTTTGATTTTTATCAAGACTTTCAAGATATTTTCTAGTTCCAGAATTAGCGATAGTGCCAATATTTTCCATGACTTCATCTTGTGTCATTCCGATACCGTTATCTCTAATGCTAATTGTTCCAGCGTCTTTATCGATGTCAATATGAATGCTGGGCTCTTCTTTTCCCTCTAGAAGTGATTCATTAGATAGAGACTCAAACTTGAGTTTATCAACCGCATCCGATGCGTTAGATACTAATTCTCTGAGAAAGATCTCTTTATTAGAATAAAGAGAGTGAATCATCAAATGTAAGAGTTGTGATACTTCCGTTTGAAATTCATGTGTTTGTTTTTGACTCATTCAAAATCCCCTATCGTTTTAACTTAAAATATAAAGATATGGTCAATCACGAAAAAAACAAGTCAGATCAAGAAATATTAATTGATCAAATTGAAGCATTTGCTGAGTACCTAGAGGTAGAAAAAAATTATGCTTTAAATACCATTTCTTCCTACAAGAGAGATTTGTTGAAGTTTCTTTCTTTCTTGAATGGCCGAAGCATATCAGAATGGAGTGAAATTGATTCAGACGTCTTAAATATTTTTGTCATGGAGCTTAGGCATAGTAATGCTTCTGGCAAGTCATTAAAAAGATACTTATCATCAATAAGAGTTTTTTTTAATTACTTGATTGCCAATAATATTCTCCAAAAAAATCCTGCTCAGTCTATTCAAACTCCAAGGCTTGAACGCTCATTACCGAAAACCATTAACTTCGATGATTTAACAAACATGATGACGTTAAATACTTCAAGCTACAAAGAGTTGCGCTCAGTCTTAATGATTGAGCTTTTATATTCTTGCGGTTTACGCGTATCTGAACTAGTAGGCATTAATCTTGCAGACTTCGATCTGAATGAGGGTTTTGTTAAAGTTATGGGTAAGGGCGCAAAAGCAAGATTTTCTCCAGTAGGAGAGACAACTATTGGTGTCCTTAAAAGATATCTAGAAAAGAGACCTAGTTGCAATTCAGAGGCGTTATTTTTAAATCAAAAAAACATAAGGATTTCTCCGAGAACAGTTCAGAATGTTGTTAAGAAAAGAGCTTTAGAGGTGGGAGTATCAATCAATGTTCATCCACATATGCTTCGACATGCAGCAGCTACACATTTTTTGCAGTCAAGCCATGACTTAAGGTCTGTTCAAGAATTTTTGGGACACAAAAGTATTAAAAGCACCCAAGTCTATACGCACCTTGATTTTTTAGAATTATCTAAAGTTTATGATGAATTTCATCCAAGAGCGAAAAAATGATAATTAATTCTAAAATAAAGCTTGCCTTGCATCATTTAAAGATTGGAGTTATTGCTCATCCTACAGATACGATTTATGGTCTAGGTTGTCTCGCAAATAATCCTGGCGCTATTCAAACTATCGTAAATCTAAAAAAAAGAGATATTAAAAAAGGATTCATTATTTTAGCCTCAAACATTAGTTTTTTGATGCCTTATATTGATTCAAATATGAATAGCAAGCTTCTTAAAAAACTAGCTAAACCAACAGATACTCCAACTACATATTTGGTTCCAAAGTCAGAGGAATTATCACCTCTACTCAATGGGGATAATGAACTCTTAGCTGTTCGCATAACCTCTGACCCACTTATTACTTACTTTTGTGAAAATACTGGCTCAGCATTAATTTCAACAAGTGCCAATCTTCAGGGTAGAAAGGTTGCTTCAAGCACGCTAGAGTTAAAAAGGTACTTTGGTAATGACCTTGCATTCGAGCTTCCTCCTAATATGTATAATTCAGAGCCTTCAAAAATTATTAATTTGATTACTGGTGAACGATTAAGATGAATTTATCTAAATTTTTTATTCATTAAAATTTAATGTAAATGATTGAACAAATTAAAAAATACTTACTGGATCTTCAGGTTGACATATGTGAGGAGTTTGGAAATTTAGATTCAAAATCTAATTTTGATACCGACATATGGAAAAGGGACGATGGAAAAGGGAGTGGGATAACACGAGTTATTTCAGATGGAAGCTTATTTGAAAAAGGTGGGGTGAATTACTCTATTATATCCGGCGATAAAATGCCGAAATCAGCAACATCTCTTAGGCCAGATCTTGAAGGTAGAAAGTACACTGCACTTGGTCTTTCTTTGGTTCTTCATCCAGATAATCCTTACATTCCAACAACGCATGCTAACCTAAGGTTTTTCATTGCTGAGGAGGCGGGTAAGGATCCCATTTGGTGGTTTGGAGGAGGTTTTGATTTAACCCCTTATTATGGATTTGATGAAGACGCAATTCATTGGCATCAAACTGCAAAAAATGCCTGTCTGCCATTTGGTGATAAAACATACCATAATTATAAAAAGTGGTGTGATGATTACTTTTACTTAAGCCATAGAGATGAGCAGCGAGGCATCGGTGGCCTATTCTTTGACGATTTAAATGAAGGTGGTTTTGAAAAATGCTTCGAATTTCTTCAAAGTGTTGGGAATCATTTCATCAAGGCCTACCTACCAATTGTTGAAAAAAGAATGAATTTTCCCTATACTACTAAAGAGAAAGAGTTTCAGCTTTTTAGACGAGGGCGCTATGTTGAATTTAATCTAATTCAAGATAGAGGGACGCTATTTGGGCTTCAAAGTGGAGGAAGAACTGAGTCTATTTTGATGTCATTACCTCCAACAGTAAAGTGGGTATACCAATACAAAATTGAATCAAAAAGCGCAGAAGACAAACTAACTAATTATTTTTTGAAACCAAAAGATTGGATTTGATACAGGTCAACTAGACTTGAATTAATTTCTATTTTAATGTTTTAAAAACTAGGATATAATCCACGCTTGAAACATCTTATGTTGATTTCATATAAGTCAACATTCGTTTGCAACGACGCAGACTTCTGACAATGCCTGTCATTTTTTTAAATTTACTATTTTATAGGGAGTATAGCTATGTCTGCAAAAGATGTAATGAAGACAATCGAAGAACAGAATGTTAAGTTTATAGATTTTCGTTTCACAGATACAAAAGGCAAGGAACAACATGTAAGTGTTCCTGCACACACAATTGATGCTGAAAAACTTGGAGAAGGTCAAATGTTTGACGGCTCTTCAATTTCAGGATGGAAAGATATTAATGAGTCTGACATGATTTTAATGCCAGATTGTGATACAGCGATTATTGACCCTTTTACTGAAGAGGTGACACTTAACATTCGATGCAATATTATTGAACCTTCAGACATGAAGGGTTATGTTAAAGATCCTCGTTCAATAGCTCATAGAGCAGAAGCTTATTTAAAAGATTCAGGCGTTGGTGATACAGCTTATTTTGGTAACGAGCCTGAGTTTTTTGTTTTTGACAGTGTCAAATGGGATACAGGCTTTGGAATGGGTACAGCTTTCTATGAGATCAGTTCGGAAGAAGCGGCTTGGTCTTCAAAGATTGATTTAGAAGGTGGTAACAAAGGTCACCGTCCTAGAGTAAAAGGAGGTTATTTTCCAGTCCCACCGGTTGATTCATTGCATGACCTTCGCTCTCAAATGTGTTTAGCAATTGAAGAAATGGGTGTCACAACAGAAGTTCATCATCATGAAGTTGGTACAGCTGGTCAATGTGAAATAGGTGCATTATTTAATACATTGGTTAAAAAAGCTGATGAAACACAAATTCTTAAATATTGTGTACACAACGTTGCTCACCTTTACGGGAAGACTGCAACTTTTATGCCAAAACCTATTGCAGTTGATAATGGTAATGGTATGCATGTTCACATGTCGATTGCGAAGGATGGTAAGAATTTATTTGATGGAGATGGATACGGAAACTTAAGTGAAACCGCTCTTTATTATATTGGTGGCATTATCAAACATGCAAGAGCATTGAATGCTTTTACAAACCCATCAACTAACTCATATAAACGTTTAGTTCCAGGGTTTGAAGCGCCAGAAATGCTTGCTTATTCTGCTAAGAACCGTTCAGCAGCAATAAGAATTCCATTTGTTACAAATCCTAAAGGACGACGTATCGAGGTTCGCTTCCCCGACTCAACAGCAAATCCATATCTTGCTTTTGCGGCTTTATTGATGGCAGGCCTTGATGGTATCAAGAATAAGATTCATCCTGGTGAGCCAGCTGACCAGGATTTATATGAAGAGTATGATGCTTCGATACCAAAAGTAAGCTCAATGCTTCATATCGCTTTGGAAGAGCTTGATAATGATCGTGAATTCCTTAAGCAGGGTGGTGTATTTACTGATGAGGTTATTGATTCATTTATTAATCTCAAAATGGAAGAGGTGACTGCTATGAGGGCATCTCCTCAGCCACTTGAATTTGATTTATATTACAGTTGTTAATTAGATCAATATCTTGAATTAAAAAAGCCGCTCCTTGCGGCTTTTTTATTATCTAAAAAGCTGGTTGGTATCCGGTAAAATTTAAATTATTCAAAATTAATATAAACACAAAATGATTAAAGCAAGAAATGATTGGAAATTGGACGAAATTAAAGCCCTATTTGAACTTCCTTTTAATGATCTTCTTTTTAAAGCACATTCTATACATAGAGAGAACTTTGATCCAAATCAAGTTCAAGTGAGCTCTCTGCTTAATATTAAAACGGGCGCATGCCCCGAAGACTGTTCTTATTGCTCCCAAAGCTCAAAATATGACACAGGCCTTGAGCGAGAAAAATTAATGGAAATTGATGAGGTATTACAGCAAGCTCAAAATGCAAAGAATAAGGGGGCGACAAGATTCTGTATGGGTGCTGCCTGGAGAAACCCAACAGACAAGAGTCTTGATAAAGTCATACCAATGATTCAAGGGGTAAAGGCTATGGGAATGGAGACATGTGTTACCTTAGGTATGCTATCTCCAAAACAAGCCTCCACTCTAAAAGAGGCAGGCCTTGATTACTATAATCATAATATTGACACATCAAAAGAAAACTACCCTAATGTTATTACGACTAGAACTTTTCAAGATAGATTGGACACTCTAACTGCGGTTAAAGATGCAAATATTAGCGTTTGTAGCGGTGGAATTCTAGGAATGGGAGAAACAGAAACTGATCGGGCTTCTATGCTTCAATCTCTAGCTAATCTTGAGGAACATCCGGATAGTGTCCCAATCAATCTTCTTGTTCCTATTCCAGGAACTCCATTTGAAAATGTAAAGCCGCCCAGTGAAAGTGAATTTGTTCGAACAATTGCTGTAGCGAGAATTTTAATGCCTAAGTCAGTTGTTAGGCTTTCAGCTGGAAGGCTCGATATGGGAGAGGGGATGCAGGCGTTATGTTTTTTTGCTGGCGCAAACTCAATCTTCTATGGTGAGCAGCTATTAACAACAGATAATCCAACGGTCGCAAATGACAAGCTTCTTTTTAGTCGTCTTGGTATCAATGGAGAAGTTGATCAGCAATCTGTTGCTCAGGAGCTGACACTTTAAGTGATTCTAATTTTTTAGCCATCTCATAAAGCTTGTCTTTACTGAGAGCCTCTATTTTTCTGTCGATTGCTTTGGGATTAAGATTTTCTTCTTCTAAAAGAATACCAGCCTCATTTTTAGAGATAATCTCAGCGTTTACTTTCTGATGATTGTCTATGGCATAGGGAAAAGGAATGAGTATAGCTAACGAGTTTGACGCTATCAATTCAGAGATTGTCATGGCACCAGCTCTAGAAATTACTAGGTCGGCCCAAGCGTAAGCTTCTGCCATATTTCCTATAAATGGCTCAATTTTTGCACCAGAATGAAGTGAGTTTTTATATAAGGCTCTTACTTCTTCAATATGACTTTCTCCGGTTTGATGCCAAATGTTTACACGTGATTTAATTTGAGGGATGGTTTGATTAATTTTTTTGGCACCCAAAGAGCCACCCAGAACGAGTAAGTTTTTAACTGATTCAGGCTCACTTTTAGGGATTGGGTTAAACAGTATCGGATTTCCTGTAGTAATTGCCCCTACATTCTCAGGAAAAGTATCTTCAAATGCTTGAAAGCATTTGCAAGCATGCTTGCTCAGAAGTCTGTTTGTTGTTCCAGGAACAGAGTTTTGTTCATGAATAAATAAAGGCACAAAAAAAAATTTAGAAATTAAACCACCAATTCCTGAGGCGTATCCACCCATTCCGATGACAATGTTTGGCCTATACTTAAAAAAGACAATAATAGTTTGCAAAAACCCATAGCTTAGAAGAAAAACAGCTTTTAGAATAGTTAGTATATTTTTACCTCTAAGTCCACTACTCGAGACACCATGAAATTTATAGCCGTGCTCAGGAACTAGTCTACTTTCCATTTTATTCTTACCACCAAGCCATTCTACAGCTACACCTCTTTCTTTAAGTTCTTTTGCAATAGCTAGTGCAGGAAAAATATGACCACCGGTACCACCGGCCATAATGAGAATTTTTTTAGACATAATTTTGCTGTTTTGAATACTTTGTTCTATTTTCCATATCAACTCGCAAAATAATTGCCAAAGAAATAATTGCAAAAATCATAGAAGTGCCACCATAACTTAATAGCGGCAATGTAAAACCTTTAGGAGGTATGAGGCCAAGATTCATTGCAATATTTACTGTTATTTGCATAGAAAACCATGTGCAGATTCCAAAAACAACATAAGAGCTATATTGACGCCCTTTTTGAAGAGCAACTTTAGCAATAGAGAAACCTTTTAAGAGAATAAAAAGAAAGGATAGTAAAACAAACATCATTCCTACAAAGCCTAATTCCTCTCCTATTACAGCAAAAATCATATCTGTGTGCCTCTCAGGAAGTGAGTTTGTAGATCCTCTATTAGTAAATTTTTGAATACCTGCACCTATTCCGACTCCAAATAAGTCACCTCTGGCAATTCCAATTAAGGCGGCTTTAGTTTGGTCAAGTTTAGAATTATCACTTAACCAAAAATCTTCAGCCCAAAAAGAAATAAACCTTTCGAATCGATTTGGAATTATCATAACTATAACTGCAACCAGTGCAAAAAGACCCGATGTCACTATTGTGAGTTGCTTTATATATGAACCAGCAGCATATAGCATCGCCATTGCGGTTAATGATATTATTAGAGTAGCTCCAATATCGGTCTCTAGTAATATTAAGAATCCTGTTATACCAATTATGGCAATTGTTTTTAAAAAGCCCATCCAGGGCTTTCTAAGGTCTTTTTCTTGACGAACAAGAAAACCAGCCATGAATAAAACCATTGATAATTTCATTAATTCTGACGGCTGAAATTTAAATAAAACAAAATTAATCCAACGAGTAGAGCCTTTTGCTTCATGACCTACTGGGGTAAAAACAATACATAGAAGAACAAGAGTTAATAAAAACAATGGAATTGAATATTTTTGAAGAACTGAAATGGGTGTATTTAACATTATTAATCCAGCGCTCAATCCCATACATATGAAAATGGTTTGTTTAATAAAGTAGAGATAACTTGAATGTGCAGATAAGGAGGCTGAAAAAACCATAATCCATCCAAAAACTAATAGAGACATAATTGTTAATAACAATGTCTTATCCGGCATTTGCCTTGTTCGCATGTTTGGATTAAATTTCATAATCAAATATATTTTATACTTATATTTATAAAAAAGTTCTACTAGATACCCATGTGTTTAATAGTTAAGCTATTTAGCAGTCTATATGGGATAATCCTGTCTTTTTTATAAATTTTATTTAGATAATGATTTCTACTGCTAACGTCACCATGCAATTTGGTGAAAAGCCTTTATTTGAGAATATTTCAGTCAAATTTCAAGCTGGTAATAGATACGGCTTAATTGGCGCAAATGGTTGTGGAAAATCAACCCTAATGAAAATATTGACTGGAGAATTAAAGCCCACTCATGGCTCTGTTTTAGTTGGAGAAGGTCAAAGACTTGGTGTTCTATCTCAGGATCAGTTTGCTTTTGAGAGGTATCGTGTTGTAGATACAGTAATCATGGGTCACAAAGAGCTATGGAAGATAAAAGAGGAAAGAGACAGGATATATGGTCTACCTGAAATGAGTGAGGAAGATGGAATAAAGGTAGCTGAATTAGAAATGGAATTTGCTGAAATGGATGGTTATTCAGCAGAATCATCAGCTAGTGAGTTACTTCTAGGTCTTGATATACCTTTAGATCAACACTATGGGTTAATGAGTGAAATTGCTCCTGGTTGGAAGCTTCGAGTTCTTTTAGCGCAAGCTCTGTTTTCAGATCCAGAAATTCTTTTATTAGACGAGCCTACCAATAACCTTGATATAAACTCTATCAGATGGCTTGAAGGGGTTTTAAGTGCAAGAAAATCAACTATGGTTATTATTTCGCATGATCGTCATTTTTTAAATGGCGTTTGTACTCATATGGCTGATCTAGATTATGGTGCGCTAAATGTATTCCTGGGAAGTTATGATGATTTTATGGTTGCCGCAACTGCAATTCAAGAAAGGATGCGCTCCGATAATGCTAAAAAGGAAGAAAAAATTAAAGATTTAAAACATTTTGTGTCGCGATTTTCTGCGAATGCTTCTAAATCTAAGCAGGCTACATCTCGTCTTAAACAGCTAAATAAGATTGAATTAGATGACATTAAGCCCTCTTCAAGAGTTAGTCCATATATTATTTTTAATCAAAACAAAGAATTATTTAGAAATGTACTAGAAGTCCAAGGTTTGAATAAAAGCTTTGATGATGAGCAAGTTTTAAAAGATATTAATATCATGATTGAAACTGGCGAACGGGTTGCAATTATTGGACAAAATGGTATTGGAAAGAGTACTTTGCTTAAAACCATATTTGGTGAAATTGAGCCCGATGGTGGAATTACAAAATGGAGTGAAAATTCAAATATTGGATATTATGCTCAAGACCATAATGAAGAATTTGAGAAGGATATGAATGTTTTAGATTGGATGACACAATTTAAAAACGAAAAAGATGATATTCAAGTTATGCGATCTGTCCTTGGAAAAATGCTTTTTGGAAAGGAAGATGTAAAAAAATCTGTCAAATCTTTGTCAGGCGGTGAAAAAGGAAGAATGATTTTTGGAAGACTTATGTTGCAAAAGCCAAATATATTGTTAATGGATGAGCCAACAAACCACTTGGATATGGAATCTATTGAGGCCTTAAATCTGGCATTGGACAATTACAAAGGTACTCTAGTATTTGTCAGTCATGACAGGGAGTTTGTCTCTTCTTTATCAACTAAAGTAATCGAGCTTAAAGATGATGGAGCTCACTATTATTCAGGAAATTATGAAGATTACTTGTTGACTCAGGTGTGAATTAAATTAATGCTCGCATAGAAATCTATTAATTACTGTATCTATTAATTGATGGTTAAATAGTTATTAGAAATATATTAAATATAAATATACTCAAACTTATAAAAATATTTGTCAAATGTTTACAGGGATTATTCAAGCCATAGGAAGTATTCAAGAGTTTCATTCTTCTGATAATGGCGCTAATTTGAAAATTAATTCACATACTCTTGATATAAGTGATTCTAAGATTGGAGATAGTATTGCTGTTAATGGGGTATGTTTAACAGTCACCCAAATTTCAGGTGAATGGTTTACTGCGGATGTTTCAAACGAGACGATAAATTGCACAACTTTTTCAGGTTTATCGCAAGGTGAGAATGTTAATCTTGAAAAATCTCTTAGACTTAATCAGGGTGTTGATGGACACTTAGTAAGTGGACATGTTGACGGAGTTGGCACAATTCATTCCATTAATAAAGATGGAGATAGTTTTCGCTTTAAGATTTTGGTTGAGAGTGATATTATTAAATATATTGCTAAAAAAGGCTCAATATGCATCAATGGAGTGAGCCTTACTGTCAATGGCGTTGAGGATAATATTTTTGATGTTAATATAGTTCCCCACACTTTTTTAGTAACTACGCTAAGAGATCTTTCTACTGATTCAAATGTAAATTTAGAGATTGATTTAATTGCTAGATATGTTGAACAACTTAACAATTACAAATAAAAATTAGACAATTATGAATGCTTCAATAAAGGAACTTATAGAAGATTATAAGCAAGGAAGAATGATTATTCTGATGGACGATGAGAATCGTGAAAATGAGGGTGATTTATTAATTGCATCTGAAAAAGTTACAAAAGAAGATATTAACTTCATGGCGACGCATGGACGAGGGTTAATTTGTCTTACTTTGACTCAGCAGCGCTGTCAACAACTTAACTTGCCTTTAATGGTGTCTCAAAACAGTGATCTTCATTCTACAAATTTTACTGTATCTATTGAGGCTGCATCAGGTGTCACGACAGGTATTTCAGCTGCAGATAGAGCTAAAACAATTTTAGATGCTGTTGCTGAAGATGCTAAGCCAATAGATATCGTTCAGCCTGGCCATGTTTTTCCTTTAATGGCCCAACAGGGCGGTGTTTTAATTCGCGCTGGGCACACTGAGGCGGGCTGCGATTTAGCTCGTTTAGCTGGATTTGAAGCTTCATCAGTGATTGTGGAAATATTAAATGATGATGGCTCAATGGCTAGAAGCGATGATTTGTATAAGTTTGGGAAAAAGCACGGTATTAAAGTAGGCCATATTGGTGATTTAATTCATTACAGAGTTGAAAATGAAAAAACAGTTGAAAGAATAAGCCAAAGGCCTTTTAAAACAAAGTATGGTCAATTTGAACTTTTTTCATATTTAGATACAATCCATAACGATATTCATATTGCTCTTGTAAAGGGGAAAATTAATGAAACAACTGAGCCATATGTCAGGGTCCATATGGAAAATATCTTTAAAGATGTCTTACAAGAAAATAATCGAGGTTTTAGTATTAATAGTGCATTAGACATGATTTCGGAGGTTGAAAATGGTGTCTTCTTACTTTTACGTAAACAAGATAATCAGGCTATCCTTGAAAATATAGATAACCAGGACTATAGAAGTAATGATGATGGAAAAACTTTTGGAATCGGTGCGCAAATTCTTTCTGACTTAGGTGTTACGAATATGAAGTCACTAGGAAAGCCAAGAAAATGGCCAGGTCTAGAGGGTTTTGGTATCACAATAACTGAGTACGTAAATATTAAGGAGAAGTAATGAAGACTATTGAGGGTGAATTAACTATTAACAATAAGAAAGTGGCTTTAGTCGCAGGTCGATTTAATTCTTTTATAGTTGAACATTTAATTAGTGGGGCCAAAGAGGCCTTACTTAAGAGTGGAACTAAAGAATCAGATATTGATCTTATTTATGTTCCAGGAGCTTTTGAAATCCCACTTGCCCTTAAAAAAGCCTCAAGTGCTGGTAAATATGATGCCATCGTCGCTTTAGGTGCAGTAATTAGGGGCGGGACTCCTCACTTTGAATTCGTTGCCGGAGAGTGCGTAAGAGGTATATCCAAAATTTCTCTAGAGAATGAAATACCAATTGCTTTTGGTGTGCTCACTGTTGACACAGTTGAGCAGGCTATAGAGCGCTCTGGAACTTCTGAAAATAAAGGCGCTGAGGCTGCAGAAAGTATTATTAGAATGATCAATTTACTAGAAAAACTGTGACTCCTAAGCAGCGTTCAAGAGCGAGAGTAGTCCAAGCTTTATATCAGTGGTTGGTTTCTGGAGATAATATTAATGACATAGAATTGCAATTCTTAAATCAAAAAGAAGGCAAGATTTCAAAAGCTTTTTTCTCAAATTTATTATTAAACATTCCAAAAAATATAACTATTCTTGATGAAATTATTAAGCCATCACTTGATCGTGATATTGATGAACTTGGCCCAACAGAAAAGGCAATTTTATATTTAGGTGTTTATGAATTGAAATTCCAGCCAGAGGTGCCTTACAAAGTAGTTATTAATGAAGCTGTCGAATTATCTAAACTTTATGGTGCAGATGGTTCATATAAGCTTGTTAATTCGTCACTTGATAAAATTGCCCCAGAGCTAAGATCCCTTGAGATTTCTTAAATAGCTTTATTTGAATAGAGTATTTGTTGTAAATTTATACAAAGCGTAAAAAATGAATTTTTTCAAATGGACTACTAAAAAATCTTAAGCTGGCTCTATAGTTCTTTTTTTATTCTCTCTTGAAATAAATTAAACTGATCTTGAAAAATTGATTGATTTTATCTTTTTTCATGGTAGTATTTGAACTCGGCCATAAAAAATCTATCTATTTTTTTTAACAGGTTTGACTATTAACCTGGTGAATTTTTTTTTATGAAAGAAAGGGAAGAATAATATTTATATTAATTTAGGAGAAATAATGAAAAGTATTTATAAAAAACTTGGGGCAACAATTGTCAGTGCTATGGCTACTGTCAATGTAATGGCTCTAGATGAGTTAAATGTTGCTTATTTTGAAGAGTGGCCAATGCCTTTTGAATATGCGAAGCAAATTGGTGCATATGATGAAGCCTTAGGAATGAAAGTTAACTGGAAGGCTTTTGGAACAGGTACAGCAATGTCGGCTGCAATGGCTTCGGGTGATATTCATATCTCTGTGAGTCAAGGTGTTCCTCCATTTATCGTAGCAGCTTCAACTGGCCAAGACATTCAAATCGTTGACGTGGCAGTAAGTTATGCAGACAACGATAACTGTGTAGTAGCATCAGGCTTAGAAATTGATGCAAGCAATGCTTCAGAATTGGCTGGTAAAAAAGTGTCAGTTCCAATTGGAACAGCTGCTCACTATGGTTACTTAAAGCAAATGGAGCATTTTGGTGTTTCAGTCGATTCGATGCAAGTAGTTGATATGGCTCCACCTGAGGGTGCGGCTGCTTTAGCTCAGGGAAGTATTGATATGTTTTGCGGATGGGGTGGTTCACTTCGTCGTGCTCTAGATCATGGTAATGTACTTTTAACTGGTGCTGAAAAAACTGCACTAGGTATTTTAGTGTGGGACGTTACATCTGTACCAGCAGGTTTTGCGGATGAAAATGCAGAGGTTCTTCAAACATTCTTAGGTGTTACTGCAGCGTCTAACGCTATGTGGAACTCAGGAGGTTTTACTTCATTGATGTTGCCTCATATTGCTAAGGATGCGGGGATGGATGAAGATGCTACTGCAGAAACAATGGCTACTTTTGTATTCCCTTCAGTTGCTAACCAACTTGGTGATAACTGGCTTGGTGGATCAGGTGCGGCTTTCCTTAAAGGTGTAGCAGATGTATTCGTTGATAGCGGAAACATCCCAAGTGCTCGTGGTTCATATGCTAATGCTATTAATACTGATGGTTTAGAAGGATTGGCAGCACAATAAAGTACTTTATTATTAGGCTTAATTAAAGTCTATTAAAAATGTATTAGTTATACAAAAGGTGGCGCACTTTTAGTGTGCCACCTTTTTAATGATTTAAAGAATTCGGAGCTAACTTTGAAAGGTTTATCAATTGAAAATATATCGATGCGGTTTGACTTGAAGAATGGTTCTTCAGTGCAAGCACTCAAAGACGTATCTTTGGACATTGAGGCAGGACAAATTATTACTGTTCTTGGTCCCTCAGGTTGTGGAAAAACAACTTTATTAAATATCGTTGCTGGTTTTCTTGCGCCGACTGAAGGAAAAGTCGTTCTTAATGGGCAAACTGTTCAAGGTCCAGGAGCTGAGCGTGGAATGGTGTTTCAACAGGGCGCTTTGTTTGAGTGGATGGATGTTCGTGCTAATGTTGCTTTTGGTCCTCGTATGAAAGGAACTCCAAAAGCAGAACAAGATGAAAAGGTTAAGCGCCTTCTAGAAATTGTTGGATTAGCTGATTTTGAAGATAAAGCTGTTTATGAGTTGTCGGGCGGTATGCAACAAAGAGTCGCTTTGGCGAGATGTCTCGCAAATGATCCAGATGTCATTTTAATGGATGAACCCTTAGGCGCTCTTGACGCACTAACAAGAGAAAAAATGCAGGGTTTAGTTTTAAAACTTTGGAAGGAAACAGGAAAAACAATTTTATTAATTACTCACTCAGTTGAAGAGGCTGTTCTTTTGGGCGAAAGACTTTTGGTTCTTGCTCCAAGGCCAGGAAGAATACATAAAGAATACAAGTTGCCGTTTGCTGAAATGGGAGTCAATATGGACTTGAGAGAGGTTAAAAAATCTGAAGGCTATTCTGAAACACGAGATGAGATCCTCTCTATTATCTGGGAAATGGAAGAAGAAATTATGGGCAGGGCGGACGAAAACTAATGACTATTTTAATTATTTATATCTTAATTTTTATAGTTGCTTTTTACTTAGTAAAGTTAGTCAGTTCAATGAGAACTGTAAAAGATGATTTTACAAGTTTAAAGACTGTTACATTTGGTGACGAAAGTGCAGTATCACCTAATAGGGCTGCATCCATTATTTCAGTGATTGCAATTTTTGCAATTTGGGCTGCGTTTACTGGCTCTAAATATATTCCAGTTCATGTTCCTGGACCATTTATTGGTGAACTTTCTTTTGAGTACACTGCTATGAATGCATTAGGACAAACTGATGATGCTGAAGTTACAGTTACAGTTTATGATGTTCAGTCTGGAGATATTCCAGATAAGCTGGAAGTTGATTCTGGCTCAGGTTTTGCTCTAAACGATACTGCCCAGATTATTACTTACAGAAGTGGTTTAGTAAAAGTCCAAAAAAATGATGTTGGTGGCAAAGAAAAAGGTTACAAAGTGATTGCTATTAATGGCCAAGAGATATCACCAAGTACTGAGCTTTTTATTGATAATGCCCGAATCTATATGACAGCAAAGGGCACCTTGAGTGTAAAACCTGAACAAGGATGGCAGATGCAGCCTGTTTGGCTTCCTGCTCCAGAAGCTGTCGGCTCAAGATTATTAAAAGTTTATAATGAAGGTTTTAAAAACTTCACACTTTTTGAGCATCTAGGTTGGTCCTTGCTTAGGGTTGTTGTTGGCTTTGTGGCTGGAGCTATTGTTGGAATTCCTTTAGGTTACGCAATGGGACTTTCTGGATGGTTTCGTGGTTGGTTTGATCCGATAGTTGAATTTATGAGACCAGTGCCTCCATTAGCTTTAATTCCATTGGTCATCATCTGGTTTGGAATTGGTGAACAAGGAAAGATTATCTTGCTATTCCTTGCTTCACTTTGGATCATGACAATTTCTGCTAGGGCAGGCGTATCTGGTGTAAAAATTTCTAAGATACATGCCGCATACTCCTTAGGCGCCTCTAAGTGGCAGATTATGAGATTAGTTATTGTTCCAAATAGTTTGCCAGAGATATTTACTGGCGCCCGAGTGTCAATGGGTGTTTGCTGGGGAACTGTTGTTGCGGCAGAACTTGTTGCCGCTCAAAAGGGTGCGGGTATGATGATTATTAATGCCTCAAAGTTTCAGATGACTGATCTAGTTATTATGGGAATTGTACTCATTGGCGTAATTGGATATGCAATTGACATATTAATGCGTATTTCGGAAAATTATCTTGTCCCATGGAAAGGTAAATAGCTTTTATAATTTTTTTTTACTTTTTTATTGGAATAAAAGATGTCCAAAACATTACCTAAACAAGCTCAAGCTGTGATTATTGGGGGTGGAGTTGTTGGCTGTTCGGTGGCCTATCACCTCGCTAAACTTGGCTATACGGATGTTGTGCTTCTTGAACGTAAAAAATTGACCTCGGGTACCACATGGCATGCGGCGGGACTTGTTGGACAAATGCGTTCTTCTCTCAATTTAACTCAAATGGTTAAGTATTCAGGCAATCTTTATGAGACTTTAGAAGCTGAAACTGGAATGGCAACTGGCTATAGAAGAACTGGCTCAGTTAGTCTTGCTACTAATCAAGAAAGGCTTACTGAATATAAGCGAAATGCCTCCCTTGCAAAAGTCCATGGTGTAGATGTTCAAATTTTAACGACTGATGAGTTAAGAGATAAAGTCAATTTCTTTAATCTTGATGATGTTGTTGGTGGCGCATGGATTCCAAAAGATGGAAAAGCTGATCCAGCAAATGTTGCAATGGCTTTAGCCAAAGGTGCAAAAAATAAAGGCGTTAAAATTTTTGAAGATGTAAAAGTTACTGGAATTCTTAAAGATAATGGAAAAGCAACTGGAGTTCAAACCGAGTTTGGGGAAATTCAATCTGAAGTCGTTGTTAATTGCGGCGGAATGTGGGCTAGAGAAGTTGGAAAAATGGCTGGTGTTTCAGTTCCACTTCATGCATGTGAGCACTTTTATTTTCTAACTTCAGCAGTTCCAGGGTTAGGAGATATGCCTGTAGTAAGAGTTCCTGATGAGTCTGCATACTATAAAGAAGATGCCGGAAAAATTCTGGTAGGTTTATTTGAGCCTAATGCAAAACCTTGGGCTCAAAATGGAATTCCGGATGATTTTTGTTTTGATCAAATTCAGGATGATTTAGACCACTGTATGCCTTATCTTGAGTTAGCAATGAATAGGGTTCCAGTAATGGAAAGCCTTGGTATTGAAACTCTTTTTAATGGACCTGAAAGTTTTACTCCAGATGATAATTTCCAAATTGGAGAGTCTCCAGAATTAGGCAACTTTTATGTCGCTGCAGGATTTAACTCAATTGGGATTCAGGCTGCTGGTGGAGCTGGAAAGTACCTTGCAGAGTGGATTATTGCAAAAGAGCCACCATGTGACTTATGGGATGTTGATATCAGAAGAAATCAGTCCTTTCAAAGCAACAAAACTTACTTAGCCAACAGAGTAACCGAAACTCTTGGCTACCTTTACGAAAACCATTTTCCTTTCCACCAGTATGAGACTGCAAGAGGGTTAAGAAAAACACCTCTTTATGATTTCTTTAAAGAGCGTGGTGCTTGTTTTGGAGAGGTTGCGGGTTGGGAAAGACCTAATTGGTTTGTTCCTAAAGAAATGATTGGAAAAGTTGAGCCAAAGTATGAATATTCTTGGGGCAGGCAAAATTGGTTTGAATTTCACAAGCTTGAGCAACTAGCTATTAGAGAAACGGTTGGTATGTATGAAATGTCTTCATACGCCAAAATCAGGGTTAAGGGTTCAGACGCGATGGATTTCCTTCAGCTTGTCTGTGCGAATGATGTTAATGTTGAGCCAGGTAAAATGGTTTACACACAGTGGCTAAATAACAAAGGCGGTATTGAAGCGGATGTAACTGTAACCCGTTTAGAGGCTGATGATTACCTTATAGTGAGCGGAACAGTTTGCCTTAATAGAGATATGCATTGGCTTCAAAAAAATATGCCGAAAGACGCTAACTGTTCATTGTTTGATTCAACAAGTTCGGAGGGGTGTATTGCCATTATGGGGCCAAATTCGAGAGATTTACTCCAATCCCTTACAGATGCTGATATGAGCAACGAAAGTTTCCCATTTGCAAATGTTCGAAATATTGAGATAGGTATGGCAAATGTAAGAGCACATAGAATTACTTATGTAGGTGAATTAGGATGGGAGCTATACTTTCCCATTGAATTTTCAAGTTATGTTGCTGAGTTAATAGATGAAAAAGGCATAGAGTTTTCTCTCAGGCAGATTGGAATGCATACGGTTGATAGCTGTAGAATTGAAAAAGCGTATAGACATTTTGGCCATGATATTACTGATGAAGACCATGTCATTAATGCAGGCCTTGGATTTGCAGTAAAGCTTGATAAAAAACCTTCTAAATATGGAAATTTTATTGGCTACGACTCAGTTCAATCAAAAAAAACTGCTGGGTATGATATGCGAGTCATGCAATTTTTATTAAATAATTCAGATCTAATGCTTTACCATAATGAACCTATCCTAAAAAATGGGGAAATTGTCGGTCATTTAACTAGTGGAACATATAGCCATACTCTGGGAAGTGCTGTCGGTCTTGGTTATATACCCTGTAAACCTAATGAAAGCCAAGAGGATATCTTGAGCGCTGATTACTCCGTCGAGGTAGAGGGTGTTATTGAGAAGTGTAAGGTTTCTCTGAAGCCAATGTATGATCCACTAAATGAGAAAATTAGAATCTAATAGTTAGTTTTGTATAAATACGCCTATTAATGTTGCTACTCCAACGATTCCAAGTGCTATCAAAGAGGAGTTTCTATAGTATTTATTCCCAGAAACATTAAAAAACTTTGTGCCTAAATATGTAGAAAAGACAAAGATTGGGGCGGTTATTGCGCCTGTCAAGAGAATATTTTTTGTAAATAGGCCAAAAAAGTAAAGACTAATAATAGCGCTTATTACTAGACCAGAGGTTATAACCAAAATATTTGCACGTGCAACCTCATCACTGTCATTCTTAGATAATAGAACAGTTACATATGGCGGACCTCCCATCCCTGTTGATCCCTGCATTAATCCACTGATAAAACCTCCTAAGGTGAGAACATGATTAGTTATCGAAGATTTGATTCGCCAACCACTGCCAATCAGAATAACGAATAATATTAAGAAGAAAGACATCAAAGTTTTTATGATTTGTTCGTCTACTGAAACTAAAAAAATCATTCCAAAAGGGATAGTTAACATCATGGTTATCATCATTGGAGTTATCTCCTTTAGATTAGATTTTTTAACACCAACAAAAGTCAAGTATATAGTTGCAGGGATTTCGATGACAATATTGAAAACCATCGCAAAGACTGGTGAGTAGAAATAGGATAGAATTGGGATCATTAGCAACCCTGATCCAAAACCAATGAACCCTCTTAAAAAACCAGAAAGAACAACAACTATAACAATTAAAAAATAATTATCAGGAACAAAGTTAAAGAAACCTTCCACTAAATTTAGTGAGATTTAGGAATCAAAGATTTAATTTCTTTGATGATAATATCCATACCCTTGTTTATCTTGTTTGTATCTATAGCGGAATACCCAAGATGTAAAAAATTTGTAGGAGGGTTTTTCTCATTAAATAGTGTATTTCCAGATCTTACTGAAACGCCTTTTTTTAGGAGTCTCTTGCAAAGCATTTCGCTATCAACAGATTTAGGAATTTCAACCCAAAAAGTTGACCCTCCAAGAGTTGGTGCACAAGACAATAGTGGCTCTTGATGAATTTTTTCATTAATCAATCCCCATCGTTCCTTGTTTGTTTTCTGAATTTTAGTAAACATATTATGGTAATGACCTAATCCAATAAATAGAGCAACAGACCTTTGATTATTTGCAGGTATGTGTCTTATCATCAAACGCCTTAGAGCTTTAGCCTCTTTTATGAAGCTCTCTGGTGCCACCATATATCCAAGCCTTAGGCCCGGAGCAAAGGCTTTAGAGAAGCTACCAACATAGATGACATTGTTATCTTTATCAAGACTTTTTAAGGAAGGATGAGGCTTCTTTTGAAAGTTAATTTCAGCCTCATAATCATCCTCAATAATAACTATTTGATTGTCTTTGGCGACTGATAGAAGTTCGTTTCTTCTATCCATGCTCATGGTTACACCGGTTGGATATTGATGACTTGGAGTCGTAAAAATAATATCAGTTTTAGGGTCGACATCTTTGATGACAATTCCATCCTTATCAATACTAATTGGGACAATATTGTCAGTTTTTGAGCTAAATATATTTCTGACATCTGGATACCCTGGGTTTTCCATACCCACAACAGTACCTTGTTTGGTAAGTAAGCTGGCGATCATATAAATTGCATTCTGACTTCCTGATGTAATTAAAATTTGATCTTTATTTGCCCAAATACCTCTCTTTGGAAGTACCTTAGATTGAATCTGTTTAATTAAAGAGGGGTCATCATTATCGACATGATCTATATTCCATTTCTGAATTTCAGGAAGTGTCGATGAATGTCTAACAACCTCTCGCCATTCATAGTAAGGAATTAGACTTTTATCAATTTGACCGATAGTAAATGAATAGGGCAGACTTTGCCAGTTCTCTGGATTATGAATATTGGTTTGAGCAGACGGCTTTTTGGTAATTAACTTGTCATGCCAAACTGGAGATTTGATATTAATTGATTGCTCGCTATCATCAGAGGTAAAGCTTTCATAAAACTGCTCATTTACAAAATACCCTCGCCTTTCTTGAGGTGTAATATAGCCATCAAACTCTAACTCTTTGTAGGCAGCAATGACTGTATTTCTAGCAACTTTAAGTGCGCTAGCGAGGTTTCTGGATGATGGGAGGGGTTCATTTGGGCCAATCAAGCCATTCGTAATTGCATCAATCAGCTGCTGTCGAATTTGAAGCTGAAGGGTTCGAGGCTTATCATGCCTTAGAGAAAAAAACTGGTTCCACATTTCATCCATTATTCTGGCCTATTAATTGTAAGTTTCCTGGTTCTATATATATGTTAAATCAGGACCAGTTATATTTTACAATTCGTTTCTTAAAAAATGCACTGAATTTGAACGAGGAGGGAGTATGTCAAATACTACAGTTGTAGATAATGCAAAAGATCACGTCTGGCATCATTTAACTCAACATAAAGCTTTTGAAGAGAATGATCCTTTAGTGATGACTGAAGCAAAAGGAATGATCATAACAGATTCTAAGGGTGATGAATATCTAGACGCTACCTCTGGAGGTGTCTGGACCGTTAATCTCGGCTATGGTAGAGATGACATGGTTAAGACAGTTTCAGATCAACTTTCAAGAATTCCATATTTTGCTGGTGCCTTTGGTAATGAGCCAGCTTCTCATTATGCTCAAGAGATAACATCTTTAATGCCAGGGATGAATCGTGTCTATTATTCAAACTCAGGCTCTGAGGCGAATGAAAAGGGATACAAAATGGTCCGTCAGTTAGCACATTTTGATAACGATGGAAAAAAACATAAAATTATTTTTCGTGATCGTGATTATCATGGCACCACTATTGGAGCTATGAGTTCATCGGCTCAAATTCAAAGAAAGAAACAGTATGGGCCTTTTGCGCCAGGTTTTGTAGAAATGCCTAATTGTTGTTGCTATCGTTGTCCGTTTGGTAAAAAGTATGGGGAATGTAATATTGAATGTGCAACAGTTCTTGAAGATATTATTTTAAAAGAAGACCCAGATACAGTAGGTTCAGTGGTTCTTGAGCCAATAACAGCTGGTGGCGGTGTAATACCTCCAGTCCCAGAGTATTTCCCAATTATTCAGTCGATTTGTAAAAAATATGATGTTTTGCTGCATATTGATGAGGTAGTTTGCGGACTTGGTAGAACGGGAAAATGGTTTGGTTATCAGCACTTTGATGTTCAGCCTGACATTGTCACAACTGCAAAAGGTTTGGCGGCCGGTTATGCTGCAATATCTGTAACTATAACATCTGAGGAAATTTTTCAAAGATTTAAGCAAGATCATACTAATCCAGATAGTTACTTTAGAGATATTTCTACTTTCGGTGGCTGTACTGCTGGTCCAGCAGCAGCGCTTGAGGTGGTTAATATTATCAAAAAAGAAAATCTCCTTGAAAACGTAACAAACATGGGTAACTATCTTAAGGATAAGTTGAACGCTCTTCAAGATAAGTATGAAATTATTGGAGATGTTAGAGGAAAAGGATTGTTTTGTGGTGTTGAGCTAGTCAAAGATAGGCAAACTAAAGAGCCAGTTCATGAAAGCGTTGCAATGGCGATTGCGGGGCATTGTTTAAAAAATAAAGTAATGATTGGAAGAACCAATCGTAGCTTTGAATTTAACAACAACGTGCTGCTTTTTAGTCCATCATTCATATGCTCTAAAAATGAAATTGATCAAATCGTTGCTGCTGTTGATAATGCAATTTCAGCAAATACATAAATAACTTTATAAATAAATTTATAGGAGAATTACTATGATTATTGGTGTTCCAAAAGAAATTAAAAACCATGAGTACAGAGTAGGATTAACGCCTAGAAGTGTTAAGGAGTTTATTAATCATGGCCACAAAGTTTTAGTTCAAACCAATGCAGGTGTTGGAATTGGTGCAAGTGATGATGAATATTTAGATACTGGGGCTGAAATCATATCTACTGCTAAGGAGGTTTTTGATAAAGCGGAAATGATTGTTAAAGTCAAAGAGCCTCAAGCAGAAGAAATTGCAATGCTTAGAGAAGGTCAAATTCTATACACTTATCTTCATCTCGCTCCAGATCCAGAGCAAACTAAAGGTTTGGTAGAAAGTGGTGCAATTTGTATAGCCTATGAAACAGTCACATCTCCAAGAGGCGGCCTTCCATTATTGGCGCCAATGTCAAAAGTTGCTGGAAGAATGGCAGTCCAAGCCGGTGCTCATTTTTTAGAGCATCCAAATGGAGGCATGGGTGCACTACTTGGCGGTGCTCCAGGGGTTGATCCACTTAATGTTGTGATACTGGGTGGTGGTGTTGTTGGTGCACACGCAGCCCATATGGCTGTTGGAATGGGAGCTGATGTTTGGGTACTGGACAACAATCCTGATACTCTGGAGCAGCATTGGCAACAGTTTGGAAGAAGCACAAATACTGTCTTCTCTACAAAAAGTTCGGTAGAAGAGTATGTGCTTCAGGCAGATCTGGTTATTGGTGGTGTTTTAATCCCAGGTGCTGAGGCACCAAAATTAGTTTCTAAAGAGATGATTAAGGCAATGAAGCCTGGATCTGTGATTGTTGATGTTGCAATTGACCAAGGTGGTTGCTTTGAAACTTCGAAAGCAACAACACATGCTGAGCCAACTTATATTATTGATGATGTGGTTCATTATTGTGTTGCTAATATGCCTGGAGGCGTTCCAAAGACATCTACTTATGCCCTGAACAATGTAACATTGCCGTTTGGGCTGAGTATTGCAAATAAAGGCGTTAAGCAAGCTTTATTAGATGATGAACATTTGAGAGCAGGATTGAATGTCCACAGCGGACAAGTAACCTGTCTTGAGGTGGCTCAAGATTTGGGATATGATTATGTCCCTGCGCTTGATATGCTCAATAAATAAATATTATAAATAGGAGAGAAAGAAATGGCAAAGATGACCTCAAGTGAGGCTTTCGTTGAAACAATGGTCGCTAATGATGTAACTGATATCTTCGGTATCATGGGCTCAGCATTTATGGATGCAATGGATATTTTTGAACCAGCAGGTATCAGATTTATTCCAGTAGTTCATGAACAAGGCGCTGCTCATATGGCAGATGGGTACTCAAGAGTTAGTGGTAGACATGGTGTGGTGATTGGTCAGAATGGTCCTGGTATCTCCAACTGCGTAACAGCTATTGCTGCTGCTTACTGGGCTCATAGTCCTGTTGTTATTGTGACTCCTGAAGCTGGAACTATGGGTATGGGCCTTGGAGGCTTTCAAGAAGCTAATCAGCTTCCTATGTTCCAAGAGTTTACTAAGTACCAAGGTCATGTTGTTAATCCAATGAGGATGGCTGAATTTACGGGTCGTTGCTTTGATAGAGCTATGAGCGAAATGGCTCCTACTCAGTTAAACATTCCAAGAGATTACTTTTATGCAGATGGTGAGTTTGCAATTCCTACTCCAAGAAGAATTGATAGAGGATCTGGAGGCGAGGATACTTTAAACGAAGCTGTTGCTTTAATTGCAAAGGCTAAGTTTCCAGTTATTGTTTCAGGTGGTGGTGTTGTTATGGCGGATGGTGTTCAGGAATGTGCTGCATTAGCAGAACGTCTTGGTGCGCCGGTCGTTAATAGTTATCTTCACAATGATTCTTTCCCCGCGAGTCACGATTTATGGTGTGGTCCACTAGGTTATCAAGGCTCAAAAGCAGCTATGAAGTTAATCTCAAAAGCAGACGTGGTTATTGCTCTAGGGACTCGCCTTGGTCCTTTTGGGACGCTACCTCAGCACGGGATGGATTATTGGCCTAAAGATGCTCAAATTATTCAAATTGATGCTGATCACAAAATGTTAGGTTTAGTAAAACCTATCAATGTTGGTATCTGTGGTGATGCAAAAGCTGTAGCTGAAGTTCTATGTCAAAAACTAAAATCAGAAACGTTGAGCTGTGATTCAACTAAGTCTGAAAGAGCCTCAACAATTGCTGATGAAAAATCAGCTTGGGAGCTCGAGCTTGATGAGTGGATTCATGAAACTGACTCTTATAGTATGGATATGATTGCTAACAAAGAAGAAGGATGGCTTCATCCAAGACAAGTCCTACGCGAACTTGAAAAAGCTATGCCTGAGGATGTCATGGTCTCTACTGATATTGGAAATATCAATTCTGTAGCAAACAGCTACCTTAGATTTGAAAAGCCACGTAGTTTTTTTGCAGCGATGAGCTTTGGAAACTGTGGTTATGCCTTTCCAACAATTATTGGAGCCAAAGCAGCCGCTCAACACAGACCCGCTGTTTCTTACGCAGGTGATGGTGCTTGGGCGATGAGCATGGTTGAAACTATGACTTGTGTGCGTCATGACATTCCAGTGACTGCAGTTGTTTTTCATAATCGTCATTGGGGCGCTGAAAAGAAGAACCAAGTTGATTTTTATGACAGACGTTTTATTGCTGCTGAGCTTACTGATCAGCACTTTGTTAATATTGCAGAATCAATGGGTGCTGAAGGTATACGAGTTGATAAACTTGAAGATGTAGGTCCAGCTCTTAAAAAAGCGATAGATATGCAAATGAATGAAAGAAAGACAACAATCATTGAAATTATGTGCTCTAGAGAGCTTGGAGATCCGTTCAGAAAAGACGCATTAAGCAAGCCAGTAAGATTCCTAGACAAGTACAAAGATTTTGGTGAAAAATCTCCTCATCGATAAGTCTTAACTATCAACCCCTCAGAGTGGTATATTATTGCGCTCTGAGGGAATAAATTTTTTACAATGAATGAAAATTCGATAACACCATCTGATGTATTAGATTATTGGTTTTCAGAAAAAAGCAAACAATTCTGGTTTGCTTCAACTCCCCAAGTAGACAACGAAATTAAAGTTCGTTTTGAAGGCGTTTGGGAAAAAGCGGCGGATGGAGAATTTAGTCAGTGGAGAGACACAGCTGATGGCTCTGTTGCTCTTATAGTAATTTTGGATCAGCTTCCCCTCAATATGTTCAGATCAGATCCAAAAGGCTTTCAAACAGAGAATATGGCAGTTGAAGTAGCTTTAAATGCAATCAACAATGGGTTTGATGAGGAGCTCAATGATGAAAAGCTATTATTTCTATTTATGCCGTTGATGCATAGCGAAAATATTGATCATCAAAATTTACAAGTTTATTTGTTTGATAAGTACAACTTTAACCTTGAGTTTTCAAAGCATCACAGAGATCTCGTTAAAAAATTTGGCCGTTTCCCTCATAGAAATGAAATTTTAGGGCGCATGAGTACCATGGAGGAGCTTGACTATCTTCTTTCTGATAACGCGTTTAAAGGCTAGGACTTAATATTTATTTAACAGAAAGTATTGCGTCAATCCCTGCTTGAGCAACCACTATATCTTGGTCAGAACTGCCAGAACTGCAACCAATCCCACCAACAATCTGACCATCAACAAAAAGAGGTAAACCGCCACCAACTACACAAAAACGACCTTGATGTGAAGTTTGGATACCAAATGCTGGCCCATGATTAATAACAGATTTACCATAATCTAGGGTCGCCTTTCTGGCTGCTGCTGCAGTAAATGCCTTATCGATAGAGACATTAATGCTTGTAATTTTCGCATTATCCATTCGTGTAAATAGCATGAGGTGACCACCATCATCCACAATAGCGATATCCATGTCTATCCCTAGTTCAATTGCTTTATTAATGGCACTATCCATCATTTTCCTTGTATCTTCAAGCGTAAGTTTTAGTACTTGTTTCATAATATAACTCTCGGAGCAGCTAATTCGTTTCGCTGCAACCTCTGTTTAACTTGCTCATAGATAATATGACTCATAAAAAACCCCTTATATTGATTACATTAGTAACAATATAGCTACATTTTTAATGAGTAGATTTAGTAATTGTCAAAGGTGATTTAGGTCAAATCAACTGAAACATATATAGCGGTTAAATATGTAATTTAAGCTAGCGCTCGATAGAAGGTAAGAATGACCTATTTCCAAGAAAATTGACTCTCTGTTTACTTTGCGTGCTTAGCTTCGAGAAATTGACGTCTAAACCTTATTAAGATATCTTCTGTATATCCATTAGCCTGATCTGCACCTTCAAATGCAAGCGCTATTGAGGCTTTGTAAGCAAAACTATCATAGTTTGGTGCCAATGCAAGATAGTTAGGGTCATGTTTGTTTTGTGCATCAACAATTACAGCCATATCTTGGAATGCTTTATTGACCTGATCTTTTGTACATATTTTATGATGAAGCCAATTTGCCATATGTTGTGAAGAAATTCTTAATGTAGCTCGGTCTTCCATTAGACCAATATGATTGATATCTTGAACTTTTGAGCAACCAATCCCCTGGTTAATCCATTTAACGACATACCCTAAAATGCTCTGCGCATTGTTATTGATTTCTTTAATAATTTTCTCTTCAGATAATTGATCAGCTAACTTCAAAAAAGGAATTTTATACAGATCGTCCTGGTTTGGTTTTTGGTGCTTGGATAGGAGCTCTTGTTGCTGTCTAAATACATTAAAACGGTGATAATGCGTTGCATGCAGAGTTGCTGCTGTTGGTGAAGGAACCCATGAACAGCTTGCTCCAGCCTCTAAATGGACCATTTTGTTATCTAGCATTTGACGCATTTGGTCGGGCTGAGCCCACATACCTTTTCCAATTTGTGCTCTTTTATAAAGACCACATTCAAGGCCTGAACTGACATTATTTTCTTCATAGGCAGAAAACCATGCCTCTTCCTTAATGAGGTTTTTACAGCGCATCGCTCCCGCCATCATAGAAGTATGTATTTCATCACCCGTTCTATCAAGGAACCCGGTATTGATAAAAATGATTCGATTTCGAGCTTCGTAAATACAGGCTTTTAGGTTTAGAGTCGTTCTTCTTTCCTCATCCATAACACCAATCTTTAGGGTATTTTCCTTAATTGAAAGTACTTTCTCAACTGCTGAAAATAAATCCATAGTGAATTTAACTTCTTCTGGGCCATGAAGCTTGGGTTTGACAATATAGATACTACCTTTTTTGGAATTCATTTTGAGTTTTAAATCATGAAGGGCAATCAGGGAAGTAACCATTGCGTCTAAAA
Source organism: Pseudothioglobus singularis (SeqCode) (assembly GCA_028107545.1). Taxonomy (GTDB): domain Bacteria; phylum Pseudomonadota; class Gammaproteobacteria; order PS1; family Pseudothioglobaceae; genus Pseudothioglobus; species Pseudothioglobus singularis_B. The sequence continues at coordinate 24,991 of JAOGRV010000007.1, read as the reverse complement.
TACCTTCTGGGATTGGTGATCCATCATTATTCGTGACCATTTTAGTTGTCATGTGGATGCCTACATTTCGAACAAGCGTTAAACTTGTTCCAGGTAGCTTATAGATAGCACCATGAGTATCGGTATAGGTCTTATCGTTATTCAACGATCTCGTAATAGTTTCGCCACCCTTTACAAAAGAGGCGCTTAATTCACGCTTCATAAGTCCAAGATAGTTTCGATATGCATGAATTTTTTCTTCGTCTGAGACAGTGGATGCAGAATCCTCAAAGTCAACAATTGTAGTCACAGCAGACTCCAAAATGACATCAAAGATCCCACTCTTATGAAGGCTCCTTTCTTGGTCACATACAATCTCAATATGAAGATTATTGTTTTTTAATAATATATTTCCATTTTCAGTAAGCCCAATATATTGACTAGGGTTTATTAAGGTTGCTACTTCACCGTCATTCAAATTAAAAATTAAAGCTCCCTTATACTTAACTTGAGTTGTAATTTGTCGATATGAAGCGCCCTTAAGGGGTGCAATTTCATCCAGAAAATCACAAGCAAGTTCTGCTGTTCGATTAACCCTTTGAAGATTATGCGCAAATGAAGTACTCATGCTACCCTTATTAGGTATGACATTGGTTCCATAAAGTGAGTCAAAGAGGCTGCCCCATCTAGCATTTACAGCATTAAGAACAAATCTTTGATTGGTAATAGGGACAACGAGTTGAGGCCCTGCTATTTGAGAAATTTCATCGTCGACCTCTTCTACTTCAATAGAGAATTCATCTGGCTTTTCAGTGACATAACCAATGCTCTGTAAAAATTCTTTATATTTCTGAGGGTCGATACGTTTATTTTGAATATGCCACTCATCTATTTGTGACTGTAATTTATCACGTTTATCTAAGAGTAATTGGTTAGGCTCTTGAAGTTCACTCAAAATTTTCGAAAGTGATTCGAAGAAATCAGTTGCAGTGATTTCTAATCCATCACATACTTCGTTATCAATAAAGTCAAAGAAGATTTTATCAATTTTAATATCTTGAATTATTTGTTGGTCAGAGTTCATGAATTTACCTTATTTTCAATTACAATTACACCATCTTCATCAGCATAAAGATAATGATTTGGGATAAATTTTACATTTGAAAAGTCAACAGTTAAATTTCTTTTCCCATTTCCTTTTTTAATACTTTTTCGAGGGCAAACGCCTAAAGCTCTTATGCCAATAGGCATGGAATTAATCATTACAGAATCTCTAATTGATCCATTTACAATAACTCCCTCCCACTCATTTTTAATTGCATCTAACGCTCTTTTATCGCCTAGCATTGCGCATCTCAAAGACTCTCCAGCATCAATAACTAAAACGCAGTCTTTGCCATTCATATTTAAAGCTTCTTCAACGAGAGAATTATCTTCAAAGCATTTGATAGTAACAATGCGACCTGAAAAAGCAGTTTTAACTCCATAGCTTTTAAATATGGGGTCTAAGTACTGAACATGGGGATGCAGCTGATCTGAAATATCACAGGTTGACTTCATTTAGTTGTCCTTATAAATTTCACACATACGCTTTTCAGAACCATAGGGGTAATAATCCATCACACCATTTTGTTTGATTTTTTCTTGAATAGAAACCCAATAGTCAGCATCTAGTAATTTTTTATACTTTTTATTGAATACTTCCTTCATGTAAGGATTTGGCAGCATAAAGTATTTAAATTCTTCAGGAAATACATCGTTCTGACCCACGTAATACCAGGGCTCAGAGGCCATCTCCTGTTCATATGTTTTAGCTTCAGGTATTTTTTTAAAAATAGGTGTACTCATTAATGTAATTTCATCATAATCATAAAATACGACTCTGTTCTGACGGGTTACACCAAAATTTTTGGTTAGCATGTCTCCAGGGAAAATATTTGAATTAATTAGCTCGTCAATAGCCTTTCCATAGTCATTAATGATATGGTTTTGTTGTTTTTTATTTGCAGTTTCAAGATACATATTTAGAGGCGTCATTTTGTTTTCAATATACATATGCTTGATTATGAGCAGGTCATTCTCTATTTCAATATTAGAGCTCGCCTTTTTTTCTAATTCTTTAAGTAAAGCATCATCGATATCTTTCAATGGAAAGGCAACATTTGAAAATTCCCAGGTATCAGCTAGTCTTCCAATTCTGACATGATTTTTCACGAAATAGTATCTATCTTTGACCATTTCTTTTGTGCCCATCTTAGGCGGTGCAAATTGATCATTGATTACTTTAAAAACATAAGGATACATAGGAAAAGTGAAAACTGACATGACCATCCCTTTAATGCCCGGAGCAATAATTAATTTTTCACTAGTGATTTTTGAGTATTTAAGGAAATGCCTATATAAAAGGGTTTTACCTTGTTTGTGAAGGCCAATTGCGCTATAGAGGACAGCTCTTGTTTTTCCAGGCAGAAGTTCTTTTAGATACTCTACAATAGCAGAAGGGTAGTCAGTCGTTATAAAAAAATAGGATCTAGAAAAGCTAAAAATAATAGATATTGATCCGATATCAGTTAGCAAACTGTCAACATATAGCCCTTTATTTTCATCATTCAATAGTGCGATAAGAACAGGAACATCAGGATGGAGCTGGGTGACAATTTTTCCCACAATATAGGCACATTTTCCTCTGATAAAAGGAGTATTAATAAATTGAAGCTCAAATACCTCAGATTGAAGTCTTGGCATTTGTTTGATAAGTTGTTCTTGAAGTCTTTCAATATCTTGGGCAAGATTCCCAAATTTACACTTAAATTTATAGTTATTAAGGACTGAGGTCAAAGTCTCTTTAAGCTGACCATCATCGACAAAATAGCTGTCGATGACTGGCTCATCCATATCGATATAGTTAAGAGAGACGCAGGGCTTAGTAAAAATATATTGGTTATTATAAAAGCTTCTTGAAAATATCCGGCAAAAGACTGAGTTGTAAAAGGTTTCTGCAAGCTCAGGCTGCTTATGTGCTGTGATTAGTTCAATATAGACATGCTTGGTGTTTTTCCAAAAATCTGAATTAAACTTATCCATACCCTGACTTTCATTGAATTCAGCTTTTGCACCATAAAGGGTTTGTTTTTTTAACTCAGAGGATAGATTTTTACAAAAAACATCAACTTGCTCATCATAGAAATTCAGTCTAAGCTTAGAGTCGTTCTCAATTTTTCCCCATTCTTTTTCCTCAAAGCATCTTTTTGCTTCAATGGATGCACTTTTAATGTTTTGATAATGATGCTCGAATCCCATCAAAATCTTCTTGGCAATCGAGAGTGAGATTTTTTGAGATGAGCTGCTTAGCATTTTAAGTTCGTTATATTTAGAAGCCCTTCAAATATGAAGAGCATCATAGAATTATGACTGATAAGGCTTAACTAAACTGTTCTTCCTCAGTTGAGCCTTTCAGTGCAGTTACTGATGATTCTCCACCCTGAATAACAGTTGTAACATCATCAAAATAACCCGCCCCAACTTCTTGCTGATGAGATGCAAAGGTGTACCCTTTCTTTGCGGCATTAAACTCTGGCTCTTGAACCTTTTCAACATAGTGTTTCATACCTTCGCCTTTTGCATATTCATAAGCAAGGTCAAACATGTTATACCACATATTGTGTATGCCAGCCAAAGTGATAAATTGATACTTATAGCCCATCTCAGAAATCTTTTCCTGAAAAGAGGCAATTTGACTATCATTTAAATTCTTTTTCCAGTTGAACGATGGAGAGCAATTGTAGGCTAGTAGTTGTCCAGGATTCTCTGCAAGAACTGCTTCTGCAAACTCGCGTGCAAATCCAAGATCAGGTTTGCCCGTTTCACACCATACCAAGTCAGCATAAGGGGCATAAGCAACTCCTCTTGAGATGGATTGTTCAAGGCCATTTTTAACAACATAAAAACCCTCAGCAGTTCTTTCTCCAGTAATAAAGGCAGCATCGTGTGGATCAACATCTGAAGTAAGAAGGTTTGCTGCTTCTGCATCAGTTCTGGCAAGCAGAAGTGTAGGAACCCCCATAACATCAGAAGCTAGGCGAGCAGAAATCAGTTTTTGCACCGCCTCTTGTGTTGGCACTAGAACTTTACCACCCATATGGCCGCATTTCTTGACTGCAGCTAACTGATCTTCGAAGTGAGCGCCAGCTGCACCATTGGCAATCATATTCTTCATTAACTCAAATGAATTCAATACGCCGCCAAATCCAGCCTCTGCGTCGGCAACGATTGGTAAAAAGAAATCAATGTATTTATCATCACTAGGGTCGATACCTTGGGACCACTGAATTTCATCTGCTCTTTTAAACGTATTGTTAATTCTTCTTACCATGGTAGGCACAGAGTCATAAGCGTAGAGTGATTGGTCTGGGTACATTGTTTCAGAGGTGTTTCCATCAGCAGCAACTTGCCATCCAGAAAGATAAATTGCCTCAATGCCAGCCTTTGCCTGCTGCATTGCTTGACCTGCAGTGATTGCTCCCATGCAGTTGACATAGCCTTTTTTGGATGAGCCATTAACCAGATCCCAAAGCTTTTCAGCCCCTCTTCTAGCATAAGTACATTCAGGCTGAACTGATCCACGAAGCCTTACAACATCTTCAGCAGAATAAGTTCTTTTGACGTTGGACCATCTGGGATTATCTTGCCAGTCTTTCTCTAATGCTTTAATTTGCTCTTTTCTGTTCACCTTTCTCTCCTTAGTTATCACTATTTTATGAAATAGATTCTTTTAAAATATTATGTGTTATGTCAGTTTTTAGACAGATATCACGTTTAACATATCAGGCCTAAAGTATTGATAAAACTACTAATTGCATACCTTTTTTCATAATACCAATATTACATCTAGAAAGTTTATTTTTTTCACTATATAATATATATTTTTCATAATATGAAATTAAATGAAGCCAAGATCGATTGATAAGAACTACAATGCCATAGAAAAATGCCTACAAATACTATCTATGTATTCTCTAGACAAGACTCAATTTTCTATCAAGGAGATTTGCACTCAATTAAACTTTAACGTTTCAACTGCATATCGAATTCTGTGTACTCTTGAGGAGTATGGCTATGTATCTCGCTTAAAAAATAAAGACTATGTCATTGGGACTCAGGCACTCTATTTGAGTGCAATATACACTCAAAGTAACCATCTTGAGCAAATCAGACCTATTGTAGATCGAATAAGGGATATATCTGGTGAAACCTCATCTTTTTTTGTAGAAGAGGATGACAATCGTATTTGTTTGTATAGGGCTCATTCTCGTGATGAAATTAGACATAATATTGAGCAAGGATCTCGATTAGAGCTCAATAGAGGGGCATCAGGACGAATCATTTTGGCTTATGGTAAGAGACATAAAGATAAAAAAGGATTTTATAAAGATATTCGTGACCAGGGTTACTATCTATCAATTAATGAACACAATGCATCTCTATTTGCTTTAGCAGTACCGGTGCTGTCGAACAGTGATAAATTTGTGGGTGCGATTGTAGTTTCAGGACCGATAAGTCGCTTTGATGATCAACAAAAAATATCATTATTAAAGCTTTTGAATGATCAACTCGACAATATAGTAATGCCATAGTCTAGAGGTGATATGGGACTAAGTTGGTTAGACATGATTTCTCTATTTATATCTACAAATTATTAACTAATAGTTTTCTTAATTTTAGTCACTTAATTTTTTTTATTTTCTCTTGTTCGTATGTATCATTACTTATTGGATTATGTCCGAATAACTTTATTACTTATTGTTAAATTATGAAGCACCACCTATATATCGATGGCAATTATTTAGCGTCTTCCTCTGGCGAAACATTTAAGTCGATCAATCCTGCGAATGGAGAGACGATTGCTATTGTTGATCAGGCAAGTGAAAAAGATGTTGAAAAGGCAGTTTTGTCGTCTGAGAAAGCTTTTAGTGTTTGGAGTCAAATGAGTGCATTTGAAAGAGGTAGAATTCTTCTCAAAGCCGTCTCTATTCTTCGAGAAAGAAATGATGAACTTGCTGAACTTGAAGTTCTAGATAGCGGTAAGCCACTCCAAGAGGCAAACTGTGTTGATGTTCAAACTGGGGCTGATGTCATTGAATACTATGCTGGATTAGCACCCACTCTTCAAGGGTCTCAGCAGGACCTAGATTCGAATACTTTTTTTATGTCTAAAAGAGAGCCCTTAGGAGTGTGCGCTGGTATTGGAGCATGGAATTACCCTATTCAAATTGCCTGCTGGAAGTCCGCTGCATGTCTTGCTGCCGGAAACACTATGGTTTTTAAGCCCTCTGAAGAAACACCGCTCAGTGTTCTAAAATTGGCTGAGATATATACCGAGGCAGGAATGCCTCCAGGTGTCTTTAATGTGGTCCAGGGCGACTATAGAGTTGGTCAATTCCTAACTAGACACCCTAGAATTGCTAAAGTTTCATTTACGGGTGAGAGTGGTACTGGCAAAAAGGTAATGACTGATGCCTCTGGCTCATTAAAGGAGGTAACCTTGGAGCTTGGAGGAAAGTCACCTTTAATTATCTTTAATGACGCGAACCTTGATAATGCCGTTTCTGGAGCTCTTTTGGCAAATTTTTATACGCAGGGTGAAGTCTGTACTAATGGAACAAGAGTTTTTGTTCAGTCTGCTATTTATGACAGTTTTCTTGAATTGGCATGTCAGCGAACTAAAAATATTAAAGTTGGTAATCCCTCGAATATAGATACCCAAATGGGAGCATTAATTAGCTCTAAACATCTTGAGAAGGTTATGGGTTATATCGATCATGCTAAAAAATCAGGTGCACGACTTATAACTGGTGGCAAGCGATTTAAATCGGATGAAACAAAAAATGGATTCTTTGTGGAACCTACCATTTTCGCTGATTGTGAAGATGAAGCAAGTTTTGTAAAAGATGAAATTTTTGGCCCTGTAATGTCTGTACTCCGCTTTGAAGAGGAGTCTGAGGTTATTCAAAGAGCAAACAATACAAGGTTTGGTCTTGCAGCTGGAGTTTTTACTCAAGATATTAGTCGTGCTCATAGAGTCATTAACGAACTTGAAGCCGGAATTTGCTGGATAAACAGCTGGGGAGATTCTCCTGCTGAAATGCCAGTTGGAGGATTCAAAGAGTCAGGGATAGGTCGAGAAAATGGCCCTGAAACTTTAAAGAACTATACTCAAATCAAAAGTGTCTTTATTCGCCTTGATAATGTTGATAGTCCTTACTAAATATTAAAAAAGTATGAATATAAATTTTGATTACATTGTTGTTGGCGCTGGTTCTGCTGGGTGTGTTTTGGCTAATCGTTTGAGTGAATCAGGCGAGCACAGTGTGATTCTTCTAGAGAACGGTGGTAGCGATAAAAATATCATGATTCAAATGCCAACAGCGCTCTCTTATCCGATGAATACTAATAAGTATGCCTGGCAATTTCATACTGAGCCAGAGCCTTTTTTAGATAACAGAAAAATGCACTGTCCAAGAGGCAGAGTAATGGGAGGGTCCTCCTCAATTAATGGAATGGTTTATGTTAGAGGACATGCTGAAGATTTTAACCAGTGGGAGGAACATGGTGCTAAAGGCTGGGCTTATAAGGACTGCTTACCTTACTTTAAGCGCTGCGAAAGTTGGCACGAAGGTGAGAATGATTACCGTGGTGGAAATGGTCCTATTTCAACTTCGAATGGCAATAATATGAAGCTTAATCCTTTATATGAGGCCTTTATTGAGGCTGGAAAAGAGGCTGGGTATCCAGAAACTAAAGACTATAACGGAGAACAGCAAGAAGGTTTTGGCCCAATGCATATGACAGTAGGTGGTGGGGTTCGCTCTTCAACCTCTAATGCCTACATTAAGCCTGCAAAAAATAGATCTAATCTCAAGATATTAACTAACGTACTTGTTCAAAAAGTCATACTTGAAAATAAAATAGCTAAGGGCGTTGAGTATTCAATAAATGGAAATAAAAAAGTTTTAAAGGCAAATAGAGAGGTGATTCTTTGTGCAGGTTCAATTGGCTCGCCACAGCTTCTTCAGTTGTCAGGCATTGGACCAAAAAAAGTTCTAGATGATGCAGGCGTAGATGTTTTGCATGAGTTGCCAGGAGTTGGGGAAAATCTTCAAGACCATCTCGAGGTTTACTTCCAATATCATTGTAAAAAACCAATTACTCTTAACAGCAAGCTAAACCTTTTCAGTAAGGGGCTTATAGGCATTGAATGGATATTAGCAAAGACCGGATTAGGTGCAACTAACCACTTTGAATCATGTGGCTTTATTCGCTCTCGTGCTGGCCTTAAATGGCCAAATATACAATACCATTTTCTTCCAGCTGCCATGCGATATGATGGAAATGCGGCTATGGATGGGCATGGCTATCAGGTTCATGCTGGCGTTAATAAAGTAACTAGTCGAGGCAATGTTCGGATAAACACTTCAGATCCAAAAGCAAAGCCAACAATTATTTTTAACTATATGGAAACTGAGCAAGATAGAAAGGACTGGAGGGACTGCATCCGTCTCACCAGAGAAATTTTAAGCCAGCCAGCGCTTGATGATTTTAATGCTGGAGAGGCGAGCCCTGGAATAGATGTGAGCAGTGATGAAGAAATTGACGCATGGGTGAGGGCAAATGTTGAGAGTGCTTACCACCCATCATGTTCTTGCAAAATGGGTTCACTTGATGATCCAATGACGGTCGTAAATAATGAAGGCCAGGTTAATGGAATAGAGAATCTTAGGGTAATTGATTCCTCAGTTTTTCCAACCATTCCAAATGGTAATCTTAATGGCCCTACCATAATGTTGGCAGAAAAAATGGCAGACTCGGTCCTTGGTAAAAAGCCCCTCATATCTAACGATGTGAATGTATGGATTGATGCAAGCTGGAAGGAGCTTCAACGTCTGAATAATCCCAAGCGAAAAGTAACTCAGGATTAATTATTCCAATTGTTAAAAAATTTACTTGCTTCTTTGTATAAATCCGTATAAAAATTAACTCAACTACTCATAACTTCTTTATCAATGGAAGTAGCTAAACTAAATACTTATGTTGTTGCAACACCTGAGCCTCACATCGGAGGGATGTATTGGATTTTCTTGTCTATTGAAACTAAGTGCGGAATTTTAGGAGTTGGTGAAGTTTACTCGGCATCTTTCCATCCTGAGGTTGTTGTCAAAGGAATCAAAGATGTGTTTGAAAGATATCTCAAAGGCCATGATCCTCATCACGTTGAACGTTTTTATAGAGAGTGTTTCTCGAGTGGCTATACTCAGAGGCCTGATTTATCGATGATGGGGATCTTAAGCGGTCTTGAGATGGCTTGTTGGGATATTATTGGAAAAGCTGCAAATAAGCCAATTTATGAGCTTATAGGAGGTAAAGTACATGATAAGCTTCGTTCATATACTTACCTGTATCCAAAAGACAAGAAAGGAGTGCTTGATTATGAAGATCCGGAGCTTGGTGCAGAGTCTGCTGTTAGTTTTATGGAGCAGGGCTTTAGTGCAATTAAGTTTGATCCTGCTGGTCCTTATTCTTCATACTCTGGGCATCAAATTTCACTAAAAAGGCTTGCTCACTGTGAAAACTATACTCAAAGAATTAGAGAGGCAGTGGGAGATCAATGCGATATCCTTATTGGAACCCATGGGCAACTCACACCTTCATCAGCTGTAAGGCTTGCAAAAAGACTTGAGAAATTTGATCCTCTATGGTTTGAGGAGCCAGTTCCACCAGGGCAATCTAGTGCAATGAGTGAAGTTGCTAAAAAAACTAAGATTCCAGTTGCAACGGGTGAGCGATTAACAACAAAGTATGAGTTTTATGATGTTTTAAAAAATAATGCGGCTTCCATTATTCAAATGAACCTAGGCCGGGTAGGTGGAATCTTAGAGGCTAAAAAAATTGCGAGTTTGTCAGAAGTTTTTTATGCTCAGATTGCTCCACATATATACAATGGCCCAGTTGGTGCTGCAGCCAGTATTCAGCTTTCTGCTGCAACACCAAATTTTTTAATTATGGAAAGTATAAAGACTTGGGATGGCTTTCATTCCGAAGTTTTAAAGGATTCAATTCAGTGGAGTAATGGAAATATCATTCCATCAAGTAAACCTGGCTTAGGTATCGAGTTAAATTTTGACGTTGTTAGTTCAAACTCACCTTACAAAGGAAAAAAACTTCACCTTTCCATGAGTCAAAAGCCATATTACGTTGACGATGATTAATTTAGTATTTAGGAGAATTGAATGAAGGTAGGTTTTATTGGTCTGGGAAATGCAGGTGGAAAGCTTGCAGGAAGCCTATTAAGAAATGGTTTTGATCTTACAGTTTTAGATCTTGATAACTCATTAGTGAATCAGTTCATAGATCGAGGTGCATCGAGCAGTAGCTCACCAAGAGAGATGGCCGAGCTTTGTGATGTTGTAATCACTTGTCTACCATCACCAAAGGCATGTTCAGAGGTCATGGAGTCAGAAGATGGAGTTATAGCTGGCCTCAGAGAAGGGAAGATTTGGCTGGAGATGAGTACAACTGATGAGGCTGAAATAAGAAGAATAGGAACAATCGTTGAGTCAACAGGAGCCTTCCCAATTGACTGTCCTGTGTCTGGAGGATGCCATAGAGCAGATACTGGAAATATTTCAATTTTTGCTGGTTGTAAAAGAGAGGCATTCGATAAAGCCTTGCCGATTCTTACAACAATGGGAAGACGAGTCCTTCATACAGGTGATTTGGGAACAGCATCAACATTAAAAGTAATGACTAATTATCTCGCAACAGTTAATCTAGTGTCAATTTCTGAAGCTCTTACAACGATGAAAGTGCTTGGTATGGATATGAATGTTACCTATGAGGCCATTAAAGCCTCGTCAGGCAATTCGTTTGTTCATGAAACAGAGTCTCAGGTCATTTTAAATGGAAGTAGGGATATAAGCTTCACGATGGACCTAGTATCTAAAGACGTAGGTATATTTAATGAGCTTGCTGAGCGAAAAGGGCTTGAATTGGAAATTGCACCTATGATTGTAGATATTTTTAAGGATGGTGAAAAACGCTATGGCTCACGTGAGCTATCTCCGAATATTATTAAAAGACTTGAAGAGAGAGCAGATGTTGAGGTTCTGGGTAGTGGTTTCCCTTCTGAGATGATAGATGATGAGCCTGAAGAGAATGGTTATGAGGTTAAGATTCTGAACAGGAAAGATAACTAATTTCACTCAATCTTTCTCGAATTAACTTCAAAACTTCATTTAATAAATAACCCTTGTTATTTATAATTAGTTTTTTAATTAAACATGCATCTTGTGAATTCAGACTTAAAACCTAATTTCGAACCTGATAACATCGTTGAAAATATTCGCAAAGTTATCGATATTGGAATGACTCATTCATCTTTAGCAAGCAATGGGGTCGACTGGGAAAGTGTTGTGGGTGTTTTGGATGAGGCCGAACATCTGATTGGAAAAGAGATGAGCGTTAATTCTCATCTGAACTCAGTTAGGTTTACAGATGAGTTCAATTCGCAGTATGAAAAAACACTCCCTTTAATTTCTAATTTTTATAGTGATCTTGGTGCAAATAAAGATCTTTACCAAGCATTTAAGAGGGTTAGTCAGACTGAGTTAAATTTCCAACAGCAGCATATTGTGAATGATTCATTGCGAAGCTTTGAACTCTCTGGTGTTGCTCTAGACGGAGCTAAGTCTGAGCGATTTAAAGAAATTAAAGAGCAGTTAAGTGTTCTCAGTAATCAGTTTTCTAAAAATGTTTTACAATCAACTAATTCATGGAAAAAAACTGTCTCAGCTAATGACTTAAAAGGCTATGGCGCTGATGAGTTTTCTAAAGTCAAAAAGGGCGATCACTATGAGATCAGTCTTCAAGTGCCAGTTTATATTGATCTTATGACGTATGCTGATAGTAGCGATCTCAGAGAAGAGGTTTATAAGGCCTATATTTCAAGGGCTTCAGATATCGGGATTACTTCGAAAGAGTTTAATAATCGTCCAATTATGGATGAGATTTTAAAACTACGATCAGAAATGTCAGAATTAGTTGGATTTTTAAATTATGCCGAATATTCGACCCAGTCAAAAATGGTTGAGTCACCAGATGCAGTTATTGAGTTTTTGAACAGTCTTATAGAACTTTCAACCCCACAAGCAAAAGCTGAATTAATTGATCTAGAGAGCTTTGCAGGCCATCCTTTAATGCCTTGGGATTTGATGTACTACTCAGAAAAATTAAAACAAAAAAAATTTAGTTTTAAGAGGTCTGACTTGAAACCCTTTTTTCCTGAAAGCAGTGTTTTTGATGGTTTATTTGAAACCATTCAAAATCTCTACAATGTTAAGTTGACTGAAATTCATGAAAAGACCTATCATGAGGATGTAAGAGTCATTAATCTTGAGGATAATAATGGAGTAATTGGAAGAATATATTTAGATGTTTATGCTCGAGAGAATAAGAGAGGCGGCGCATGGATGTCTGACTATCAGGGACTTTTCAAAGAATCATTGCCGGTTGCTTTTGTTGTTTGTAACCTAAACTCTCCCTCAGAAGGGAAGCCTGCTCTATTCGATTTTGATGAAATTGTAACTATCTTTCATGAATTTGGTCATGCACTTCATCACCTATTAACAAAGGTTCCTTTCCCCTGTGCTGCGGGCATTAGTGGTGTTCCTTGGGATGGCGTTGAGCTTCCTAGTCAGTACATGGAAAATTTTTGTTATGAAAGGGAGGTGGTTAATTTAATTTCAGGTCACTGGAAGACAGGTCAAAAACTTCCTGAAGAGTTATTTCAGAAGGTAATCGAATCCAAAAACTTTCAATCTGGTCTGCAAATGCTTAGGCAGTGTGAGTTTGCTTTATGGGATATCAGTACTCACATAACAAGCAATGACACATATGAAGTCCTCGGAAAAGTTAGAGAGAAAACAGCTCTATTGCCTGTAGTAAAGGAAAATCGTTTCCTCAATTCATTTTCTCACGTCTTTAGTGGAGGCTATGCAGCAGGTTATTTTAGCTATAAGTGGGCAGAAGTTTTGGCAGCAGATGCTTATGAATTTGTTAAAGAGAGTGGAGGAATCGGATCCAAATCATCCCATGATTTCAGGCGGCATATTCTTGAAATTGGGGGAAGTTTGGATTTTATGGACCAGTATATTAAATTTAGAGGAAGTAGGCCAAAAATGGATGGACTTTTAAAAGCCTCTGGAATTTCGATTAAATGATATGAAACTTGGTAAAATAAAATTTTTTTGCTGACAATAACTGGAAAAAATAATGATTAAATATTTATTAGGCGCAATTCTTACATTAGCCATTATTGGTGGCGCCTTTTCATTCCAGTCTAATGACCAAAGTTGGCAAATAATTATTCATAAAGAGGAGGCTTATAAAAGTGTTACTAATGGTGCTTTAAGAATTTACAAAATTGGGATGGATGTTTTTACAGATACTGACCTAGTTGATGAAGCTTCAATTATTTTAGAAGAAAGCTAAGAGCCTCTAGGGTCCTTTAGAAATCAAGATTGATCCGTTTGTGCCACCAAACCCAAAAGAATTTGAAATTGCATGATCTATTTTCATTTCTCTTGCTTCATTAGCTGCATAATCTAAGTCACAATTTGGATCTTGATTAAATATATTAATCGTTGGAGGTGCTATTTGGTCTCTAATGGCTAAAGCAGTAAATACTGCCTCAATTCCACCTGCAGCTCCAAGAAGATGTCCAGTCATCGATTTTGTTGAGCTCATGACAATATTTTTTGAGTAAGCACCCAATGCTAATTTGGCAGCATCCGTTTCAGCAATATCACCAGCAGGCGTAGAGGTTCCATGTGCATTAATATAGTCAAGCTGGTCTTCATTAATCTTGGCGTTTCTCATAGCGTTTTTCATGCACCTTGCAGCTCCCTCGCCACCTTCAGAAGGAAGAGTCATGTGATATGCATCACTACTCATACCATATCCAGCAAGCTCTCCATAAATTCTCGCACCTCGTTTTTTAGCGTGTTCATATTCTTCTAGGACAACGACACCAGCTCCATCACCAAGGACGAACCCGTCTCTATCAACATCCCAGGGTCTTGAGGCCGTCTCAGGATCATCATTTCTTGTTGAGAGTGCTCGCGCAGCTGCAAAGCCGCCTAGTCCGCAATTGGTAGAAGACATTTCAGTTCCTCCAGCAATCATCACGTCAGCATCACCATATTCAATTATTCTTGAAGCATCTCCAATATTATGAGTTCCAGTAGTGCAAGCAGTAACAATGGCAAAATTAGGCCCTTTAAGGCCATATTTGATAGACATATTACCTGAGACCATATTGATGATTGAGGAGGGCACAAAGAAAGGTGAAATCCTTTTTGGGCCTTTTTCTCTAAATAAGTCTGCAGTTTTTTCAATCGTTGTCAAGCCGCCAATCCCAGCTCCAATTGCAACGCCAATTCTTTCAGCATTAAATTCTGTAACCTCAAGTCCACTATCTTCAAACGCTTGAATACCAGCAGCCATTCCATAATGAATAAAAACATCCATCTTTTTTACTTCTTTTGGACTTAGGTACTTGGAGACATCAAAGTCTTTGACAGCTCCACCAAATTTCACTGCTTGCAGTTGAGTATCAATATTGTCAATTGGGGCAATACCAGAAACGCCATTAATAATATTTTTCCAGGCATCATTTACATTGTTTCCAACTGGACATACAATGCCCAACCCTGTAATCACAACTCTTCTTTTGCTCATAATGGATTAAGTCTTAAATTTAATAAATTAATTAAAAAAGGATTTTTACAAATTAAAAAATTGAGTAAAAAAAAGGCGTTTTACTTTTTAAAGTAAACGCCTTAATAGATTTATTGATGAATATTATGTATTTGCGTTAATGTAGTCGATTGCCTGTTGAATGGTTGTAATATTTTCAGCTTCCTCATCTGCAATTTCACAGTCAAACTCTTCTTCAAGTGACATTACAAGTTCTACAGTATCTAATGAATCCGCCCCTAAGTCGTCTATGAATGATGCATTATTATCAATTTCACCACTAACATCTAACTGCTCACTTACAACTTTTCGCACTCTATCTTCAATACTCATTTTGAGTTAAATCCTTAAATTGTTTAAAAGTGTATATTTTATCTTCAAAAAACACTAAATAGCGTTAAATTTTAAATATTTATTGATAATTATTAATGCTATTTGATTAATGTAATTTGTAATTATATTTTTAAGAAGAAATTAACTTTAATATATCACTAATCACTGTTACCAGATATTATTTAGACATTAGCAAGATTGCCTTTTGTTTCTAGCCAAGATTTTCGGTCAGATGCTCTTTTTTTGGAAAGAAGCATATCCATAGTCTCTTGTATCTGAAGAGGATGGTTTAGAGTGAGTTGAATTAGTCTTCTTGTGTCAGGCTGCATAGTTGTTTCTCGGAGCTGCTTAGGATTCATCTCACCAAGCCCTTTAAATCTTTGAACCTGAATTTTTTGACGTTTATTTTCTTTTAAAAGCCTTGCTTCAAAGTGTTCTTTTTCTTTGTCATCAAGTGCGTAAAAGACCTGTTTTCCAGCATCTATTCTATAAAGCGGAGGCATTGCAACATAAACATGCCCTTGGCTAACTAACTTAGGAAAATGTTTGACAAAGAGCGCGCAAATTAATGTCGCAATATGAAGACCATCTGAGTCAGCATCAGCTAAGATGCATACCTTTCCATACCTCAATCCAGATAGATCATTGTTATCTGGCTCGAGACCAATTGCAATACTTATATCATGAATTTCATTTGATGCAAGAACTTGTGATGAGTCAACCTCCCACGTATTAAGAATTTTACCTCTTAGAGGAAGTATTGCTTGATAATTCTTGTCTCTTGCTTGCTTAGCTGAACCGCCAGCAGAATCACCCTCAACTAAGAAAACTTCTGTTTGCTCAAGGTCTGAACTCGTGCAATCTGAAAGCTTACCAGGGAGTGCTGGCCCACTTACAATTTTTTTTCTGACAACTTTTTTAGCAGTTTTTAATCTTGACTGAGCATTAATGATGGCTAATTCAGCAATTTTTTCAGCAATATCAGTATGCTGATTGAGCCATAAACTAAAAGAGTCTTTAACGACTCCGGAAACAAATGAAGCGCACTCTCTTGAGGAGAGCCTTTCTTTTGTTTGACCTGAAAATTGAGGATCTAAAATTTTTATTGAGAGAACATAAGCAATTCTTTGCCAAACATCATCGGGAGTTAGTTTGATATTTTTTGGAATAAGGTTTCTGAATTCACAGAATTCTTTAAGGGCATCAGTCAGTCCAGATCTCAGACCATTAACATGTGTTCCTCCACCAATTGTTGGAATAAGATTCACAAAACTTTCAGCAGTAATATTGCTGGTATTTTCAGTCCAAGTTAACGCGCAATCTAGTTGCTCATCTTTGGTTTCAAAGGATGCTACAAATGGAATAGATGGGACGCATTCAAGACCATCCAAAGAAGCCTGTAAGTAATCTTTAATGCCGTCATTAAAGAGCCAAGTATCTTCAGTTTCATCAATTTCATTTTTAAAATTAACCTCAAGACCAGGACATAATACAGCCTTAGAGCGAAGATTGTGTCTTAGTTTTTTTATTGAAAATTTTACTGAATCAAAAAATTTCGCATCAGGGGTAAATTTAATCAGAGTTCCCGTATTACGCTTCCCAACGGCACCTATTTCCTCAAGATCATTGGATTTGACGCTGGAGTCAAATTTCATGTAGTACTGTTTTGCATCTCTTTTAATCCAAACTTCTATTGAGCTTGATAATGCATTTACAACTGATATACCAACACCATGAAGTCCTCCAGAAAATTGGTACGAGTCATTAGAAAATTTTCCACCAGCGTGGAGTTTAGTCAGGATAACCTCAACGGCAGGTGTTCCTTCTTTTGGATGAATATCTATTGGAATGCCTCTGCCATTGTCTTCAACCGACATAGAGTTGTCTGTGTGAAGCGTAACATTGATTTGGGTAGCATATCCCGAGACTGCCTCGTCGACACTATTATCAACCACTTCTTGTGCAAGATGATTTGGGTTTTCAGTGTCTGTATACATGCCTGGGCGTTTTTTGACTGGCTCCAGGCCAGTAAGGACTTCTATAGAAGATGCGTCGTAATTTGACATATTTTGAATTGGGTTTCAGTGACAATTATAATACCAAAAAAAAGCCCCAAAAAATGGGGCTTTTTCACTATAAAAAAAATAGAATTACATCATGCCTGGCATGCCGCCACCCATGCCACCCATATCAGGCATTGCAGGACCACTCTCTTGAGGCATATCAGTTATCATTGCTTCAGTTGTAATCATTAAACCAGAGATACTTGCCGCATGTTGAAGAGCTGCACGTGATACCTTGGTTGGATCTAAGATACCCATTTTAAGCATGTCTCCATACTCTTCTGAAGAAGCATTGTAGCCATAATTACCCTTGCCTTTTAAAACTTCATTTAAAACAACAGAGGCCTCACCACCACCATTAGTAACGATTTGTCTTAAAGGCTCTTCTAAGGCACGTCTACAGATGCTGATACCTACATCTTGATCACTGTTATCACCTTTAAGTTTATCCAATGATGAGATAGCACGAACAAATGCGACACCTCCACCAGGTACAACACCTTCTTCAACAGCTGCGCGAGTTGCATGAAGTGCATCATCAACACGATCTTTTTTCTCTTTCATTTCGACTTCAGTTGCCGCGCCTACTTTAATGACTGCAACGCCGCCTGAAAGTTTAGCTAAACGTTCTTGAAGCTTCTCTTTGTCATAATCTGAGCTTGTGGCTTCAATTTGAGTTTTGATTTGACCAATACGAGAGGTGATATTCTTTTTAGCACCTGCACCATCAATCACAGTAGTATTGTCTTTACCGATTTCAATACGTTTAGCTGTGCCTAAATGCTCTTCAGTAATAGCTTCTAGTGACAAGCCAACTTCTTCAGAAATAACTGTTCCACCAGTAAGGATTGCAATATCCTCAAGAATCGCTTTACGACGATCACCAAAGCCTGGAGCTTTAACAGCGGCAACCTTAACAATACCGCGCATATTATTAACAACAAGAGTTGCTAGTGCTTCCCCCTCAATATCTTCAGCAATAATGAGAAGAGGTTTTCCAGCTTTTTGAACCGCTTCAAGTGCTGGCAGTAAGTCACGAATATTTGCAATTTTTGAATCATGTAATAAAATATATGGATGCTCAAGGTCTGCAGACATTTTTTCCTGGTTATTTATAAAGTATGGTGAAAGGTATCCGCGATCAAACTGCATTCCTTCAACGACATCAAGTTCGTTTTCAAGAGTTGAACCTTCTTCTACGGTAATTACACCCTCTTTGCCTACTTTTTCCATAGCCTCAGCAATAATTGAACCAACAGATGTATCTGAATTGGCTGAAATAGTTGCAACTTGCGCAATTGCTTCACTGTTTTTACATGGTTGAGATGCTTTTTGTAGATTTGAGACAACTGCTGCAGTGGCTTTATCAATGCCTCTTTTTAGATCCATAGGGTTCATTCCAGCTGCTACAGACTTAACACCCTCAGATATTAGCGTTTGAGCTAAAACTGTAGCGGTAGTTGTTCCATCTCCCGCAATATCATTCGTTTTGGAAGCAACTTCTTTAACCATTTGAGCGCCCATGTTTTCAAACTTACCTTCAAGTTCAATCTCTTGAGCAACAGAAACTCCATCTTTAGTGATGGAAGGAGCGCCAAATGATTTGTCTAAAACCACATTTCTACCTTTGGGTCCAAGTGTAACTTTCACTGCATTTGCAAGAGTGTTTACCCCTGACATCATTAAATCTCTAGCTTCTGAGCTAAATTTTACGTCTTTCGCTGACATTATAAATCTCCTTTATTCTTCAATTACTGCAACAATTTCATCTTCACTCATCACTAGAAGCTTTTCTTCACCAACAGTGATTTCAGAACCTGAATATTGACCAAACATTACCGTGTCACCAACTTTAACATCCAATGGGATTAAGTCTCCTTGTGAACTAATTCTCCCATTTCCTGCTGCTACAACCTCACCTCTTGATGGCTTTTCAGTTGATGAATCAGGGATAATTAAACCACTAGCTGTTGTTTTCTTTTCTTCTACTCTTCGAACGATTACACGATCGTGTAGGGGGCGGATTTCCATGTTTTCTCCTGGTATTACATAAAAAATTGTCGTAAAAAAGTTGTTACTCTTCTAGACGTTCTTTAAGCTTTTTGATAGCTTTATTTTCAAGTTGACGAACCCTTTCAGCGGAAACACCATACTTGTCTGCTAAAGTATGTAAGGTCGATTTTTCTTCTTTCAAGTACCTAGCTTGTAAAATATCGATACTTCTCTCATCCAAAGAAGAAAGAGCTTGATAAAGCTTATTATGTTGGTCTTCTTGACTTTTATTGCTGACCACTAATTGCTCTGGATTTTTACCAGGATCAGATATGTAGTGCTCAGGAGTATAAGTGTCATCATCATCATTCACTTCAAACGCAACATCGTTGAGTTGAAGTCTTGATTCCATTTCAATAACATCTTTTTCTCTAACACCCAAATCTTCAGCGATTACTTTTGCCTGCTCGCTGGTTAAAGATTGGAATATGTTAGATTTAGCTTGTTTTAGTTTGAAAAAGAGTTTTCTTTGTGCTTTTGTTGTAGCAACCTTGACAATTTTCCAATTCTTGAAAATATATTCGTGAATTTCAGCGCGTATCCAGTAAACAGCAAATGAAGAGAGTCTGACTTTTTTATGAGGATTGAAGCGTTTTACTGCCTTCATTAAGCCGATTGTGCCTTCTTGGATTAAATCTGCTTGCTCGAGTCCATAACCCTTATAACCGTGAGCAACAAACGCTACAAAGCGCATGTGGGCTAGAACTAGCTTTTGGGCTGCAGATAAGCTTCCATCTTCATAAAGTTCGATAGCTAAATTATATTCCTCCTCTGGGGAAAGAATAGGAGGGTACTTTTGTACCTCTAGATCTCTAGATACGTTTTTTATCGATAATGCTAATTCACTCATTAGGTTTCCAAGTACGATAAATCAGAGACAAATTATACCAAAAAAATGATTTATATCAATTCATTAAGTAAATATTTATGTCTTAAAACTTGTTTTTCAAGTGTTAGTTCAGATTTATTGAAATTATCATTGGTATTATGAATGATGGTCTTTAAATGTAATAGCGCATCATCAAAGATATCGTTGATAACTAAATAATCAAATTCGTCATAGTGTTTCATTTGATTTTCAGCATCAGACATTCGATTTTTAATTGTTTCATCATCATCTTGGCCACGACCCTTAAGTCTTTCGAGTAAAGATTTTTTTGAAGGTGGTAATATAAAAATACTATTGGCATTAGGCATGTTTGCTTTTACTTGACGAGCTCCTTGCCAATCAATCTCAAGGATTACATCAATATTCTTATTCAAATTTTCCTGAATTTTTTCTCGAGAGCTTCCATAAAGGTTTCCAAATACCTCCGCATGTTCAACAAATTCAGCATTAAGAATCATTTTTTTAAAGTCAGTTTTAGAGATAAAGTGATAATTGACGCCGTCTACTTCACCAACTCTTGGTCTGCGTGTTGTATGAGTGACCGACAAGTATAAATCTTCTGAGTTTTTGAGTAATGCGTCAACTAAGGTTGTTTTTCCGCATCCTGAAGGAGCAGCAATGATGAATAAATTAGACATTAGTAGGTAGAGTTTTTCATCATTATTTTGGAATATAGCCCTTGATTTGATCAAGATCATCATCCGAAAAAAAATACTTTTCCATTTGTTCTTTTAAGTAGGCTTGAGACGACTCTTCAAATAAATTTAAGTTATTTTCATTAATAAGCATTGTTTGATGGTCAAGCCACATTTGCCAAGCATTCTTAGAAACCGAATCTAATATTTTTTTTCCAAGCTCACCAGGGTAGGGGGCCCTATCTAAACCTTCTGATTCTTTCTTTAATTTAACGCAATAAACTGTACTCATAAATTTTTTAATCTAACTCCAAGTATAAATAGTGACAAAAAATAGATAGCTATTGATACAGCTATCGTCTTAACAATGAGTGCAGATCTTTCGACCATAGAGGACTCATAATAAATATCAATATCCGAATCAAAATAGATAATGTATAGAGACATTATAAAGACTGATAATATAACTTTAAACAACATTTTATATAGATTAATGTGCAACTTGTAGATAGACTGCTTGATTAAGAAAAAGTAAAGTATCAATGCATTTAGCAGCGCTGAAATAGAGGTCGCCACAGCTAGGCCGACATGCCCATAAAATTGAACTAGGATAAGGTTTAAAATAATATTTGAAACCATAGCAACAACTCCAGCCTTGACAGGTGTTTTAGTATCTCCTCTAGATAAAAAAATAGGTGCAAAGATTTTAATAGCAATAAATGCCATTAATCCTGAACCATATGCCTGAAGACTGTATGAGGTTTTCATAGCTGAATTAATATCAAATGCTTCATATTGAAAAAGGGTAACAATCAATTCTTCTGAGAGTAGAACTAATCCAATACAAGCTGGAATACCAAATAAAACTGCCAAAATAAGTGCTCTATCAATAGTTTCGATAAAGCTCTTAGAATCTTTTTGAGCATGATAATTACTTAGTTTTGCTAAAGCAACAGTTGCAAGTGCTATCCCAATCAACGCCAATGGAAGCTCCAGCAATCTATCTGAATAGTAAAGCCAGGAAACACTTCCTGCAACAAGTGTTGATGCAATCATGGTATCAACCAAAAGGTTGATTTGAGAGACCGAAACACCAAATAATGCAGGAAGCATTCTTTTTTTAAGTGTTATAAGAGCTTGATGATGTCCAAATTTTAATTTTGGTAGTCTTTTAATTTTTCTTAAAAAAGGGATTTGAAATGCAAGCTGTGCAATACCACCTAATAAGACGCCCCATGCAAGAGCCATAATTGGAGTTGATAAGTATTTTGATAAAAAGATAGCACTTATGATTAATGAAATGTTAAGAAGAACAGGGGTAAATGCGGGAACAGTAAAATTATCATAAGTATTAAGAATTGATCCTGATAAAGCTGTCAGTGAAATAAGTAATAAATATGGAAAAGTTATTCTTAGCATGTCAGATGCTAGCTGAAACTGCTCAGGATCTGCCTTAAAGTAGAATCCCCATGCAAATAAAAAGATAATAAGAGGCGCAATAATCATAGCTATAAGAGTAATAATCATTAGAACACTCAACAGCTTAGTCGCTATATGATTAATTACAAGTTGAACTTCTTGTTCACTATGATTTGATTTAGTATCAGCTAAGATTGGTAAAAAGGCTTGAGAAAAAGCACCTTCAGCAAACAAGCGCCTAAAAAAGTTTGGAATTCTAAATGCCACTAAAAATGCGTCTGTCAACTCATTAGCGCCAAAAAGTCTTGCAATAACAAAGTCTCTGATTAGACCTAATAACCTAGAAACAAAGGTCATTGCAGAAACAATGCTGCTTGACCTTATAAATGATTTGGACATGATTTATGGTTATTAACTACTCATCTGCTGGGCCGCGCATAATGCCCACTCTTGAATTCCTGATGCATTTGACGAATTGCATGACTTCAGGACTATCAGACTCTGATGCTTCAAGCTTACTAAGAGCTTGATCCAGAAGCCTTCCCTGAGAGTCTCTGTAAACTACCTTAAAGGCTCTTTTAACTGAAGAGATAGAACTCGCACTGAAGCCTCTTCGTTTCATTCCTACAGAGTTAATACTTCTAATTTTTGGATGAATCCCTGAAGCAACCATATAATCAGGGATATCTTTGTTAATTTGGCATCCCATACCAGCATAAGTATGCCTACCAATGTTGCAAAATTGCTTAACTAGTGCAAAACCTCCAAGAATAGCCCAATCGGAAATTCTAACATGCCCAGCTAGAGAGGCATTGTTTGACATTATGATATGATTGCCAAGTTGGCAGTCATGAGCAATGTGAACATAAGACATTAACATATTATTAGAACCTATTCGCGTCAAAGAATTTTCTTTTTCTGTGCCCCTATTTATTGTGCAAAATTCTCTTATCAGATTATCATCACCAATAACTAGATTGCTCTCTTGGCCTTCTTGATAAGTAATATCTTGGGGGTCCCCTCCAATTGATGCAAAAGAGTAGATATGGTTATTTTTTCCAATTTTAGTAGGGCCTTCTATAACGGCATGAGAGTCAATTAATGTTCCAGCACCAATTTCAACATTGGCACCAACGAGGGCATATGCAGATATTACTGCATCCTTGTGGATTTTTGCACTCTCATGAACAATAGCTGATGAATCAATAGGCATAATCAGTTATTTGCTTTTTTTTGCGTACATAAAATTTCCGCCGATGTGACAAGCTCTCCTTTAACTTTTGCTGTACAGTTAAATTTCCACATACCACGCTTTACAGTAAGAACTTCTGCATAGATTTTAAGTTGATCACCGGGTTCAACAATTCTTTTAAAGCGAACTTTATCGACTCCAACTAACATATATATTTGACCAACTTCAGGTCTGCCTACTTCTGATTTAAAAGCCAATATTCCAGTCGCTTGAGCCATAGCCTCAATAATTAAAACACCTGGCATGATTGGCTGATCAGGAAAGTGACCGGTAAATTGTGGCTCATTAAAAGAAACATTTTTTAAAGCTGTCAAATTTTTCCCTGATTCGAAGCCAATTACCCGATCAATAAGCAAAAAAGGATATCGATGGGGTAGAAAATTTTTAACCTCGTTTATATTCATTTCCATAGTTTTACCTAATGTTTTTCAATTTAATCTTCAAGAAGGTGGCAATTTTATCAAGTTTTGTTAGCCATATACCTACCTTTTTCCAATCTGAATGAAGCATGAGAGGCACAAAACCTGTATATACGCCAGGTTTAGTAATGTCTCTATTAACCGTACTCGTAGCATTTATAACAACATCATCTGTAATCTTTAAGTGTCCAACAATACCTACTGCACCTCCTATCATGCACCTTTTTCCAATTATTGTTGTACCAGCTATACCTGTTTTTGCTGCTATAGCAGTATCTTCTCCAATAATTACGTTATGAGCAATGTGAATAAGATTGTCAATTTTTACACCATTGTGAATTTCTGTATCTGATATTGTTCCTCTATCAATAGTAGTATTTGCACCTATAGAAACGTTATCACCAATTAGTACATTTCCAAGATGAGCAATAGCACTCCATTTTTGATTAGCATCCCTTGCATTACCAAAACCTTCTGATCCAATAACTGCACCTGGAGAAATAACACAATTATCTCCAATTTGACATCCTTTTTGAATAATAACATTTGACTCAATTAGAGTGTTGGAGCCAACTTTGACGTTATCTTCAATTACACAATTAGCCCCTATAGTTGATTTAGTGCCAATCATGACATTTAAGCCAATTAAGCTATTAGCAGCAATATACGAATTGGGGTAAATTAATTGTTGATCATAACTCAAATTTTGAATATTTTGATTTACTTTGAATTTATGGGTAAGAATTGAGTAGGCAAGATAAACGTTATCAACTATGATGCTATCATTAGGACAGAGGTGCTTAAGGTCTTTTTTAATAATAAAAGCACCAGCATTAGAGCTCTTTAGAGAGTCTTTGTATTTGGTACTTACTGCGTAAGATATTTGGTTTGAATTTGCAGAATCCAAGGCGCCAATTCCATTAATGGATTTTGATGAGTTTCCTTCTATTGACCCTCCAACTATGTCTGCAATTTCTTTAAGTGTGAATGTCATGGTGACTGTTTTATAATTTTTTCAATGATTTGTTGAGTTATGTTAACCTTGTCGCTCACAAAGGCAACGTCTTTATAAAGGATTAGATCATAGTTTTCTTCTAAAGCAAATTCATTTATAGAATTATTTACAAGACTTTCAATTTTAT
>JAOGRV010000006.1:0-64538 GCA_028107545.1 Pseudothioglobus singularis (SeqCode) | reverse complement strand
TATTCTAATTTATTTTGAATTAACTAAAATTATCAACCAATGAACAAAGTATTTGTAATTCTTGGTAATCAGCTTTTTGAGCCTGAAATCCTAAAAAACCTGGGTTGTAGCGATGTCTTCATGTCAGAAGATTTCCACCTTTGTACCTATGAAAAACATCATAAACTTAAGCTCTACCTCTTTCTTTGTTCAATGCGGGAGTATAAAGAAGAATTAGAGTCTCATAATATTTCAATTCATTACACTCAGCTTGATGATCGTCAGGAGGGTCAATCATATTCAGATCACCTTACAAAATTCATAATTGATAACAATATTCAGGAAATCAATCTCTTTGAAATTGAAGACAAAGATTTTGAAAAAGAACTTCTAGAAGGTATAAATAAATCTAATATCCAGATGGTCTCTCACCAATCTCCTAACTTCCTCTTTTCTAGAGAAGAATTTCACTCACTACATAAAGATAAAAAAGTATTTAGGATGGCTAACTTTTATCAGCAAGGAAGGAAAAAATTTAATATATTGCTTGATGAAAACCAAAAGCCTGCTGGAGGTAAATGGTCCTTTGATCAGGAAAATAGAAAGAAAATCCCTGCAAAGACCGTCATTCCAGAGCTACCTAAGCCAAATCTTTCTAAGTACCACGATGAAATCTGCACTCTCATCAATAAGCATTTTGATGAACATCCTGGATTTCTTGATAATCCGTGGTTCCCAGTCACTCGCAAAGAAGCTAATGAACAATTTTTGGACTTTATTAGAAATAGGATGATTAACTTTGGTGTCTATGAAGATGCCATGTTAGAGGGTCAAAACTTTTTGTTTCATAGCTGTATTAGCGCATCTATGAATATTGGACTTCTTTCACCAAAAAATATACTTGAAATACTGCTTGAAAGTGCTGATGAATTTCAAATCCCTATGAACTCTCTTGAGGGCTTCATTAGGCAAGTTTTGGGATGGAGAGAATTCATCCGAGGTATTTATCAAGAAAAAGGTGATTTCCAGCTTAACAGCAATTACTGGGACCACACTGGCAAATTAACTGACAGCTGGTACGAAGCCTCAACGGGCATTCTACCTCTTGATGACTCCATTAAAACCGCACTTCAGGATGGCTACAATCATCACATACCAAGACTTATGGTAATCAGCAACCTTATGAATCTTTGTGAAATAGACCCTAAAGAGATTTACCGTTGGTTCATGGAGATGTATATTGACTCTTCAGATTGGGTTATGGTGCCCAATGTTTTTGGCATGGCAACCTATTCAGATGGTGGGCTAATGTCTACTAAGCCTTATACCTGTGGATCAAATTATTTCTTAAAAATGAGTAATTATAAAAGGGGTGATTGGTGTGACACTGTTGATGGGCTCTATTGGCGTTTTATCGAAAAAAATAGAAGCTTCTATCAGTCTAATCCAAGACTTTCCCTGCAGGCTACATTTCTTGATAGGCTTTCCCCAGAACGCAAAGAGTTAATCTTTGATAGAGCAGAAACTTTTATCTCAGAGCACACCCAATAAAAAAGGACCAACATGATGTTGGCCCTTTTAATCTAGTTAATTGATTTTTAACTACTCTTGATTAATTCGACCATCGGTATAACCAGAATAACCAGGGTTTGCATCAATATAATCAGCAACCACATCTGCTAAGTCAGGACCAAAGTCATAAATATCAGAAGCAGAGCGGAATACCTTGTATCCATCGCCACCACCCCGGATAAAGTTGTTTGATACCATACCGTAGGTTCCATAAAGATTTAAGTTGCTCCAGCCATACTCATCCTGAGTCTCAATTGAAGTTACCCTATCACCAGCAGGTCTACTTGCATCAAAAGTAAAGCGCATTCCTGAGACTTGAGGGAATCTTCCAGCAACATCCTCAACCTCACTAACACCATTCTCAATAGCAGTTAGCAGCTGTTTCCCTGTAACCTTAAAGGTTGCCAAAGTATTCTGGAAGGGCAAAATCGTCATAACCTCTCCAAGAGTGACTTTGCCAGAATCAAGCGAAGCTCTAATGCCACCTGAATTCATAAGTGCTATTGTATAGCCTTTATCCATTACAGCATGCCTCATTGCGTCTGCGATCATATTACCCATATCACACTCCTGGACTCTACAAACTGCCCTGTTTCCATTTAACTCACTAGAGACACTACCGACCTCTCTTTCTTTGAGTTCGTTAATTGGCACTTCAAGCTCATCCAGGCGAGCAATAACGTCACTATTTTCACTAATTAATTTATCAATTGTGATTGGCTCACCAGTTGCAGATACAACCTCTCCTTTGTCATCAAAGACAACTGAAAGCTCACCAAGAAACTTTCCATACGCATAAGCCTGGATAATCTGAGTATCATTTACAACGGTTGGATAAGGACCCTTTGCCCTGTCACTAACATTAGACAAGTAAGTATTATCATGTCCGCCTACAATCACATCAACACCGGTTGTATTAGCTGCAATCTCCTTATCAATTGCATATGAAGAGTGAGATAAAAGGATAATGATATTAACGCCTTGCTGAGTTAGCGCATCGACTTCAGCCTGAACTGCAGTAATGGCATCAGTAAAGATAATGTTATCGCCAGGACTAGAAATATCAACTACATCCTCAGTCACGACACCAATAAGTCCAATCTTTCGGTTATCTTTAACAATAATGGTTGATTTTTGTAATTTGTCTTTGAGCTCAGGCTCAAGATCCACATTAGCATTCGCCATCAATACTGGAAAGTTCACAGTATCCATAAAAGCCCTTAATGTTACTGGCCCATCATCAAATTCATGATTACCAACTGCCATACCATCGTATTGCATCTTATTCATCATTTCTGCTGCTACTTTCCCTTTATACATGGTGTAGAAAAGGGTACCCTGGAACTGATCACCACCGTCAAGCAAGATTGTGTTCTTGTGTCTAGAGCGTGCATCTTCAATCGCTGAAATTAAGCGAGCAGAACCTCCAAAGCATTTGCCATCGGCATTATTTTCTGGTGAACAGTTATTGTCATACTTGCTTATTGGTCTAAATCTGGCATGAAAGTCATTTGTATGAAGAATGGTTATTTCAAATGATTTATGACCATCAGCAAATACAGGCTGTGAAGACAGGCCTAATGATAAAAAACAGCTCAGACCAATTACTAAAGGCATTGATCTTACTTTACTTAATCTAATAGAATGAAATCTCTTAAATAACTTCATCGCTACCCCTCCTTTTGTTTAGTATGTAATTAATAAATTTATTCAAACTCTTTCTAATTTGAATAAATTATTGTAGACCTTTTTACTGAGCTAAAAAAAAGATTGCTCATAATATTTTTGATTTTTAAGACAATAATTAGAAGATAAGTCTGACAAACTTTCAAGATAACTTAAATATAATTAGATAATGAATAAGCTTCTCATAACGCTATTTATTCTAACGCTTATAGCTGTAGGATTCATTTATAAGGACATTTTGCTATGCCTTAAAGTGATATTGTACGGCGCATTTTGGTGGTCAATTATTGGACTAACAAAGTTCTTATCTAGAGACTTTACAGATGGCAGAAAAAATGACTTTTTTGGAGAGTAAATTTAAAGAAACCTAGTCTTTAACCTCGAAAACCAGTTGGAAACATCAAGATTAATTGAGTACAAACAAGGAAGCAGTATTAAAGTCACAAAAGTTCCAAATAATAATCCATAGCCAAGAGCCATAACCATTGGCTGTAAGAATGCATCTTTACCTCCAAAGCCATAAATCAGTGGCAAAACGCCTGCAAGTGTTGTAAGGGTCGTTAATATGACTGCCCTTAGGCGGTCTTTTGCGCCCTTTGCAATCCACTCGATTGATGAACCATCCATATCTTTATTTTTCTTAATAAAATTTAGATGGCTTATCATCACTAACGAGTCATTTACAACAACGCCTACTAATGCCAAGACGCCAAGCAAAACGAAAAAGCTAAATGTCTCAGAGTGAAAGAAAAAAGCCCAAACAACACCAATTAAAGCAAAAGGAATACTGAGGATAACTAATAATGGCTGAGAGTATGAATTAAAAAGAAGCGATATAAGCATATATATTCCAAATACAGCAAAACCAAGCGCCAAAGAAAAATCACTCAAGGCTTCTTTTGCTTCTAAGGAGCTTCCACCTTCTATGACACGAACTTCAGGAAAATTGTTAATCAAATCGAGCTCATCAAGTGCTCTTTTTGAGACAGATTGTGCAGTAGTTACTGAATCTTCAACCGCAGCACTTACTTTAACAACTCGCTCACCATTCAAATGCTTGTAGTTTGGATCACCCTGAGTCTCAATAACATTTGCAAATTGAGACATTGGAATCATTCTTCCTTGATTATTTCTGATCGAGGTTTTCGTAATATAATCATCAGAATAGTTACTATCACCAAGATACATTTTCACGTTTAAGCTAGCATTATTAAACTCAACATCAGAAACATCCATGCCAGAATAGATCGTCCTTAAGTGACTATAAACCTGCTGATATTGAATACCTAATCTTGCCATTGACTCATAATCTAACAAAACTTCAATTCGATTTTTGCTTAAATCATCATCACGATCAATGTCGCTTACACCCTCGAAGCTATTAAGAATTATTTCAAGCTGATCGACAGCTGCTTGACGCTGCTCGTCATTACTTCCAATTAAACTGAGCTCAATATCAAGAGCGCCTCTAGGGCCACCCCTATTTGTCCTAAAATTAATCCTTGAAACGCCTTCAATATCTTGTGTTTCTACCTTTAGAATTTCTATAATATCCTTGGCAGTGGCTTCACGGTCATTAGCTGGAATCAACGTAATTGCAATAGCCGCTCGATTAGATCCTCTTGATCCAATTGTGCTTGTAAAAAAGTCTAGATTTGAGCCAACCTTATCCATAATAATCTCATCAATTTTGATGATGGACTGCTCTGTTGTCTCAACTGGAGTCCCAAGAGGAGTCTGCACTCTGATATTTATTGAATTGGTTCCGCTCGATGGCCACTGGATATAAGAAATTTCTTTTGTTCCTATATAAGCACTAAAAGCAAGAAGAGCAATAAACAGGCTCAAAATGATAAAGCGCCACCTAAGAATTACTAATAATGCTTTTTCAAACCACCTTTCGACAGGTTTAAACCATGTTTTTTGTTTTTTTGCCTCACTACCAGACATATGGGCCGGTAAGGCGATGCTTACCTCAAGTAATGAAAACGTTAGTGCACAGATCACAGTAATGGGCAATATGTATATAAATTTTCCCGTGGTGCCGCTTACTAATAGAACAGTAGATATGGCAAGGACAGTAGTTAAAATAGTCGTAATAACAGGCATGATGACTCTTTTAAGGCCATCAACGATATTTTGATAGACGTCACCACCCTTCTCTTTGAAGTGGTGAATACTCTCAGCTATGATGATGCTGTCATCCACAACCAGACCTAGCACTAAAACCATTCCAATCGTTGAAATTAAATTAATTGTTTCACCTGCGAAGCCCAAAAAAGCTACGGTTCCTAATAGCGTCACAGGGATGCTCACAGCAACCCAGAATGCAGTTTTTAAAGACAAAAATAAACCCAAAACTACCATAATTAGAGCCAGTCCCACTAGAGCATTATTCATTACAATGTTTAATCGATTGGATACCGGCTTTGATCTGTCATCAGTAACAATCAAATTGAGATTTGAAGGATAAGACTCTTTAAGGGTATCTAAAGTCGCCCTTACTTTTTCAATCGTTCTAATAACGTCTGCTTTTTCTGTTTTTGTAACTTTAAGAATGTAACCCTTAGTTCCATTAATACGAGTAACTGTGTTGAAACCGATTTCACCCTCATCGATGGTTGCAATGTCTTTTAATAAAATAGTTGGCCCATCAAAACTAGACTTTACAACAACATTCTCCAAAGACTCCATGGTTTCATATTCAGAGATAATAACTATATTTTTTTGATTCCTTCCTTGATTATTATCACCAATAGCAGAGCGAACATTTTGATCCGCGATGACACTTCTGACCTGATCAAAAGAGAGTTGATACTGTAAGAGCTTTTCTGGATTGATTCTGATTTGAACTTCTCTCTCTGAATCCCCGCTTACATTCACACTTGAAACGCCATCAATCAAAGATAGATTTTTCTCAATATTATTTGCAATGGCTTTGGCGGTCTCAACATTGATACTGTCGCCACCAATAACAATTGTAAGAATTGGCCACTCCGTACTGGTTCTGTCAACCACTCTTGGATCATTTGCATCCTCAGGCAAGTCTTCGATTTCATTGACCGCCTCAGAAATACTATCCTTTACCTCCTGAATATCATCCACCTCTTCATCAATTTCTATATTGATACGAGATGAACCCTCTGAGGAGGTTGAGGTTAACTCTTTAATTCCATAAATTCCTTTTATTTTGCTCTCAATAACATTAGTAATATTCTTCTCAACATCTCTTGGAGAGGCGCTCGGATATGAGGTATTGATTGATAGTCGGTCAAATTCTATGACAGGATAGGTGTCACGCTGTATTTTTTGTAGTGTCATAAATCCAAGTATGACAATTGATAAAGTAAACAGGAGAGCCAACTTTTTTTGTCGAACAAGAAAATTTAAGAAAGCATTCATAATTTAAAAGCGCTTCGAGCTCTTTAAATTGGATTGTAATCGTCTGGCAGACATATGGCACTCACCCCTTTTTAATGTATTGTGCTTTAGTAGAAAAATTATAACTTTTGGATGTATATAATATTGATTAATATTTTACAAAAGATGAAGTTTAAGTGAATGTTTGATAAGTCAGAAATTGTCATTATTGATGAACGCCTTTATCACTTGGGGATAAAAAAAGGAGATCTTGCTCAAAACATTTTTATTGTTGGAGATCCCGCAAGAGCCATACGCGTATCTAAAGAATTTGACACTGTTGACCGTGAAATTTCAAATAGAGAGTACCTAACATTTACAGGCACATATAAGGGCATACCAGTATCTGTCATTGGAACAGGAATTGGCACAGATAACGTTGAAATTGCTTTAGTAGAGGCCTTTATTGAGCACGAATTCAATTTTGAGAGCAAAACAAGAAATACTAACTGTGAGCCAATGACATTGATAAGGCTTGGAACATCGGGCGGGGTTCAGTCAAATATCACTCCTGGTTCACAAGCCATTGGCTCTTATGCGCTTGGCCTTGACAATACTGGCATCTATTTTGAAGAACCATCAAATGACCCTGTGATTGAAAGAATTGAAGAATCTGCTAAAAAAATATTGAATAAGTCAATCCCTAGCTCATCAAGATTCAAAGGAAAACTTATCCCTTATGCTTCGAAAGCATCCATTGAAGTCACTAAAGCCTTAGAAAAGCAGGCATTAAAACATGGCGTTGAATATGAAATTGGTATTACTTCATCCTCTCCAGGATTTTATGGCCCATCCTCAAGATATATTGAAGGCTTAAAAAATACATTTCCAGACATCAAGGGAAGTCTTTCAAAGATTGATATTGATGGATTAAGAGTTCTTAATATGGAGATGGAGTCAAGCCTATTTTTTCATTTATGTTCTCAAATGGGATACAGAGCTGGAACAATTTGCACTGTCATCAGCGGACCAACAACGAGCGCCGCTGTTATTGATTATGACAAAGCAATTGGGAATACAATAAGGGTTGGTTTAAATGCCATGAAAGAACTATATGAATCAAGCTAACAAAACATTCAACTTCAGAATTCCAAGAAAGATATTTTTTTTAATTTCTTTAATTTCAGTTCAAATAGCTTTTGCTGATGAACTCAATAAGATGAGCACAATTGATGGCGAGTCTAACAAAATTGTCGTTGAAAGCGTTGATTTTCAGAGATTAAAATCAAATGATGCAACTTACATTTCAATTAAAAGCAAAACAACTACAAATGTAAGGTGCGCACTCTATGACAAAAACGGGAGGCCAGTAACCACAGTTGAAGGAATTATTTCACCGCCTAAAACAAAGCTTCAAGCTGAATCTAAAAACGTAATGGTCACCTCAGTGAAATGCATAGAACAAAAAAGGGAAGAAACAGAACAGAGCAATGACAGTCTTGACATCTATTACAAAATGCCAACATTTTTATTGGACGATTAAGTTAAATCATACTTACAGTTCGTATCAGACCTAATATCTAGTTAAAACTCACTAGATACTAGGACTTTGATTCTACAAAGCTATTTTTGATTTTCTATATTTTTAAACTCACGGACAGTCAAAACAGCTCCAATAATTGCCATAACAAAACAAAACATACCCGTAATAAATATTAATGAATCATCCATAGTTATTCCTTCCTCGATATTATCTTGAAATATATAGCAAATGTTAGAATTGATGGGATCCAGGTGGAAGTAAACAAAGCCTCTTGTTTTGTATCAACCCCTTGAAACCACAGATAAGCTGTAGTTACAAAAGCAACCCCAACTGAAATTAAAATACATATATCTGACGTTTTAATCATAATTACATCCTTATTAAAATTTAATCTTCATTCCAAAAAGCCCAAGACCCAATCAATAGAAGTATCACAGCCAATGATGCGTGTGCACGCGTGCTTGTTTCTTGAGGTAACTCTATTAAAAATGGGATAATATTAGCCATACCAAGTAGAAGCCAAACCACTGCTAAAGCAGCCAATGAAAGCGCAATTACCCCTATTTTTTTTCTCATGTTTTTATTTGTAGTTCAACTTCAATTTAGCAGTTTAGAGAGAAGACATCTATGGACTATGAAGAATTAATGAATATTGAGTGGAGATTGATTAATAACTTTTAATTCAGCCAATATTTAACTGAATATGAAATAATTAATGTACTAAACCATAAGATAGATAAGTCAATGAATCAGATTAATCCAAAAAAATTATTAAACAGTAAGTGGACTAAAGTTTTGCCAACTAACAATGAAAAACATTTTTTGATTTCTGAGCTTAAGTATGATGAAAATGAGCTAATTAGTGATTGTTTAATTGAGGCAATTATTTCAAAGAATAATGAATCAATAGACTGGAATGAATTAAAAGACTCAAATAAGTGGCAACAAGGCTGGAAATAAATATTCAAGAAATAGTTCTTTATTTTTTAATATAATAATCCTATGAAAAAAAATAAAAATGGTCTCAATACCGAACTACTTGAAAATGGAATGACGCTTCAAACAAACTATGACAATGGCCTTAAAAATGGTATTGAAACATATTGGTATGCCAACGGTCAAAAGGCCTCTGAAGGCTCTTATCTCAAAAACAAACTGGAGGGATCACTGACCTACTGGTATGACAATGGCACCAAAGCCTCTGAAGGCTTCTATAAAAATGATAAGCCTGAGGGTATACAAAGGGCATGGAATGAGAATGGTCAACTTGAGTCCGAGCAAGAATATAAAAATGGGGTTTTGAATGGTGCATCTATATTCTATGAGAATGGAGTAAAAACTGCTGAATATGTCTTTAAAAATGGTGATGTAGTTGGTGATTTGAATGGATGACAGGCTCATTGAATGCCATACAGAGCTTAAAAGACTGCGTGACTTACAATATGAGTCTGACTTTAATGACAACATTCAACAGTCAAACTTCTACAAACAAAAAGCTGAATACATTCAAAATCTTATAAAAAAAGGTGTTGATTATATTCCCAACTTCTGATTAAAAAATATGCCTTCCGTATCAAACTACTATTTTGGCTATGGATCTAATTTATCGAAAGATCAAATGTTTGTTCGCTGCCCTGAGTCAAGCTACCTGACTTCTGGAAGACTCTCAGACTATTCTTGGTTCATCAATACTCGAGGATATGCCAGTATAAGGCAAAATTTAAATAATTTTGTTTTGGGAGAAATATTTAAATTGAGTGATAAAGATATCGAATTATTAGACATCTATGAGAGTGTAGCAGAGGGAATGTATGAAAAGTTTATTATGAGTGTTTCAACTCCCAGTGGTGCTATTGATTGCCTCGTTTATGTTGCCTCTGATAAAGAGATAGGGCAGCCTCATGCTGAGTACATTGAAAGAATCAATGCTGGCATCAAAAGTGCAAACCTCCCTTCAGATTATATTCAAAAATCAATTAGGCCTTTTGTTCCAGAAAGCTAAAGAATAGCTTTCAAATCATCATTAACAAAACAATCAACAACTAAATGGTATCTATCAATATTGCTATTATTACTGACCGAGTGCGGCTTCGTCACATCCAAGTAGTAGTAGCGCCCTGTTTTTAGATTAAGCTCCTGACCCACATCATCCTCATCACTGTCATAAATCGTAAACACAACATCCTTATTTGTTCTAATGGGAACATGAAGCCTTATTAGTTTTTTGTTCTCAATGTCCTGATCGATGTTGTCATTGTGCTTCCGTAAGGATTTGCCAGCAGCAAGCTTCATCAAGCGAATTCTCTCAAATTCACAAGGCAGCCTAGATATTATTTCGCGTATAGAACTCATAATGGGTTTATTTAGTAAGGATGTCCACTGCAGTTTATTGTCAATTTTTTTCTCATTCCTTGCGAAGCCTGGTTTGTATATATCCGAAGGATTAGCTCCATAGCCATGGATAGATATCGCCGTCCATATATTATTGTTCTTATAGGGCGCAATCTGAGTTAAAAGTTGGAATTCAGCACAATCCAGATAGTCTGAGACAGCAGATAAATCCTCCATATAATGCTCTATTGATAGCTCATAATTATTCATCATAAAATTACTTTAATTATCAATGCGCCCTGTAAGTTTCCAATCTTAAATTAGAAAAATTCATCTATATGATATACAATAATGAAGAGAGAAAATTATCGCTTCTTATAGGTCGGTCACCAGCCCTATTAAAAAAAAGGCCACCAATGATAAATATTTATTAATTCTAAAGTTTTTTATGGGGAAAAGGGAATTTAAATACACACTTAATAAAAGCCATTTAAAGGCTATTTTTGCTCTGTGCCTATTCATTTTTAGTGCTCATTCTTTAGCTGCTCAAAACAGATGGTGGGTAGCTATTGACGATGGAACAGACAAATATTGGGACGATAATGCAAACTGGTCTACAACTCAATATGGTAATGGAGGCGCCTCTGCACCTACTACCAATAATCTTATTGCTATTTTCACAAGCGCCAGCACTGTTGATGCTAAGCTGCGAAATAATATCAACAAAATTAAAAAACTCAAACTACTAAACGGGTACTCGGGAAATATCAACTTAAATGGATATCACTTAGCATCTTCACAAGGCCCGATGATTAATGATGGTAATGTCTTGGTTACCGCTGGTTCATTTTTTCAAACTTGGGGTTGGCTCTATATCAATTCTGGAGGTGCAGTTACAGCAAGTGGTGACGGAAGCATAATAAAATTAGGTCATAACTTGTCTATTAATGGTGGTACTTTGACCGCACCCAGTGGTGGTAGCAATCGATTTATTCTTAGAGGAGGCTTTAATCTATATGGAGGAGGAGTTTTTAACCATAACAATGGAACAGTTACCATGTCCACAAGATGGAGGGGGACTCCTGGTGCCGCAATAAGAATTGATGCTGGCCCAGGAACAGGTCGAAATTTTTATAATTTATATAAATCTGGAAATAAACATGCCACATTGTCAACGAATGATATAGAAGTTGAGAATGATCTAACAATCATTGGAGTTGGAAGTATCAGAGCTCAAAGTAACAATATTTCTGTTGGTGGAGATTGGACTCTAAATTCTTGGAAAAACTTTGATGCTGGGACAGGAAAAGTTATCTTTAATGGATCATCTGCACAAACTATATCTTGGCTAACAAATAACACCCGAAAATTTAAACATCTCCAGATTTCCAACTCTGACGTTTCTCTTGCAAAAAATACTGGCATTTCTGGGACGCTTACGATTGACTCAAATGCGACACTTGATATCAACGGTAAAAATTTAACTGCTTCTACCCTTGTCAATAATGGCAACCTACAGCTCTCAGGTAGCGAGACTGTTTCAATTTCAACTAAAGATACAGACTCAGGAACTATTACCTATGATGGCACAGCAACTGGACTTGCCTATGGAAATACATACTTTAATCTTGCACTAAACACTACTGGAACAATGACACTTGATGCCGATCTTGATGTGAATGGATCACTCATGATTACTAATGGAACCCTAAATACTGGCAACAATGATATCAATGTCGCTGGTAATTGGACAAATAGTGACAGTTTCATCTCTGGCACAGGAAAAGTAACGTTTGACGGTACGTCTAATATCGTTACTGGCGGTACTGGGGACTCCAATGACTTTTATGATGTTACACTTGGTGGAACCTCTGCTGCTCAGTCCACTAACGCTATAGCGATTGATAATAATTTTGAAATTACCTCATCAGGTACTTGGTATACCAATTGCTTGGCGATGACTGTGAGTGGCAATACAACAACTGGGAGTGGATCTATAGCAACCACCCTTTCACCTACTGTCACATTTAGTCCAGCAAACTCTGCTACAGGAGTTGTGGTGGGATCAAATCTAATACTCAGCTTTAATGTTGCTGTAAGAAACACGGATAATTCTGCACTCACAGATTCCAACGTTGACAGCTTAATTACTCTTAAAGCAACGAATTCGAGTGGCTCCGATATTGCCTTTGATGCGACCATTAGTTCAGACAAAAAGGTCATCACCATTAATCCGGATAGCGACTTCTCTAGCCTGCAAGCCGTCTATGTTGCGATTGGCAATACCGTAGAAAATGACTGTGGTACTGCACTAAGCGCTTCGTCTGCAACCTTTACAGCAGCAGACAATGTGGGCCCAACAACAACCTGGAGTCCAGCAAATTCAGCAACCGGTGTTGCCGTAGACTCAAACATTACACTCACATTGAATGAGGCAGTCAGAAACATCGACGACTCAGCACTGTCGGATTCTAATGTTGATACTTTAATTACTCTTAAATCAACTAACTCGAGTGGCTCCGATATCGCTTTTGATGCGACCATTGATTCAGACAAAGAGGTCATCACCATTAATCCGACGAGTGATTTTGATAGTGAACAAATGATTTATGTAGCCATAGGGGCAACAGTCGAAGACAGCTCTGGAAATGCTAATACTGCCAGTTCAATTACCTTTACAGCGATAGACTCAATAACCCCTACTCTGACTTTCAGTCCTGTTAGTGCAGCAGCAAATGTAGCTAACGACTCAAACATAACCATAACCTTCACTGAGGCGATAAGAAATACTGATGACTCAGCATTAACAGACTCAAATGTTGACAGCTTGATTACCCTAAAGGAAACTAATTCGAGTGGCTCTGATATTGCCTTCGATGCAACCATTGACTCTGACAAAAAGATTATCACGATTAATCCGAATAGTGATTTTTCTAGTGAACAGGTCATTTATGTTGCTATTAGCACCACAGTTGAAGATGATGCTAATAACGCTATTAGTGCCTCCTCAGCAAACTTCACTGCTCGGGAAATTGGGGTAAGTGACATAACTGCGCCAACGATCACCTTTAGTCCAGCAGATTTAGCAACCAGTATTGCCAAAGACTCAAACATAACACTAACCTTTAGTGAGGCTATAAGGAATACTGATAATAGTGAAATCACTAACTCGAATGTAGGTAGCCTAGTTACTCTTAAAGCAACTAACTCGAGTGGCAATGATATTGCATTTAACGCCTCAATAGATAGCGCTAAGAGTGTCATAACAATAAACCCGAGTAGTGATTTTTCCAGTGAACAGGTTATTTACATTGCTATTGGAGCAACAGTTGAGGATTTATATGACAACGGAATTACTGCTAGTTCAATATCTTTTACTGCAATAGATTCGATTTCACCAACACTTGCTTTTGATCCAATTGATTTAGAAAATCCAGTACCAGTCACTGATAATATAACAATAACTTTTAATGAAGCTATTCGAAATACTGACGACACCACATTAACTAGTACCAACGTTGATAGCCTAATCAGTTTAAAGGATACCGATGAAAACGGAACTGATATAGATTTCAATGCAACCATAGACTCTGATAAAAAAATAATTACTATTAATCCTGATAGTAGCCTTTCGAGTGAACAAACTGTTTATGTGGCTATAGGGGCAACCTTAGAAGATGACTCTAATAATGCTATTACTGCAAGCTCTATAACATTTGTGGCAGCAGACTCAACCGCTCCAAATCTAGACTTTACACCAGCAGACTCTGCAACAGGTATAGCAGTCAACTCAGACATTACTATCGCCTTTGATGAAGTGATTAGAAATACCGATAACTCAGCACTAACAGACTCAAATGTCGATACTCTGATTACTCTTAAAACGACCAATTCAAGTGGATCTGATATCGCCTTTGATGCTGTGATTGATAATTCTAAACAGCTCATAACGATTGCACCAAGTAGTGATTTTTCAAGCGAACAGGTTATCTATGTAGCCATTGGAGCAACGGTAGAGGATGCTTCAGACAACGCGATAAGTGCAAGCTCAATAACCTTTACAGCGGCAGACTCCACGGCACCAACGGTTGCTTTTGTGCCTCCTGATGCGTCAAACTGTGTACCAATATCCTCCAACGTCTCACTGACCTTTAATGAGGCGGTTAGAAACCCTGATGACTCAACCATTACTGACTCAAACGTTGGAAACTTAATTACTCTCGAGTATACATCTGACAGCTCTCCAGTCGCCTTTACTGCAACCATAGATTCAGATAAAAAGATCATTACTATCAACCCTGATAGCGACTTTGTTAGTGGCGAGGTCGTTAATGTAGCTATTGAATCAGTAGAGGACTCATCAAATAACACGATGAGTGCCACTTCTGGTACATTTTGCGTTGTCGACTCCACAGCGCCGGTCTTAACCTTTAGTCCAGCGAATTCTTCAACCATGGTCGCTGAAGAAACAGACATTACCTTGACCTTTAATGAAGAAATAAGACTTATTGACAACTCAGCCCTAAACAACACTAATGTCGATAGCTTAATCACCTTAAAAGAAAATGATGTAAATGGTGATGATATTCAATTTGATGCAACTATAGACGCAGACAAGCAGGTCATAACGCTTGACCTGGTAAGTAATTTATCTAGCAATCAAATTGTTTATGTCGCGATTGGTGCGACCGTTGAAGATTCTTATAATAATGCTATATTAGCAGATTCAGCCACATTCACTACGGGTGACTCGTTACCACCAACCGTTGAAATTGCAGCGGTTATTACCGCCTCCATTGCCACCGATTCAGACATTACGTTCACGTTTAGTGAGAAGATTAGGCAAATTAATGACAGCGAAATTGATAATTCTAATGTTAGTAGCTTAGTAACACTTCAGGATATTACAGATATTGCGAACCCAAAAAATATCCCCTTCTCAGCAACTATTAATTCAGCTAAAACCATTATTACAATCAATCCAACCAGTAACTTTTCAAGTCAGCAAAAGATCAAAGCTATAGCCCCAGCGAACACTTTTGAAGACTACTCGGACAATCTAGTTCCTGAAACAATCAAGACTTTTACAGCTGAATACCTCAAAACCTCGCTATCCAACCCGCTCAATGAGAAGGATGTTGTAGGACTTATAGAGGCTCAAATTGAGAGCGCCAAAAGAATGATTATGCATTCAACAAAACCTGTCCTAAAGCGTATGGAATTTCTGAGAAGACACAACGATCAAAAAAACCTATCAAATCAAGGGGTCAAGCTCAGATTTGTTAATTCATCGCTCACTGAGATGTCAAATGCGCTAAATCTATCTGGTTTTTTGAATCAAACATCTGACCTATTCGGAAATGACTGGGCAATTTGGAGTGAGGGTAGCATCACTATTGGAGAGACTGATGAAAACACGATATCAGCCATTAAAAAAATTAAAAGCAATGGAATCACGCTCGGTATCGATAAGATCGTCGATACAAATCAAATTTACGGCTTAGCAATAAGAATGGAGGATGAGGATGATGATATTGGCTCCTCAGGCACTACAATCGACACGGATAGTTTCAGCTTATCCTTTTATGGGACACTTCCGTTCAGTGAAAAAACCTATATCGACGGCACCTTCGGGGTTGGCAAACTAAGGACTGATTTGACCAGAATACATGAATCAGGAACCCTGACTGGAAAAAGAAAAGGAGAGCAGATATTTAGCTCGGTGCTCTATGGCGCTGAATTTAATAATGATGTCACTCTATCACCTTACGGTCGTATCGATGCTGGCTATACAAAATTAAAGAGCTACTCTGACTCTGGAAAGGTGGCGTCCATAAACTATAATGAGCAAAAAATTAAAACAGCGAGAGTTTCTATTGGACTCCTCATAGATGATGAAATTCAGACTCAGAGTGCCACATTTATGCCAAACGCTCGAATCGAGTACGGAAAAGATGTTGTAGATGCTTCAGATGCAGTCCTCTCCTATGTTGTCTATCCAAATACGGATTACACCTTCAAAATTGATCGGGAAGAGACTGATAACTTTCGAATAGGGTTTGGAACCGACGTCTTAGTTGAAGGGGGATGGGCACTCTCGGCAGACTTTGAGAGAAGCCAAGAAGATGACACAAGTTATGAAAACTCAATCAGTCTTGGTGCGTCTTTCCAACCAAATCAAAACACTGAATACAGTGTTTCAATAATCGGTGGCAATTCCTCCAATAGACAGTTTGGTCTAGATTATGACAGGAGCCTGACTGATGACTGGACACTTAATGCAAGCTTAGAGTCTGCAAAATCATCAAACTCAGGCTATAACAATACTATTGGATTAAGCACTAGGATGTCCTTTTAACAATTCAAAAATGAATCATCCCTAAATTATTCATTTAGACTTTTGTGTATACTTATTTTTTTGAAGAGAACATTGTATTCATGTATTGTATCAAAACTGAAATACCTCAAGAAATCTGTGACATTGATGATGAACTAAAGGCTATCTATCACAGCAGAGAAACGGTGTGTATATGGGTTCTTAAATCTCGAGAGG
The DNA here is from genome assembly GCA_028107545.1 of Pseudothioglobus singularis (SeqCode). Classification (GTDB taxonomy): domain Bacteria; phylum Pseudomonadota; class Gammaproteobacteria; order PS1; family Pseudothioglobaceae; genus Pseudothioglobus; species Pseudothioglobus singularis_B. The sequence continues at coordinate 47,514 of JAOGRV010000006.1, read as the reverse complement.
ATCGGAATCGTTTTGTCGATGAAACTGCTGGAATGCTTAAAGATGAAAGAGAGAAACACTTTGAATCTTTTAATTAATAATGTACAAAGGAATTTAATATGAGTTGGTGGTCAACGGTTATTGGTGGTGCAGTAGGCTTCATGATTGGAGGCCCATTAGGGGCAATGCTTGGTGTAGCTTTTGCAGGTAATTTCTCAAAACGAAGAGCGCAATCTGGCTTTAATAATAATTTTGGTCCAGGAAACCAACAGCGAGTCCAGGCGGCTTTCTTTAGTGGCGTCTTTTCAGTCATGGGTTATATCTCTAAAGCTGATGGAAAAGTTTCACAATCTGAAATTATTATGGCGCAACAGGTGATGGAGCACATGCAGTTATCAGAGGATATGATTAAAGTGGCTAAAGATCTCTTTAATCAGGGAAAACAAGAAGGTTTCAATCTAGATGAGGTGCTTGAGCAGTTTCGAGTTGAAACGCATGGAAGAACCCATCTCATTCGCATGTTTTTAGAAATTCAAATCCAAGCAGCCTTCGCAGACGGAGTTTTTGACAGTAGTGAACATAATGCGCTTAGAGATATCGCTCAAAAGCTCCACTTTCCGCTTCATGAGCTAGAAAGCCTTATTCAACAGTTTTCAGCCACTAAGAGCGGCACTAAGGGCATCTCTGTTGATGATGCATATAAAGTCCTAGGAATTGATAAATCATTAAGTGATAAAGAAATTAAGCGTGCCTACAGACGCCTTTTAGCTCAGCACCATCCAGACAAGCTTGTTGCCAAAGGACTTCCTGAAGAAATGCAAAAGTTAGCAAACGAAAAGACACAAGAAATTATTAGTGCCTATGAGATTATTAAAAAGCATCGAGGCATGCGCTAACTTGATATTTCTATTCTAATTAGAATGGCTCTACAGTGCCAACCTGAGTCTCAACTGAGATAACTATTTCATTTCGATATCATCTCAATTAAATTACCTCTCAAGTCTTTGAGTATTTGAACTCTGGCTCTTTATCTAAATAACTCAAAATCTTCATCTAATCTTTATATCAATTTATTAGAATGTGTTTTTTTTAAATTATTTTAATTATCAATGGAAACAAAATTAGTTATTTAGACTACTCTGTGCATGGTTTTTATGCTCAGCTTTATGTACACAATGGTGAGCATTATTAGTAGTTTTGTTCACTAATCTCAGGAGGTTTAAAATTATGACACTCGCAAAATATAATACAAAACATGGCTCTCCCAATAGTAGGCGCAAGACTAAAAGAGCTTTACATAAAGAATTTCAAGAAATTAGAAATATGGAGTCTTCTATGGATACCAACTTAAAAGATGCTTATCTAAACAACTTAACATTTCTTCAAGAAGAGTTAAGAGGAAATGAAGCTCCTTAAGTATACATTTGCATTTGCAGGTTACTCTTTACTTGCTCTATTTCTTTATGTGGGTATAACAAATTTGTGATTAAATTTAATTGAGATAACTATTATTATCATATATATCTAAACATATATATCTTTTGTTAATAGTATGATAAAATATAGATAGATACAAAAATTTATAAGACGGTGAAAGGCCGCGTCATAAAGGACGAAAATTATGAAAATTGGAGCACTCAAAGAAACATCATTAGGCGAACGCCGCGTTGCTCTAACTCCTGACAGTGCTGTTCAGTTGCAGAAGCTTGGTTATGATTGCCTGGTTGAGAAGAATTCTGGTCTGGCTGCTGGCTTTAGTAATGAGCAATACAAATCTGTAGGTGTTGAAATTGTAGATACCCCTAATGAGCTTACTGAGGCTTGTGATGTAATTGTCAAGGTCCTTCCTCCGAGTGAATCTGAACTCCAAGAACTAACCTCATCAAAGACGCTAATCTCCCTCTTCTACCCTGGTAGTAATGAAGCTCTATTGTTGTTGGCTAAATCTTCTAAGTCTAACGTTATCGCTATGGATATGGTACCTCGGATCAGCCGTGCTCAAAAAATGGACGTCCTATCTTCTATGGCAAACATCTCTGGTTACCGAGCTGTGATTGAAGCTGGTAATAACTTTGGTCGTTTTTTTACTGGTCAAATGACTGCTGCTGGCAAGGTTCCTCCAGCAAAGGTTTTGGTTGTTGGAGCTGGCGTTGCTGGGCTTGCTGCGATTGGCACCTCTACCTCTCTTGGTGCAATAACCTATGCATTTGATGTACGCCCGGAGGTGGCCGAACAGGTTGAATCTATGGGCGCTGAATTTGTATTTTTAGATTTTAAAGATGAACAGGTCAGCGATGCCTCAACTGGTGGCTATGCTTCAGTATCTTCCCCTGAATTTGCAGCTGCTCAATTGGATAAGTTTCGTGAGATTGCCCCGAAGATGGATATTGTTATTACAACTGCTTTAATTCCAAATCGAGAAGCTCCTGAACTTTGGACTGCAGATATGGTTGCTTCCATGAAGCCGGGTTCGGTTATCGTTGATTTGGCTGCAGAAAAGGGTGGAAATTGCAAGCTGACTGTTATTGATGAGCGTGTTGTGACAGATAATGGTGTTATTATTATCGGTTATACGGATTTTCCAAGCCGTATGGCTGCTCAGGCAAGTTCGCTTTACGCCAGTAATATTCGTCATATGATTTCAGATTTAACTCCAGACAAAGATGGAGTGATTGTTCATGACATGGAGGATGATGTTATTCGCGGGGCAACAATTGTTCATTCGGGTGAGATTTCGTTCCCTCCCCCTCCTCCTAAAGTTCAAGCTATTGCGACTTCTCACAAGGAAAGAACCCCAGATAAAACCCCAGAAGAAATTAGGGCTGATGAAGTTGCAGCGTTTAAAAAACAAACTAAAAATCAAATTATATTGCTCACAGTCGGTGGTGTTTTATTATTCTTGGTTGGAAGCTATGCACCTGTTAGCTTTATGCAGCACTTTATTGTCTTTATCCTGTCTGTTTTTGTTGGTTTTCAAGTGATTTGGAATGTTAGTCACTCTCTTCATACTCCATTGATGGCTGTCACCAATGCTATTTCATCAATCATTATCTTAGGAGCAATACTTCAGATAAGTTCAACCAGCTTTCTAGTAGTGATACTTGCTGCGATTTCGGTATTTTTTGCTGGTATCAATATATTTGGTGGTTTCCTTGTAACAAGACGCATGCTTGCCATGTTTCAGAAATCTTAAGGGCTGACATTATGGAAATGGGTTTTACTTCTGCTGTCTATGTTCTTGCTGCCATATTGTTTATATTATCGCTTGGTGGACTATCTGGCCAGGAAAGTGCAAAGCGTGCAGTTTGGTATGGTATCACTGGAATGGCTTTGGCTGTTTCCGCAACCCTATTTGGACCAGGGAATGGACTATGGTGGCTATCGCTTCTGTTAATTACTGCTGGCGGACTTATTGGTTACCAGTTAGCATCGAAAGTCGCTATGACGCAAATGCCGGAATTAGTTGCTGGAATGCATGCATTGGTCGGACTTGCTGCAGTATTTGTGGGCTTTAATACACACTTTGAACTTGTCAATATTGCATCGATGGATCTAGCAGCAATGAAATCACTGGAAGGGTTTTCGGCGTTACTCGCTAAAAAATCAGCTGTTGAAATAAATATACTTCGCGTTGAAACCTCATTAGGTATCTGGATCGGTGCAGTTACGTTTACCGGCTCCATCATTGCATATGGTAAGTTGGCAGGCAAAGTAACATCAACGGCGTTTAAATTACCGGGAGGTCACTTTCTTAATGCGGCTGCAGCCCTGTTGTCAGTACTATCGGGAGTTTGGTATTTAAATAGTGGTGAGCTGTTGTCAATGATTGTATTGACATTTCTAGCATTATTCATCGGATATCACTTAATCATGGGTATTGGAGGGGCTGATATGCCTGTAGTGGTATCAATGCTCAATTCTTATTCGGGATGGGCCGCCGCGGCGATTGGATTTAGTCTTGGTAATGATGTTTTAATTGTTGTTGGAGCGCTCGTTGGATCGTCAGGTGCTATATTGTCTTATATCATGTGTAACGCCATGAATCGATCTTTTGTGAGCGTCATTCTAGGTGGCTTTGGCGGCTCATCTGGTCCACAAATGGAGTTTCATGGTGAGCAAGTTTCTATTGAGGCAGATGGTGTTGCTTCTGTCCTGAATGATGCTGACAGCATTATCATTATTCCAGGCTACGGCATGGCTGTTGCTCAAGCGCAACAATCAGTTTCTGAATTAGCTCGCAAGCTAAGAGCACAAGGTAAAAATGTGCGCTTTGCCATTCATCCAGTTGCTGGTCGTTTGCCCGGTCATATGAATGTTCTTCTGGCTGAGGCTCGGGTGCCCTATGATATTGTGATGGAGATGGATGAGATTAATGCTGATTTTTCAGATACTGATGTGGCTATTGTAATTGGATCCAATGACATTGTTAATCCTGCTGCGCAAGACGATCCAAATAGCCCAATTGCAGGCATGCCTGTTTTAGAGTGCTGGAAAGCTAAACATGTCTTTGTCTCAAAAAGAGGCCAAGGGACAGGGTACTCTGGAATCGAAAACCCATTATTCTTTAAAGAGAATACTAGAATGCTCTATGGGAATGCGAAAGAATCACTCGACAAACTTCTTCCAATGATCGACTAAGAATTCACTTTAAGTATTAAGTTTTCTAGCAATATTTCATTATATTGTTATCATAAATCTCTATTAAAGTTCTCGTTAAGAAATTTTATTGCAAATCAAATAATTCTAAATTCAAAAATCTCAAATACTCTTAATTAGATTTTAATTGCTATAAACTTAAGTTGCACTATAAGGGGAAAATATGACTGTTCAACACAAACACTTAATCGTAAGAGCGGAGGTTTTGAAACCACCTACTGATCAAAAATGGGCTCATAGCTGGCTAACTGAATTAGTCTCAAAGATTGGGATGCAGATCTGTCAAGGCCCTATTACGACTTATCTAGATATGCCTGGTAATAGAGGCTTAACTGGCTTAGTTATTATTGAAACGTCCCATATTGCACTTCACTGTTGGGATGAAACAGATCCTGGACTAATGCAGCTTGATGTATATACCTGTGGTGATCTTCCTACAGAGATCATTTTTGAAGAAATTAAACAGTTTAGACCCGTTAAAGTTGAGTATAAGTTTCTGGACCGAGAGCACGAATTAACTGAAATTGAACTCTAGTTTTTTGGAATAGAATTAAACTATTTTTCCTTCCAAACTGGAACCATTGAGGACCAAACACCGTCCTTTTTTAATCGGTGATAAGTAGCAGCTATAATATGAATACCAATCAACCAATAGATAACTGAAACTGCGAATTCATGGGCTTCAATTATAATATTAATTAGTATTCCATCTTTTAATTCAAGCCAGAATAGTAAACCAATCATTAGCCCAGAAAGAGGGATAGCTGCAAGACAAATATACATTCCAGTATGAACAATTTTGGCTGCTAACTTTTGAGACTCTGGTGTTTGTTCTGGGAGAGATGATTGTTGTGTTTTTTTCATATAAAAAAAACGAATAGCTAGCAGCAATAAAAATACTGTTGCGAATATCACCTCAAACTTCAAAAGACTGCTATCCTCCAATTGATTGAGGCTATCAATCTGCTTCAATAACCCATAGAGAAACAAAAGTACAAAACCCCAATGTAATAGTTTAGCTAAATAGCTAAATTTTTGATAATTCATCCTAAAGTTACAATATTTTATTAAATTCTAATCTTTTCTTCGTATTGTAAAAATTCCAAGGATAACTAATACTAAACTATTCAACATCCATAAAGGGGCCACAATACTGTCTCCACTGTTTGATAACTGCTCAGGACTTAGGATAGCAAGATAAGCAAACATGACAAAGGAGGTAAATGATAACAAACCCGATAGCCAATTAGGAAAAAGGTTGGTACATAAATAGCCTAACCCCGTGAAGAATATTCCAAGATACATGATAGACCAGCCTGTCCAGGCAATCGCATCACCAATTAAATCAGATTCAGCACTAATTTCTGCACTATTGATGGCATCTGAGACAAGTCCCATGATCAAACCAACAACTATCATTAGTAGTCCTGCGTCAATGTATGTTTGAACCTTTATAAAAGCATTTTTTTCTACATTCCTTGTCATCATAAAAGCTAGTGGAATAGTAATCAGTGCATAGGCTGCAATTTTTTCAGTATGAGCCTTGCCTAGAAGGCCCGTTTCACCCAAGAGCATATAAACGAGGAGCGAACCCAGACCGGCCATTATAAAGAGTATTCCATTAATCATTTTATCTGTCATAAATATTCTCCCCTACTATTTTAATTAAATTGTAAACAATAAATCTTTGCGTATTGATTTGAACTTTATTTGGACTTTGGTTCAAGTTGTTTTATGCATCATTTTGCCAAATAGATTCCTTGATAGCCGGAATCAGTATCGATGGATTAGGCCAATCTTCGCAATGCTGATAACGATGAGCAAGGCGAATAATTCCTGATTGATCAACGACAAATTCCCCAGGTAGCTGCCATGGGCTATCTACCAGCGCGCCCTCTGTTCCCTGACGGGACTGCTGCAATTGGGCACCAGTCTCATAATCAATACGAAGGTATTCATCTGGTGCATCATAAATTATTTGAGAGGGTTTTCCTTCCAACAAGTCATATGCTTCATAAACACGATAAGTTGGGTCACATAGGACGGGACAGGGAATGCTGTGCTTTTGGCTGTAGTCATTAGAGCGTTCAGGCTCACCTTGCCCAATCACAACGACAGATGCACCCAGTTTAATGTAGTCCGCATATTCATTCTGTAGAAGTTTTGCGCGATCAACTCCACAACTGCATCCGTAATGTCGCCAAAATAAAATTAGGGCTGGACCTTTGCTCCAAAAATCACGTAAATGGACTAATTTACCGGATGTATCTTTCAATTCAAAATCAGGAGCTAAGTCCCCAACTTGAAGTGGCACTTTAGTCCATCGAAGACGCGTTGGTCCCTGCTTCCAAAGGTCAAGCCACTCTGCTTCAGCGGCTTCAATTTGCTTATCTGTCAGTGAGGTCATATTACCTCCTAGCCCATTGCTTGCAGTTTATAGGGTGTTCTTACTACGCCCATCTCTTCTGCCATTTTTTTAGCTTCGTCTGAGTTAAACATTGCCATCATTCCTGCCGGGTCAAAGACATCCACGACAACGATAGCAGTATTGTCATCTACCTTACCTACTTTTGCATTTTTTGAAAACTCAGCTCTCTTGTCAGCCAAGTCATCAAAGCCTTGTTTCCAATCATCATATGTTCCATTATTAATTTCAATCATTACCATTGTGTTCATTATTTTTCCCCTTAGTTTAATAATAAATTTTTAAAGACTTTCAAAACTTAGTATATACCTAGCACCTCATTTAGGTCAAGTTGAGTGATTTTTTATAAAAGGGAGTATCTGTTTAAGACTTTATGAATACGAGTGAGATACAGTGAGAACAATATGTGGTGGAGGGAATGGGATTCGAACCCATGAAACCGTGAGGTTTACACGCTTTCCAAGCGTGCGCGATCGACCACTCTGCCATCCCTCCAATACTTTTGAATTTTTACCCTTTTGAGGACTCTATCATTGCTTCTATTTGTTCGTCCTCGATGCGGGTCATTAATGGTTTGAATTTATTGATCTGATGACCAAGTAATGGACTATTAATATCATTCCAGCTCAAAGAGTCAATATTCAAAAACTCCTCTGATTTTTCTGCCATCTCTGGAAGCACAGGCTTCAAATAGGTCATAAGCACTCTAAAGAGATTAATCGCTAGTGAAGTAATTTCATGAACCTCTTGCGACTTACCTTCTTCTTTAGCAAGCTGCCATGGCTTTTTCTCATCAATGTACTGATTGGCTTTGTCTGCAAGCTTCATAATTGACCTCATAGCTTGACCATAGTTTCTATCTTCATAGTGCCCTGCTATCTCAGTATTAGCAGCAACAAACTCATCATAAAGACCCTGTTCAATGCAATGACTAGAGAGTTCTTTATCAAACTTTTTCAAAACAAATGAAGCGCTTCTTGATGCAATATTGACAACTTTTCCAACAAGATCAGAGTTTACGCGCTGCTTAAAGTCTTCTAGATTCAGATCAATATCATCAATTCTAGATGAGAGCTTGTAGGCATAGTAGTAACGAAGACATTCTGGATTTAGCGCCTCAAGGTAGGTTCTTGCTAAAATAAAGGTGCCGCGTGACTTGCTCATCTTTTGTCCATTTACAGACAAGAACCCATGAGCAAATATAGCGTTAGGCGTTCTGAAGTTAGAGCCCATTAATGTTGCAGGCCAGAATAAAGCGTGGAAGTAGACAATGTCTTTACCAATGAAATGATAAAGTTCAGTATCAGATCCCTTTGCAAAGAAGTCATCAAACTCTAGTTCAGAGTTGTCGCATAGCTTTTTAAAGCTTGCCATATAGCCTATTGGAGCATCTAACCAAACGTAAAAGTACTTGTCTTCGGTTCCAGGAATCTTAAAACCAAAATATGGCTTATCTCTTGAAATATCCCACTGCTGAAGGCCCTGATCAAACCATTCTGCCAACTTGTTACTTACCTGTTCCTGAAGATGTCCAGCCTTAGTCCAATTTTTCAATTCCTTTTCAAACTGCGGCAAATCAAAAAAGTAGTGCTCTGAATCCTTCTCAATTGGTTTTGCCCCAGATATTACCGATCTTGCATTATTTATTTCAGTGGTTGAGTAGGTAGCTCCGCATACCTCACAGTTATCTCCATACTGATCTTTTGCATCGCACTTAGGACAATCTCCCTTAATATAACGATCTGGTAAAAACATCTCCTTCTCTGGATCGAAAGACTGTGAAATGACTCTTTTCTTAATATAACCAGACTCATTAAGACGATTGTAGATCAATTCAGAAATTTCACGATTCTCCTCTGAATGAGTTGAGTGATACTGACTAAAATCAATATGAAAATCATTCAAATCTGCTTGATGCCGCTCACTAACTGAAGCAATAAGCTCTTCGGGTGTAATTCCCATTTCATCAGCTTTAAGCATGATAGGAGTTCCATGGGTGTCGTCTGCGCACACGTAGTAACAGTCATTGCCTTGCATCTTTTGAAAGCGAACCCAGATATCGGTTTGGATGACTTCCAACATATACCCCAGATGAAGGTCTCCATTAGCATAAGGGAGTGCTGAAGTAACTAAGATTCTACGTTTAGCCATAAATAGTCATCAATAATCCCAATATAAATAAGGATTTGTAGGGTAGTTGTACGATAAAATATTGCTATTTTACCGACCGAGGTCATCAAATTGACAACTTTAACTGAAGATAAAATTCAATCTATTATGAGCACAGTAATTGATGAGAACACTGGAAAAGATCTTGTGTCCTCTGACAATGTAAAGAATATTTCGGTCGATGATGAAATCGTTAACGTTGAACTTCTACTTAAATACCCTGCTGCCAACTTTCATGAAGAACTTAAAGGAGTTGTAGAGGAGGCTCTTTCAAAAGAAGGCGTCAACTATTCTAATATTTCAATTAACTCTAAAATCCCATCGCATGAGACGCAAGGCGTCGAAGCCCTTCCTGGCGTCAAGAATATTATTGCTGTAGCTTCAGGCAAAGGAGGCGTTGGTAAATCAACCACAGCGGTGAATCTTGCACTAGCCCTCAAGTCTGAAGGTGCTAATGTTGCAATACTCGATGCGGACATTTATGGACCCTCTCAGCCGCGCATGCTAGGCGTCAAAGATCTTAGGCCCCAAGAGTCTGAAGGCGGCAATATGAAGCCTGTTATGGCTCATGGTTTACAATCTATGTCGATTGGTTTTTTGGTTGATGAAGCCTCACCTATGGTTTGGCGTGGCCCTATGGTTACCCAGGCATTAGAACAGCTTCTAAAGAATACTGAATGGGAAGATGTTGACTATATGATCATTGATATGCCGCCTGGGACGGGTGACACCCAGCTAACCCTTTCTCAAAAAATTCCAGTGAGTGGCGCAGTAATTGTAACTACACCTCAAGACATTGCGCTCATTGATGCTCAGAAAGGTCTTGCGATGTTTGAAAAGGTCAATATACCTATACTAGGTATTGTTGAAAATATGTCAATTCATATCTGCTCAAAGTGTGGTCATGCTGAAGAGATCTTTGGTCATGGTGGCGGAAAGGATATGGCTGTTGACTCAAAAACTAATTTTTTAGGTGCTCTGCCACTTCAGTTAGACATTAGAACGGATGTGGATGAAGGCACGCCAAGCGTTGCTAAAGATCCTGATAGTCAGGTGACAGATATTTACCAAGAGATTGCTAGAAAAGTTGCTGGAATACTGTCACTCAAAAACGAGTCAGTTGGCGCTTTTCCAAAGATTACGATTGAGTAAAGGTTCAGTGGTTCTCTGACACCTGATTAATGGTGTACTTAGGTATCTCAATAACTAAATCATCCTCTGAGACAATGGCCTGACAAGAAAGCCTTGAGTCTGGGTCTAATCCCCACGCTTTATCTAAGAGATCATCCTCAATCTCGTCTGACTCTTCAATAGTGTCAAAGCCTTCACGAACATAGACATGGCAGGTGGTACAAGCATTCGACATCTCGCATGCATGCTCTATTTCGATTCCGTTATCAAGAAGCGCTCTGCAGACACTGGTTCCAGGATTCGTTTCAATAACAATCCCTTCAGGGCAAAATTCATCGTTGGGAAGGATAATTAGTTGCGGCATATTAGTATTTTATAGTTGTTCATTAAATTCATCAATTCTGTGGCCTTTCATTGCGCTCATGATTGATTTGTTCATTCTCATTTCAACGAATTTAGCGCTGACATTTTCAAGTTCTAGTGTAGCCTCTTTGATAATTGCTGCATCTTTAGATTCAACAAGCAAGGATAAGCTTTGTCTCGCACCCTTAATAGAGGCTAACATTTCTTCATCGAGTAGTGATTGATCTGCTTCAAGCGCTGCATCTATGGCCTCAATTGTCCTTGTTGCATCGACTCTTTGCTCTTGGAGTTGCCTTAATAAGATATCTTCCTGGGCAAAGACGACAGAGTCTTTGAGCATTTTTTCCATATCCTTATCACTCAGGCCGAATGAGGGCTTGATTTCTATCTCAGATTTAACGCCTGAGGTCTCCTCTTGGGCGGAGACTGATAATAGGCCATCTGCATCCACCTGAAACTCAACTAAGATTCTTGCGCGCCCAGCAACCATAGGAGGAATCCCTTTAAGCTCAAAACGTCCCAGTGAACGGCAATCCTTTGTAAGTTCTCTTTCCCCTTGAAATACATGAATACCCATTCCAGTCTGCCCATCTTTATAGGTCGTAAATTCTTGGGCCCTTGTGATTGGGATTGTTGTGTTTCTATGAATAACTTTCTCAACGAGACCGCCCATTGTCTCGAGTCCTAACGATAAAGGAAGTACATCGAGCAATAAGACATCATCTTTACTTTTGTTACCAGCCAAAATATTCGCCTGGATTGCAGCGCCCTTGGCGACCACCTCATCGGGATTAATCGAGCAGAGTACTGGCTTTTCAAACACTTCACTAACGCGCTCTCTAATGATGTTCATTCGGGTTGAACCACCAACCATAATGACTTCTTTGACATCAGAAGCATTAATCTCAGCATCTCTGAGAGCTCTTTTTGTGATTTGAAGGGTTCTTTTAACAAGCTTTTCAGACAAGACTTTAAATTGAGATTGAGTTATTTTATAGTGTTGATCACCCAGTTCAAATTCAGCGCTATCACTCACGGAGAGACCCTCTTTTGCAGATTTTGAAAGTTGCCTGATGACTTGAATTTGTGATGCACTCAAATCTTTAAGGTTTAGTGATTTGACGCAATCTTCAAAAATTAGGTTGTCAAAATCATCGCCCCCTAAGCTCGAATCACCGCCTGTAGACAAGACTTCAAAAACGCCTCTATTAAAGCTTAAGATTGAAATATCAAAGGTCCCACCCCCTAAATCATAGACCGCATGTATTCCCTCTTCTTTTGACTCTAAACCATAAGCGATTGCGGCAGCTGTTGGCTCATTAAGAAGCCTTAAGACATCAATACCAGCAAGCTTAGCTGCATCCTTTGTAGATTGCCTTTGCGCATCGTTAAAGTAGGCAGGAACGGTAATGACTGCGCCTTTAAGTTCATCACCAAGGGCATCTTCAGCTCTTTTCTTAAGGCTTGAGAGTATTTTCGCTGAAATCTCAACTGCAGAGAGCTCACCCATTGCTGTTTTAAATACAGCGCCTCCATCTTGATCAACTAAATCATAAGGGAGATTTTTAATCGACTGGGCCTCATTAAAACTAATACCCATAAAACGCTTAATCGAAGAGATTGTATTCACCGGATCACTTGTTGCATGGGCAAGAGCCTCAACTCCAACGCTCATTTCATTAATGCCGCAATGGACAACAGATGGCAGCATTGAATCACCATTAGTATCAGGCAAAAGCTTTGTTTCACCGCTCATCACACTCGCAACCAACGAATTTGTGGTTCCCAAGTCAATGCCGCAGGCTAAATTATGGCGATGGGGAGCCGTTGATTGTCCGGGCTCAGAAATTTGTAACAGTGCCATCTATTAAGTCCTTATAACCATTCATCTAGTAGCTTGCCAGACTCTTTTGCTAGCTGCTCATAGAACTTGAGTTCTCTGACATCTTTTTTAATCTGCAATCTATCGATGTTAACTTGAAATGCATTAGAGATTGATTCTACCTTAGATTGAATATGAGACTCTACTCTCAATATAAAATCTTCTAATTGATCTGAATCTGTCTTTGATTCAATCACCTCAAGCTCTTCACGCAAATCAATCTGTGATATTAGAAAGTCATGAGCCATAGAGGTATCTTTTTCATCAAAAGGATCTATTCCATCAAGCTTAAGCAGATAGCTTGCTCTATTCAGTGGAGATTTAATCGACTCAAAAGCTGTATTTAAAAGCGAGGTATTTTGAAGTGCCTGTAATTTTTCAGAGTCTGTTTTTGAAGCGTATTTATCAGGATGAAAGCGGGCAATCTCTCTGCGATATGAATCCTTTAGACTGGAGTCACTAATAAAGAAGGAGGTCTCGAGATCAAATAACTCAAAGTAATTTTGCATAAAGTCAATGTCCTAGTGACCCAATAAAACTATTTAAACGGTAAAGGACTCACCACAGCCACACTCTGCTTTCGAGTTTGGATTGTTAAATTCAAAGCCTTCGTTGAGGCCTTCTTTTTGGTAATCAACTTCAGTACCATCAATATAAATAAGACTTTTAGCGTCTACAATCACCTTAACGCCCTTGTCATCAAAGGTTGTATCGTCTTCATTAACAGCATCAACAAACTCCATGTTGTAACCTAGGCCTGAGCACCCTGTTGTTTGAACAGAGAGCCTGACTCCAACACCTGAGCCGCGATTAGCAAGGTAGTCGTTCATACGCTCTGCTGCTTTACTTGTTAACGTTATTGCCATTGATTAGTTAGCCTTGCTCTTTAAATCATTAATTGCTGCTTTAATTGCATCTTCAGCCAACACCGAGCAATGAATTTTTACCGGTGGCAACTCTAACTCTTCAACAATTTCTGTATTTTTAATTTGTGACGCCTCATCCAAAGTCTTTCCTTTAACCCATTCTGTTAAAAGGGAAGATGAAGCAATTGCAGAGCCACAGCCATAAGTTTTAAACTTAGCTTCTTCAATAACACCATCATCATTAACCTGAATCTGAAGTCGCATTACATCACCACAAGCTGGCGCACCAACCATACCAGTACCTACATTGCTTGCATCTTTATCTAGAACCCCAACGTTTCTTGGGTTTTCATAGTGATCCAAAACTTTTTTACCATATGCCATAATTTACTCCGAATTTAACTGACAATTTTACGCTACAGCTTGCTGTAGATTTTAAATATCTCTTAATTTAGTGAGCAGCCCACTCCACTGAATTTAAATCGATACCATCTTTGAACATATCCCATAAAGGAGACAAATCTCTTAATTTTTCAACTTTCTCTCTTACAAGAGTAATCGCATCATCGACATCTTTTTCTGTAGTGTATCTTCCAACACTGAAACGAATCGAGCTATGCGCTAATTCATCACTCAGACCAAGAGCACGAAGAACATATGAAGGCTCAAGGCTAGAAGATGTGCAAGCAGATCCAGATGAGACCGCAACATCAGAGATAGCCATCATAAGAGACTCACCCTCAACGTAATTAAAACTTATATTTAGATTGCCTGCAATCCTTTGATCAAGATCACCATTAACAACAACCTCCTCCATATCTGAAAAACCGGCATAGAGCCTTTGCCTTAGTTTGAGTGTTCTGGCGTGCTCCTCTTTCATCTCAGCTTTAGCAATCGCAAATGCCTCACCCATTCCAACTATTTGATGGGTTGCTAATGTTCCAGAGCGCATTCCGCGCTCATGACCACCGCCATGGATTTGGGCCTCAAGACGAACTCTGGGTTTTCTTGACACATATAGCGCTCCCATACCCTTAGGACCATAAATTTTATGTGCTGAAAAACTCATCAAATCAACAGGAAGAGCTGTCAAATCAATTTCAATCTTACCAACCGACTGCGCTGCATCGACATGGAAGAATACTTTGTTTTCCCTACAAATATCACCAATAGTCTGAAGATCTTGGATCACGCCAATTTCGTTATTGACATGCATAAATGATGCGAGAATTGTGTCTTCTCTAATCGTTTTCTTAAAGTGATCTATATCTAATAACCCATTAGGCAAAGGATCTAAATAAGTAACCTCGAAACCCTCTCTTTCGAGTTGACGGCATGTATCAAGGACTGCCTTGTGTTCTGTTTTAAGGGTAATAATGTGCTTGCCACGTTTCTGATAAAAATGAGCGATACCTTTAAGAGCCAAGTTGTTAGACTCTGTAGCGCCTGAGGTCCAAACAATTTCTCTTGGATCGGCGCCTACTAGATCAGCGACCTGAGAGCGAGCCTCATCAACAGCCTTTTCTGCCTGCCAGCCAAAATAATGAGAGCGAGAAGCGGCATTACCAAAATCTCCTTCCATAGTTAGGTATTTAGCCATTTTCTTGGCAACGCGAGCATCAACTGGGGTCGTTGATGAATAGTCCATGTATGTTGGTGTAAGCATGTATATATTCCTTTAAATATTAATTGACATTGAGTGATTGGGTGAGTTGATAGTCATCCATCACTTGCTGAAGATTTCGAGTACTCAAAAAACCTCTAATTTGATCACTAACTTCGCACCATAAGTGATGAGAGAGACATTGCTTTCCCCTATTGCAGTCTTTTGAACCATGACAACGTCTAAGATCGATGTTTTCATCAACAGCTTCAATAATTTGAGTAAGAGTAACCTCTTCTGCATTGACATTGAGTAAATATCCACCACCAGGGCCTCTGACACTTTTGACAAGTGATGCTTTTCTAAGTTTAGCAAACAGCTGCTCAAGATAAGAGAGCGAAATATTTTGCCTTTGTGAAATCATATCAAGGGTAACCGGCCTTGTGGATTCGTTAGAAGCTAAATCCAACATAGCTGTAACCGCATACCTTCCTTTAGTGGTTAATTGCATAAGAATCTCTGTCCAAATAAAAAACAGATTATACTATTAACCAACTAATTTAGTCAAGTATTTATTTCAACTAAAACTTACTTATTTTCAATATTATTAGAGTTCGATTTAGGACTTGCATTATCTAATCTTTCCTCCATCTCAGCGAGGCGCTCAATAAGTGAATTAACGGCCTGAATTGTAGGGTCATTAGATGTCCCCGAGGAGTTGGCCGCGTAAGAATCGAAAGAGTCTCCATCTTCCGCCTTCTTTCTTACAATCCTGCCTGGTATTCCAACAACTGTTTCGTTATCATCAATCGACCTAACTACAACAGAGTTAGAGCCAACTCGTACATTTTCGCCAAGTATTATAGGTCCAAGTATCTTGGCACCTGCACCTATAACAACGCCATTTTTTAGCGTGGGATGACGCTTTACTTTGTCCCAAGTCGTACCTCCTAAAGTTACGCCGTGATAAAGCATACAATCATCACCAATGATTGCAGTCTCGCCAATCACAACACCCATACCATGGTCGATGAAAAAACGCCTTCCAATAACGGCGCCTGGATGAATTTCAATACCCGTTACCCAGCGTGCAAATGTAGAGATAAATCGCGCTAGCCAATAAAACCTATAACGCCATAAAAAGTGAGTTAATCGATAGAATAAAACTGCCTGTACGCCTGAATAACAAGTTAATACTTCAAATACATTTCTTGCAGCAGGATCTCGAGCAAATACGCTGCGCACATCTTCGATAATTTTCATGCAAAGAATTATACCATTATTGCAACTAGTGAGATTTCACTGCATTGAAATAACAATTACAACAATTAGATATAAGAGTGTGATGATTTAAATCTTCTGTAACTCCACATGTACTGTTCAGGTTGCTTTCTAATAAGAGACTCAATAGACTGATTCATTTGTCCTACTCTTTCCTCTAAATTATCGCCATTTGCATTAAGATCAACTGGCTCTATATTTAAATCATAACCTTGGCCATCAACAAGTCTCTCAGCCCAAAACATCAAGACCTGTGCATTCTGTTTTTTAGCTATTCTTGCAAGCAAAGTCATTGTATTAACCATCTTTCCAAAAAAAGGAACCATTAAGCCACCCTCTTTACCTGGGTCTTGATCAGGAAGCATCCCAACTAAATCGCCATTGTTAAGCGCCCTTTGGATTTTTAAGATTCCAAGCTTATCTGCACTAGCCATTGTTAGATTGCCTTGATTTCTTCTAGAAAACAAGTATTCATTCTGCTTATTACTCCTGAGAGGCCTATACATAAAGGTCACATTTCTTTTTTCAGCAAGAACCCTGCCTGTTATTTCCCAACAACCTATGTGAGGAACTAACAGAATTGTTTTTTTTGAACTGTCAAGATAGTGCTCACCATTAATATTTCTAACGAGCTTTGCATTATCTGTAAAGTTTTGATTCCATATGAGGCCAGACTCAGTCAATCCTTTACCTGTTTCAGTTAATACTTTTTTTAAAAGTGACTTAAGTTCCAATTCACTCAAACTTGGAAAACAAATCTCTAAGTTTTGTTTTGAAACACTTTTTGCTTCTGAATTAAATAAATATAGAAGATAACCAATAAAAGAACCAAACGAATGGTTAGTCTTTAGTGGCAAAAAAGAAGTAAAGGCTAGAAAGAGGCGAATCATTTTTAGTTATAAAGTTGATCAATCGCTGCCTTGTAATCAATAACTATTTTTTGATATGTTCCTGCTGCCTGAAGGTAAGTCAGGTTTGCAAGGTTTGCACTGCTCTTTGCAGCAAGCACTAATGACTTCTGACCCCTCGCCTCACTGAATTTAATTTGCTCTTCTATAACCTTTTCTTCAGCTAATGCACCCTGCTCTAGATAAAGTGCTACAAGCTCAGTTAATAAATCCACCTGCGCTAGGAGATAATTAATTTGTTGAATACTATTAATTTCAGCTTCACGTTTTTTTGCCTCAATATCCGACATCTTTATTTCAGTATTTTCAACTGCGAGAAGCTCTTTTCGTGAGCCGAGTGGGTAAGAGACATCTACCCCAACATTCCATGAATAATCTCTATTACCAAAGCTACCAAAAACCTTGTCGTTTTCACCAAGAGATGAAAGCCCTAGATTCAGATTAACATTTGGCATTGTTTTATTTTCTTGTGACTGAAGCTCTCTTTGAAGCTTAGCTTTATCAAAATCAAACTTTTGAATAGCTCTAGAATTTTTCACAAACTCTCTAGGGTTTACATCACTTAACGATTGCTCCTTAAATAAATCCATCTCAACGATCATGTCAGACTCTTTAGCACCTATTAAATCAGCAAGCTCACGCCTCTCAATAATGAGCTCCTTATTAGATTGAAGCGATTGTTGTCTTGCTTTCACATAATTATCTTTTTCTTGAATAAGGACAGTTATATCTATGAGAGAATTTTTAAATTTATCTTCTGCGAGATTGAGTTGCTCCTTGGATAATTCGAGTGCAATTTTGTGTTTTTTAACCACTTCTTGCTTTAAAGCCAAATCAACAAATTTAGATAGCTTGGATGCTAGAAAATTTTCCGCCTGCTCTTCAAGACTGACCTTTAAAGCTATCAAATCGATAGAAGCAAGATCCAGATTAAGTTTGTCGTTAAGACCATCCTTGTTCTGAAGTAAGGGCCTTGCGTAGGTAATTGAAAAAAGGTTTGAATGCGTCGCATTACTGTCCTTATCATTTCGAGTCAGTGAATGCTTTAAATTGACAGTTGCGCCTGAATGTGAAACTTTTCTGTTTGCACCAATTTCGTATTTAGTTGAGTAGAGGTCGTCGTAAAGCCTTGAAGCTGAATCATCACCCCCGGTATATGTTTCACTTGCACCTGCATTAATGTTCCAATCTGTATAAATAGAAAGTGACTTCTGATTGATTAGACTCGTTTTTTCTGAGAGGGATAACTGAACGAAATAAGGGTGACTTTCAACAAGTTGAGTACTGAAATCATCCAACGTTATAGCACTAACGTTGAAAGATGAAACAACAAATACAGATAGAAAAATTCTTTTAAACATGATTTACCCCCTTTGGTACAAGTTCAACAATAAAAAATTTACAGTTTAGAGCATCAAACTTACATTTTAGTGAAGTTTTGATGAAGTTTAGGAAAAAAGAGCTTAAAAAAAATTATCTTTGTAAATGTTTTAATATTTCATGAATAACTTCATTCAGTTTCTTTCCATTTGTATCAATAATAATGGTTGCTATTTCCCTATAGAGTGGATCTCTTGCCTCGATAATGTCAGTAATTGTTTTTCTTTTATTAGAGCTCTTTTCTAGCAAAGGTCTTGTTTTAGATTTTGCTGTTCTTCTTAAAATTTGATCAACGGAGGATAGAAGGTATATAACCGAACCAGTTTTTGAAATTTCAAACCTATTTTCTTTGGATATAACTGCGCCACCTCCAGTAGCCAAAACAATGTTATCTTTGCTGCATAACTCCTTTAAAACATCAGACTCTCTTTTACGAAAGCCCTCTTCTCCCTCAACATCAAATATGTGGTCAATGCTCACACCAGTCTTGTCAATAATTTCATGATCTGCATCATAAAAATTAACGCCTAACTTTTCAGATAGTCGTCTTCCAACGGTTGTTTTACCTGATCCCATTGGTCCAACTAAAACAACAGTATTTAGATTTGTTTGCATTTTTTAAAATACTAAACTATGAGTCCAGTTTATATTTTGCTCCACAGTATGGACAACTCACTTTGCCATGATCATCAAATGATAAAAAAACTTTTGGATGCATATTCCACTTTGAAGAGTCTTTGGGTGGACAGTGGGCAGGCAGATCTTTCTTCGAAACTATCTTTGTTGCACCTTCATATGAGTAGGTAGAGCTCACAAACACCTTCCACTATCTATCCAGTGATTAAAGTCACTGTTTCGCCCATGAACACAATCAAAATATAGTGACTGTAGCTTTTCAGTAACTGGTCCACGAGCCCCCTGACCAATTTGATTTCCATCAAGATCTCTAATGGGGGTTACCTCTGCCGCAGTTCCAGTAAAGAAAGCCTCCTCTGAGACGTATATTTCATCACAAGAGAGTTTCTTTTCAATAATGTTATAGCCTAATGACTTTGCCAAAGTAAAAATCGTATCTCTCGTAATACCAGGGAGGGCTGATGTCAAATGAGGAGTATAAATAACATCGTCTTTAATGACGAAAATATTCTCACCACTCCCTTCAGACACATAACCATCAATATCCAGCATTAAAGCCTCATCAAATCCATGATCAAGTGCCTCCTTTAGGGCCATCATAGAGTTAACATAATTTCCATTTGTTTTAGCACCGCTCAGAGAAGGATGAGCCGGATGCCTGACATAAGAAGATGTTCTAATTCTTATCCCGTTTTTCATATTGTCTTCGCCCAAGTAAGCTCCCCATTCCCATGCAGCAATCATTGTGTGGACTTTTAAGTTATCTGCCCTAAGACCCATACCCTCAGAGCCATAGAAACACATTGGTCTAATGTAGGCAGACTTAAGATTATTCTTAGTAACAACTTCTCTCTGAGCTTGATTAAGCGTCTTAGCATCATAAGGAATTTCCATCCCCAAAATTCGAGTTGAATTAAATAGTCTCTCGGTATGCTCTTCAAGCTTAAAAATGGCTGGCCCTTTGTCAGTTTCATAAGCCCTAACACCCTCAAAAGCCCCCATACCATAATGCAGGGTGTGAGTTAAAACATGAACCTTTGCTTCTCGCCAATCTAACCACTCTCCATCCATCCAGATGAAGCCATCTCTATCTTCCATTGTCATTACAAAATCTCATTAATTAAACTTTAATTACGAAATTATACCCATCTCCATATAGAATTCATCTCATATATCTATGATTTCATTTAGGCTTTTTATAATTTATTTATAGAATTATTTTTGAATATTATTGTCATTTAATTTACCGGTATTTCAATTTGTAATATCTAATAAATGAGCGGGTATAATTTGTTGTAACTTTTTAAGATCATTTGTACATAAAAATGGAATTTAATTTTTTTACATTTATTTTTTTATTCGCAATTTTGACTTCGGTCCTAGCTTTACTTTATCTAAATTTTAGACAAGACAAGGCGATTGATAATTCCTTTGATGCAGTTCCCGATGGTTTCAGTGAAACGATAAAGCTTGAAGATCATCAAAAAGCTGGAAAATATACAAAAGCAAAGCTTTTGTTAAATCATTTTGAGATTATCTTTTCAACAATGGTACTGCTAGTTTGGACACTAGGTGGCGCTATGAACTGGATCGATGGTTACTGGTCTCAAAGAGTTAATGACCCAGTATTGATGGGTACTTTTTTTGTACTCAGCATCATGCTCATTGCTAGCTTTATTGACCTGCCTTTCAGTATTTATAGGAATTTTGTTTTGGAGCAAAAATTTGGATTTAATCGCATGACAGTTAACACTTTTGCTGGAGACTTAATTAAGGAAGTTATACTGAGTCTTGTTCTTGTTTTACCTCTAATTTACGCTATTCTCTATCTTATGAATATTAAATCAATAGGTAACTATTGGTGGATCTATGTTTGGGCTATTATCAGCCTTTTTTCTTTAATCATGATGTGGGTCTACCCCTCTTTCATTGCGCCCATCTTTAACAAATTTAACGCGTTAGACAATGAAAGTCTTAAAACAAGAATTACTAGTCTTCTAGAAAGAACTGGCTTTGGTAGCGATGGTATCTATGTCATGGATGGATCTAAAAGATCATCACACGGAAACGCGTACTTTACTGGAATAGGCAAGAACAAAAGAATTGTGTTCTTTGATACCCTTCTTAAGGGAATGGAGGACAAAGAGATTGAGGCAATTCTTGCGCATGAACTTGGACACTTTCATCACAAGCACACGCGTCAAAGAATGATCAGCTCTTTTATCTTCAGCTTTATTAGTCTTGCTCTACTAGGCTATCTTATTAATCAAACTTGGTTCTTTAATGGACTAGGAATTTCAGAGCCATCATCACACGCAGCATTGGTTCTTTTTAGTCTAGCCCTTCCAGTCTTTAGTTTTTTTATTACTCCAATTAGTAATCTAGTCTCAAGAAAACACGAATTTCAGGCAGATGCTTTCGCGGCAAGTCATACTGATGCAAAGGATTTAATATCTTCACTCATTAAACTTTACAAAGAAAACTCATCATCATTATCCCCAGATAGATACTATTCAGCTTTCCATGACTCTCACCCAAGCGCTGTCCTTAGAATTGAAAAACTACAATAATTTAACTGCCTAGTGCCACTTACTAGAAAACAAAAATGGCGCATCGATAAAGTTCAGTCTGAAAAGATTGCTCGCGCTGATAAAGCTTCAATCAAAGCTGAATCTGGGCTAAACGTGAAAGATAAAGAATATTCCGGTAAGGTGATTACAAGGTATGGTCAGCGTCAACTTGTCGAGGCAAAAAATGGTGAAATTTATCAGTGTGTAAGCCGACAAAATATTGGCTTTTCTGTTGCAGGTGATGAAGTCCTGTTTCAAAAAACAAAACAAGGCGAGGCAATTGTCACTGCCATCTTCCCGAGAAGAACTGAGCTCAAAAGAAAAGATAAATTAATTGCAGCCAATATTGATCAGTTATGGCTTGTCGTAGCAATTGAGCCCCACTATGAGTTTGATCTCATTGATCGTTACCTTATTATGGCTGAAAACTCAAACCTTCCTATAGGTTTAGTAATCAATAAAATTGAGCTATCAAAAAATGAAAGTCAGCTTAATGATGACTTTGAACATTATAGAAATATTGGCTATGATGTCCACACAATGAGCGTTAAGGGTGATTTAAATGTGACCTCATTCAAAGATAAACTAATCAATAAATCTCATATATTTTTGGGTCAGTCTGGCGTTGGTAAATCTTCACTGATCAATGCTCTGATTCCTGATTTAGAGCTCAGGGTCAATGAAATTTCAATTAAAAGCAAGCTGGGCAAGCACACAACAACAAATACAACAATCTATCATATACCGAGTGGTGGTGATTTAATTGATTCACCTGGTGTCCGAGAGTTTCAATTAGACAACCTTTCTGAAGAGCAGATAGTGAGAGGATTCAGAGAATTCAAAGCGCTTTCAGATCAATGCCGATTTAGAAACTGCAAGCACATTAATGAGCCAGACTGTGCGATTAAAATGGCCCTAGAGAGTGGAAAAATTAATGAAAATCGCTATGAGAGCTACTTAAATATATTAGCCTAGTTTTTTCAAAAAAATGACACGTTCAGAGTAAATATCAACTTCAAAATTTAATTCTTTTGCAATATAAATCAAAGATTGTTTATTAAAAAATCCAATATGTGAAGGGTCATTTTTGTAATACCAGGATTTAAAATCAGTCTCTTCAGTCAATAAGTGGGTCATTAACGCGAAATAACCACCCACCCTAAGAGTAGAAGCTAAGCGCTTAAATTCAAGCATTGGATCTCTAAGGTGTTCAATCACTTCAGTAGCTGTGATGAAGTCAAACCGCTTATTAAAAACATAATCGTTTGAGGCATAAAATTTGTCATATAGCTCAACATGATGCCCCTTCTCTTCAAGCATTAAAGACAGAGTGGGTCCCGGTCCAGAGCCAAAATCAAGGCCATAAGATTTCTCAGGAATTTGTTGTAAAAGAGGTTCTGCTAACTGAGATAAAAAATGACGATAGCGATTGTCCAATGGATCGTTATTGTGAGTGTCGTACCTTAATTTCTCATCAGTCTCTGATAGATGAAAGGATTTAGGTACAAAGACAAATCTACAATCTGAGCAACTTAGGTACTCTCTATAGCTATCTTTATGAATCAGTGAATAATTCTTTGATTGACACAGTGGGCAAGTAATAACTTTTATCACTAGCCCGCTATAAATTTATGATTAGTGAGCGTGGCCGCCTGCTGAGTGGACGTGACCGTGAGATAACTCTTCAGCCTCAGCATCTCTTACATCTTCAATGCTAACTGAAAAATGAAGGGTCTCACCAGCTAAAGGGTGGTTTGCGTCAACAGTAATTTTCTCATCGTCCTGCTTTGTAACTGTAACAACAAAAGGGTTGCCATCTTGGTCCTGAGATTGAAGCTGCATACCAATTTTTACTTCATCAATGCCTTGAAGTGCTGTGCGAGGGATCTCCTGAATCGCATCCTGCATGCGGAGACCATAACCCTCTTCGGGCTCCACAGATACATCCATCTTGTCACCCTTGCTGGCGCCTTCAAGCGCTGACTCAAGACCAGGAATAATGTTTCCATGCCCTTGTAAAAAGTCAAGAGTCTCTTTACCGTCAGATGAATCAATAACCTCTCCAGCATCATTCTTAAGAGTGTAGTGCATTGATACAACTTTATCCTTACTAACTTTCATATTTTCTCCAAAAATAAACAAAAAAAACTCCCCAAAACGTAAAGCCTCATTCAATCTTAGGTAACAGTGTGACACTTAAACACATTTTACCATAGGCAAACGCTTTTACATTATGAGGATTGAGCGGCTTTACCCTATTAGATCTCTCATTGCAGTGTCGATGTCAGGATAGTCAAAAACAAAGCCAGCTTGGATTAATCTCATCGGAATAACGGATGCACTTAAAGTTAGGACTTGAGACCCTTTACCAAGGAGGATTTTCAGTTGCCACTCCCATACAGGAATAAAAAAAGGTCTTTTTAAAGACTTAGCAAGAGCTCTTCCAAAGACCTTTTGAGGAACGGGCTCAGGTGATGTAATGTTATAAATACCTTTACTCTGAGGATCATTGATTAGATAATGAAACGCTTTAACGAGATCATCAATATGTATCCAAGAGAAACATTGATTTCCAGTCATAATAGGGCCGCCTACACCAAAGTAATAAGGCCAGTATAATTTTGCTAATGCGCCGCCCTTTCTTGAAAGAACAACACCAAACCTTAAAATAGTAACATCATCAGAAATTGACTTTGCAGCGCTCTCAACAGCTATGTTGAGATCAGTCAAATAACCCTCGCCCTGAATATCATCTTCAGTCTTTGGGTTATTACAGTCAGACTCTGCATAAAAACTAATCCCTGAAGAACAAATCACTCTAGGCCTCTTAGTAATTAGCTTAATCGCATCAGAGAGCATTTGGTTTGTATTGACCCTGCTTTGCCACATCTCAGCGATAATTTTTTGACTCCACCTCTTTGAAATAGTGGATCCAGCAAGCTGAATAACAAAGTCACTGCCATCAATAATCGAGGATAGATACTCGGCAGACTTAAAAACGCTTCTATTAAATACTTCTACTTGGTGTGTTTTTGAAAAACTTTTTTGTAGCGCACTGCCAATTAATCCAGTTCCACCCAGAATAACAATTTTCATACTACTTGTTCCAGCCTGATGTGTTGTCAAGTACGAGCTGAGTCAAAAATTCAATATGATCTGGTCTATCATTAAGCGCTGGAATATAGCCAAACTTTTGGCCACCTGACTCCATGAAGTAATCCTTGTTTTCTTCGCTTATTTCCTCAATCGTCTCCAAACAATCGGCTGAAAAACCTGGACAAATAACTTGTACATTTTTAATGCCTTTACTGGGAAGCGACTTCAGAGTTTTATCGGTGTACTCTTTCATCCATTCAGCAACCCCCAATCTAGACTGAAATGTCATTTGATACTCACTCGGCTTCAAATCAAGTTTTTGAGCTAAACGGAATGTGGTTTTGCAGCATTGGCAAGGATAGTTATCACCTTTATCAAAATATCTTTTAGGGATTCCGTGATAAGACATCAGCAAGAAATCAGGCTTGCCATGAGTTTTTTGATACTCCTTGACGCTGTTAGCAAGAGCATCAATGTATTTCTCTTCCTCGTTATAACTACTAATGAATCTCAGATCAGGAACATTTCTCCATGTTAAAAACTCTTTTGCAACGGCGTCAAAAACAGAGCCAGTTGAAGAGGCGGCGTATTGAGGGTAAAGAGGTAACACAATAATTTTTTTACAGCCCTTGGACTCTAACTCGGCGAGAGCTGATTTCATTGATGGGTTGCCGTAACACATACCTAGAGCAACCTCAAACTGTCCTGGAGTTTTTTCTTCTAGTAGCGAGGTAATTTCAGTTTTTTGAAGCTTCGCAATCGACAAAAGTGGTGAGCCCTCACCATGTGTATTCCAAACAGTTTGATAGGCCTTGGCTGATTTTCTAGGTCTAAGGTTAAGGATCACAGCATTCAGAATGATCTTCCAAACCCAGCGTGGAGGTGGGGGCTCTATGACCCTGGTATCTGAAAGAAACTGCCTAAGATAAGGTTTGACTGCTTTCTTAGTTGGCGCGTCAGGCGTTCCTAAATTGGACAAAAGTAATCCAATCTTAGTTTCACCAGCTGATTCATGAATTGACGAACTTTGGTACAAAAGCATGCCTCTAATTTATTTTTTCAACGTGATAAGATACCCTAAAATAATCAATTAATTCTATTTAACGTATTATCGAACTGGTATGAATATATTACTATTGGTTGCTCACGGAAGCCGAAGAGAAGAATCAAACCTTGAGGTTGAAGCCTTATCAAAAAAAATGATTGAATATAATACAAATGATTTTGATCAGATTATGCCGGCCTTTTTAGAATTTGCCTCTCCTTCAATTCCAGAGGCTATTGCAAAATGCAGCGAATTAGGAGCCTTAAACGTCACTGTTTTGCCCTATTTTCTCTCTGCAGGTGTCCACATCAACAGAGATATTCCAGGTGAAGTTAAGGACGCTTCTGTAGATTTTCCAAACCTAAATATCACTATTTCAAATTATTTTGGATCAAGAGACGAGATTGCAGGACTTCTCATGAAGACTGCGTTAGATATTAAATAAATTACTTATAAATTATTGATCTTGTAGGCGCTTCCAATAAGGCCCATGTTTTGTTTTTTTGATATGCAGATTGGAATATCTGTCATGTAATAATCAAGCCTTCCCTTATCTTGAAAGCTCTTCAAGAAGTCACTTTCGAGAAAGAAATCTAAGAAATTTCTTACCAAATCACTTGTAATATAGATCCCGCCAAGACAGCCTGTTGTTAATGCGATTGTTCCGGTGACAGAGCCAAATATTTTGCAAAAAAGGTGAAGCGTCTCTTTTGCTGTTGAATCTGAATTTGATTGAATTGCAGCTGAAGTGACCTCAGCAGGACTCTGGAAAAGAATATCTCTTCCATTAATTTGACATAAAGCCTTATACAAGTTAACAATGCCTGGACCCGACAAAATTCTCTCAACCGAAACGTGTCCAAATTGTTTTTTTAATATTTTTAATATTTCAATTTCTAAATCTGAGTTGGGCGCAAAGTCTGTATGACCCCCCTGAGCAGGCAAAGGAATCCATCCATTTGATGATTCAATTAATCCGCAAGTGCCTAGACCTGTACCTGGACCAATGACTAACCTAACTCTATCAATTTGAGCATTGCCTTGATTAACAACAACAACATCATCTCCACTCAATGTCGACGTTGCTAGGGCTTGAGCTGAGAAGTCATTAATCCAATTAACTTCAATGTTATGAAGTGCAGATGAGACATCAGCCTTATTAATGACCCAATCATTATTTGCTGGTTTAAAGATATCCAAATGTGTGGTGCCAGCTGAGGCAATACAGGATGAGTTAATTTCTACATTTTGAATTGAAAAAAGATAAGATGTAAGTGCCTCCTGAACCGTTTCAAATTCAGTACATGAAAGCGTTTTGATATTAGTTAATTCTGACTCGCCAGGAGCCACAAGTGCAAACCTGGCATTTGTTCCTCCTATATCACCCACCAAATTATAACTATGAGTCTTAATGGTTTCGGTCTCCATCAAATATACAGACCATGTAAAGGTCCTCTTCTCCAGTGTTGTGAACGCGATGAAAAACCCCGTCCTCAATTAAGATCATCTCTCCGCCAGAAATATCAAACTCATTATCATCTAACTGCATCCTTCCAGTGCCGCTCATAATCATGTAGACCTCCTCTTTACCAGGATGACTATGCCCTCGAGTTGATTTTCCAGGATGCAGCGTTGTTGAGCTAACTACAAGGTTATTAAGTGATGTGTTATCCTTAAGAAGGTATGTTTCGTTATCCTTAACAACTTCACCATCAATGTTACTAATCTTCATATAGGCTTTAAATTTGATTAATGTAAGACAATATTATCCCTAGCTTTTAAAAACTTTACATCAAATAATTATTAATTGATTTATGGGCTCCAGTAAATATCAAGTCCGTCATCAAGGAATGCGTAGATTGGCATTTTGTAAACATCCTTAAGTTCCATCGCCTTTTCAAGTGTATGGAGCTTACTAGATCCATTCAGATGAAGAAAAACTCTTTTTGCATCCATAATGGCCTTTGCAGTCATTCCTAAACGCTCATATGGGGCTGATGTTGGCGTCGTTGCCACTAAGCAGTCATTATTATCTAAATCCATTGCTGACTTGATCTCCTCTGAGCATGGAAATAAAGAGGCTGTGTGGCCATCTGCACCCATACCAAGAACCACGATATCAAAGGGCAATGTAAAACTTTTTAGTGCCTCTTCACTGGAAGCTTGACCCTCTTTAGCAGTGGAAGCATTATTTTTTAAAGGAACAAAATTAACATTGCCCGCTTTATTCTTGATTAGGTGTGATTTTACTAATAGCTCGTTGCTATCTTTATGATCTGATTCAACCCAGCGATCATCCACCAAAGTTAGGTCAACCTTGCTCCAATCTATGTCTAGATGAGAGAGCGCCACAAATAGTGGTACTGGCGTACTCCCACCAGAAACTGCCATACTAGCTCTACCTCTTTTTTTAATCGTCTCAAGTAAAATCTCTCTGATATTTTGACTTAAATCAACAGCCAGAGACTCACTGTTATTCGTACTATAAAAGCCTACATGCTCAGGCAGGTAATATGTTTTGCTACTCCTCATGCCATTGATGCCCGTTATTTGTTATGAGCGCCTCACTCTCCCTTGGACCATTGCTTCCAGCCTTGTAATAGAAGAGCTCTTGATTTGAATTGTTGAAAGCATCTAAAGTTTCGTCACTCCACTTCCATGCAAGCTCCACCTCTTCTCGACAAAGAAATAAGCTTTGATTGCCATTCAAAATGTCCATTAGAAGACTCTGGTATCCACTCGGAATATTCAGCAGTTGTTGCGTTTTAATAAAATCTAAACTCATTGGATCTGACCTAATAATCGAATGCTTATCAACACCATGTGGTTTAGTAAAGACTTGGAGAGAGATACCTTCAGTCGGATGAAGACTAATAATCAAAGTGTTACCCTTGAGGCTCTCTTTGTTCTCATTAAAAATGTAGTGCCCATCTGACTTAAAGTGGATCACAATCTGGGTCGTCTTTGTTTTCATCCTTTTGCCAGTCCTTAGATAGAAAGGGACGCCTGACCAGCGCCAGTTTTGTATTTCAGTTTTAACAGAAACAAAGGTTTCGGTTTTGCTGTCTGGTTTGGCCCCTTCTTCATTAATGTATCCAGGTTTGTGAACGCCATCAACGCCACCATCAGTGTACTGAGCAGCGACGAAGCTAGAGGCAATACTTTCCTCATCGAGCGGTTTTAGCGCCTCTAAAACCTTAACCTTTTCAGAACGAATACTTTGATCATCGAGCCTATTCGGTGGCTCCATCGCGATCAAACAAAGCAGCTGCAACAGATGACTCTGAACCATATCCCTTAACTGACCCATGCCATCAAAATAACCCCAACGATCCTCAATACCAACTGATTCTGCTGCAGTTATTTCAACATACTCAACCCCTTTACTATTCCATTGACTAGAGAATAGTGAGTTTGCGAACCTCAGTGTTATTAAGTTTTGGACTGTCTCCTTACCTAAATAATGATCAATTCGATAGATTTGAGATTCATCAAAATGCTTGATCAGCTTCTCATTAATCTCCTGTGATGACTCAAGGTCATAACCAACAGGCTTTTCAACTATGATGCGGCAATCTTTAGTGACAAGACCTGCACCTGATAGTCCGTCACAAACAGATTCAAAGAGCCCTGGAGAGATAGCCAAATAGTGCGCCATTGGCATATTCCAATCCTGAACTTTAAGCTTTAATTTTTGATAACTGTCTGGGCTTTGAAGGTCACAGCTGCAATAGCTAAAACGATCTATTAGAGTTGAAACAATTGTCTGATCTAAGTACTCTGAAGGGACATAGGTTTCTAGTGATTTTTTAAGAGTATTTTTTAATTCAGAGTCAGAGATTTTTTTCCTACCAACACCCAAAATTTGCAGTGAACCACTGAGCATACTGTCTCTTTCAAGGTAGTACCAGGCTGGTATTAATTTACGAACTGATAAGTCTCCAAGGACTCCATAAAGGACAAAGCTATCAATTATTTTTGAAGATTCTGTCATCCTGCAGCTCGCCCTTAATCAGTGTTTTGAATCCACTCTGTATGAAAAAACTCACCCTTTTTGCCGTCTAGGCGTTCATAGGTGTGAGCACCAAAATAGTCTCTTTGCGCCTGCAGCAGGTTTGCTGGAAGTCTTTCACTTCTGTAGCCATCAAAATAAGAGAGTGATGAGCTCATTGCTGGAACAGGAACCCCATTTGAAATTGCAACAGCAATGATTCTTCTCCATCCCTCTTGAGATTGATTGATTTTGTCCTTAAAGAAAGGGTCAAGCAATAAATTTTTAAGATCAGAATTG
This sequence comes from Pseudothioglobus singularis (SeqCode), assembly GCA_028107545.1. Lineage (GTDB taxonomy): Bacteria > Pseudomonadota > Gammaproteobacteria > PS1 > Pseudothioglobaceae > Pseudothioglobus > Pseudothioglobus singularis_B. Next base: position 17,233 of record JAOGRV010000006.1, on the reverse strand, counting down.
TTGTCATAAGCATCTTTAATTTTTGTTAAGAATGCCGATCTGATAATGCATCCACCTCTCCACATCATGGCAATAGCACCATAATTCAAATTCCAATTGAACGCTTTAGCTGCATCTAAAAGGAGCGTATAGCCCTGAGCATATGAAACCATTTTTGAGGCATACAAAGCATCATGAATATCCTTTAAAGCTTGGGCTTTGTCTCCACTAAAGCTAACTCTTGGGCCACTTAGCTGGCTTGATGCTTCTACCCTCTCCTCTTTAATTGAAGACAGGTATCGTGAAAAAACTGCCTCACCAATAAGCGTTAAGGGTGAGCCAAGATCTAAGGCAACTGAGGCTGTCCATTTACCGGTCCCCTTTTGACCAGCCGTATCAAGAATGTTGTCTACTAAATAACTGCCATCCTCTTCTTTAAATTTAAGTATGTCCGCTGTAATTTCGATGAGGTAGCTATTGAGCTCTCCCTCGTTCCACTCTTTAAAGGCTTGATGCATTTCATCATTGCTCATTCCTAATACATCTTTCATAAGCTGATAGGCTTCACAAATGAGCTGCATATCTCCATACTCAATGCCGTTATGCACCATTTTCACAAAGTGTCCTGAGCCGCCTTCACCAATCCATTCACAGCAAGGCTCGTTATCACCTACTTTTGCAGAAATTTCCTGAAAGATACCCTTGACCTCAGGCCAAGCAGCTATTGAGCCTCCTGGCATAATAGAAGGCCCTTTTAGTGCACCCTCTTCACCGCCGGATACACCAGCACCAATAAAATGAAAACCTTTGGCCTCTAACTCATCAGTCCTCCTGGATGTATCTGGATAATGAGAGTTTCCTCCATCAATAATAATGTCACCCTGATCTAACAAAGGGACTAGCTTTTGAATGTAATCATCAACGACAGATCCAGCAACAATCATCAGCATAATCTTTCTAGGTTTTTTGATAGATTTTACAAACTCATCAAGACTCTCAAAACCATAGAGCTTGTTGTTTAATGACCTATTATTGACTAGGTTGTGTATTTGAGGTGATGTTCGGTTATGAACAGACACAGAAAAGCCATTGCTTTCCATATTTAAAGCGAGACTTGATCCCATGACACCAAGGCCTATTAAGCCAATATCTGTTTCAACGTTTTCTATAACCATACGTAACAATAATTGCTAATATTTTGCTAATTAAACTGGATAAAGTTTAAACTAAAGCCTTTTTTAAAATGTGTCAAAATGTTGCAAAATGTGTTGAAAGAAAGAACTTTAACCTTGAAGCTGTTCTGCTTTGCGAGCACTTAAAAACTCTTGGAACTTAATGGCGCTATTTTTAAGTGTTCTTTCTTGAGTTTCATAGTCAACATAAACAATACCAAACCGCATTTTATACCCCTCAGCCCATTCAAAATTATCCATTAAGCTCCAGGCAAAATAACCCCTAATGTCAACCCCTATTTTAATAGCCTCATGAACCATTGATAAGTGGTTTTGATAGTAACGGCAACGCTGCTCATCGTCAACCACGCCATTAACAACATGATCATCAACCGCTGCACCATTTTCGGTAATGTAAATAGGGGGGAGTTTGTATGTTTGATGTAAGTCCGTCAAAAGCTTTAATAGCGCCTCTGGATGGACCTCCCAACCTATATGAGTGCGCTCGACATCTTGCAAATCAACACTCAGATAGTGGCTTTCTTTTTGGTTCATAAGCTTCTGGAGTTGCTCAGCTTTTGTTTCACCCTCAATAACATCATCAGACTCTAAAATTCTGATTTCTGCTCGCTCTAATTTCTTAAGTATAGTATCAGATACCTTGCCTTGCCTTCCATCAGTCACCATGCTTCTAGAGTAAAAATTTACACCTAAAAAATCAATTTTTTCACTAATAATAGCCATATCATTACTTTCTATTTTTGGCATATGATCAATAAAATGTTGATAAACCGAATCTGGGTAATTGCCTTCCATGATTGGCTTAATAAACCAGTGTGAATGCTCATCATCTGCAAATTTTGCAGCATCTATAGAAGACTCATCTACTGGATAATTAGGAGTAAAGTTCAGTACGATCCCGTGTTGTGACTGATCAGCATTTTGCCTTAATAAAGGCATAGCCATGCCGTGGGCAAGCAATAAATTATGGCATGCCAAAAAGCCCGAGCTTTCATCGGCAATACCTGGGGCATGAATACCATAGCGGTAACCGTGATAGGCGCTGCACCATGGCTCATTGAGTGTCACATAAAAACTAATTCTGTTTCCAAAATATTGACTAACGACATCAGCATACTCTGCAAATTTAACAGAAGTTTCACGATTCAACCAGCCACCCTTATCTTCAAGATATTGAGGCAGATCCCAATGATAAAGTGTTGCCATGACTGTTATATTTTTTCTCTCAAGAGCAGTGATCAGTCTGTCATAAAAATCTAACCCTTTTTGGTTAACACTTCCATCCTCCTTAATAATTCGAGGCCAGGCAATGGAGAGTCTATAAGCATCGACGTTGAGTGATGCAATTAATTCAACATCTTGCTCATATAAGTTATAGTGATTGCAGGCAACATCGCCATTATGCTGCTTATAAACCATTCCTGGTGTTGCGCAAAAAGTATCCCATATTGAGGTGCAACGTTCATCCACTCCTGTGGCGCCTTCTATCTGGTATGAGGCTGTTGCAACCCCAAAAATAAATTTTGGATCATTGAGTTTTGAATCTTTTGGAAATTTATACATTTTTTAATTACCTTTATCAATTAAAGTCTATTTTCAGTATCAAAGTCGAAGAGAGATATATGAGCAGGATCAAAGCCTACATTAACTTTATCTCCAATATTGATAGTTTTGTTTCCATCCACAGTAAAACGAAGCTCTCTTCCATTAATAGTCGACCATACAAGAGTATCTGCACCCATAGGCTCAACGACCTCAACAACTACGTCACAATTAACAGGCATAGCGCCCTTGCCTTCATTAATGAAGATGTTTTCTGGTCTTACGCCTAGCCAGGCTGTTTTTTTATTTTTAGTTTCTGACTCAAAACTATAGCCATCTAACTTGAAATTAGTCTTATCAAATTCAAAGCTTGATTGATTCAGTGACCCTTTTATAAAGTTCATGCTGGGAGAGCCAATAAATTCAGCTACATATTTATTGACTGGAAAGTTGTAAATTGTTTTAGGGTCATCTAGTTGAAGAATCAAGCCTTCTCTCATAATAGCAATTCTGTTTGCTAATGTCATAGCTTCAATCTGATCATGAGTAACATAAATCATCGTATTCTGAAGCTTGTGATGGAGCCTTTTAATTTCAACTCTGAGCTCAGTTCTTAGCTTTGCATCCAAGTTAGACAAAGGCTCATCAAATAAAAAAACCTCGACATCTCTTACCAGTGCCCTTCCAATGGCGACCCTTTGGCGCTGCCCTCCAGAGAGTGCAGCTGGCTTTCTAGTTAAAAGATCTTCGATTTGTAATATTTCGGATGCATTTTTAACGCGTTCATGGATCTCATCTTTGGACAGCTTAGCATTCTTCAAGCTAAAAGAAAGGTTTCCCTCAACTGACATTTGAGGGTAGAGTGCATAGGACTGAAACACCATTCCAATTCCCCTTTCAGAGGGCTCAAACCATGTTACGTTTTGGTCATTAATAAAAACTTGGCCATCTGTAACGTCTAATAATCCTGCAATACAATTCAGTAATGTTGATTTACCGCAGCCAGAAGCTCCTAATAGCACTAAAAATTCACCTTTTTTAACAGTTAAATTTAAATCTTTTAGAACTTTTACATCCCCAAAATTAAGGGAGAGGTCTTTAATTTCAATACTATTCATAAAACTATTATCCTTTTTTTATCCTTTAACCGCGCCTGCAGCAATCCCTCTTACAAAGAGCCTTCCTGAAATAAAATAAATTGCCAAAGGAACAAGACCTGTAAGCAAGGTTGCGGCCATATTAACGTTGTATTCTTTGACTCCTTGAACTGAATTCACAATATTATTTAGCTGAACTGTCATTGGATAAGTATCAGGTTTCGTATAAATCACTCCAAATAAAAAATCATTCCAAATGCCAGTAACCTGCAAAATAATTGCGACTACAAAAATTGGGAGAGACATTGGCATCATAACGCGAAAGTAAATTCCCCAAAATCCTGCACCATCAACCCTTGCCGCCTTAAAGAGCTCTTCTGGTATCGTTGTAAAATAGTTACGAAAGAGCAAAGTTAGAATCGGCATACCAAAGATCGAGTGAATTAGAATTAGCCCTGGAAGCTTAGTATAAATTCCAAGATCTCTCAATAAGATGACAAGAGGATAAATCATAATTTGATAAGGAATAAAGGCTCCAAATATCAAAATTGTAAAAAACAAATTAGCGCCTTTAAAGCGCCAATTTGCCAGAGCATAACCGTTGACTGATGCAATCGCTATTGAAACAATCACTGAAGGTAGTGTTATCTTGACTGAGTTCCAGAAGCCTCTTGATAAGCCGTCACAATTGAGGCCGGTACAAGCTTGCGACCAAGCTTTAATCCATGGCTCAAATGTTACTTCAATAGGTGGTGAAAAAATATTCCCCAATCGAATTTCAGGCATACCCTTGAGAGAGGTTACAATCATCACATAGAGAGGTATCAAATAATATATTGCAACTATCAAAAGTGTTCCATAAAGAATGATATTACGTCGACTCAAGATCTTTCGTGGCTTGGGACCTCTCGGCTCAGCTTCGTAAAGATTTTTTTTAGATTTAGCCATGCTTACGCCTCCCAAACTCTAGGTATGCAAAGGGAATCAAAACAATAAGAACTGAAACCAGCATCATTGTTGATGCCGCGAATCCTTGACCAAGGTTCTGTGCACTGAACATATAGTCATATACATACTTTGCAGGAACCTCTGAAGATATTCCAGGGCCTCCTGAAGTTTGTGCAACAACAAGATCATAAACTTTGATAATTCCTGCTGCAATAATAACCAGGGTCGTAATAAAAACTGGCCGCATCATAGGAATAACAACCTGGATATAAGTTTTCCACATAGGAATTCCATCAATACGGGCAGCCTTCCATATTTCTTGATCTATACCTCTAAGACCTGCAAGCATGAGACACATAATAAAGCCTGTACCTTGCCAGAGACCAGCTGCAAGAATCCCATAAATAACAATGTCAATATTGTAAAGAGGATTGAAAACAAATGATTCAAATCCAATTGATCTTACTATTTTTTCTACGCCATATTCTGGATTCAAGATCCATTGCCAAACAAGCCCTGTCACAATAAAGCTAAGTGCAAATGGATATAAAAAAATGGTTCTAAATGTATTTTCAAATCTTGTTTTTTGATCAAGCAAAGCGGCCAACATAAAGCCAATAAAAAGAGAAAATATTAATGAGCAGGCACCATAAATAGCTAGATTTTCAATAGACATATACCATCGATCTGAATTCCAGAGTCTTTCATATTGAGCAAGACCAATAAACTCACTCTTTGGAAGCATTCTACTATTTGTGAAAGAATGATAAACAGTCCACAAAGTTGCAATAATGAAGACACCAACCGCTGTAAAAATCATTGGTAATGCTGCAATTTTGCTTGATAAGTTATAAACCAGAGATCGCTCAATAAAGCCTGGACGGTCCATCTTAGAGTCTCTTGCCCCAATAATGAGAAGAACAATAGCAAACAATATAAAAGTAATAGTTGCGAATACAGCAAATGGCTCAAGCGTATTCCACGCTTTTCGATAACCTTTAAGTGCTGGAAGAATTAGCTGTACATCTTTCTGAGCAAAACTCCAAACGAATGAGGAGGATACAGCAGAAATAAGCCAGCCAATAATTTGCTTTTGAAGTCTATTTGAAATCAATTTAATAGTCTTAGATTGAAGACCAATTATTAGAGCAAAAATAGAGGCTAAAAATAAAAAAAAGAATTGAAAATTTTGAAATAGTTGAGATTTAATCCCAACTGTTGCTATTACTAAAGATACAAAGGCCAACATAATTGAAGCAACAAATATTCTTTCAAGTTGAGCTTTGTTTAACATAAGCACTATTTTAATCTAAAGAAGTGAAGCAAATCGAAACTAGGAGTTACCATTTAAAAAACTGCCGAGCCCTAATTTTATGCTCGGCAGTCTTATTGATTAATGCTTAATCAGCGCTTGCAATGATCTTAGCATATTTAGCCTGTGCATCTGCAGGGCTCATATACAAATCACTCCAAAAAGTGTTCATAAGTTCATTAACCTGATTATTAGTATCAGCTGAAAGTAGAATATCACCTGAAGGCACAACATTTCCGCCTGCAAGAATCTTTAGACCTTTCTGCATACAATCATTCGCAGTTGACATATCGATATCTCCACGAATTGGTAACGAACCCTTCTTAAGGTTAAACGCCACCTGAACCGCAGGAGAAACTAGAAGTGCAGCTAACTCTTTTTGAGCCGCTTCAACATCTGCATCATCCTGAACTGGGAAATAAAACGCATCTCCTCCAGTATCTAAGATTGCACGCTCTCCTAAACCAGGTAGGCATGAATAATCAGTTCCTGCAACAGATCCAGCAACACTAAATTCACCTTGAGCCCAGTCACCGTGAATCTGTCCACCTGCTTTACCAGTAATAACAAGATTCGTAGCTAGGTTCCAGTCACCAACATTTGATCCAATTGCCATTTTACGGGCATCATCAAACGCATTCCAAACTCGGGCATATTCTGCACCACCAGCAACTTTTGAATCTTTGTCGCGGTTTACAGCATACCAAGCATCCTCACTAACTAGAGCTGTAGCTAATACACCAAAAGTTAAACCTGTTTGCCAACCTTGTTGACCTTGGGCTAGTGGAACAATTCCATTAGCACGAAGTGCCGGACCAGCTGCTACAAACTCATCCCAGTTACTCGGGACAGCAACACCTGAGCTTTCATAAGCATCATGACTTAACCACAACCACTGAGCTGAGTGAATGTTAACTGGAGCACAATAGACTCTTCCGTCAACAGTACATGCTTCAAGAAGATTACTTGGATAAATAACATCCTTCCAGCCTTCTGCCTCAGCAACATCAGTTAGATCTAAAAGCAGACCGGCCTCAATTAACTCTTCAGCCTGACGACCGTGGTTAAGCTGAGTAGCACCCATAGGCTCACCACCAATAATTCTACTAATGATAATTGGTCTAGCAACACCACCTGATCCCGCTATCGCTCCATCTACCCATGTATGTCCAGTAGCATCAAAAGCTTTAGCAAGTTCACCAACAGCATTTGCCTCACCACCAGATGTCCACCAGTGTGTGACTTCTAATTCAGTCGCTGATGCAACATTGACCGCACCCGTTAAGATGGCAGCTGCAACTAGCGTTGAACTCTTCAACATTTTTCTCATATTTCTCTCCTAGAAAATATATAAACAAAAAACTCCACAACATGTATATTATGGAACCGTTTCCAATTATAAATAAAAAATTAAAATTTAAATGTGACAAAGTGTGTCAAATTGTTACAATAATAATCAAGTAATTATGGCTTATAAAAAATTTTAAATGTCTATATAATAGGCTTTATAGGATATTTTGAACTATTTATTTTGATTATATGGCTACTATTAGAGATGTTGCAAAATTAGCAGATGTTGGAATTGGAACTGTTTCCAGAGTTATTTCTGGAAAAGGCTCTGTCTCCCAAAAAACACGAAACAAAGTGAATAGTGCGATGGCTGCACTTAAATTCATTCCTAATAGTTCTGCTCAGTCCCTCTCATCTAAAAGATATAATACGATTGGCTTATGGGGTACCAAAAGTTCTGGAGAAATGAGCAGAGCAACACTTACAAAAATTGAGCGTGAACTTCAACCATTTGATGTGAGTCTAATTACAACAGATGGAGAAAGAAACTCAACTAACCATCCAAATGCTTCACGATTATCAATAGATAACCTTGTCAATAAGGGGTGTGATGGCCTCATAATTTGGGGCTCTGACATGCCAGATTTTGATATCCTACAACTAGAAAAAGAATTCCCAAATATTGTTCTGCTTAACAATAAGGTTGATGCCATGAAAGATAAGTCCTTCACTTTTGATCACTATAAAGCAGGCTACATTGCTGGTGAGTATCTAATTAAAAATGGTCATAAAGATATTGCATTAATTACCGGATGGTTTGATACTACTGATGCCAATGAAAGGCACAATGGATTTATTGACGCTCTTAAAGATAACAATGTCTTTATTCACGATAATCTTATTTATCGTGGTGATTACACCTTTAAAAAAGGGTTTGAGGGTGCTAAATATTTACTTAATCAGAAACCATCATTTACTGTCCTGTTCTGTGCAAATGATCAATCTGCTATGTCAGCAATCTCAGCATTGTCAAGCAACGGGGTAAATATCCCAAACGACATCTCAGTTCTAGGATACGATAATATGAATATTTCCTCGTATACCACTCCACCTCTAACTACAATCAACGTGCCTGTTCAAAAAATGGCAATCTCAGCCGCAAGAAAATTAATTAATTTATGCTATGGAGCGGCATTAGAAGTTGATTACAATTTTGAAGTTGAACTTATCGAAAGACAAAGCATTCTAAATTTAAATTAAGTTTAATCAAAAGGATACTGTAACTCATTAATCTCAAGATTAGGGACTAGACGCTGGTTTCTTGCGAGGCTATATATTGTAAGCATATCTTTATATTCTATCTCGAAGTCAAAAATATCAATATTTTCTCGAAGCCTATAAGAATTAGCCGTTTTAGGAATCGACACAGCATTTTGTTGATATATCCATCTGAGTGCAATTTGAGCAGGCGTTTTTGAGTACTTTTCAGCCAAATCAACAATTACATCATGCCGGGCAACATCACCTCTGCAGATTGGACAATAGGCGACAGGTATCATTTCTAAGTCCTGCATGACCTCTAATAATTTGGCTTGGGATAAAAAAGGATGATATTCAACTTGATTGCAAAAGATATCTTTAAAGCCAAGATCAATACACTCATTTAAAAGGTTAGAGTTAAAGTTAGCAACACCGACCTCTTTGACTTTTTTTGCATCCTTAAGATCATACAAAATTTCTAATATATCCCCTAAATTAGTTTCAAACTTAGGCCAATGAATAAGAAGCAGATCAACATATTCAGTTTGCAAATCTTTAAGACTTTTCTCAAAGTGCTTAGCAATATCTTTGTTCTTTAGAGGGGAGCCATTTCCCTGTGAAGGGGTCCAGCTTGTTGTATTAATTTTTGTAGTTACAAAAATGTCTTCTCGATCTACATTTGAATTAATAATACCTTTTCCAACTTCAATTTCGTTTTCATACATTGAAGCGCCATCAATATGACGATAACCAATTTCAAGAGCTTCCTGAACAATGTTGATGCAGCTATCGCCTTGCAAGTCCCATGTTCCCAGACCCAAAGAAGGTATTGACAATCCTGATTTTGTGAAAGATTCACCCATACAGGTATTGTATCAATAATTATTTGATTCTTAGACCTGAATTCGGATCGAATAAAATTGCCTTACTCGTGTCAACCTGTAAATCAAATCCTTTGCCAGCAATGTTTCCAGATTCAGGACTGAGTCTGGCCATAACCTCGTTATCGTTCCACTGACCTATAGCGATCGTATCTGCGCCCATTGGCTCTAATACATCTACATCAAACTTGATCTGATGAATGTAAGCATTTTTTGCAGCAGAAGGCTGAATTTCAGTAAGCATTTCAGGCCTAATTCCTAGCATTACAACATCTAATTTTGAATTATTAATAGCCTCTATACAAGGAATAGATAATTCATATTTCTGACCACCACTTTCAATAATTAAGTTTTCATCTTTAACGATGCACTCAATAAAATTCATCCCCGGTGAACCCATAAAGTCAGCCACAAAGTGGCTTACTGGGTCGTTGTAAATTTCATAAGGAGTTCCTACTTGCTGCAATTCCCCGTCTTTAAGAACTGCGATCCTATCAGCAAGCGTCATCGCTTCGATTTGATCATGAGTAACATAGACAATAGTTGTTGCGATACGCTTATGTAATTTTTTTATCTCTGTTCGCATCTCAACTCTAAGTTTCGCATCTAGATTTGATAAGGGCTCGTCAAAAAGAAAGACCTTTGGTGATCTTGCTAATGCCCTTCCCATTGCGACTCTTTGTCTTTGACCGCCTGATAGCTGGCCTGGCTTTCTATCTAATAAGTGATCAATTTGAAGAAGAGTAGAGACTTTTTTAAGAATAACCTCTTGCTCTTCTTTTGGCATCTTGCTCATCTCTAGACCAAAGCAAATATTCCTTGCAACGTTCATTGTTGGGTACAAAGCATAAGACTGAAAAACCATAGCAATATCACGGTCCTTAGGAGACTCTTCTGATACGTCCTTACCATCGATGACAATTTCACCCCCAGTCAAATCCTCAAGACCGGCAATTAAATTCATTAATGTTGATTTACCACATCCTGATGGGCCAATAAGTATTAAAAATTCTCCATCTTTAATGTCCAAATTGATGTCCTTAAGTACTTCTGTTTCTCCAAAAGATTTTTTAATTCCATTAAGGCTTATACTTCCCATTTTTTTATCCTGTATTTATTAATTATTTCAAATAGATATTGATAGTTTACTTATCCTTTTACTGCGCCAGCAGTTAGGCCTTTAACAAAGTACTTGCCTGCAATGACATAAACAACTAGAGTTGGCATAGCGGCGATAATTGCAGCAGCCATATCAACGTTATATTCTTTGCCGCCAACAGACGTATTAACTAGATTATTAAGAGCTACTGTTATTGGCTGAGTTCCAGAGCCAGAGTAAACAACCCCAAAAAGGAAGTCATTCCAAATCTGTGTAAATTGCCAGATAATGGTGACCACAAAAATTGGCGTGGACAAAGGAATAAATATGTGTCGAAAGATACTTAAAAAACCAGCTCCATCCAGCTTTGCTGCCTTCACTAATTCAGTTGGAATGCCAACGTAATAGTTTCTAAAGAAAAGCGTTGTAAAGGCGACTCCGTATATCACATGGACCAATACCAAGCCTGTTACTGTGTTCGCTAAACCTAACTCTCCTAAGAGCTTAGCCATTGGAAGAAGGATAACTTGGAAGGGAATAAAGCAACCAAATAGCAGTGCTCCAAACAACAGCTCACTTCCTTTAAATTTCCACTTAGCTAGTGCGTAGCCATTAAAAGCACCCACAACCGTCGAAATAATGACCGCTGGAACAACAATTCGAACGCTATTCCAAAAATATGGGGCTAGGCCCTGGCACTCACTACCAGTGCAGGCAGATGACCATGCCTTCTTCCAGGCATAAAGCGTTGGATCGAGTGGCAGCGCCATCAAGTTTCCACTTCGTATTTCTTCTATATCTTTGAGAGATGTCGTAAACATAACGTACAAAGGAGCTAAATATATAAGTGCAAAGAAGATCAGAATTAAATAAATAAAAGCACGTCCAAAATTAAAATTTGATAATTTATAGTTATTCATCATTTTTTCTCACGCAATTCTGAATACAAATAGGGAATTAAAACTGCTAATACACCAAATAGCATAATCATGGCACTTGCAGCACCAACACCAATTTGAGAGCGATTAAATGAATAGGTATACATGAAGTTTGCAGGAAGATCTGAAGCGTATCCCGGACCTCCACCAGTCAAAGCTTGAACTAAATCAAAACTTTTAATAGCTATGTGAGTCAAAATAACAATTGCACTAAAGAAAACAGGCCTCATTAACGGCAATATAATGTGCCAATAAAGACGAGGCGTTGAAGCGCCATCAATTTTTGCAGCTTTTGTAAGGTTGTCATCAACACCCCTTAAGCCTGCTAAAAAAAGCGCCATTACAAAGCCGCTTGACTGCCATACAGCGGCAATAACTATCGTATAGATAGCCATGTCTTGTTCAACCAGCCATCGAAACTCAAATCCAGCAAAGCCCCAATCGCGCATCAGCTTTTCTATGCCTAATCCAGGATTTAGGATCCACTTCCAGGCTGTACCTGTGACAATAAAAGAGATTGCCATTGGGTATAAATAAATCGTTCTAATTGCACCTTCAACACGAATTTTTTGGTCTAGAAATATTGCCAATAAAAGACCTAATATAAGCGCAATAATAATAAAGAGAATTAAAAATATTAATAGGTTATCAACTGCCACATCCCATCGTGGGTTATTAAAAAGTCTAGCATATTGATCGAGACCTACAAAGTCCCATTGAGGCATCATTCTACTTTTAGTTAAAGAGAGTAAGCCAGTCCAAATAATGAATCCATACATACATACAATCATCACGATTGTTGTTGGTGCTAAAACTATTTTTGGCAGATTTTTTTCTAAAAAATTGAGCACAGTGATTCTAATTTTATTATGATTTTATAGAATTAGGGCGCCTATATTAGGCGCCCTAAGCGTATAGCAAGCAGATTAACAAAAAGGAGGAATGTTAAAGTACTTGCTTATACTGACTAACTCTTACATTGCTGCAGCCATTGAAGCTACAAGCTGAGCAGCACCATCTTCAGCACTCTGGTCAGAGTTAAAGAAGTTAGTAGCCGAATCAACTACCGCTCCAGCTACTGCTGAAGGTAACGCCATACCGTGAGCAAAGCTCGGTACTAAGCCACCACTTGTAGAAGCAGAAACAAAAGCGTCCATAGAGTCATGAGCACATGAATCAAACTCAGATCTTGAAACGCCTAGACGTGCAGGAATTGATCCTTTGTTTAGGTTGAATACTGTCTGAAAGTCAGTACCTAGGATTTCTGCAGCCATAATGTTTTGAGCTCCAGTTCCAGCTGTTGTTCCTTGTGCAAAGAAAGCAAATGAGTCAATGTTGAACGTGTGAGCACCTGAAGTTCCAGGAGCAGCAGTACAAGTGTAATCTGTACCTACGTTCTTTCCAGCAACTTTGAATTCACCTTTTGCCCAGTCACCCATGATTTGCATACCAGCTTTACCTTCAATAACCATTGAAGTCGCAACGTTCCAGTCACGTCCTGGTGCATTAGAGTCAATAAACTGACGTAAGTTTCCGAAAGTTTCAAAAACTTCTACTGTAGTAGCACTGTTAAGTGCGTCCATGTCCATCTCTACAAATGCTTTGTTGTAGTAGTCTGCACCACCAACACCAAGAACCACTGCTTCAAATACAGTTGCATCTTGCCATGGCTGACCACCGTGAGCAAGTGCTACGTAACCAGCGTCTTGAAGTTTCTTGGCCTGAACCATGAAATCATCCCAAGTTGTTGGAATTGTAGCGCCTGCAGCACGAAATACTTCAGGGTTAGACCACATCCAGTTTACTCTGTGAACGTTAACAGGAGCAGCAACATACTTGCCTTCATGCTTCATTACGTCAGAGACAACTGAAGGTAATAGATCATCCCAGTTATTTTTAGTTGCAACACCATCGATGTCAGCTAAAAATCCTAGGTCACCCCATTCTTGAATCGAAGGGCCTTTGATTTGTGCTGCAGTAGGAGGGTTTCCTGAAATTGCTCTTGACTTAAGAACAGTCATCGCATTTTCACCACCACCACCAGCAACAGCGAAGTCAGTCCAACCAACTCCAGCGTCACTTAGCTTACCTTTTAAATAATTTACACTTGCAGCTTCACCACCACTAGTCCACCAGTGTAATACCTCAACGTCTCCAGCAGATACTGAAGTCGTGCTTGCTAGAAGCGCTGTTGCCGCTAGCGTTGTTAACTTATTATTCTTCATATTTTCTCCATTAAAATTATATGAATCACATCCTGCACACAATTGAGCAGAATTAGAACAAGTTTATTAGTGGGGTTATTTCAAACTGTATAGAATTGTTACAAACTATGACAATTTGAATCGAACAATTAATAGTAAGGTGTTGAATCTAATAAATTTTTACTGTTTTTTACTCTGTATTACTTAGATCGAACTCGAAAGGAACTCTGGATGAGTGATGATGCCTGATTGGTGAGTCACTGGAAAGATCAATCAAAAAGCTATACCAAGATATATATTTCTTATCTCCTTTACTACCCAGACAAAAAATATAATCTCCTGTTATTAAAAAGTTGTTTTCAGGCAGCTCTTTAATTATGGCATTTTCAACATTTACCTCAACAGAAGCATCACCATTAAAAGCAACCTCAAAATAGCCTTTTATTTCGTTATTTGAAGTTAAGAGTTTTGGTAGAAAGGTAGGCAAAAGGGTTGCACTATCATGGTAAAGGCTGAGGATGTTTTTCGTATCTGCATTATTGAAATAGTTAGCCCACTGCTCAATTACATTTTCAGGTGTCATAAACTCATTAGCATTTTTAAAATCAGTTTGCTATTTTAAACTAGGGAGCACTTTTAAGAGAAATAGATAGAAAGTTTTATTCTTTTTCCTTTTTAAATCCTTGATATACCTGCAACAAGACAATTAGAATAGCAATAATAAATAAAGACAAGCTGATTGGCCTTTCCCAAATGAAAGAGAAAGATCCATCATTAATAAGGACTGCTCTTCTCAAGTTCTTTTCAATCATTCCACCAAGAATAAATCCAAGTATTAGTGGTGGCATTGGGTAGTTTAAAACCCTTAAAACTAATGAAAGTAATGCAACTATAGCCATAAAGTAAATATCAAAAGAATTGAACGAAATCAAATAGACGCCAGTTACCGAAAAGAACAAAACCAGAGGAACTAGAATGTTTTTAGGTATTGCTAATATTCTTGCAATATAGGGTATTAAGGGTAAATTTAATACCAATAAAACTACGTTTCCAATATACATAGAGATAATTACAGCCCAAAAAAGTTCTGGCTGCTCAACATAAAGCCTTGGGCCAGGCTGAACACCAAATGAGAGCAATGCTCCTAACATAACTGCAGTAGTTCCAGATCCTGGAATACCCAAAGTTAATAGAGGCACAAAAGATCCAGTGCAAGCCGCATTATTAGCAGTTTCAGGGGCCGTTAAACCCTTTATAGAGCCTTTACCAAATTTTAGTTTTTCTTTAGCAGAGGCTATACTTCTCTCAAAGCCCCAAGCTAAAAAACTAGCAATTGTAGCTCCAGCACCTGGAAGAACACCAACAAAAAAACCTAATACAGAAGTTCTTCCAATAGTTGGAATCATTTCTTTTACCTCTTTCTTAGATAATTTAATCGAACCCAGACTAGATTTACTCACATCGGAAGATTTGAAATTAATATCCATTTTTTTAAAAATAATCATAAATGCTTCACTCATTGCGAAGGTTGCCATTACAAGAAGCACAAAGCTAATACCATCCATTAAATTAATGTTTCCAAATGCGAAACGCGTGATGTCAGACAAAGAATCCTGTCCAACAGTTGCAAGTGCCAAACCAAGCGCTGTCATAATCATTGCCTTTAAGAATTGACCTTTACTTGCAAACGCTGCAATAGAGAGTAACCCTACACACATTAAGGCAAAATAATCTGCAGACTGGAAGCTAAGACTAACCTTAGCTAATTGAGGAGCGGCTACCAATAAAAATAATGCAGCAATTGTGCCGCCAGAAAATGAAGCATAAGCCGCAATAGCAAGCGCCTTTCCTGCTTGGCCTTTTTGGGACATCGGGTAGCCGTCAAATGAACTAGAAACCGTTCCAGCAACTCCTGGTGCGTTAATCAGAATCGACGATGTAGAACCACCAAAGATAGCGCCATAATATACCCCAGCCATTAATATCATCGCTGAAGCTGGATCAAAGCCATAGGTTATAGGAATCATTAGCGCTATTGCGGACATAGGACCAAGACCTGGAAGCATCCCTATAATGGTTCCTGCAAAACAACCCATCATAACCATCAGAATGTTATAACCACTAAAAGCAGTGTTAATGCCCATCATCATGCCTTCTATCATGATATAACTCCTAAAAACTGTAAAAATGGATCTCTAATATAAACATCCAGCAAGCCATGAAGCATAAACTGAAGTCCTGCCACTACTGGTAATGAACTAAGAATTATTACCTTGTAGCTTCGAACACCTAAATACAAATAAGATACGATTAAAAACAAGTTGGTTGAGACAAAAAACCCAATTGTTTTAATTAAAAGTCCGTATGAAAAAACGAGTGCGAATAAAATGATAACGCTGATCCATTCATACTGGCTCATATTCTCTTCTTCATTTTTTGATAGAACCAAAGTAAGAAGGGATACAATAATCCCCAAATAAGAAATAAGCTTAGGAAATGTTCTTGCATTAAAGTCTGCATTTTCATCAAATGCAAATACTCTTATCTCACCCGCAAGATAGGAATAAATAAGAAAAATAAGGAGAAAGATAAAAGCACTTATCCTTGTATAGTTGATAGTCATTTATCTTTCTCCTAGTAGATATCGATTAAATAACGCCTAATTGTTTCATTAAGTCAGTCATTTCTTCTGTTTGCTTTTCTAAGAAGCCCATAAAGTCAAATCCAGGGTTGTAGATATTCACATAAGCGTTACGCTTACGAACAACTTCCCACTCTGGAGTACTTTGCATATCTCCTAACATTTTAGCAATTTCATATCTATCTGCTGCATTCATATTTGGTGGACCGAAGAATCCTCTCCAGTTTACAAAGTATGCATCATAACCCTGCTCTTTAAGTGTTGGAACACTAGGAGCATCAGCTGAACGCTCATTTGCAGTAATACCTAAAATACGCACTTGGTCTCCTGCAGCTAAAGCTTCACTGAATCCAGTCGAAAGAATTTGACCTTCACCAGATAATAGTCCAGCTAAAGCGGCACCACCGCCATCGTAAGGTATATAAACTACATCATTTGGATTTGCACCAGCTGATTGAAACGCCAAAGCACCAATCAAGTGATCCATACTTCCTCGAGTTGAACCACCAGCCATCTTGACTGATTTCGGATTTGCTTTGTATGCATCAACAACGTCTTGAAATGACTGAAATGGTGAGTCCGCAGCAACAGCTAAGGCACCAAAATCACCAATAATTCCTGCAATAGGTGTTACATCTTTATAAGACAATACGCCGCTTGCAGCATTATCAGAAACGTAACCAGAATGACGACTAATTGAGCGCAGAACAATTGGTGTTGATTGAACCATAATTGTATTTTCAGGCATTGTTTTAATCATCCATGAAAGCGCTTTACCGCCGCCTCCACCTGACATGTTTTCAAAAGATGCAGACTCGAGT
This sequence comes from Pseudothioglobus singularis (SeqCode), assembly GCA_028107545.1. GTDB lineage: Bacteria > Pseudomonadota > Gammaproteobacteria > PS1 > Pseudothioglobaceae > Pseudothioglobus > Pseudothioglobus singularis_B. The sequence continues at coordinate 28 of JAOGRV010000006.1, read as the reverse complement.
AGACCAGATTTAACTAGAGCCTCTCCAG
>JAOGRV010000054.1:0-2004 GCA_028107545.1 Pseudothioglobus singularis (SeqCode) | reverse complement strand
TTACAACTTTAGATTTAATCCTTCAAATGGTTTTGGTGCTCAATTTTTAACGCCTGATGGAGAGGATTTTGGGCCTATCTATCATGTACGAGACGGGTCTACATTTTTCTTTGACAAGGGTTATCATCCCTGCGTTGCGGCACCTGGCTTTGAAATGTATTACTTTACTATTTTAGCTGGTGAGACTCAAAGGCCGTTACATATGAATTATCAAAAAGAATATGCTTATCAGCTTGAAACCATTCCTGGCATGCAAGACATGCTTAATAAATTTAAATAATGATTTCAAATCTCAAAGATATTCTTTTACCAGCCAGTAACCAAGGTTACGCAGTCGCATGCTTTAATGTTTTTGGCTTTGAGGACTCAAAGGCAGTTATAGATGCTGCTGAAGCTAGAAATGCATCTGTCATTCTTTCAATCAATTTGGATATGCGTCAGTTTATGTCTATGGAGCAAATTATTGGAATGCTAAGACCTATGGCTGAGAGCTCAAAAGCGCCCGTTTGTATTCATCTTGATCATACGTATGAAGTTGAGGTGGTGAAGCAAGCAATAGATACCGGGTTTACCTCAGTAATGTTTGATGGTTCTCAATTACCAATTGCTGAAAATATCGCTCATATACGTGATGTGGTTTCTTATGCACATCCAAAAGGTGTATCGGTTGAGGCTGAGGTAGGTTCTGTTCCATATGCGTCAGGAAGAGATCATATCAAGTCAGCATTAACTGAGGTTTCAGATGCTTTAGCTATGGAGCAACAGGGCAGTCCTGATGCACTGGCAATTTCAATTGGCAATGTCCATCGCCTAGAGAGCGGATCTGTAGAAATTGATATGAAGCGTTTTAATGAACTTGAAAAGGCACTAAGCATTCCCTTAGTTATTCATGGAACAAGTGGCTTAGATGATAAAGATATTAAAATATTATCAAAGCGTCACGTCACTAAATTTAATGTTGGAACAGTTTTGAGAAAAAGTTTTGGAAGTTCATTAAGAGCTACACTGAACTCTAATCCGGAGCTATTTGATAGAATCACAATCATGCAACAAGTGATTCCTGATTTAAAAGATACAGCAACAAAGGTTATTGATCTGCTTGGCCAATAAAACCAGGATTAATCATCTCCTACTTAGATATTGCTTTTGAAAGACTTCTAATGACTTCTTCTGTTTCTTGCCAATCAATGCATCCATCAGTGACTGATACGCCATATTGCATGTCATCTTTATTATCTAATATTTTTTGTTTACCCGAGAATAAGTTGCTTTCAAGCATTACACCAAAAATTGATTTATTACCTAAAAGTATTTGACTTTTAATGTCTTCAATAACTTTACCTTGATTTCTATAATCTTGATTAGAGTTATCATGAGAGCAGTCAATCATGATTCTTTCAGCTAAATCGTTTTCTTTGAGAAGTTTTTCACAATTTTTGACAGCTTCTCCATCATAATTAGGCTTGGCTCCGCCTCTAAGGATTATATGAGAAGACTTATTTCCTTTCGCTTTAAATGTTGATATCTGGCCTTGATCATTAATCCCTAGAAAGCTTTGCTTCGAAGAGCAGGCTTTAATGGCATTAATAGCCATAGTTAAATTTCCATCGGTACCATTTTTAAAACCAACTGGCATCGAGAGTCCACTTGACATTTCTCGATGGGTTTGTGATTCAGTTGTTCTTGCCCCAATCGCACACCAATTGAGTTGAGACAACAAATCTCTGTCAGCGTGCAAGGCAAAGAGAACATTTTATCGAGTCGAAATACTGTTGAAGACATTTTTTTAGGAAATGATGATAGATTAATTGTAATTGTTGGGCCATGTTCAATTCATGATATTAATGCTGCCAAAGAGTATGCTCTAAAATTACTGACCCTTCAAAAAGAGGTTGAAAAATCAATTTTCATCGTTATGAGAGTTTATTTTGAAAAGCCAAGAACGACTGTTGGCTGGAAGGGCTTAATTAGTGACCCAGATATGGACAACTCGCTAGATGTAGA
>JAOGRV010000053.1:0-2007 GCA_028107545.1 Pseudothioglobus singularis (SeqCode) | reverse complement strand
CATATTCAACTTCATATGAGCGAACTGTATCGAGTAATCCTGCAAACGCCATATCGGCATCACCATATAATTCAATAGCTTGAGTACCTGAAGGCGGTTTCTTCAATCCAATAACTCTGCTAAAAGCATCTAAATCTGTTGGTAATAGTGAAAACGTATTCGTTTCATGCTGCATCATTGCTAATACAATCTTCATAATCAAATTCTATTCATATTGTGTGAGAAAGATATACTACAGTATCAAATTTGATTTTTCAATTTCGCAATTGCGAAGAGAATGACGCACTTTATGATGAAAATAAGCAGATTCGCCTATGTATATTTTCTGGGGATGTTGAGATTCCATTTACGAGTCTTCACGATTTGATTATCCCATGATGCTTTAGTCGAACGCCATCAGGCATATCAATCCAGACGAGCTCAAAACTTCGAAAACTTTCGATCTCTTTTTCTTTATTCATCTTCTAGTTTTATCTATTAGAACTATACTACTAATCCTAAAGAATTATATTATTTAAGTTTGCCAGTATTTAAAAATTTGACTCACTCAAGAAAAACCCCTTGGTAGCTTTTCTTGCGATTCGGATTGATGAACTTGAACACCATTTTCTATGGCCTTGATAATTCGATTCAAATAGAAATACTCTTCATCACAAGTTACCTTGAGCTCACTATAAATATCAACATTCCAACCAGGTCGAGATTGCTGAGCATGCCAACTGCAATCACTCATAGCTGAGCATGGATCATCAGGCAATATACTGTGTATCTCTTTACAGGATTCACCAACAGTCAAATTGTGCTCCAAGAATGTATACTTACCAAAATCATCATTAATTTTCGTAGTAACAAGACCATCTCTTGCATCTATTTGGACTAAACGGTCATGCTTTTCTGGCCTTATTTTTTTTGTTTTTTTAACTGGACAAACATACCCCTGACCTAAATCTCGAAGTAAAGTTTCAGTTCGATCATGACAAGGAACAGTTAAATATGAAAATGCTAGATCTAACGTCAACTTTGCCTTTTTTGGTGCAGGCCAAATTAAGGGGAAATAAGCAGTTGAAACTGCTAAACGAAGTTTGTGTCCAGCAGGAATTTCATAACCTGTATCATCGAATTTAATGGAAACATCCATTACTTCACCAGGCACTAATATCTTTGGACAATCTAAACCATTTCGCATAGCAAGATTGAGAACACCATAACTAATTCTTTTACTACTTCCACTGGGAGAAACATCACAAAGGCGAACAACTACTTGACCACAATCCTGATCACTTGTGATAGCTAACTTTAATTCACTAGCTCCCAGTATAGAAATGGGATTTTCAAGTGATTCTGTATCAAAGCATATGCTATTAATATCATCTTGGCGTTGATCTGTTGGAAAATCAGGTCCACACCAAATTACACAATATTCGCCACTTGCTGAACCAGTAGTTAGAGGACTTTGTACAGAAACTGTACCCTTTGTTTTGACATCAGTTAGTTGGCCGGTAGAACTTAGATTAAAGTTAATTGTTTCACTTTGAATTGGCCACTGATTTCCCTCTACCCAGAGTCCCGGTCTTTCTTCATAGCTCGCTTGAGGTGGAACAGAGTCTTGAATATAGGCGGCAATAACTGCTTCATCCATAATGCCATTGTTGACATCCTTAAGCCAATAATCCCACCAGCGTTTAGCCTCAGCTAAAAAATCCATCTCTGGTTTAGGAGATGCAAAATTTGGATATTTATGAGCCCAAGGGCCAATGAGTGCTTTTTTTGGGCTAGTTAAACCTTGAATCATTCGTGGAATCGCAACTGAATAGGCATCACCCCAACCACCCACACAATATACTGCAGCCTCAATTGCAGAGTAATCTTCATTAATGGAACCATGTCTCCAATATGCATCTTTGTAGGTATGTTCTAGCCAATTTTTTGCAAAGAATGGCATGTTTTGCAATCGTTCTAGCCAATGCTCACGCCATGTCTCAGGCAGTAATAATGGATCTGGGGACT
>JAOGRV010000052.1:0-2159 GCA_028107545.1 Pseudothioglobus singularis (SeqCode) | reverse complement strand
AGGACTTTTTTCAGATATTAGTATCATAAATAACGAAGATATTTTAGATATTACTTTAGTGGAAAATCCTACCGTAAAGTATTTCGAATTTAACCTTGATAAAGACTTAAGTTTTTCTAGTTGGCTTAAAAATGAAAAAATGCTTATAACCACTGAAATACTTGAAACAGAGCTTGAAAGCAATAATTTAACTGCAGGAAATCCCTTTACTCAAAACCAACTTGACAAACTTGTGTTGGAATTAAAGTCAAAGTACTCTGAGTCAGGTTATTTCAATGCAGTTATCGATCAAAATATCTCTATTGATTCTCAAAATAGAGTAGGCATTGAATTAAATATCCAAAAAGGTAAGAGAGCAAAAATAGATACATTTACAATCTCTGGAGCTGAAAAACTATCTGAAGATACATTGCTTAAATTATTCAAAATTGGTGAATCAGATATGGCTTTCATCAATTATTTTACTAATAAAGATTTATTTACAGATGCTGAGTTTGCCCAGGGCATAGATTTGATGACTTATACTTATTTTGACTTAGGATATTTGGATTTTAAAATCTTAAATATTGAATCAAATCTTAGTGATGATAAAGAAAAAATTTCTTTAAAAATTAATATCTCTGAAGGTATTCAATACAAATTAGGAAAAATATCTTTTGATGCAGAATCTGAGATTTTTAGCAAAGAAGAGCTACTCAACACTATAACAATGATCGAAGGAGACATATTTAATCGCAGCACAATTATTAAAGATATCCAAAAGTTAACTGATAAATTTGCTGATAAAGGCTATGCATTTGTTGATATTAATCCTGTCACTTCTGATTATTTAGATACTGTAAATGTAGACTTTATTATTTCATTAAATAATAAAGCTTATATTAATAGAATTACTATTTCTGGAAACACGCGAACTCAAGATAGTGTCATTAGAAGAGAAATCGGCATATCAGAAGGAGGATTGTACTCTCGAAGTGCTCTAAGGGAATCAATACTTAATCTGCGAAGGCTTGGCTATTTTTCAGATGTTCAAATTTCAACTTCAGAAGTTAAAGATATGCCTGATAAAATTAACGTAAATTTTTCAGTTAGTGAAACGCAAACTGGTTCTGTAAGTTTCTCCGTTTCTCATAGTAATAACTATGGAATTTCATTTGGTGCTGGAATAAAGGAAAAAAATATCTTTGGCTCAGGAAATACACTGAATGCTGACTTAAGCGTATCAAAATCATATAATAGGTTAAGTTTTTATTTTATGAACCCTAACTATAACGATGAAGGCCACAGTGTTAGTATTGGCGCATTTCGAAGTGAAATCAATGATGATGACGTTGCTGAAAACTCTTATGAAATCAATTCAACTGGTGCAAGCCTTGGTTATGGCATCCCATTAAGCGACAATACAAGAATAAATACTGAATTAGAGTATTCACAAAACGAGATTAAATGTAGTTCGCTATTTTCTGGAGTTGGCTATGAAACTAGTCAATGTGGAACTAAAGACAATGATGAATTTAAACTTAAAATTAATTGGAATAAAAACACTCTAAATGATTATTTATATCCAACAGACGGAGTTAACAATGCTTTATCTTTAGGAGTCGCGCTTCCATTAGGTGACTATAGATATTTTGATTTAAATGCTGATCACAGAAGTTACAGACCTGTAAGTGATACAACAACATTAAAACTAACAGGTAATTTCAATTTATCCAAAGGTTACAGTGGTAAAGCACTGCCATTTTATAAACGAAACTTTGGTGGTGGAAGTGGATCAGTTAGGGGATTTGGTAATAAAACCCTTGGGCCACTTTATCCTAATGGCAAGGGAAAAGGAGGCGAGATTGCTATGCTTGGGAGTGCAAACCTAATTACTCCAGCATTCTTTTTTGAAAATAATGAAAAAATGAGAATGAGTGCTTTTATTGATGCTGGAAACATATATGAAAAAAGCTCAAATATCAAACTTGGTGATTTAAGAATGTCTGCTGGGTTTGGTTTTGCTTATCTAAGCCCTATAGGATCAATTGGCGCTTTCATTTCAACACCTATTCTTAAAAAAGATGGTGACATCATAGAAGATTTTGGTTTTTCTTTAGGAACTGGTTTCTAAAATCCCAATGAGGGTTTTAATTATATTTTTTTTGAGTGTTCTGTGT
>JAOGRV010000051.1:0-2233 GCA_028107545.1 Pseudothioglobus singularis (SeqCode) | reverse complement strand
TTGCAATGACTGGTGAAATTACTCTGAGGGGTGAAATAACCCCAATCGGTGGTTTGAAAGAAAAACTTCTTGCCGCAATGAGAGGAGGTATTAAAACTGTCATTATTCCCGAAGATAATGAGCGTGAGTTATCTGAGGTGCCTGAAAAAATAAAAAGTAAGCTAGAAATTGTTAAAGTTAAATGGATTGACCAGGTTTTAGATATTGCATTAGAGAAATAGTCTTATTTGGACTTACTTTTTTTTCTTAGCTGGGCATAATAGAATCCATCGAATATATCATTAGGTAATTGTTGCTTTCCTATAGGGCCTTTGCCCCAAGGAACTCTGATTTCCTCAATACTACTGTCCATGTTGAGGTTAATAAATTTACTTATTTGATTTTCATTTTCATCTTTTAAAATCGAGCATGTAGCATATACAAGTATGCCTCCAGGTTTTAGCATTAACCATAAGTTCTTAAGAATAGAAGCTTGAACCTCGACGATATGGGAAAGGTCCCTAGGTTTTCTTATAAGTTTAATATCTGGATGCCTTCTTATCACCCCTGTTCCAGTGCATGGAGCATCTACTAAAATCTTATCAAAAAGTCTTTGATTCCACCAGTCGCCCTTTGTTGCGTCTCCTAAAATGACTTTAACATTTTTATTCTTAAGTCTTTTAATATTATCATTGACTTTGATAAGCCTTTTCTCGTCAGCATCTAATGCCAAGATCTCTGAATTAGGACAAAGCTCAGCAAGATGAGTTGTTTTACCCCCAGGTGCGCAACAAGCATCTAATATTAATTCACCATTTTTTGGAGCAATGAGCTGACCTGCTAGTTGCGCAGAAGTATCTTGAACATAGCAAGAGCCATCTCTAAAATCTGGTAATTTTTCTACATTTACTGCTTTATTAAGGGTCAAAGACTGAGGTGCAATTTTTGAGGTCTTAGATTCTATACCCCCCTCTAAAAGTTTATCTTGATATGACTTGATATTAATTGATGGATGGACTCGAAGAGACATTGGGGCTTGTTTATTATTTTCAGTAAATATCTTATGAAAATTATCAGGATATTCCTTCATAATTTTTTTTACAAGCCAACTTGGATGAGAATAGTGAGGAGTATTAAGAATATCATCTCGGTCCCTATCAATCCCTCTAAGTATTGCATTGATAAGGCCTTTAGCCCATTGCTTTTTAATTTTTTCTGCCACCTCGACTGTTTCATTGATGGCAGCATGAGTTGACACATCAGTATAAATTAGTTGATATGCCCCCATAATTATAAGAATGTGAATATCAAGATTTTTTTTGTCTAAGGTTTTTTTTAGCCGAGGAGTTATAACATCATTAAGATGATGATAGAACCTGAGTGAGCCGTAAGTGAGTGACTTTGCAAATGAAGATTCTGAGGTTTCACTAGGAAATAACGATTCAGAAAGCGTATATTTTTCAAGTGCTACAAGACAAATAGCATTATGAGCAATGACTCTTGAATTATTGTTATTGAGCAAGGGTATTCAAAAATCTATTTAAAAGCTCTTCGGGCTCTAAATAGCCAGGAATATTTAATCCATTTTCAAAAAAAATTGATGGCGTTCCATTGACGCCCAATTGTTTGGAAATTGCTAGCTGCTCTTCAACTGGATTAATACAATCTGGGCTATTTGGCAAGAATCGCTTAGTTTTATAATTGTGAATGGCAATCGCCTTATCTTCAGCACACCATATTTTTTCCATAGCGCTTTGAGCATTTGGATGAAGTTGCTCCAGAGGTGAGGCCAAATATTTCACAGTAATTCCAAGAGCATTCATTTCATTCATATTTGCATGAAGTTTAGCGCAATAGGGGCAATCAACATCTGTAAAAACATGAACAACATATTTCTCATTTTCGGATTTAAAGATTATCTTTTCATTATCGCTAATGCTGTTAAGCATATTTTGTTTGATAGCGTTAACACGATTAGTGGAAATATTTGTCATTAACTCTAGATCAGTGACTGCGCCTTGAAGCACATATCTTCCATCCATAGAAATGTAAAGTACATCAATGCTAGGGTTTGTAAGAACTACTTCATAGTATCCATCCAGCTGAGAAGTGCTAATATTTTCAACCTTAATTTCTGGAAAATAAGGCTTTAATTTATTTACAATCATGCCAACATCTGCAAAAACAATATTAGTGATAAAGATTAACGCGATAGTAAGAAACTTTTTCATGTGAAAACTAATGATTAAAGAGG
>JAOGRV010000050.1:0-2276 GCA_028107545.1 Pseudothioglobus singularis (SeqCode) | reverse complement strand
CGTTAGTCACTAATTTTAAAAAATAAATACCTTATATAAAAATCAATATAAATCAGATTCTTTAATTTTAATTCTTTGAGTTCTTTCTATAAATTTTAAAAGAATGAAGACATTACTGTCTTTGTCATAAGTATCAAAGATGGCTTCAAAGTCCTTAAAAGGACCACTTTCGATATTAACTAGTTGACCTTTTTTATATCTTGTATTATTCTTGGCTAGCATCTCAAAATCATTAATGCTTGACCTAAGGAACTCAATTAGATTCTCAGGCACTCCTGGGAATGTATTCTTAAATTTAATAAACTTATTAACTCCTTTAGTTGACTTTATTGAGATATATGAAGACCCTGCTTTAGGTTTTATGAATATGTAGCCTGGAAAAAGAGCAATTCGTTTTTTATTTGGAGTTATTGTTGGCAGAAAAGTCTCATGACCTTGGAAGTTAAGATTGTCATTGGCGATATTCTCAGATCTTGATTTGGTGGAAAGAAGGTACCATCGATCTGTTTTAAATAAGTTATCAAACATACTTCATTTTAAACTATATTTCTTTATTGAAGCTAAACTATAATGTTAGGGATGATTCAAATGCTTATTAATCTTTCTAGAAGAAACAAGCAATCAATAATGCTATCTTTTGATGCTTTAGCAATTATTTGCCTTATTTTTGCTTCGTTCTGGATTCGCCTTGATTATTTATTTTATCCCGCTGGTAATGATAAATTATTGATAGCAATTTTTGCTTCGCCGTTATTGGCAATTCCAATTTTTAGTGTTTTTGGACTTTACCGGGAGATGATTCGTTTTGTAGGCTTTAATGCTCTTTGGCGTATTGTTCAGGCCGCCTCCTTGTTCGCATTATTATGGGGTTTAATTGTATTTATGGCTAATGTCGAAGCTGTTCCGCGCTCTGTAATTATAATTAATTGGGTATTAGTGATTTTAGTGATAGGCAGCTCACGATTTATTGCACGTTGGCTTTTATTAGGAGAAGTTGATAGCAGTAATGTCGTAATTTACGGTGCAGGATCAGCAGGAAGACAATTATCTACTGCCTTGAGTCAGTCAAAAGAGTACAATCCTATCGCCTTTATCGACGATTCTAGTGAAATTAATAAACATTCTATTAATGGTCTTAAAATATTCTCTCCAAATGATTTACAGAGTTTAATTGATAAGAAAAATATTAAAGAGGTTTTAATTGCAATTCCATCATTGACGCGTGCTCGACGTCATGCAATTGTTAATTTTTTAGAATCTTTCAAAGTTTTAGTTCGTTCTTTACCAGGGGTTGCAGAACTAGCTCAGGGAAAGGTAAAAGTAAATGATCTATTAGAAATTGATTTGAGAGATTTGCTTGGAAGAGAGTCAGTTAAACCAAATAAAGATCTCTTTAAAAAAAATATTTTAAATAAAGTGGTAATGGTTACAGGTGCTGGAGGTTCAATAGGGTCAGAGCTTTGTCGCCAGATCTTGTTATCTAAACCGAAAAAATTGGTTCTATACGAATTAAGTGAGTCTTCAATCTATCTTATTAATCAAGAGTTAAGAGATCATAATGAATTTAATATTGAAGTTATTCCAATTATTGGTTCTGTAATTGATAAAGATAGGGTTTTTAAGATTTGTGACCTTTATGGTGTTCAGACTATTTATCACGCCGCTGCCTATAAGCATGTCCCGCTTGTACAGTTTAATCCATCTCAAGGAGTTTATAATAATACAATAGGAACAATGCTATTAGCTGAAGCTGCAATTGCTTCAAATGTTGAAACTTTTGTTTTAATTTCAACCGATAAGGCGGTAAGACCAACCAATTATATGGGTGCAAGCAAGCGCGCTGCCGAAATGGTTTTGCAGGCATTAAATGAACTTTCCCATAAAACTTGTTTTACAATGGTGCGTTTTGGCAATGTGCTCGATTCGAGTGGCTCAGTCATTCCTTTATTTAAAAAACAAATAGAAGAGGGTGGTCCAGTAACAGTCACTCATGTTGATATAGTTCGTTATTTTATGATGATACCTGAAGCAGTAGAGTTAGTTATTCAGGCTGGTGCAATGTCTAAAGGTGGAGAGGTTTTTGTATTGGATATGGGGGAGCCAATTCGAATTTATGATCTAGCAAGAAAAATGATAAATTTAAGCGGATTGGAAGTGCTTGATAAGAATAATCCAGGAGGCGACATAGAAATTCAATACTCTGGATTAAGGCCTGGTGAGAAGTTATTTGAAGAGCTTTTGATTGATGGTAAATTTTCATTAACAGAAAATAAGCT
>JAOGRV010000005.1:0-67980 GCA_028107545.1 Pseudothioglobus singularis (SeqCode) | reverse complement strand
CCTCTTGGCATCAAAAAAGAACACACACAAACTCGAGAAAAGGCAGGCCTATTTGATGTTTCACATATGGGCCAAATTAAAATAACAGGTGCAGAAGCAATGAGTGCTCTTGAGTCATTGGTACCCGTAGATATTATAGATTTACCCTTAATGAAGTCGCGCTATGCCCTTTTTACTAATAGCAATGGTGGCGTATCAGACGATTTAATGGTTACCAATCTTGGTGATAATTGTTTGTTTCTAGTAGTGAATGCAGCTTGTAAAGATTCTGATTTGGAGCATTTAAACCAGTCAATAGGTCTTAGTTGTAAAGTTGAACTATGTCAAAATTTAGCTTTGTTGGCATTACAGGGGCCCAAGGCTGTAGAAGTGTTGGGAGAAATCGCTCCCTCTGTCACTGACATGACCTTTATGACTGCTAAGCATGTAACAATAAAAGATATTGATTGCTTTGTGACTCGTTCTGGATACACTGGTGAGGATGGATTTGAAATATCAATGCCATCAAGTGATGCTGAAAAATTTGCTTCTCTTATTCTTTCTAGTGATGAGGTTGAGTGGGTAGGTTTAGGTGCAAGAGACTCACTTCGATTAGAGGCTGGCTTATCGCTCTATGGACATGAGCTTGATGATAATCATAGTCCGGTTGAGTCATCTTTAAATTGGGCACTCTCTAAAGTCAGAAGGACAGGAGGCCAGCGTGAGGGCGGCTATTTGGGGGACAATATAGTTTTAAGCCATCTAAGTGATGGCCCTAAAGCAAGGATTGTTGGAATACTTCCTGAGGGCAAAATGCCTGTGAGAGATGGCGCACTGATTGAAAATGAAGAGGGAGTTCAGGTTGGTGAGGTGACCAGTGGAGGTTTTGGCCCAACTTTGAATAAACCGATCGCGATTGCGAGACTAAAAACAAAATATACTATGAACCAGTCAAAACTTTTTGCACTGGTAAGGGGAAAAAGAATAGCAGTTGAGGTTGTCAATCTGCCGTTTGTTAAACACAATTATTACAGAGGTTGAAAATTAATAAGGAGAAGAAATGAGTATTAAGTATTCTGAAGATCATGAGTGGGTTGATGAGAAGGAAGATGATTTAGTGGTTATTGGGATAACTGATTTTGCCCAGGAGCAGCTTGGGGATTTAGTTTATGTTGAGTTGCCAGAGGTTGGTGATGAGTGTTCTCGCGGCGAAAACATTTCAGTTATAGAGTCTGTCAAAGCTGCTTCTGACCTAGTTGCGCCAGTCTCAGGTTCAATTATAGAGGTAAACTCTCGACTAGAAGATGAGCCAGAGATTGTCACTGAGGACTCGATGGGTGAGGGTTGGTTCATCAAGGTGAAACTATCAAATCCTGAAGAGTTAAACGACCTTATGGATGAGGACGCATACAACACCTTTATTGAGGAATAACAAGAGAGACTTTAATGGCAAATAAGATTGAAGATTTATTGAATAATGACGCTTTTACCAATAGACATATTGGCTCTTCAAGCGAACAAAAGAATCAAATGCTTAACTATCTTGGTTTTGATAACCTTGATAAATTAATTGATGAAATAGTTCCAGATGTTATTCGTCGAAAAGAACCGATGAATATTGCAGATGGTATGTCAGAACTTGCAGCACTTAAACAGCTAAGAAATCTTGCAAGGATGAATATTCGTTACAAATCTTTCATTGGCCAAGGCTACTATAATTCCATCACGCCTCCAGTTATTCAGAGAAATGTCGAGGAAAACCCAGCATGGTACACAGCTTATACTCCTTATCAACCCGAGATATCCCAAGGCCGACTAGAGGCTTTGATGAATTTTCAGACCATGGTCTCAGATTTGACAGGTATGGATTTAGCGAATGCATCGATGCTTGATGAGGCAACTGCGTGTGCAGAAGCCATGACTCTGTGTCATCGCGTTAGTAAATCAAAGAGTAATACTTTTTTTGTGGCAAATGATTGTTATGCTCAAAATCTTGAAGTTATTAAAACTAGAGCTGAGCCTCTAAATATTGAGGTTGTTGTTGGTGATCCTCTGATTGACTTAAAAGACCTCGATTGTTTTGGTGTTCTTCTGCAGTATCCAAATACTTATGGTGCTTTTAGCGACTATTCAAAATTAATCGAATCTATTCACGAAAAGAAAGCACTTGTTAGTGTTAGTGCCGATCTACTAGCTTTGACGCTCTTAAAACCACCTGGTGAAATGGGAGCAGATATAGTAGTAGGAAATACCCAAAGATTTGGTGTTCCAATAGGATATGGCGGTCCTCATGCTGCTTACATGTCAATTAGTGATAAGTACAAACGATCAATGCCAGGGCGAATTATTGGTGCATCTGTTGATACAAAGGGAAGGCTAGCATATCGTTTAGCACTCCAGACTCGAGAGCAACATATTCGCCGTGAGAAAGCAACTAGTAACATTTGTACTGCACAGGCTCTCTTGGCAATCATGGCTAGCATGTATGCGGTATATCATGGTCCAGAGGGTTTAAAAAACATTGCTGGTCGTATTTTTCAATATGCCAGTGTCTTTGCAGATGGCATGAAGCAAATGGGATTTAAAGTACTTAATGATTCATATTTTGATACGTTAACGATTGAGGTTAAAAACTCAGATGCTATTGTTATGCAAGCTGAAAAAAATGGATACAACGTTAATGTGTTTAGTAAAACACTTGTTTCAGTATCTTTTGATGAACTTAGCACACCCGAAGATATTGAGTATTTATGGAGGATCTTCAATACTGAGTCAGATCTTAGTGCACAGTCGTTGTTTGAAAAAAATAAATCAAAAATTCAAAAGAGCTTACAAAGAAATTCTAAATTTCTTACGCATAAAGTCTTTAATACTTATCGTTCTGAAACAAATATGATGAGATATATCCGTTATTTAGGGGATAAAGATATTGCTCTAGATCGTTCAATGATTCCCCTAGGGTCATGCACTATGAAACTTAACGCTGCAGCTGAGTTGATACCAGTGAGTTGGCCAGAATTTTCACAAATTCATCCGGCAGTTCCAATGAACCAGGTAATTGGCTATCAGCAAATGATAAGTGAGCTTGAGGAAATGCTTTGTGAAGCCACAGGTTACTCAGCCATTTCACTGCAACCTAATTCTGGAGCTCAGGGCGAGTATGCTGGTTTAATTGCCATAAGGGGATATCACCGAAGTAGAGGCGATGAAAATCGAAATATATGTCTCATTCCATCATCGGCTCATGGAACTAACCCTGCTTCTGCTCAAATGGCGGGAATGAAGGTTATCGTGATTGAAAGTGCCTCTGATGGCAATATAGATCTTGAGGATTTAAGAGCAAAAACTAAAGAGCACGAAGAAAATTTAGCAGCAATAATGATTACATACCCTTCGACGCACGGTGTTTTTGAAAAGGATGTTAGAGAAGTGTGTGACATTGTTCATAACGCGGGTGGTCAGGTCTATATTGATGGTGCAAATATGAATGCGATGGTTGGAGTTTCTGCTCCAGGGGAGTTTGGAGGTGATGTATCACATCTGAACCTTCACAAGACATTTGCGATACCCCATGGTGGAGGCGGTCCAGGTGTTGGTCCCATAGGTGTAAAAGAACACCTCATCGACTTTTTACCAAGAACACCTTTAAATAATACCGATGTTGGAAGTATTTCTGGTGCTCCATGGGGATCTGGCAGTATTTTGCCAATTAGTTGGATGTATATTGCAATGCTTGGAAAAGATGGACTCTATGAGGCAACATGTAATGCCATACTCAATGCAAACTACATAGCTAAAAAGCTTGAGGAGCACTATCCAATACTTTACAGTGATGAAAATGGAAGAATCGCTCATGAGTGTATTATTGATATCAGACCTATTAAAGATTCAGTAGGTATTAGTGTTGATGATGTCGCTAAGCGTCTTATTGATTTTGGATTTCATGCTCCAACAATGTCTTTCCCAGTTGCTGGAACTTTAATGATTGAGCCAACTGAGTCAGAATCATTAGATGAACTTGATCGATTCTGTGATGCAATGATTCAAATCAGAAAAGAGATTAAAAAGGTTGAGTCAGGTGAATATTCTACTGAAGATAATCCGTTAATTAATTCGCCCCACACTTTAGAAATGGTAACATCGTCTCAATGGGATTTTTCATATTCCAGAGAAGAGGCGGCTTATCCCGTCGAAAGTCTGAGGCGAGTTAAGTATTGGCCGCCAGTTTCGAGAGTGGATAATGTCTATGGAGATAAGAATTTGGTTTGTTCTTGTCCAAGTGTAGAAGATTATAAGTAGATTTATATGAAATCATTTTTGATTAGTGTTTTAGGAGACGATAAGTCTGGGCTTGTTGACGGCCTTTCCAAAATCATTGTTGCAAATAATGGTGATTGGATTGAAAGTAATATGTCGAGTTTTGAAGGAAAGTTTGCAGGCATTCTTAAAGTTAATGTGCCCTCAAGTAATGCTGCAAAACTAAAAAAAGAACTGACCTCTTCCACTTTAGGTCTTCAAATTGCATGTGAGGAAACTAAACCAGTTGATGAACTTAATAACGTTATGAGTTATAACATTGAACTGATTGGCCAAAACCACGTAGGAATTATAAATAAGCTTTCTCATGTTTTAGCTGATGAGTTGGAAGCTAATGTTGAAGAGCTAAAGACTGAGATAATTGATGCTTCAATGTCTGGAGAGCAGCTCTTTAAAGCCCAAATTAATCTTCACCTGCCCAACTCGCTTGATGAAAATCTAATCAGAGATAAGCTAGAGCAAATTGCTGATGAGATGATGGTCGAAATATACTCTTACGAAAGTTAGAATTAATCAGAAACTACCATAGGCAACGAAAGCGCTGTTTCTGTAGTTTGACTTTCCATAGCTAAAGAGCTCTCCACTTGGTAGTAAGACTTTCCCACCTGCTGACCTTAATACTGCATCTCCAGCAGCTGTATCCCACTCCATAGTTGGTCCAAATCGAGGATAAACATCAGCCTCACCGCAGGCAACTAAACAAAATTTTAATGAAGATCCTATAGAAATTGTATCTTTAATATGATTGCTATTAAGCCAATTATTCGTCGACTCATCTCGGTGAGAGACGCTTGCAACAGCTATAGGGCCAGAATGTGGGACAGGTCTTATTGTAATTTTCTGAATACCTTTTTTTGACTCTTCAAAAGCTCCTGTAGCGCTTGAAGCAAAAAACATCCGATCCAGAGCTGGTGCATAGACAACTCCTAAAGTAGGAATTCTATTTTCTATTAGACCAATGTTGACTGTAAATGATCCAAGCCCATCCTTTTTAAGGAATTCTTTGGTTCCATCCAGTGGATCAATTAGGAAAAATTGTTCTGTAACCTCTGCTTGATGGCTACTTGAGTTTTCCTCTGAAATGATTGGGATATCAGGAATAATTTCTTTCAACTTACCTAGAATGACATTCTCTGCAGCCTCATCAGCAAGAGTAACTGGAGATCCATCATCTTTGAAGTTGACCTCGATTGAGCTTTCATAGATTCTCATGATCTCACGACCAGCGTCTCGAGCAACTTTTCGCAACTCTTCTAGTAATTGCGAATAATCTATCTGCATCATTTGATTAGGTACTTAGCTTAAGTGATAATGTTGTGCTCTGGGCCAAATGGGAATTTTGTAATGTCATAAGCACTATCTTCAGTAAGAACCATTACGTCATGCTCCCTATAACCTCCTGCTCCTGGCTTACCCTCTGGAATCATAATCATTGGCTCCATAGAAACTACCATATTTTTTTGTAAAACAGTATCAATGTCCTCTCTTAATTCAACGCCAGCCTCACGGCCATAGTAATGAGACAGGACTCCGAACGAGTGCCCATAGCCAAAAGTCCTACTTTCGAGTAAACCGTATTCCTCAAAAATTTTATTCAGTTCAAGCGCAATATCCTTGCATGCTACTCCAGGCTTAATTAGTTTCATGCCTTCTTCATGAACTTTGACATTTATTTCCCATAGCTTTAAAGATGCATCATCAACATGATCATAAAACAAGGTTCTTTCTAGCGCAACATAGTAGCCAGCAATCATTGAAAAACAGTTAAGACTTAAGATATCTCCTTTCTGAACTTGTCTTGTGGTGACTGGATTATGTGCACCATCAGTATTGATTCCAGATTGAAACCACGTCCAAGTATCCATTAGCTCTGAATGCGGATAGCGCTTTGCAATTTCTCTAACCATTGCTTGTGTGGAGTGAAGTGCAACTTCATGCTCAGGAGCTCCTTCTTTAATTGCTTCAACTAATGCACCACCACCAATATCACAAACATTTGCTCCCTGGATGATGTGTGCGATTTCCTCATCTGATTTAATTGAACGCATCTTCATACAGTCAACGGAAATATCAACAAAGTCTGCTTGGTCGAATGCTGCGCCAAGTTTATCTAAACGTTCTTTGGTTATGTGGTCATATTCAATACCAATTTTTCCAGTATTTTTGACAAGCTTCTGTAGGGCATGAAAGAAGCTGTCTTTTTGCCAATCGGTGTAGACCAGATTTTCACCAAAGGTACGTCTAAAAGGTTGACCGCCATCAATATTGGCAGTAACAGATGTCACTTTGTCTTGCGTAACTACAAGTGCATAAGGCCTACCAAATGAACAGTAAAGAAAATCACTATAGTAATTAATGCCATGGATAGAGGTAAAAATAATAGTATCAATATTGCTTTGAGCCATATGATCTTTTAGTTTTTTTTGCCTATCTAAGTATTCTTGATCACTAAATGTATGGGTGATATTATCACCATTTGGAATAAGAATCGTTCTGGGCATGTTCATAGCAAATCCTGGATATATTTAATTTGAGCGGATGTTAGACAATATTGATAAGTATAGCAAGCTTTTTTCAAACAAAATATTTTAAGTTTTTATAAATGAAGATATGCCTTATATTATTTACAACATTCTAATTTATTGTGATTTTTTTAAAACAGTTTCACGGACGAATGTATAAAGTCCTGAGACTACTACAATTGAAGCTCCAATTATGGTTAAGCTATCTGGATTCTCCTCAAGAATGATAATTGCAAGCAACATAGCAAAAACTATTCTTGAATATCTAAACGGAGATATAACTGACATTTCACCAATTCTTGAAGAGATAACAAGTGAGTAATAAGCAATTACACCAAAGGCAGATGCGCCAATAAAGTATAGAATTTGATTAGATGTAGGAATTACCATTGGTGAGTTAAATGGAATAATTAGAATACCTGAGATTCCAAAAGCTATGAAGGCATACAACGCAATTGTTACCGAAGGAAGTTTAACTTGCATAGCGCGAGTTGCTAGATCACGAGCTGCTAAAAATACGGATCCAAGTAATGCAAATATTGATGCTGGCATAAACCCTTCAAAGCCAGGACGGACAATCAATAATACACCTATAAAGCCAATAAATACTGCCGTCCAGCGTCTCCAACCAACTTTTTCTTTAAAAAATATTACAGCACCAATTGTTACTAATAATGGTGCTATTTGTAGAATTGCTGTGGCAGATGAAAGAGGCGTTAAAGCAATTGCTGTAACAAAAAAAACTGCTCCCAAAAGCTCACAAATTGTTCGAATTATTACATGTTTGTTTAATAGATCTTTATGAATAATTGGCGCACGCTGCAGAAGTGCAATAATTAGGAATACAACTGTCCCAGTAAACCCAAGGATTATTATTACTTCTGATATTGGAAAATAAGTTGAGAGCATTTTAATAAAAAGATCCTCAAATGCAAAACCTGCCATCGCGAGAATCATAAATAGGATGCCCTTTAAGTTATCCATTTTTGTTGACCCAGATATTAAAGTTGAATTTTAACTGTAGCCATGCCCTCTTGAGTAATTATTTATTTTGGGAGGAGTCCATTGTTTCAAGGAGTCAGCTGATGGTTTGAAAATCTCCACCTTTAGAGGATAGCAATTCGCCTCATCGCTTGAATGGCTGGAACTACAATCGCCACCAGGACAAGCTGACAATCCTCCCAAAAGATCAATTTCAGCAAAAAATTCTATGAAATCATCTGGCCTTACGGGACTTGCTTTCATGAAGTACTGGTGAGTATTTTTTGTAAATCCGGTGCACATAAAAACATTTAGTACGTCATGAACGTTATCCTCTATTTGAGAAATTGGCTTTTGTTGCTGATTTGAGAGTGCTCTGCATAGGTTTGAGTGACAACAATAGTGATACTCTTTGTTATTTAAAGCGACGTGTGTATAGGGGTCACACCTTGTTCCAATTACATCATGAACGCTTCCACCATCCTCATCATAGCCATACCAGTCTAGAGTGTCATGGGTAATGGTAGCCATCGGCCTTAAAAAAGGAAGATTCGAATAAAGTCTGTCCCCAGTACTCACATGCGTCCCATAAAGTGCACGCGTTTTGCCACTAAAAAAACGTTCACTAATATTATGTTTATTCCATAAATTTAAATCTCCAACTTGTGGCCCTTCAACACTGATAATTCTGAAAAAACAACCTGCAGGAACTTCAAAAGTTTTAGCATCTCTTGGAGGAATTATGATTGACTCTATTAGATGCATATTTTCTCTGGCAGATTGATAAATATTTGCGTCATAAGCTGGGAGATTGTCAATGGGATAAGATATGACTGGTTTAATGCCACGACGACTTTTTGCATCATCTGGCTCTGGACTTTGATTAATTATTTTCATAGTTGTCTCCTATTGATAAAACAATAACCATTATGTTGATTTTAGAGTGCTTTTCCAAATCCACCACCACCTGGTGTTTTTAGAACAAAAAGATCATTTTTCTCAACCTCTATCTGACCCTTAGTGCCCAATTTTGTGATACTTTCATCTGAGTGAATAACGTAATTTTCTCCAACGGCACCTGACTCACCTCCAGACACTCCGTAGGGTGGAATTTTCCTATGGCCCGCAATGATATTCACTGTCATTGGCTCCAGGAACCGCATCCTTCTATCCACTCCATCTCCCCCTCTATTAAGACCTTTTCCACCAGAATTTTTTCTGATGCTAAATGACTCAAGTTTGACTGGGAAGCGCCACTCTAAAACCTCTGGATCAGTCAGCCTTGAATTTGTCATGTGGGTATGAACCGCACTGCAACCAGGTTGATTTGAACTGGCTCCAGAACCACCACAAATGGTTTCATAGTTTTGGACTTTATCGTTACCCCAAATATAATTATTCATCGTACCTTGTGATGCTGCAAATTCTCCTAGAGCTCCGAGCAAAGCATCAACAATGTATTGCGAAGTCTCAACATTCCCAGAAAATACAGCTGCTGGGTATTGGGGATTGATCATTGAATGTTTGGGTATGATTAAATTTAAAGGTTTTAGGCATCCAGCATTAAGAGGGATATCGTCATCAACTAGGCAACGGAAAACATATAAGACTGCAGCGTAACAAATTGAACTTGGGGCGTTATAATTTCCTGGGTGTTGACCACTTGTGCCAGTGAAGTCAATGGTTGCAGTACGATTTACTTTGTTGACGCTTACTGAGACTGTGACTTGATGACCATCATCCATCTTATATGTAAAGCTTGAATCACTTAATACATCTAAAACTCTTCGAACAGATTCCTCAGCGTTATCTTGAACATGGCTCATGTATGCGTGAACAACTTCCAGGCCATAGTGCTTGATTATTTTCATTAGTTCTTGAGACCCTTTTTCTGCAGCTGCAACTTGAGCTTTTAAATCAGCAATATTTTGTTTAATATTTCTAGCAGGGTGTTCACCTGAGCTTAATAATTTGTATATTTCCTTTTCAAGAAAGACACCCTTAGCGACTATGGTGAAGTTGTCGATTAGTACCCCCTCCTCTTTAACATGAGTCGAGTTTGCTGGAGCAGATCCAGGAACTGTTCCACCAATATCTGCATGGTGGCCTCTTGTAGCAACATAGAAAATTACGTTCTCATTATTGTCATCAAATACTGGCTTTATAAGTGTAATATCTGGCAAATGTGTGCCCCCATTATATGGGGCGTTAATAAGAAAGGCATCACCTGGATTCATCGTGGTAGAATTTTCTTTAATGATCGTCTTAATGGATTCACTCATTGAGCCTAAATGTACTGGAACATGGGGTGCATTTGCTACAAGATCTCCGGTGGGGGAGAATAACGCACATGAGAAATCTAGACGCTCCTTTATATTAACAGATGAAGCTGTATTCTCAAGAACCATACCCATTTGTTCTGCAACACTCATAAATAAATTGTTAAATATTTCTAACATGATGGGGTCTACACTTGTTCCAATCGCACTTGACCTTATGATTTTTTGAGTTCGAGTTAAAAGTAAATCATTGCTATCTCTAAGAGTTGCATCCCATCCTGGCTCAACTACGATAGTTGATGTTGTTTCAATGATTATGGCTGGACCAGAAAGTTTTTCATTAGGTTTAATGTTGTCCCGATGATAAAAAATAGTCTTTTCAAGTTTTCCATTGATAAATACATCTTGGGTTTTAAGAGGTTTAGTTTTTAGCTTATCAGAGATAATCTTGGTTGACTCAAATTGCTCACTTTGACACGAAACCTCTGACTGGATTGATTCAATGATGACAATCTTTTCGGGTGAAATAAAGCCAAACCTTGCACTATGTGTTCTCTCGAAACAAAGCTTCATTCTCTCAACATCTTCAAATGGAACAGCTAATGACGTGTCAGAATTCTTATAGCGGAGATAGACTCGATCAGTATACTGAAATAAGTTTTTATTGAGGTTTTGTGAGATTAAATCTTTCTTACCCTTGACATGAAGCCTTTTGAAATTCTTTGAAACGTCATCAATTGCACTATTTCTAAGAGGCAATTCAACAGTTAGATCATAGATAGTTCGACTATCGGCAAGTCCAATACCGTAAGCAGACAAAACGCCTGCATAAGGATGAAGATGGATTTGTTTTATACCTAATCTATCTGCAACTAAGCATGCGTGTTGTCCACCAGCACCACCAAAACAAGATAAGGCATAGTCGCTGACATCATACCCTCGTTGTACTGATATTTTTTTTATAGCGTTGGACATGCTCTCAACAGCGATTGATAAAAATCCTTCTGCAACAGAAGATGGATGGACTGTTTTTTTAGTTTTTAAGGAGATTTCTTTAGCAAGGTCTGTAAATTTTTCATAAACAATACTGAAGTCAAGTTTTTGATTGGCTTTGGGTCCAAAGACTTTAGGAAAAAATTCTGGATTTAATTTTCCTAGCATTACATTGCAATCTGTAACGGTAAGAGGACCTCCATTGCGATAACAAGCTGGGCCGGGAAATGCTCCTGCAGAATCAGGCCCCACTCGATATCTTGAGCCATCAAAATGAAGAATTGATCCTCCACCTGCAGCTACTGTATTTATTAACATCATTGGTGAGCGAAGCCTTACGCCTGCTACTTCAGTCTCAAGAGTTCTTTCATATTCCCCATTAAAGTGGCAAACATCTGTGGATGTTCCACCCATATCAAAACCGATGAGCTTATTGAGACCAATCTTCTCACCAGTTTTAACCATGCCAACGACTCCACCAGCTGGTCCTGAGAGTATGGCATCCTTGCCTTGAAAATAGTTTGCATCCGTCAAACCTCCATTGGACTGCATAAACATTAATTTTCCATAGTCGCTTTCAGTTGGGCCAAGTGCATCTTTGACCTGATTGACGTAGCGACGCAAAATTGGCGATAAGTATGCATCAACGACTGTCGTGTCTCCTCTTGGAATCATTTTCATGAGTGGGCTGACTTTGTGGCTAACTGAGATCTGCACAAACCCAATTTTTTTAGCAATTTCAGCAACTTGTTGTTCATGGCCTTGGTGTCTATAACCATGCATCAAAACAATTGCTATCGAATTAAATCCTTGATCAAAGGCAATTTTTAGTAATTTTTTTGTATTAATTAGATCAAGTTTTTTAATTATTTTTCCGTTGATATCGACTCTTTCTTCAATCTCAACAATCTCCGAATAGAGCATGTCAGGAAGCTGGATATCTAGTGAAAATAATTGGGGCCTTTGTTGATAACCAATCCTTAAGATATCTGAAAAGCCTGAAGTGATCGCTAATAGAGTTTTCTCACCTTTCCTCTCTAACAGAGCATTAGTTGCAACTGTTGTCCCCATTTTTATTGAGTCAATCTGATCAATTGGAACACTATCTGCATCTTTTAAATTTAATAGGTTTCTGATGCCTTGTATCGCTGCATCCTTGTATTGAGCTGAATTTTCAGAAAGTAGTTTGCGCGTTGAAATTTGACCCTCTGGACTTCTACCAATAATGTCTGTAAAGGTTCCCCCTCTATCAATCCAGAACTGCCATTTAGGTCTTTCATTAGTTATCATCAAAATTTATTTACTTATAAGTCTGAACTAAATTATATATGTAAATAAATACATATAAGTTAGCATGACTAGAGCGCTTAAAAAAATGATTGACACGAGGTAGTTTTAGGAACAAAATGCAAAAAAGTTCTATCCAGATATTTCAAGGGGGCAATAGGATGAACAACAATTATTTACTTGGCTTTAGCTTGGTCGTTATTAGCGGCATAATTTGGAGCTTTGGAGCACCACTAGTAAGATTACTTGAAGACGCTGAGAGCTTTAGGCTTCAGTATTTGCTTTACAGGGGTTTGGCCATTACCTCAGTCATACTCATATTCGTTTTGCTCAGAGAGGGTCGACACTTTTTTCAAACATTTAAACGGATTGATTCATGGAGCTTAGTGGGTAGTCTCGTCATGTCGGTCACTTTCTTTGGTTGGATTTATGCATTAACTACTACTACAGTTGCAATCACTTTATTAATGCTTGCATTGTCACCAGTTTTGTCAGCATTTTTGGGGTTTGTTATTCTAGGAGAGAGACTAAGTCGTATCACCTTTTTAAATATGTTAATAGTGGCTGCAGGAATCACAATTATGGTTTGGGATTCTGATAAATCAACTACTATCATTGGCGCTATTTATGGATTCTTTGTAGCTTTAGGTTTTGCTATATACACAATAACACTAAGAAAAAATCCCGAAGTACCGAAGTTATTGACACCCGCTCTTGCTGGCTTTTGGTGCATGCTATGGGCAACTATCCTAATTCTCATTAATGGTGGCGGTTTTGAGATGCCAACTATCAATATTGGAATCAGTATGTCCCATGGATTAGTAGTCGGCTGTGGATTAATACTCTATGGACTTGGTGCAAAATACCTACCTAGTGGTGAATTAGTAATGCTTTCACTCCTTGAAGTCGTGCTGGGTATTTTTTGGGCTTGGCTTCCAGTTATAGGCATCAATGAAGTTCCAACTAGAAATACCTTAATAGGTGGAATGGCAATTATCTTAGCCATTATTCTTCAAGGGATTTATGCCAGAAAAAAGCACGTTATTCCAATGCCATAAGCTCTTGTAATATATTTATTTTTTGTTTTATTTGAAAGATTGCTTTAGCCAATCTTTATTGCTAAAATTCCTCCTTTTTAGCAAATCAGCACTGACTCGTTAGATTAGATATAGTTTCATTTTTTGTAATAAATAATTACCTATCATTATCTTTGTTAATTTATTTATTTATCAACTCTAATGCTACAATTGATTTCTTACAATTAAATTAAATTAAATTAAATGAAAGAGCTAGTATTTCCTGATATTAATTTTGAAAACCTTGAGCGTTGGACTGGCGACGTTTCACCACTCGAGTGTATTCTTATTAAAGATGAGACGCATAATGTAAAAAGCTTTACTTTCAAATCAAAGAAAGACGCTTGGTTTCAGTTTTTTCCTGGACAACATACAACTCTTTTTTTGAATATTGATGGTAAGGATGTCATGCGCACTTATACGATTGCATCAAGCCCTACAAGGCCAAATACAATTACTATCACCAATAAAAGAATGCAAGATGGTGTGGTGACAAACTGGATGCATGACAGCCTTAAAGTAGGTGATTGCGTTGAGGCACTTGATATTGGCGGGTCATTTAGTGTAGCCCTTGATCAACCAAAGCCAAAAATTTTACTTTTATCAGGTGGAAGTGGAATTACGCCGATGCTTTCTATGTCGAGATACTTTTTTGACCTTTCAATGGATCTTGATTTGGTTTTTATTCATAACGCTCAATCTGAAAACGATTTGATTGCCAAAGCAGAGCTCGATTATTACGATTCAACTCAGGATAATTTTAAGAGGCACTATGTATGCGATGTCGCCAGTGAAACTTGGGATGGTGCGAGTGGCTATCTTAGTGAAAAGATGATGGTTGATCTGGTGCCTGATTTCAGAGAACGAGAAATCTATTGTTGTGGACCAGAACCTTATATGCAAAACGTTAAGAAAATTCTTAACTCTTGTGATTATGATATGAGTCTATACCATCAAGAAAGTTTTGATATTGAGAGTTCAACTGCTCAAAATAACATGGCTATTGATGCAGATTTGCCCGAGCATAAAGTTTCAGAAAGTGAAATAAATGAATATAATGTCACCCTGTCAAAGAGTGGTGAAGTTTTGCAATGTGGAAGTAATACAAGTATTTTGGTTTCAATCCAAAAACAGGGTATTACAGTCCCATTTGCATGCTCTCAGGGTTTGTGCGGAACATGCAGAACTAAAATGCTTGATGGGACAGTTGAGATGGATGCTCAAGGTGGGCTCTTAAAGTCACATGAAAAAGAAGGATACATACTGACTTGTTGCTCTTACCCAACCAGTGATATTGTTCTGGATTTATAGATTTATTAGTTGAGTTAAAGTTATGCAAAAAAAATATTCGTGGTATTCCTTGTTGAAAGCAGGCTTGTCTAATCAAGAGTGGGATAAAGCAATTCCACTATGTAAGCCAAAGTCGAAGTATGACGTCATTATTATTGGTGGAGGAGGCCATGGTCTTGCTACAGCTTACTATTTAGCGAAGGAATGTGGGATTACTAATGTTGCAGTTGTTGAAAAGGGATATATTGGTGGTGGAAATACCGGTAGAAACACTACAATTATCAGGTCAAACTATCTCAGAGATGAAGCGTCTAGTCTGTATGAGCACTCAATGAGGCTATGGGAAGGGCTCAGTGAAGATTTAAATTTCAATGTCATGTTCAGTCAGAGAGGAGTCTACAATCTTGGACACACCCTTCAGGACATGAGGGATATTGAACGAAGAGTAAATGCCAATGTACTTAATGGAGTCGATGCTGTCGTTGTTGACCATAAAGAGATTAAAGAACAAATACCGATTATCAATACCTCCAAAAATGTCAGGTATCCAATTATGGGTGCTTCATTCCAGGCGCGTGCTGGTGTGGCTCGACATGATGGGGTAGCATGGGGTTTTGCTCGAGCAGCCTCAAACTTAGGTGTCGATATTATTCAAAATTGTGAAGTCATTGATATTGAAGTTGAAGAGGGTAGAGTGAAAGGTGTAAAAACCACGCAAGGAGATATTTTTGCAGATCAAATTGGATGCGTCAGCGCAGGACACTCTTCAGTGATAGCAAAAATGGCCGGATTAAGGCTTCCAGTTGAGAGTCATCCTTTGCAAGCGTTTGTATCTGAGGCAATGAAGCCTATTCTCCATACGGTTGTAATGTCTAACGCTGTTCATGGATACGTCAGTCAGAGTGATAAGGGAGATTTAGTTATTGGAGCTGGAATAGATGGTTATAACTCCTATGCTCAAAGAGGTAGCGCCAAAATAGTAGAGCACTGCGCAGCGGCAATACTGGAGTTGTTTCCAATTTTTTCTCGCGTTCGCATGAATCGACAATGGGGCGGTATAGTTGATGTCTGTCCTGATGCCTGTCCAGTGATTAGCCCAACTAAAGTTGAAGGTCTCTACTTTAATTGTGGCTGGGGAACGGGCGGCTTTAAGGCGACACCTGGTTCAGGTAATGTTTTTGCGCATACTATTGCACAAGACAAGCAACATGAATTGGCAGTTCCATTTCACATTGATCGCTTCACAACTGGCGCTCTTATAGATGAGCATGGCGCCGCAGGCGTAGCCCACTAGTTTAGTAAAAGGTAATATTATGTTTTTGATAGATTGTCCATACTGTAAAGAATCAAGAGATCAGAATGAATTTGCGCCTGCAGGGGAAGCTTTCATTGCAAGACCTCAAAACCCTGAGGCATTGACTGATGAACAGTGGGCTGATTATGTATTTTATCGAACAAATCATAAGGGTGACCACTGGGAGCAATGGGTTCATACTGCTGGTTGTCGAAAATACTTATTAGTCAAAAGATCAACCATTAGTCATGAAGTCATCCAGGTGTCGACTTTTGGAGAGATTAACAGTGAGAACATATCATGAGACTAGATAATCACAAAAGCAGCCTTATAGATTATTCAAAGCCACTGAGTTTTATATTTAATAATAAATCCTACAAGGGTTTTCATGGCGATACGCTAGCTTCAGCGCTTATTGCAAACAACGTCCTCTTCTATGCAAGAAGCTTTAAGTATGGCCGAAAACGTGGATTGATGGGGGCAGGAGTTGAAGAGCCAAATGCCTTAGTTTCTCTCGAGATAGGGGGAAGATATACTCCCAATATGAAGGCTACTGAGGTGATGCTTTATAATGGTTTGAGTGCTGTTAGTTCCAGCAATCCAAATTCATTTGATTTTCGCGCTATGATTAAGCCGCTGCATCGTTTTATGCCAGCGGGCTTTTACTACAAGACATTTATTAAACAAAGAGTTTGGTCTTTGGTAGAAGATAGCTTGAGATCCTTATCTGGGTTTTCTAAAGCTCCTACTGAAGTAGATGAGGATGTATACGATCATGTATTTCAACATACCGAGGTTCTTGTCGTTGGCGGCGGAGTATCTGGCATAACAGCCGCATTAGAGATCCTCAACCACTCAAAAAATGCTAGGGTGATTTTGGTTGACGAAAGAGAGAGTTTGGGCGGAGAATTGCTGAGTGAGTTTTCAACTGATGAATCGTCACACGACTGGCATGAAGAAAGCATTAATAGTCTATCGAAGTTTAAGAATGAAGATAATAGCCGTCTTAAAATCCTTACATCAGCGACTGCTTATGCTTGGTATGATCATAACTATATTGAAGTTCTACAAACCAATGCTACCGGTCAAGCTACTCTAAGAGATGGTGTTCGATCAGCAAGAAAAGTGCTACATAAGATTAGAGCAAAAGAGGTTATTTTAGCTACCGGAGCCCATGAGCGACCAATGCTTTTTGAAACCAATGACTTGGCCAATATTATGCTAAGTCAGTCTGTCAGACGATACATTGAAGAGTTTGGTGTGGTCTCAGGTAGAGAGGTTATTTTGTATGGAAACAATGACAGTATTTATAGCACAGCAATCAGTCTAAATAATAACAATATTGATTGTAAAGTGATTGATGTAAGAGCTCCTGGTGGTGAAAGTGAAATTGTTCTCAAAGCTAAGAATTCAGGTATCGATATTCTTCAAGGCTATGCAATTAGAAAGGCGAATGGAGCAAGCAGCATTAAAGGTGTTGAGATTTCAAAAGTTGAATTACAATCTAAGCCGCCTCATTGGCAATCCCAATGGAGGCTTACCAAAGATACACAAACACTAGAATGTGACTTATTAGCTACGTCAGGCGGGTTTAATCCTGTTGTGCACTTGGACTGTCATTGTGGTGGTAAGACTTATTTTGATGAGTATTCTCAGTCGTTCTTGCCGCAAAAAGAGAGAAAAAGTAGAAGAGTTTGCGGCGCTGTAAATTCTGTTGGGTTTTGGAAGGATGCCATTTTGGATGCTAAAAATAAAGCGCAACAGTCCCTGGAGTCTATGGGTGAAGTTAAAAAGGCCAGTATTCAACCACTTACCCAGGAGTGCTCAAACTATTTCAAGGTTGATCGATTCTTTACTCCAAGTGAAATCCTTAATAAGCCGAAAGTTTTCATTGATATGCAAAATGACGTCACTACTTTGGATGTTGCGCTTGCAATTAGAGAGGGCTACCAGTCTATCGAGCACATCAAGCGTTATACAGCAATGGGTTTTGGTACTGACCAAGGTAAAACTGGAAATATTAATGGAATCGCTGTAGCAGCTGAATTCTTAGATGTTCCAATGTCAGATGTTGGAACTACGACATTTAGACCAGCATACACTGGAGTTGATTTTGGTGCGATGGCAGGACGAGAAGTAGGTGATTTTTTTGACCCGCAAAGATATACAACGATTCACAACTCTCACGTGGAGAGTGGCGCTGAGTTTGAGTTAGTTGGTCAATGGTTCCGACCTTGGTTTTATCCAATGGAAGGGGAGGATATGCATCAAGCTGTCAACCGAGAGTGTAGATCTGTTCGAAACTCTCTAGGCATGATGGACGCATCAACGCTTGGAAAAATTGATGTCCAAGGAAAAGACGCAAGAGAATTTTTATCGAGAGTGTATACCAATGCCTGGATGAAACTTGCTCCTGGAAGTTGTCGTTACGGCTTAATGTGTAATGAAAAAGGAATGATTATTGATGATGGAGTATCAGCCTGTATTAATGATAATCATTTTATTATGACCACGACAACAGGGGGTGCAGCGAGTGTTTACTCTACTCTAGAAATGTGGCATCAAACTGAATGGAGTGACTTGGATGTTCATCTCAATAGTGTCACTGATCAATTTTCAACGGTCGCAGTAGTAGGACCAAATGCCCGCAAATTAATGGAAGTATTGTGTGAAGATGTTGACTTTAATAAAGAAAGTTTTAAGTTCATGCAGTGGCGTCCTGGAACAGTATGCGGAGTCAACGCAAGAATTATGAGAATTAGTTTTTCAGGGGAGCTGGCTTATGAAATCAATATTGAAGCCAACTATGGTCGCTTCATTTGGGACCAAGTTGCGCTAGCAGGGAAGCCTTGGAATATAACGCCTTATGGCACTGAATCAATGCATGTGCTTCGCGCAGAAAAAGGCTATATTATTGTTGGTCAAGATACAGATGGTTCAATGACACCTATGGATGTGAATATGAACTGGATTCTTGCAAAAGATAAGCCGTTTTCATATATTGGTCAACGCTCTTTTAGTATTGCTGCACTGAATTCAAATGATAGGTTTCAATTAGTAGGGCTATTAACAAAGGATGCCCAGGTCGTGTTACCAGAAGGGTCTCATATTATTAGTAATAAAGGGACCTCTATCGGTTATGTAACCTCAAGTTATTACAGTTCAGCTTTAGGAAGGTCTATTGCGCTTGCTCAACTGAAGGGCGGACTTTCTAAGATAACGGAAACAGTTTTGGTTAAAATTGTTCAAGAGAAGCAAGGATTGAAAGAGATACCTTGTGAAGTTTCTAGTAGCGTCTTTTATGATGCTAAAGGTGAAAAGGTGGATGGAAATGAGTGATTCTAAAAATCAAATTGAACCCATATTTAGATCCACTTTTGATCCTGTTACAGATGATGATGGCTTTCTAATCAATCAGAAAAATCTTATCTCTCAGGAAGTAACTGGACACTCTTTGCTGGTTCTAAGAACATCTGCAAGTTCAAAAAATAATACTAAGGCGGCAAAAGATATCTTTAATCTTAAGCTTCCTGGAGCGCTTGAGATTACTACTGGCGATAATGATTCGAAATGTTTTTGGGTTAGCCCTGATGAATTTTGGGTTTTGTTATCGCGAAACCATAAGGTAGAAATAGAAGAAAAGTTATCATCACTTCCTAAGGGCATTTCAATTAGTGATAATTCTGGAGCTTATGGAATAATTGAGTTTCTTGGAGATCAAACTAACAATCTATTAGCTAGATGGATGAGCTATGATATTGAATGCTCTCTTATCGATGGAAAGGCTGTCTCAACTACTTTTGGCCAGGCCCCTGTGTTTGTTTATCGTGATAAAAAAAGTTTATTTATGATGGTGAGACACTCCTTTTCACATTATGTAGCGGGGTTACTAAAGGATAGCGCAAAAAGGTTATAAGCAGTTATATTGCTGTAAGATGTGAGCTATGAATAAGGTTGATTTTATAAACATGGAAAATGGCACTGCTGAGGAGTATGCCTTTCTAGATAAGCTCGAAAATCAATATTTAAAAGACCTCCCCTCTCGACTCATTGAGGCTTTAAAAGCGTTAGATTTTAGTCTATCAGGTTATCAAGTTAGTCGTCTCGAACACTCTCTGCAAGGAGCAACACGTGCTTTTTTAGCTGAGGAAGATTTAGAAATGGTTATGGCTGTTTTGTTTCATGATATTGGTGACTCTCTTGCACCCCACTCTCACTCTGAAATGGCTGCTGCGATTCTTCGGCCATTCGTCTCAGAGAAAATTTATTGGATTGTTAAGCACCATGGTGTTTTTCAAATGTATTATTATGCGCACCACTCTGGCGGCGATAGAAATGCCAGAGAGGCTTTTATTGATAGTCCTTGGTATGACGATACCTTAAGATTTTGTCATCATTATGACCAAAACTGTTTTGATCCTGACTATCAATCAAAGCCGTTAGAATTTTTTATACCTATGATCAATGAGTTTTTTTCTAGTCCAAGATTAGATGACTCTGAGCAACTTGCAAGACATGGAAATAGATAATATAAGGAAACTGTAATGAGTTATTTTTTCAATAATTTTTCTCCACGCCAGATTCACTTAATCATTTTTTTGATTGTTGGCTCACTGCTTGGTTATGCTGCTTACAGTATGAAAATTCTAGGGCTGGAGCCTTGTACACTATGTCTTACCCAGCAGTTCTTTTATTGCTTAATTGGTATTAGCTCATTCGTAGCCTTCCTTCATAACCCAAAAATTAATTTTAGTAAATTATATTCAATCTTTTTATCACTTTTTGCTTTATCTGGGATGTGGATTTCTGGTCGTCAGATATGGCTTCAAGGGCTTCCTGAAGATGAGATTCCTTTATGCGGTCCACCTCTCGAATATATTATTGATGTGTTCCCTTTTGCTGATGTAATTAACGCACTATTTATGGGAGACGGTAATTGCGCTGAGATACCTTGGCAATTCTTGGGTTTGAGCATGGCTGGCTGGTCCTTTGTTTGGTTCCTTGTCATTTTGATTTTAAGTTTAACTGCAATATTCAAATCTAAGCCTGCCTCATAGTAAAAATCTGTAAATTTCCATATTAAATATTAATATGGTAAGATTTATAGGCAACGGGATAACTTATTTTTAAGATTTGGCTGATTTTAAAGAAACAGTAACTAAGCTATTTGAATCAGTTGATATTCAAATCAATGGCTCTCGTCTATGTGACCCTCAAATTCATAATGAACTTTTCTATTCACGCGTTTTAAGTGGCGGTTCACTCGCGCTTGGTGAAAGCTATGTGGATGGATGGTGGGATTGCGAAGCATTAGATGAGTTTAGTTGTCGATTACTTCGCGGCAGAATTGATAAACAAGTCAAGGTCACAAATCCTTCTTTCCTAATGCATGTTTTAAAAGCCTATCTATTCAATGCTCAAAAAATAAATCGCGCCTATATTGTCGGTGAGGAGCACTATGACACTGGAAATGATTTATTTAAATTGATGCTGGACCAAAGAATGAATTATTCATGTGGCTATTGGAGAAATGCCGCTAACTTAGAACAGTCCCAAGTCAATAAATTAGATTTAGCTTGCAGAAAACTTCATCTGAAGCCTGGTATGCGCGTGCTTGAAATTGGCTGTGGTTGGGGCGCTTTTGCAAAATATGCGACAGAAAATTAC
This sequence comes from Pseudothioglobus singularis (SeqCode), assembly GCA_028107545.1. Lineage (GTDB taxonomy): Bacteria > Pseudomonadota > Gammaproteobacteria > PS1 > Pseudothioglobaceae > Pseudothioglobus > Pseudothioglobus singularis_B. The sequence continues at coordinate 46,295 of JAOGRV010000005.1, read as the reverse complement.
GGCGTTAGTGTGCATGGAATCACAGTATCAAAAGAGCAATTGAATTATGCTAAAAAATCTTGTGAAGGGCTAGATGCAACCTTTGAATTAAAAGATTATAGGGCGTTAAATACAAAATATGATGCAATCGTTTCAATAGGAATGTTTGAGCATGTGGGGTATAAAAATTATCGAGATTATATGGAAGTTGCTCATAGATGCCTCGGTGACAAAGGGTTATTTTTGCTACATACAATTGGACGTAATACACCATCACGATCTACTGACCCATGGACAAATAAATACATTTTCCCTAATGGAATGGTTCCCTCTCCGGCTCAGATTAGTGGGGCTGCGCAGGGCATTTTTGTTATTGAGGACTGGCATAACTTTGGGCAGGATTATGATAAAACCTTAACGGCATGGAATGAAAATTTTCAAGTTAACTATAATCATTTAAAAGAAAAATATGACCAGAGATTTAAGCGAATGTGGGAGTATTACCTGTTAATGTGTGCTGGCACCTTTCGCTCTAGGAGAAATCAATTATGGCAACTAGTGATGTCTAAAAACGGCATAAAAGGTGGCTACGATTACAAGAATCATGCCAGATTTAATGGCCAAAAAGACCATCAATCATAGCCACTGCATTACAACCAGCATCATAAGCCAAACCTTGATTTTCAAAGTTAATACCACCAATACCAACAATAGGGATACTGATATCTTTTTTTATATTTGTGATTTTAGAAAGGGGACAATGAATCGCTTTTGGCTTATTGGTTGATTTAAATATTGCTCCTAGAGCGACATAGTCAGCACTATTATTTTCAGCATCGATCGCAAGTTCATTACTATCATGACAGGTTACCCCAATGATGTACTTATTGCCGAGAATCTCTCTCGCTAATCTAGCATTGATATCACTCTGACCAATATGAATGCCATCTGCACCTACTTTCTGGCAAAGGTTAATATCATCGTTGATAATAAATAAAGTATTATATTGTTTACATAACTCAAGCAATTTAATAGCTTCATCTAGCTTATTTTTAATGTCAAGATTCTTGCGGCGGTATTGGAGAATATTAACTTTATGTTTTTTAATTGCATTTTCAATAAGGGTGATATCAAAAACTTTATCTGGAGTAATTGCGTACAATCCTTGTATTCTTTGATTTAGCATACTATGGCAATATTTCAAACTAAGAAAATTCAATCATTTATTGTTTTCATTATAGTCTTGGCAGCTATTCTTTGGATATTTCAAGATAATATATTAAGTATTTCTGTATTTAAAAGAACCACTGAAGTATCTGAGTTGAGTGAAGAACAGATTAAAGATACTCCTTACCTTGAAAAAATTGACAACTTTATTATCAAGGAATATTCTAGTGACCAAGTTCTGTTGCATACTATTGAGGCTGATGTATACAAAAGCTTTAAGGACTCCCCGGTTCAATTAGAAATTGTAACAGTGACAACTTTTGATGAGAAGCAAAATGAAACCTTAACTCTAACTTCCGATCGTGCAGTCATATTTAAGTCAGGATCGATCCATTTTATTGGAGAGGTAGAAATAAAAACGCTCAGTGGTATTTCTCATGAAATTGACACTGAACTCTTAGTTGTTAAAGGAGATCAAATTCAAAGTAATAGAGATGTTTTTTATCTAGGAGAGAGTGCAAAAATCAAAGCACAAGGTTTGGATATGAATACTAAAAGTGACTTAGTGAATTTAAATGGAGATGTTGAGATCCTTCAAGATAGTGGTGCAACCTTAACTACAAAAAACTTATTGATTAGTCATGGCTCAGGTGAAAAAAGATATGAAAGTAAAGAGAAAACTGTTTATAAATCGAATGAAAATATTGTGAATGCAGATAGGGGTGTTGATATTAATATGACAACAGAGCAAACTAAACTGATTGGGGATGTAACAGTTGTTAATGGTTTTGGAAGCTCACTTACTAGTTATGATCTCATCATTGATCAATCAAACGATGGTGAGATTTTTAAGTCCAATTCGCCTACACGTTTTCAATCAAATACGGTTGACATAAAGGCAAAAAAAATGCATTATGATGCTATTGCAAAAAAACTTAAATTAACGGATGAGGTTAAAGCGACTTATGAATAAATTGGCTCTAATGATTGCTTTATTTTTATCAACCTCTACATTCGCTTTGACTGAGGATGCACAGCAGCCGATAGAGATTGAAGCTGAGTCAGTAATGGTCGATGAAACGTCTGGTTTCAACGAGTTTATTGGCAATGCAGAAGTCAAGCAAGGCTCTCTAGTGATGACTGCTGAAATTATTCAAGTCCAAACTAATGCTGATGGGGTTGAATCAATGAAGGCAAAAGGAACGCTGGAACAGCCCGCTAAGTATATTCAAAGTCAAGAAAACCAGGCGCGCTTTATCGAGGCAACTGCGACCCTTATAACTTATGACGTGAATGGAGGGATGATTTTTTTAGTTGGTGATGCCTATTTAGTTCAGGGCTTTGATTCATTTAGTGGAGACTCTCTGACATACGATATTAACAACGACAAGGTCCTTGTAAAGGGTTCAGAAGATGGAACCAAGAGAGTAAAGTTTAAAATTGACCTTTAAGAATTAGCTGACTAATGCAGTTGAGATTCTTTCTTTCACTTCTTCAAGTGTGCCAACGCCATTTATTGCTATGAACTTTGTGCCTGTTTCAGGTTTTTCCGAATCATTTTGATAATATTTAACTAAGGGCTCAGTTTGCTTATGGTAAATCTTTAGCCGGCCTCTTACAATATCCTCTTTGTCATCGACCCTTTGAATGAGCTCTCCTCCGGTAATATCATCTTTACCAGTCTCTTGAGGGGGATTAAATTTAACATGGTATGTTCTGCCAGAGGAAAGGTGAACACGACGTCCTGACATTCTGACAACAATATCATCATCTGGGACCTTGACTTCAACGCAGTAATCAATCCTGATTCCTTCCAATTTGAGTGCATTTGCCTGATTTATAGTTCTAGGAAACCCGTCTAATAAATAACCATTATGACAGTCAGGTAACTGTATTCTGTCTTTAACAAGTGCTATGATTAGATCATCAGGAACAAGATTTCCTGCGTCAATAGTTTTTTTAGCCTCTACCCCAACAGGTGATCCAGAATTTACAGCAGCGCGCAGCATATCTCCAGTTGAAATCTGAGGAATATTAAATTTTTCACAAATATGTGCCGCTTGAGTGCCTTTTCCTGCACCTGGCGGGCCTAATAAAATAACATTCATTTGAGCGCCTTTTATTTAAACTTCAAAGGGTGGTAACTTTTTCCCAACCTTAATTTTTTTCATTACAACGTAGTCTGGCAATCCGTTATTATACGGTGGATAATTCTCACCTTCAATAAGCGGAAGTAAATATTCACGACATGCATTTGTTATAGAAAATCCATCTTCGGAGATATAGCTTTCTGGCATCATTTTCTCTACATTTGCAATATCTTTTAATTCTCCATATCCAATTTCCCACTGATAAGGGTTGTTTGATTTTCTAACTATTGAGGGCATGATTGAATTTTTGCCATCAAGAGCCATTTCAACTGCCGCCTTTCCAAGAGCATACGCTTGCTCAACATCAGAGTTTGAAGCTAGATGCCTAGCTGCACGCTGAAGGTAATCTGCTACAGCCCAATGAAATTTATAGCCTAAAGCTTTTTTGATTATGTTAGCAACAACTGGAGCCGCACCACCCAGCTGCGCATGACCAAAATCATCTCTAGTACCCTGTTCAGCAAGGAATGTGCCATCAGGCCACTTAGTTCCCTCTGAAACAACAATGGTGCAATACCCACACTCTTTAACATTTTGATCAACTTTAGCCAGAAACTTTTCTTCATTGAAGTCAACTTCAGGGAACAGAATAACTACAGGTATCGAAGAGTCAACTAGCCCTCCCGCTGCTGCTATCCATCCGGCATGGCGACCCATCACTTCAAGGACAAAGATTTTAGTAGAAGTGGCAGCCATTGAAGCAACGTCAAAGCTTGCCTCCATGGTAGAGACCGCAATATACTTTGCAACAGATCCAAAACCCGGACAATTGTCAGTTACCGGCAGATCATTATCTACAGTTTTAGGAATATGAATTGCTTGAATTGGAAAGCCCATACTTTCAGATAGTTGAGAGACTTTCAGGCAGGTATCAGCTGAATCACCACCACCGTTATAGAAAAAATAACCAATATCATGTGCCTTAAAAACTTCAATTAAACGCTCGTATTCAGCCCTATTTGCTTCCAGTGATTTCATCTTGTAGCGACAAGACCCAAAGCCACCTGAGGGCGTATGATTTAGAGCAGCGATATCTGCATCTGATTCAGCAGATGTATCAATGAGATTTTCTGTTAGTGCCCCTATGATTCCATTCTCTCCGGCATAGACAGTACCAATTTTATCTGAGTGTTTTCGGGCTGTTTCAATTACACCACTTGCCGAAGCGTTAATTACGGCTGTTACTCCGCCAGATTGTGCATAAAAGGCATTTTTCATAATATTCTGATATTTTTAATAGTTAAAAAAGATTTAGAATTTGATCTAGTATAAAAGTCTTATTCAAAACTTATAGATTTTTATCTTTAACACATGAGTATATCATTTGATATAAATATGGCTCTGAATATTTCTAAACTAAAGTTTAATTCTATTAATTAGAGATTTTAAAGTCCATGAATAATATGAATGTGTCAATTTGTTTCACTGCCAATAACAGTTGGATATATGGCCTTATTTTGGAGTAACCTCCATGAAATTTTCTATATTGATAAATCCAGGAATATGCTTTTTTGGAATTTGAGTGCTAGGCCTACTGATTGCAATTACATTTTTAATATTAAATGTTGAAGCAGATTCAAGGACATCTAAAGAGTCGTCAAAAAATACTGACCTCTCTTTATTGAAGTTAATTTGATTACTTAATTCTTCCCAAAATTTTTGCTCTTGTTTTGGAACTCCGTAGTCATGCGAAGAGATGATTTCATCAAAATAATCATGAAGTCCAGATTTTTTCATTTTTAGCTTTATTCCTTTTCTATGAGCGTTGGTAACAAGGTATATGTTCTTATTATGCTTTTTAACAGTTTGGAGGAAATTTAAAGCATGATCATGAACTTGAATTAAATGAGAAATATCACCCTTTAGTTTCATAATATCTAAGTTAAGTGTCTCTTCCCAGTAATCGAGACAATACCAAGTCAGCTTTCCTTCTTGTGAATTAATCATAGATATGATTACTTCTTTAGCTTCATCTATTTTGATGTTATGTTTATTTGAATAAATTTCTGGAATGTATTCAAGCCAAAATTCAAGATCAAAATTTAAGTCTAAAAGTGTTCCATCAAGATCAAGTAAGACAGTATCAATCAGATTCCAATCAAGATTTAGATTACTTTCTGCGCCATGTTGTTCCATTTACACTATCCTCAAGAATGATACCAAGCTCCAAAAGCTCATCACGAATTTGATCTGAAAATGCAAAGTCTTTTGATGTTCTTGCGGATTCTCTTTGTAAAATTTTGTTTGAAATTTCATCTTCTGATAATTCAGAGCCCTGTTTTAAGTAATCTTCAGCATTGTATTCAAGAATACCTAGTGAGTTACCAAGCTTAATTAGTTGTTTGGCTAAACCACATGCTTTTTCATGGTTTATGGCTTTCTCAATATTGATTTGTTTTGCAATTTCGAAAAGTATACTCAGTGCAATAGGGGTATTGAAATCATCATTTAGCGCAGCGTTGAAGCGGGCTTCATAATCTGATTCAGGGCCAATGTCATCTTCAGTTGAAGATAGGCCTTTTGTAGCGTTGTATAGTCTTTTTAGTCCAGACTTGGCGCTTTCAATATTGGTGTCACTAAAATTTAAAGGCGAGCGATAATGACTACTTATAAGAAAATACCGGAGCGTTTCACCATCATACTTTTCTAAAACATCACGAATAGTAAAAAAATTATTTAGAGATTTGCTCATCTTTTCGTCGTCAATATTGACAAATCCAACGTGCATCCAGGTATTAACAAATTTACAGTTATTTGAGCCCTCAGATTGAGCAATTTCATTTTCATGATGAGGGAAGGTTAAGTCCATTCCACCGCCATGAATATCAAAATGTTTTGAAATAAAGTGATTAGACATCGCTGAGCATTCAATATGCCACCCTGGTCTTCCATCTCCCCAAGGTGAAGGCCAACTGGGCTCACCAGACTTTGCTTTTTTCCAGAGAACAAAGTCAAGTGGGTCATCTTTATCACTCTCAACGCCTACCCTTGCACCTGCTACAAGATCATCTAAATTTTTACCGGAGAGCTTGCCATAATCCTTAAATTTTCTCACCGAATAAAATACGTCACCATTTTTACCTTGATAAGCTAACCCCTGTTTTGAAAGAGATTCAATCATTTCTATCATCTTATCGATAGATTCAGTAGCACGTGGTTCTATGTCCGGACTCAAAACACCAAGTGCACTTTCATCCTCATGCATTGCATCAATGAATCTATTTGTTAGTGAGTAGATATCTTCATTATTTTCGGCAGCCCTCGCAATAATTTTGTCATCAATATCTGTAATATTTCTTACATACTTAACGCTTAAAAAATTCCGCCTTAGGTGCCGAGTAATAACGTCAAACATAACTAATACTCTGGCATGACCCATATGACAAAAGTCATAAACTGTCATTCCACAAACATAAATCCCAATATTATTTGTGTCAATAGGCTGGAACTCTTCTTTTTGGTTGGTGAGTGTGTTATAAATTTTGAGCATTGCGATATTTTATACTGGATTTCCTGGGTTAATATTAATACCCGTTATATTAGTTCTCATATGGCCAACAGTTTTAATTTTGATTATCAATTAATCACTTACAAAATGTATAATTATTTTCTCAATAGTAATTTAATGAAAGTATGCAAAATACTTTGTACAAGGTCAGCCTATTTTGAAAAAACTTCAATGCAAAATGTGTGGATGGGTTTATGATGAAGCGAAAGGAATTCCAGATGAAGGGATCATTCCTGGCACAGCTTGGGCTGATATACCTGAAGACTGGACTTGTCCAGTTTGTGGTTCTGGAAAGGAAGACTTTGAAATGGTAGAAATTTAGGTATTGAGGGTTCGAAACCTAAGATGAGGTTTCTGTTTGCGAAAATGAAATAAGGAATAAATAATGTCAAAAGTACTAATTTTGCCTGGTGACGGCATTGGAACTGAAATTGTTGCTCAAGCTGTCAAGGTCATAGATTCATTAAACTCGAATCATTCAATGGGAATGACTCTTGAAGATGGGCTTATAGGAGGTATTGCCTATGATGAGACTGGAACACCTCTTCCTGATGAGACTATAAAAGTTGCAAAAGAGTGTGACTCCATACTTTTAGGTGCTGTTGGAGGACCAAAGTGGGAGCCTTTAGAGAGGGCTTTGAGGCCAGAGCGAGGGTTGTTAGGCATACGTTCAGAGCTCGAATTATTTTCAAATTTGAGACCTGCTATTTTATATCCTCAGTTAGCAAATGCTTCAAGCCTTAAGACTGAAATTGTATCTGGCTTAGACTTAATGATTGTCCGTGAACTTGTAGGAGGGATTTATTTTGGTGAGCCAAGGGGTGTCGAAATAAAAGATGGTGAACGTTTTGGAATAAACTCTGCAACATATTATGAATCTGAAATTGCACGAATTGGACATTCTGCTTTTCAAATTGCTCAAAAAAGAGGAAAGCGTGTATGTTCAGTCGATAAGGCGAATGTTCTGGAAGTATGCGAACTATGGAGAGAGGTAATGGAGGAAGTTTCTAAGGACTATCCTGATGTTTCGCTTTCTCATATGTATGTTGATAACGCTGCTATGCAACTCGTTAGAGATCCAAAACAATTTGATGTAATGGTAACGAGTAATCTTTTTGGCGATGTATTGTCGGATTGTGCAGCAATGCTAACAGGTTCAATTGGAATGCTTCCATCCGCTTCATTAGATCAAAATAACTTTGGAATGTATGAGCCTATCCATGGCTCAGCACCTGATATTTCTGGGAAGGATATAGCAAACCCTCTTGCCACGATATTGTCTGTTTCGATGATGCTTAGGTATTCACTTAATCAAGGAGAATTGGCTGACAAAATTAACTCAGCGGTAAGCAAAGTGTTAGATAAAGGCTACAGAACAAAGGATATTGCGTCTGATGGGGACAAAGTGGTTGGGACAGAGCAGATGGGTGATCTGGTCATTGAAGAGCTTGAGACTTAGTAAAGAACTTCCTCACTGTCAATAGAGCGCCATAAAAACCAGCAGGCTACGCTTCTATATGGCCTCCATTTTTCTGAAATTGCAATTATTTTTTCTAAGTCTAGGGGTTTTCCTTCGCCATATATCTGATTCATTGCTCTTATTATTCCAATATCCTTAATTGGAAATATATCTTTTTCCAATAGGTAAAACATTCCAAACATTTCTGCAGTCCAAGGGCCAACTCCCTTAATAGTAATTAATTCATCATAAATACTTTTGAATGAACGCTTTTCCCAATACAAGTGGTCTTTAATTGAGAAGTTTATAAAATGATTGCAAATATTGATTATGTATTGAACTTTTTGTTTTGATAGTCCGCAAGACTTAAGTTCTTCGAAGCTCATCAAAAGTACGTTTTCTGGTTTTATTTTGCCAATTTTTTTTTCTAACTTTCCCCATACACTCGCAGCAGCTTGAACTGAAATTTGTTGCCCAACTATTGATCGAAGAAGTGTTTCTAAAGCCTCACCACGAGAAGAAATACTGTATTGCTGGTGTTCGAGAATTAACTTTGCTAGCTTGGGGTCAGCGTGCGTTAAGAATTCTTTAGATTGCTGCCAATAAGCTGGAAGAGACATTTATAAATATAAAAAGTGTTTTGATAAGAGGATAAAGTTAGTTGTTTATCTTAACTGAGAATCTAGTATAGATGACATTGTCGTATAATTTATACTAATTTTTAACAACATAAAAAACAGGGAATAGTATGAGTAAAAAAAGAAATGTGACTTTTGTTGGTCTGGGAACGATGGGCTATCCTATGGCTGGACATTTATCAGAGTCAGAGTTATTTAATGTAAGTGTTTTTAATCGAACCTCAGAAAAATCTGCCCAATGGGGAGAAGCATATGAAGGTAGGGTTGCATTAACTATTGAAGACGCCGTAAAAGATGCAGATGTGGTTATTACATGCACTGGAAGAGATGAAGATATGATGGAAATCGTTTTTTCAGATGATGGAATGATGCCCTACCTTAAAAAGGGCTCCATTTTTATTGATCATACTACAACATCCTTTAAGCTAGCAAAACACCTAAATGACTCACTAAAAGATAAGAATATAGCATTTATTGATGCTCCAGTTAGTGGAGGAGAAGCTGGAGCTATTAATGGAGTTTTAAGCGTTATGGCCGGCGGTGACGCTCACATATTGGATGCATGTGACTCAATCATTAAAACATATTCTAAAAGTATCACACTGATGGGAGATTCTGGGTCTGGCCAATTAGCAAAAATGGTTAACCAAATTTGTATAGCGGGTTTGTTACAGGGATTATCCGAGGGATTGCTTTTTGCTGAATCTGAGAATTTGAATATGGATAAGTTGCTATCTGCTATTTCAGGAGGCGCAGCTCAGTCTTGGCAAATGGTGAACAGAGGCAAAACAATGCATCAAAGAGAGTTTGATTTTGGTTTTGCTATTAAGTGGATGGTGAAGGATTTAGGCTACTGTTTAGATCAAGCAGATGGAAACAATACAAAACTAACTTTTACTCAAGAGGTCTATGACCGTTATACTAATTTAATGGATAAAGGCCATACCTATAGTGATACCTCTGCTTTAATGATGTTTGATGAGTTGAATAAATAGGTAACAAACCAAGTAATGATTAAAGCTTCACTCACTGAAAAGCAATTGATTGATTTTAATAATGATGGATTTCTAACAGTTGATAATTTCATAGAATTGCAGTATTTAGAAGACCTTAAAACAAGAATCAATCTTCTCTTTAAAGGAAACTTTGAAACTGGTATTGAGCCAGATGAGTGGAATTGGAGGCAAGAAAGAGACCCAAGCGATGTTACACGACAAATTTGTAATGCTTGGAAATCCGATAGCCTTATAAAGCGTTTAGTTTGTAGCTCAATTATTGGAGAGAGCGTTTCGAAATTAATGAGCTGGAAGGGAGCAAGACTTGTTCAAGATAACGTTTTATGGAAGCCACCACAAGGAAAAGCTTTAAATTTTCATCAGGATGCTGCATATGATGACTGGATAATTCCACAAACTATGGTGACTTGCTGGATGCCTTTAGATGATACCTTTGCAGAAAATGGAACACTAGAGTTTGCAAGGGGATCACACAAATGGGATCTATGTCCACCATCTGAGGACTTTCATGCCCCAAATGATTATAAAAAAGAGCTCCATAATTATTCAAATAAAAATGATAAAACTCTTTATATTGATTCAGTTCAAGTTCCTGCCGGGGGTGCTTCATTTCACCATGGCCATACTTGGCATGGTTCAGGGCCAAACAAGTCAAATAGCCATCGAAGAGCAATAGTCGCACATTGCGTCCCAATTGATGCTAAATTTCATCCAACTAATTGTGGGGGAACTGGAAAAATTTATAAAAAATATAAATTGAATGAAAGTGATGAGTTACCTGATAGTTTTTTTCCTCCCTTGTGGCAGGAAAATTAAAGAGTTTATTTATTCTTTGCATCAAAATTTTTTAAAAGAAATGGCATAATATTGGATATGAGAAAAAAGCCAAAATTAACAAATATTCATACTGTTGCTCAGAGTCGAATCTTCAATCTTGAGTCACTTGATGTCGAATTTTCTAATGGCGCAACTCGTGTCTATGAGAGGCTTATGTCTCGAGGAAATGGAGCAGTTCTAGTTATCCCAATGCTCGATGATGATACTGTCCTCATGATTTATGAGTTTTCTGGAGGTACTGAGCGCTATGAATTAGGACTTACCAAAGGGAAAATAGATAAGGGTGAAACTCCAATTGAGGCTGCGGGTAGAGAGCTAAAAGAAGAAATCGGGTTTGGCGCAAATAAGTTAACCTTTCTCAAAACAATCACACTTGCGCCTGGGTATCAGTCAAGTGAGACGCACATCGTGCTCGCTGAAGATTTGTTTGAGGAAGCTGCAGAGGGGGATGAGCCTGAACCTCTAGAAATCGTCCCTAAAAAACTCTCAGAGTTAGAGGAACTAACCTATAACGAAGACTTAACTGAAGCAAGAAGCATTCTAGCTCTTTATATGGCAAGAGATATCATTAATAATCGATCAATGTGATAGATATACCGCAGTCATTTTGGCTGGATGAAGATCAATTAAAATTCCCTGAAATAGAGTCAGCGCTCAAAGAGCCAAATGGACTAATCGCTGTAGGCGGTGATTTATCATTAAATAGGCTCTTGGAGGCATACTCTAGAGGTATATTCCCTTGGTATGGTAAAGATGAACCTATACTCTGGTATTCTCCTGATCCCAGAATGATTATTACGCCGAACTCATTTCACTTATCAAAAAGTTTAAAAAAAACAATTAACTCATCAAGATTTGATGTTTCAGTGGATACATCATTCAATAATATAATTAAACAATGTCAAGAGGCTCCTAGGTTTGGTCAGTCAGGAACATGGATCGATGATGAGATGGTCAAAGCATATACAAATTTGCACAAGGAAGGTTATGCGCACTCATACGAAGTGTTTGAGAATGGAGAGCTTGTGGGTGGATTATATGGGGTTGCATTAGGAGGAGTGTTTTTTGGTGAGTCCATGTTTTCATTGGTAAGCAATGCTTCAAAAGTAGCATTCGCATTTTTATTGCAAAATAGTCATTATCAATTAATAGATTGTCAAGTGGAGAATCGACATTTAGAAAGTTTGGGTGCCTACAATATCTCAAGAGATTTGTTTATGCAACAGCTTAAGGCCTTTGTGTAAAATATACCCCATTAAATTAGGGATTATTACGCTATGTCAAACCATATTAAATTTGTTTTACTGGTCTCACTTGTTATTACATTAGCAGCATGTGGCAGAATGGGTGATCTAGTCCCGATAAAAGATACAGTTGAATCAACTACTAGTACTTACTAGCGAAAAATCCATTGAACGCATTCAATTTCCAAAATAAAAATCTTTATGCTGAGTCTGTGCCCGTTTCAGACTTAATGAGCTTGTATGGCTCGCCACTTTATATTTATTCAAAAAGTCAAATAGAATTCAATTGGAAGGTTTTTGAAAATTCATTTGGAACCCATCCTCATCTTATTTGTTATGCTGTAAAGGCTAATTCTAATCTTGCAGTATTAAATATTCTGGCTAATCTAGGATCTGGATTCGATATTGTTTCCCTTGGAGAGCTAGAAAGAGTTATTGCTTCAGGCGGAGATCCAGCTAAATGCGTTTTTTCAGGTGTTGCAAAAACTGAAAACTCAATACGAAAAGCACTTGAGTATGGAATTTACTGTTTTAATGTAGAGTCTGAGGAAGAACTAGAACGGATTGAATCAGTGGCATCCTCTTTGAATGTTCGTGCACCAATTTCAATACGAGTCAATCCAGATGTAGATGCAAAGACTCATCCATATATTTCAACAGGCCTGACTGAAAATAAGTTTGGTGTGAGTGTTGAAGTGGCTTTGTCTATGTATAAAAAAGCAAGCCTTTCTGATTATCTTGATGTCTGCGGACTTGATTACCATATTGGCTCTCAAATTACAGATCAATCTCCCTTTATAGAAGCTCTTGAAAAAGCATTAGATTTGATTGAAGAGCTCAAATCAGAAAACATAGATTTAGACCACATTGATATTGGAGGCGGTGTAGGTATAACTTATGATCAAGAAAAAATAATCAGTATTGAGGATTACATCAATAGGGTAATCAGCAAAGTTGGAAGTATGAAAATTTTGGCTGAACCTGGGCGATCAATTGTTGGAAATGCAGGTATTTTTGTAACAAAAGTTGAATACTTGAAGCAAAATGATATTAAGTCATTTGCAATTGTAGATGGGGCAATGAATGATCTGATTAGGCCTGCTCTTTATAGTTCATATCATGAGGCGGTTTCAATACAAGAAAAATCAAAGGGCGTTACTGACTCATGGGATATCGTCGGTCCAGTTTGTGAAACTTCAGATTTCTTGGCTAAGGATAGAGAATTAACTTTAGAAAAAGGAGACTATATTGCAATTTTAACTGCAGGTGCGTATGGTTTTGTTTTGAGTTCAAATTATAACTCGAGACCCAGAGTGCCTGAAGTTATGGTGAGTGAAAAGAGCCATAGTTTGGTGCGAAAAAGAGAAACTATCGAATCACTATTTGAGAATGAAACTATATTTAAAGATGAAGTTAACTAATAATCAAAAAAAGTACTTAAGATCTTTGGCGCATGATTTAAAGCCATTTGTAATGATTGGTCAGCATGGATTAAGTGAGTCAGTTATTGCTGAGATTGAGTCAACAATGCTTAAACATGAACTCATTAAAATCAAACTAAGGGTAAGCGATCGTGATGAAAAGCAAGGGATAATCAACAAGATTATTAAGTTTTCTGAAGCTGAATTAGTTCAAGTTATTGGGGGCGTAATAGTTATTTATAGGCCTTTTGAAGACAACCCTGATATTATCTTACCTAGATCATAATAAATTTAACAGAGCTTATTGTATTCTTATAATACTTAATTGAAATGAAAATTGCCCTCAGTGCTGCAGAAACTTCAGGCGATCTGATTGCTTCATCTTTGGTCGTTGCTTTAAAAAACAATATTCACCATTGTGAAATAGATGGACTGGCCGGCGACAAGATGATTGAAGCAGGTTGTAATAGTTTGTGGCATACTGATGAAGTAAATGTGATGGGTTTCAGTGAGGTATTGAAGAAGCTACCATCAGTCTTAAAGTTAAGAACTAAAGTCACTAATCACTACATTTCTAATAAGCCTGATGTATTTATTGGTGTTGATTCACCAGACTTCAACTTTAGGATTGAGCATTCATTAAAGAAAGAAGGCGTTAAAACAATTCATTTTATTAGCCCCTCAGTTTGGGCTTGGCGTTCTAAACGTATTAAAAAAATTAAAGCTTCAACTGACCTAATATTATGTCTTTTCCCTTTTGAAGTCGATTTCTTCACAAAGCATAATCAAAAAGCAATTTTTGTTGGCCATCCGCTAGCTGAAACCTTAAAGCCAAGGAAGAAATATAAACCAAACAAAAGCGTTTTATTAATGCCAGGCTCAAGAGAGTCAGAAATTAAAACGCTTTTGCCAGAATTGATTGAGGCTGTAAAGGTAATGCAGTCTAGAGACTCTGAACTAACTTTTAATCTATCGCTTGCCAATGCTAATCATAGAGATTGGGTTGAGAAAAGTATAGAGGGTTTATCTATAAAAATTAGCATTGGTGATGCTCACAAAAGAATTATTGATTCTGATCTAGTCTTAGTTGCATCTGGCACTGCAGCACTTGAGGTGGCCTTACTAGCAGTTCCAATGGTTGTTATTTATAAGCTCTCCTATTTAAGTTATCAAATAGTAAAGCGTCTACTCAATACCAAAGAAGTTTCACTTCCCAATAAGATTTTAGGAAAAAGAGTTGTACCTGAATTAATTCAAAATGATGCTAATGGCCAAAATATTTCTGATCATGCTATGACATTACTAGGGTCTGATAATAGCGAACTTGTTAGCGAATTAGAAAAGATTCATGTTCTACTAAATCATGATTCTAGCTCCAAATCTGCTGAGGCAATAATTGAGTTTATTAATGAAAAATGACATTGAAAAAATCGTTGAACTAGCATTATCTGAAGATATTGGTCAAGGAGATGTCTCATCAGCTTTAATTGATAATAAGATTATCGAGGCTGAAATAATTTGTAGAGAAAATGCAATAATTTGCGGAGTTGAATTCTTTAATTTATGCTTTTTAACAATTGATCCAAAAATTCAAATACATTGGAAGGTTGAAGATGGCTCAAGGGCAAAGTCAGGTGACAAAATATGTGGCCTTAAAGGCAATACAAAAACGATAGTAACTGCCGAAAGAGCCGCACTTAACTTTTTGCAAATATTAAGTGCTACTGCAACACAAACTAGTTTCCTTGTCAGTTTGATTAACAGTACGAATGCAAAATTGCTTGATACAAGAAAAACAATACCTGGCCTTAGAAAGGGCCAAAAATATGCGGTTAAGTGTGGTGGTGGGGTGAATCATAGGATGGGTTTGTATGACTGTATCATGCTAAAAGAGAATCATATATTATCAACTGGCTCTTTAGAGCAATTGATTAAAAATGCAATCAATAAATTTCCAAAAACACCCATTATTGTTGAAGTTGAGTCTCTTGAAGAGCTTCAATCAGCGCTCCTTATGAAAGGTATAAAGCGAATTCTGTGCGATAATTTTAGTCTTCAAGATCTTCGAGAGGCTGTGAAAATTTCAGAAGGAATTTGCCCTTTAGAGGCATCGGGCGGCATTACTGAGATTAATATTTTGGACTATGCAAATACAGGCGTGGACTATATTTCAATTGGCTCAATTACAAAAGATATAAAGTCAATTGATTTGTCTTTAAGGTTTAGTTCCTAGGCTATTGCTCTAAATGCTGGGCTAATAATGTCTTTTGTAGAATTGTATTGTAAGGCGTTATCATTGAGGTCAGTTACTTTTCCTCCTGCCCCTTCAAGTATCCAAACTCCTGCAGCAGTATCCCATTCAGAGCACCGACCAAATTTTGGGTAGTAGTGATAAATTCCTTCTGCAATAAGACAAAACTTGAGCGCACTACCCAGCTTGAAAGTTTCAAAATTTGTTTTATATTTGAGATGCTCTTTTAACCCTTTATTGTTATTTGAGTATCTACCAACAACAATTTTTTCCCACCTTTTTGGCTTTGATGTAATTATTGTAGAAGTTGTTTTATTGACTAGCTTAACAGAAGAATTATTTTCAAATCGATAATAGTGCACTTTATTGAAGGGTGAATAAATTAGTCCAAAAACAGGATAATTATCTCGAATAAGGGCAATACTAATGCAAAAATCAGGAGAGCCATCAATAAAATCTCGAGTTC
Organism: Pseudothioglobus singularis (SeqCode); assembly: GCA_028107545.1. Classification (GTDB taxonomy): domain Bacteria; phylum Pseudomonadota; class Gammaproteobacteria; order PS1; family Pseudothioglobaceae; genus Pseudothioglobus; species Pseudothioglobus singularis_B. Next base: position 30,159 of record JAOGRV010000005.1, on the reverse strand, counting down.
CATCTAGAGGGTCAATCAACCAATATTCATCCCATGATTTTCTAGTTGAAAAGGGAATGTGAGATGACTCTTCTGAGAGGATTGGAGTGTTAGGTGTTAATTTTTGTAATGTGTTAACTATCAATTCATGGGAAGCTTTGTCTGCTAGGGTCACAGGCGTGTTATCAGCTTTGATAGAGTAATCACTGGAATTAGCTCTAAGGTCCATAATAATTTCACCGGCTTGAGTCGTTAAATTGATGATCTGTGAAAGAATTTTAGAGTTCATTGTTTTCATTATATCATTGAGAGTCGTAATTATTTATTCTCAGCTTCGATCTTAAGTAAAATTTATTTCACTATAATTATTTATCAAATTTGAATATGAAAAAGCATGTGCTAGCAATGGGAGGGGGTGGATTTACCTCGAAACCTGAAAATCTAAAGTTAGATGAATATCTCCTATCTTTATCCAATAAAAAAAATCCAAAAGTGTGTTTTATTCCTACTGCAAGTGGAGATGATGAGAGCTATAGAAGAAGATTTTATTCTTCATATAAAAAACTAAACTGTGAGACAAGCCATTTGTCACTCTATTGGCCTCCTGAGGGAGATTTAAGAGAATTTGTTTTAGATAAAGATATCTTTTATGTTGGTGGAGGAAATACTCGCAATCTGATGGTTCTATGGAAAGAGTGGGGTCTTGATAAATATTTATATGAGGCCTGGGACAATGGAGCGATTATGGCAGGTCTCAGTGCAGGCTCAATTTGCTGGTTTGAAAAAGGATTGACTGACTCAGTGACGGGAAAGCTCTTACCATTAGATTGTTTAGGTTTTTTACCAAACAGCAACTGCCCGCATTTTGATAGTGAGTCACAAAGGAGACCTGAATACCACAAAGCCATTTTAAATGGATCAATGATGGAAGGTATTGCTTGTGATGATGGAGTGGCTGCACATTTTGTTGATGGAAAACTTAAGTGTTGCGTTTCATCCCTGCCCAATGCAAAGGCTTACAATGTTAGTGCAGAGAATGGAAAAATTAATGAATCCATTATTGAGCCAAAATACTTGTAGGGATTTAAATTAATTTTGGCATTAAAAAACCTAGTTAAAACTAGGTTTTTTTATTTTGGTGGGCCTACTTGGACTTGAACCAAGGACCAATCGATTATGAGTCGACTGCTCTAACCAACTGAGCTATAGGCCCGGGTAAAGAGCTACTCTAAAAAGCTTTGAAGCTTATGAGCACGAGAAGGATGGCGCAATTTTCTGAGTGCTTTTGCTTCAATTTGACGGATTCTTTCACGTGTCACATCAAACTGTCTTCCAACTTCCTCTAGCGTATGATCAGTACTCATGTCGATTCCAAATCGCATTTTAAGTACTTTTGCTTCACGAGGTGATAAGTTCGCTAATAGATCACCAGTAGTTTCTTTCAAACTTTCACGAGTAGTTACTTCAACAGGTGAAGAAAGTTTTTCGTCCTCAATAAAATCACCAATTGTAGAGTCTTCGTCATCACCTACCGGGTTTTCCATAGATAACGGCTCTTTAGCAATTTTAAGAATTTTATTAATTTTATATTCAGGAAGTTCCATTTCTACTGAAAGCTCTTCAGGTGTAGCCTCTCTTCCAAATCTTTGAAGAAGTTGGCGTCTTACACGGTTGAGCTTATTAATTGTCTCAATCATATGGACTGGTATCCTAATCGTGCGCGCTTGATCGGCAATTGACCTTGTAATAGCTTGACGAATCCACCAAGTTGCATACGTTGAAAATTTGTAACCTCTGCGATATTCAAATTTATCAACAGCCTTCATGAGGCCAACATTACCTTCCTGTATCAGGTCTAAAAACTGTAAGCCACGGTTAGCATATTTTTTTGCAATCGAGATTACTAACCTTAAATTAGCTTCAATCATCTGACTCTTAGCATTTTTAGCTTTTCTATCGCCCTTACGAAGCTTTTTATTTATTTCCTTAAGCTCAGCAATAGTCAGCTGCATTGCTTCTTCGTTTTCTAAGAGACTTTTTTGAGAATAGTAAATCTCATTCTTATTTTTTTCTAGTGACTTTAATGTTGCTTTATCAATTCCAGCAGTTTTGAGCCAATCGAAGTTAGTTTCATTGCCAGGAAATGACTTATAAAAAACTTCGGAGGTCATTCCAGCATCAAGGCAAGCATTGCGAATTAAATTCTCTTCTTTTTTAACTTGTGTGACTCTTGTTGAAACGAGTTCCATCATCGTGCTTACAAGTTTTGGTGCAAGTCTTAATTCAGAAATACAGCTTGAAAATTTGTGCCTAGCTTTAACAGTCTTTGCATCAAGGTAGCCATTTTTTTCACAAGACTTAACGTAACTGTTGTGAGATTTTTGAATTTTATCGAAGCGCTCATAGACTTCTCCTTCATCTGGTCCAGTGTACTCTAGCTCGTCGAACTCATCTTCCTCATCCTCTAGTTCTTCAGGATCTTCATCAAGGTCCATTGCATCTAATTTCGCTTGTTTTTCATCAAGAAGGGCTTGCTTTTCAACAATAAGAGCTTGCTTTTCTTCGAATTCTTCGGCATCACCTTGATACCCTATAACCACATCAGTCATCTTACATTTACCTTCTTCAAGTCTTGTGTATGCCTTGAAGAAATAATCAGATATTTCAGGGTAAAGAGAAATCGCCTGCATAATTTGATAGACACCCGCCTCAATTTCCTTAGCAATTCTTACTTCATCACTTTGCTCTAAAAGCTCAACAACTCCCATCTCTCTCATATACATTCTGACAGGATCTGTGGTTCTACCAAACTCAGAGTCTAAAGCTGCAAGAGCTGCAACAGCAACTTCTGCTGAATTTGCCTCTGCCTTTCCACCTTCTTGCATCACGAGGGTATCTGCATCTGGCGCTTCATCAGCGACTACAATATCAAGCTCCTCCAGAATAGTTACAATTGGTTCAACTTGTTCAGGAGTTAATAAGTCTTCTGGAAGGAGATCGTTTATTTCAGAATAAGTCAGATAGCCTTGTTCTTTTCCTATCGTTATGAGACTATTAAGTGCAATTTTATGAGCTTCGGTAGTTGTTTTCATAGCATTGTTTTTTAAAAACAGAGGGGGAATTATACCTAAATCGTATAAGGTTTTTTAACCATTAATTTATTGATATAACAGCGTTTAGTTAGTTTGATTCAGCAAAAATTGTACTGATTGACTGCTCATCACTGATTCTACGAATGACATCAGCAAGTGTTGTTGCAATGGATAGTTGTCTTACCTTACTGCATTTGTTAGCGTTACCATTTAATGGGATCGTATTTGTAATAACTAATTCATCCAACTTTGAGTTAGAGATATTATCTATTGCCCCGCCAGATAGGACTGCATGTGTTGCATACGCAACAACTTTTTTGGCGCCCTTTTCTTTTAGTATTTCAGCAGCTTGGCAGAGCGTACCTGCAGTATCAACCATATCATCTATCATGATGCAGGTCCTTCCAGAGACATCACCAATAACGTTCATTACTTTGACTAAGTTTGGTTCTGGGCGTCTTTTATCAATAATGGCAAGATCAGCATCATTAATTCTCTTAGCTGCAGCTCTTGCTCTTGCTACTCCACCTACATCAGGCGACACCACGACCACATCCTCATAGTTTTGATCTAATATATCCTGGACAAGGACGGGCTGCGCATAAATATTGTCTATGGGTATGTTAAAAAAGCCCTGGATCTGGTCTGCATGAAGGTCCATGGTTAGTATTCGATCAACACCCGATGTTTCTATCATCTGTGCTACAAGTTTTGCGGTAATTGGAACTCTGGTTAGGCGCGAACGTCTGTCTTGTCTAGAATATCCAAGGTAGGGAACAACAGCTGTAATTCTTCCTGCTGAAGAGCGTTTTAGAGCATCAACCATTATCAATAGTTCCATTAAAGTTTCTGCCGATGAAGGTCCGCAAGTAGGCTGAATCACAAAAACGTCACAGCCACGGACATTATCAAGAATTTCTACCTGAGACTCACCATCACTAAATTGACCTACAAAAGCCTTGCTTTGATTTATGTTTAGATTTGCAATAATTTCGGACGAAAGATCAGGGTTTGCATTGCCACTGAAGATTTTAATTCTTTCTAAAGACATCTAATAGATTCTTATTGTTTAAGGTGGTAATTATACAAAGAAATCATATGACTAAAGATAATAGTTTTTCTAGAAAACAAAAGATTTATAGGAGTTCACTAATATAGGGCTTGATATCTTCAGGTTCCACTGTTGCGCTGAAGCGCTTATAAGGCGTACCATCACGATCAATGAGAAATTTAGTGAAATTCCACTTAATGCTGTCATTAAGTTTGCCTTTTAGTTCAGATTTTAAATATTTATATAATGGGTGAGTATTGGAGCCATTTACCTCGATTTTTTCGGATAAGGGGAAAGTAACTCCATAATTAAGGGCACAAAAACTTTGTATTTCCTCAGAAGTCCCTGGCTCTTGTTTTCCAAATTGATTACAAGGGAATCCAATAATTTCAAGACCGACATCCTTGTATTCTTGATATAGGTCTTCTAAGCCTTTGTAGTGATAAGTTAAACCACAATTACTTGCAGTATTTACAATTAAAACAACTTTTCCCTCAAAGCTTTTAAATGAAACCTCTTCTCCAACGATATTCTTAAAATTAAATTGATGTATGCTCATCTTTAGCTATCCTTTTCAGTAAAAAAAAATTTAATTGTACTCACTTCAAATGAATCTGATGTGTTGAGTTGATGAAGATGAACTATTGATGGATAGCAAAAAATTTGGCTGGGATGGCAGGATTCGAACCTGCGAATGACGGGATCAAAACCCGTTGCCTTACCGCTTGGCGACATCCCAATTGTATAGCGGTGATTTATCAATCGCTTTCGCGACAAAACCAACCCACTTTGATGGCAATTCTTCCTTTGCTATCAATGCATCACTTTCATTTTCAAATGCAACAAAAACACATGAACCGCTTCCTGTCATCCTAGCAATATCAATATGATTTTGAGTGGAATCTAGATGCCTTAGAGCATCTTTAATGCCACCTTCCAAGTCAATTGCAGCATCCAGACAGTCATTATGTGGATTTGAGACTAATGAAAAATCAGACATTTTCCTTTGTACTGGTGTCATTGTCAATGCTTTATGGCTGAATATTTCTTGAGTGGAGACGTGTTTATTGATTGAAACGACTAAATAGAAGTATTTTGGTAAATTCAAAGGGTAGAGAATTTCACCAATTCCCTCTGCCCAAGAGCTTTGACCTTCAATAAAGACTGGAACATCTGCACCAATACCCTTGCCTATAGCTATGAGCTGTTGTTTTGTTAACTCAAGGCCCCAAAGCTGATTCAATGCCATGAGCGTGGTCGCTGCATTTGAACTCCCCCCTCCAAGCCCTCCGCCGGAAGGAATCTTCTTTATTATTCGAATATCAACACCCAAATTGACTCCACTCAATTTTTGTAACTTTTTAGCACTCTTAATCATTAAGTCATTGGCCAGAGGAATATCTTCGTTACCAAGGGTGCGGTTTATTTCTCCATCCTCTCTTACACTAAAATTTATCTCATCATAAAAATCCAAGAGCTGAAAAATGGTCTGAAGATTGTGATAACCATCATCTCTTTTTGAGTTGATATGTAAGAATAAATTGATTTTTGCGGGTGATAGGTAAGTCAATTTAAGATTTGATAAAGTGCTCTCTGTAGTATTTCAATTCATCGATGGAGTCATAGATATCTGACAAAGCTAAGTGCCTAGATTTTTTGAATGAGCTAGAAATGATGTCCGGTTTCCAACGTACAGCTAGTTCTTTTAGTGTTGAGACATCAATATGACGATAATGAAAAAACTTTTCAAGATTGGGCATATAGTTATACAAAAATCTTCTGTCTTGACAAATTGAATTACCACACATTGGAGATGCACCCGAATCAACATATTGAGAGAGAAAATCAAGGGTTTGAGATTCTGCTTCGGCGACTGAAATTGAACTATCCTTAACCCTTTGAATTAATCCAGAGTGGTTGTGTTGATTGGTGTTCCATTCATCCATACCATCTAATAATTCAGTCTTTTGATTGATAGCTAAAGATGGGCCTTCATCAATAACTTTAAGATTAGCATCCGTTACAACTGTTGCAATTTCAATGATCACATCACTTTCAGGAATTAACCCTGTCATTTCAAGATCTATCCAGATTAGATTTGTTTTTTTATTCATTATTAACTATTGCTTGCAAGAATGTAAGCATCAAGTTTATCTTGCGCAGAACCATCTGACAAAATTTGGTTAGCTTGTGTGACGCCTTCATCGAATGAGCTCACAAGGCCACTCACATAAATCGCAGCGCCTGCATTTAATGCAATGATATCTCTAGCGACACCCTTCTTCCCAGAAAACGCTTCATTGATTAAAGCGAGAGACTGCTCAGCATTTTCAGCTTTAATTGAATCCAAGTTTCCTTCCTCAAGCCCAAAATCACCAGGGTGAACAGTATAAGTGGAAATATTACTATCTTTTAATTCTGCAACATAAGTCATGTTAGCAATGGAGAACTCATCAAGACCATCTTCGGAATGCACGACCATTACGTGTCGTGAATTGAGACCTTTTAAAACATTGGCAATTGGCTCAACCAAGCTTTTATCATAAACTCCCATAATTTGATTTGGCGCTTTGGCTGGATTAGTCAAAGGGCCCAACACATTAAATATCGTTCTGACTGCCAGCTCTTTGCGAGGACCAATTGCATGTTTCATAGCACTATGATGAGCCGGAGCAAACATAAACCCTAAACCAATTTCCTCGATACACTGACTGATTAATTCTGGACTTATATTGAGATTAATACCAGCCGCTTCCAATACATCTGCACTTCCAGATTTTGAAGATATCGAGCGATTACCGTGTTTTGCAACTTTTCCACCGGCCGCTGCGACTACAAAGGCTGAAGCTGTTGAGATATTGAATAGGCCTAGGCCATCTCCTCCAGTTCCACAGGTATCAACTAGGTAATCATTGCTATTTAATTCTACTGATGTGGCAAGAGCGCGCATTACTTTAGCACTGGCAGTAATTTCCTCAATTGTCTCACCCTTCATTGACAGCCCAACTAGAAACGCACCAATTTGTGCATCGGTCGTTTGGCCAGTCATGATGCTATTCATGACATCATGCATCTCACTTTCATTTAAATTTTGTTTAGAAATAACTGCCTTGATAGCTTTGCTAATATTCATAATTATCGCTGGCTCATTAAATATTCAATTTCATTAATATCTTTAACTGCTTTTTTGGAGAGGACATGATTGCCTGCTTCAGTCACTAGAACATCATCTTCTATTCTGACTCCGATGCCCCAGTACTTAGATTCAATTTTATCATCCCTTCGTATATAAATTCCAGGCTCAACAGTTGTTACCATACCACTTTTAAATTCACGGAACTCATCATTGATTAGTTTAACACCCACATCATGGACATCGAGCCCAAGCCAGTGCCCCGTTCCGTGCATATAAAACTTGGTCAAATCTTCAGGGGATTTCATAATGCCTAGCTTGATAAGGCCATCTGTTATGATTTGACAAGCAGTCTCATGCGGCTTGTTGCAGCTTACTCCAGGTTTAATAGAATCAATAGCAGATTTTTGTGCACTTAAAACAATGCCATATATCTCTTTTTGGGCCTCACTAAACTTTCCATTAATGGGAAAAGTCCTTGTAATATCTGAGGCATAACCATTGATTTCACAACCTGCATCAATAAGCAGTAGATCCCCATCTTGAAGTTCTTGGTTGTTCTCATTGTAATGCAAAATGCATGCATTCTCTCCACTTGCAACGATTGGAGGATAGGAGTGCTCAGAGTTGCCGTTTGTAAATTGTGAATCAAACACAGAAGCAACATTATGTTCATATAGTCCAGGTGAGGCCAATCTCATGGCACTCATATGAGCTTCAGATGCTAAATCAGCAGCATCCTGCATATTTTTTACTTCTTCCTTATCTTTTATTAATCGCATTTCTGAAATACAAGGATTTAAGGGCTTTAGACTGCTTTCAAAAAGAGAATGAATGCGTTGATTATGAATATTTGTGCTTGAATTATCTTTCCAGCCACCACTTCCTGGGGCATCAAAATATATGACAGATCTTTTCTGAGTGAAAGAGTCAATATTATCAAAGAAAGTATCAATGTCATAAGCTTGATCCACTAATAAAGTTTCAGGAGCAAGTGCAACACCAAGTCTGATTCCATTCCAGATCTCTTTAGTCTCATCCTTCGGTCTCAAAAACATGACATAGCTTTCTTTACTAAATACCGCTATTGCATCGGGCTCTGTAAAACCAGTAAGATACCAAAAATTACTATCTGGGCGAAATGGATAAGTCACATCACTGTTTCTTTTTTGTTCACTATTTGTCGACACAATGACTACTGCGTCTCGACCCAGCATGCTTAACAACTCCTCTCTTCTTTTTTGATGTATCATTTTGTTTGGTGTATTAATTCTTAGATATATAACGCAAGAAAGATACCATGAAAACGATACGACTTTATCAAAATACACCTTTTACTGAAGGTAAAACTGCTGAATTAGATAGTGACAATAGTCACCATTTAAATAAGGTTTTACGTTTTCCAGTCGGCAAAAATATTACCGTGTTTAATGGCGATGGTTTTGATTACACAGCGTTAGTTCAAGACTCGAAAAAAACAACCAGTCTTAAAGTCATTTCTAAGGCACGCAATAATACAGAATCAAAACTAGATTTAACCCTCGCCCAAGGTATTGCAAAAGGCGAAAAAATGGATTTTTTGATTCAAAAAGCGGTTGAGTTGGGAGTGACTAGAATAATCCCAATGAAATTAGAGCGTTGTGTTGTCAGGCTGAGCGATGAAAAAGTTCAAAAAAAAATTGATCACTGGCAAAAAATTGCTAACCATGCTTGTGAACAATCAGGCCGTTCAGTCATTGTCAGTCTGTCTAATCCACTCTCACTCGAAGAGTTATTAGAGGAGACGATTCATGATGGCTTTGTTTTGCATCATCGTGCACAAATTGGCCTGAGTCAGCTTAAGGAAACGTCAAAAGCAACAATACTTATTGGTCCTGAAGGGGGCCTGACTGAAAAAGAAGTTAGTGATTCTGAGGTCGCTGGATATCAGTCAATCCTCATTGGAAAGAGGGTTTTAAGAACAGAAACTGCTTCTCTAGCAGCAATTGCTAATATGCAATTGCTATGGGGAAGTTAATAGGTAATATAGGAAACCCTAGTCAATGTTGCCTAATTCTTGACTCAGCTCTCTAGCCCGATCATAGGCAGCTCTGGTTGCAGCTGCAACGATTCCCTCAAAGTTCTGATCTTGAAAGGTTTCAATAGCTGACTGCGTGGTTCCATTTGGCGATGTGACTTCTGCACGAAGCGTGCGAGAGTCTTTGCCAGAGTTAGTGGCCATTATGCTTGCACCAAGACTGGTCTTGATACTCAAAGCATCAGCTGTTTCTTCATCCAAGCCCAAGGCCATAGCAGCCTGTTTCATGGACTGCATCATTAGGAAAAAATAAGCGGGCCCGCTACCTGAAATCGCTGTAATTGCATCCAAAAGGTTTTCCTCATTGACCCAAAAACACTCACCTACAGCCGATAGCAACAAGTTTACTGACTCTTTTTGAGTGTCATTAACGAGTTCATTTGCAAAAAGACCTGTCACTCCAGATTGAAAAAGAGCGGGCGTATTGGGCATTGTTCTTACGAGTGCAAAGTCACCGCCAAGCCAACGATTAATATCTTTACTTTTAATGCCAGCTACAATGGAGACAAAGAGCTGATCTGATGAAGCCTTATTTTTGAGCTCATGACAAACAACTGAGAGTACTTGAGGCTTAACAGCAAAAACGACAATATCACTATTGGTGAGAAGTGAGACATTATCAGAGTAAGTAGTCACACCCAGTTCAGAGCTACGTTTTTCAAGAAGCTCAAGGTTTGCATCACTAACATTAATATTTTTGGCTTCAAATCCATCACTCAAAAGCCCTTTAATAAGAGCATATGCCATATTGCCAGCGCCAATAAATCCAATGACTGTTTTGTTTTCCATATAAAATATCTTTGTATTGAATGCTTAATTCAATTCTACCAAACTTGCAATAAATAAAGAACATTAATGACAATATTTCAGCCAAAACTAGTAATGATCGATGTTGATGGAACTTTGGTCGATAGTGTTCCTGATTTAGCGTATTGCGTTGATCAAATGATGCTCAGTCTGGATATGCCAGTCAGAGGAGAAGAGACAGTAAGGCATTGGGTTGGAAACGGAGTCCCTAGGCTAGTTGAAAGGGCTTTGACTGGTGAATTGGATGGCTCTCCAAGTCAAGAGGCTTTTGACAAAGCGTATCCCATTTTTTTAGATTTGTATGCCCAAAATTCATCGGTCAGGTCTACTCTCTATGAGGGCGTAATGGAGGGCTTAGATTATTTAAAATCTAAAGATTACCTTTTAGGCTGCGTTACAAATAAAGCGGAGCAGTTTACGCTCCCATTACTTCAATCTTTAGGAATTATTGATTATTTTGGGATCGTTATTTCTGGCGATACTTTAGAAAAGAAAAAGCCAGACCCACTCCCTCTGATTCATGGCGCTAACTTTTTTAATATTAAGCCCAATGAGTGCCTTATGCTTGGGGATTCGGTGAGTGACGTCAAGGCGGCTAGGGCAGCAAGCTTTCAGATCATTTGTATGTCTTACGGCTATAACCATGGAAATAATATTGCTGATGAAAACCCTGATCTCGTGATTGATTCTATGGCGCAATTGCGAGACTACCTATAGTGAATATCGACGAAAATCATATCTGGCATCCTTATGCCAATATCCCAAACAAGGTGCCAACATACCACGTAGAAAGCGCCCAAGGAGTGTACCTTAACTTCAAAAATGGAGCACGCATCATTGACGGTATGAGTTCTTGGTGGTGCATGATACATGGCTACAATAATTCTTATATTAATGATGCTGTCAAGTCTCAGATTGATAAAGTGTCGCACGTAATGTTTGGGGGTCTGACTCATCAACCAGCCATTGATTTATGTGAAAAACTCATCAATTTGACGCCCAAAGGTTTGGATAAAGTATTTTTTGCAGATTCGGGCTCCGTCTCAGTTGAGGTGTCTCTAAAAATGGCCATCCAGTACTGGCAAAATAAGGGGCAAAAAGAAAAATCATACTTTGTAACGCCAAGGGGTGGTTACCATGGCGATACTTTTGGTGCTATGAGTGTTTGCGATCCAAATAAGGGAATGCATCACCTTTTTAGTGAGGTTTTGCCAAAGCATTACTTCGTTAATCAGCCCAAACATGATAACACTGATGAAGCACTTTCTGATTTGGAGTCGAGGCTAAGTAAGAGCCATAAAAAAATCGCAGCCATGATTCTTGAGCCAATTGTTCAGGGCGCTGGAGGAATGAACATCTATGAGATGGACTATCTAAAAGGCGCTAGAGCGTTATGTGACAAGTACAACGTTCTTATGATTGTGGATGAGATAGCCACTGGCTTTGGGCGAACGGGTGAACTATTTGGCTGCAATCATGCCAATATTGAGCCTGACATTATGTGCATTGGCAAAGCTTTGACTGGTGGATATATGACAATGGCCGCAGCCATCACCAACCAAAAGGTTTCTGAAACAGTGGGCGTACTGATGCATGGACCAACCTTTATGGCTAACCCTCTTGCCTGTTCTGCAGCGATGGCAAGTATTGATCTTCTTTTAGAAAGTAACTGGAAAAAAAAAGTAAGTGAAATTGAAACTATTTTGAGGGATCAATTGATACCTCTTCAGAGTCATCAATCCATATTTAATGTCAGGGTTCTTGGTGCAATTGGGGTGATAGAGTTCAATGAAGCATTGGACATGAAAAAAACTCAGGAAAAGTTGATTGAGTCTGGTGTTTGGCTGAGGCCTTATGGCAGGTTACTATACACCATGCCGCCCTTTGTAATATCCGATAACGAGTTGTTAGTCATTACTCAGGCTATGGCCGAGATTGTTGAAGACTCAATCACATAAATTTTCTATTCGATAGGGTCAACATCAACAAACCATCGAACTGATGAGCTCACCTTAATGGTTTCAACATGCTGATAAAAGGTTTGAATTAGTCTTCTAAGTTGCCCTCTGTCTTCTGATTGCAAGTAAAGATTGAAGAAGTAGTAGTCTGATTTCCGCTCAATTACTCCAGGAACTGGACCCCAAATTTCGACTGAATCAATCTCAATGCTATTCGTTAATTGGGCAACTTCAGTCAAAAAATTCTCAGCTAAATTTTTATTTTTAGCATTTGCACAAATCAACGCTTGATGGGCAAAAGGAGGCAGTTTTGTCTCTTTGCGTTCTGATAAGAGGGTTTTAGCATACTCAATGTAACGCGAATCTTTCACATAGTTGAATATAGGATGGTTCGGATAACGCGTCTGGATATTGACCTCTCCCTTATATTTTCCTCTGCCACATCTTCCTGAAACTTGAACAAGGAGTTGAGCTAAATGTTCTGTTGCCCGAAAGTCGGTTGACATCAGTCCAACATCGACATCTAAAATACCGACAAATGCTAGATTAGAAAAGTCATGCCCCTTGGCGAGCATTTGAGTTCCTACAATGATGCAGGGCTCTCCAGAGTTGATTTTTTTTAAGTGAGTTGCAAAAGCTTTTTTCTTTCGCGTGGTGTCTCTGTCAATTCTAATGACCTCTGCATTTGGAAAGAATGATTCTAGATTTTCTTCTAGTCTCTCTGTTCCATAACCAAGAATTTTGAGCTCATGGCTGCTGCAAGAGGGACAAGAGGATTCGGGTGGTTTTTCTAGCCCACAGTGATGGCACTTAAGTCGATTAATGCTTCGGTGATATACTAGCTTAGAATCACAACTAGTACATTCAGACTGCCAATCGCACTCTGTGCAGTAATATATGGGTGCATAACCTCTTCGGTTGATAAATAGCATGACCTGTTTGCCTTCTGAAAGGTGATGCTTGATTCTTGCGATGAGCGGCTTTGATAATGGCTCTGAGGGCTGACTTCTCATATCAATCAGATCAACACTTGGCATGATTGCCTCGCCGGGGCGAGAAGTCAGAGTCAGTCGAATAAGTTTTTTTTCGATAACATTTTTCAAGGTTTCTAAAGAGGGTGTTGCAGTTCCAAGTATAAGTGGAACATTGGCAAATTTAGCTCTCATAAAACTTAGATCTCTTGCGGAGTAGCGAAAGTTAGATTGCTGCTTAAAGGAGTTGTCGTGTTCCTCGTCCACAATCACGAGTCCAAGATTAGGGATGGGTGTAAAAATAGCAGATCGAGTTCCAAGAATCACTTTTGCATCACCATCCTTTGCCATCAGATAGGCGTCTTGTTTTTGAGTGTCATTGAGCTGAGAATGAACTGCAACAACTCGACCTTCTATTCTCTGTTCAAAACGGGAAATCATTTGAGGGGTTAATCCTATCTCTGGCACTAAAACGAGAACTTGCTTTCCTTTTTTTAAAAGCTGCTCAGTGATACTAAGATAGACCTCTGTCTTGCCACTGCCAGTGACGCCATGAAGCAAAAAACCATTAAACTCTGAGGAATTCTTGAGTACCTCAGAGATAGCAAAGTTCTGCTCATTAGTCAGTTCAAAGCCGCTCAATGATACTTTGTCATGCACTTCACCCGGCTTTTTAATGACAGCTGGCTTACCATTTCTTAGATTTTTTGGAATCGCATTGGAAAGCACTTCTCCAATTGGATGGTGGTAATAGTTAGCAGACCAAGATAAAAATGTAAGAATCTCTTTTGATAAGAGTACTTCTTGATCTATCACTTCTTCAACTTCTTTAAGCTTTGTAAAGCTACTCTTGTCTTTGTGAGAGAGGACAATGCCTGTCACTTTTTTATTTCCAAAGGGAACTTTTACTCTTGAGCCAATGCCGACTTTATCTTTACACAGGTAATCAAACGTATTGTGTAATGGGACCGGAATTGCAACTTCTGTGATTTGCATCAAATGAAAAAGTTTTAGGGATAAAATAAGTATTTTAGCAATATTAACTTGCCATGGTAGTTATTCAAAATATCATTAACGATTCAAATGTTGACGAAGAGAACCTTAGTCAGGTTTGTCAAGATTTTTTAAATGAAAATGCTTTAGAGGAATCTGAGTTATTAATTCGTCTTGTTTCTCCTGTTGAGATTCAAGTCCTTAATAAAGAGTACAGAGATAAAAATCAGGTCACCAATGTGCTCTCTTTCCAGAGCGACATTCCAGAGGAAGTCGAAGAGTCAATCCTTGGTGATGTTGTTATTTGTGTTGATGTTGTTAGAGAAGAGGCGCTAATCGGCGACAAAAAATTTACAGACCACTTAACTCATATGGCAATTCATGGCATCCTTCACTTGATTGGACATGATCATGAAGATGTCTCTTCAGCTAATAAGATGGAGTCAATAGAGATTAATTTTTTAGGTAATCTGGGTATTAGCAACCCTTACAACTAGTGCCAAACTAGTCTGTGTTCAAGAGCGCAGCCAGTTTTTTGATGTTTTCTTCTTGTGGATTGTTTTTTCTATAAATAACGCCAATATCTCTTTTTGCTTTCGTTGATTCTAGGTCTATATTGATATTTGGATAGTGACTCAGTATTCCAAAGTCAATTGCCATCCTTGGCAGGAAGCTCACCCCAATATTAGTATCTACCATAGCAACAAGTGTGGAAATGCTGGTACACGAGAAGTTTGATATGTGTTGAGTTAAAATCTCGTTATTTTGTAAAATGTGTGAACGAAGGCAATGGCCTTGTTCCAGCATCAATAAGGAGCCGTTATCGATTACTTTCGACTTTCGATTTTTGTGTTGAATAAAATAAATAGGATCAGCAAAAACTTGAAAACTTTGAATAAAATCAGGCAGCTCATAGGGAAAAGCAAAGATTGCAAAATCGATTTTAGCTTGATCGAGATGTTTTACTAAGTTCTCACTTGTGTCTTCCTTAAATGAAACTTTAAGTTTTGGGTGAGAATGGGTTAAATTGGATAGAAAATTTGGAAGAATATAAGTCGATATTGTAGGAATAACTCCGATCGTGATTTCAGATTCAAAAAAATCTAAATTTGAAGTGCTTACCAAAACGTTCATTTCTGCCAAAACTGACATTGCTTGTTTAGTGATACGATTTCCGGCCGATGTAAAGCGAACATTCTTGTTGTCTCGCTCAACTAACTTGACCTGAAGGTCATTTTCAAGTTTTGAAATCCCAGCGCTAAAGGTTGAGGCACTGACAAAACATTCCTTGGCAGCATTTGAAAAGTGATTCGTTTTTTTCAATGCAACTAGATACTGTAAATTTTTAATTGAGGGTGTCATTTTTATATTCGTTTTTACCGAATATTATATACAGTATTATTCAATTTAACTTTATATAAATGAATGGTATGATTGTGGCTCATTTAAACTATCGGAGCTAAAAATGAATTTAAGTGGAAGTAAAACAGAACAATCTTTAAAGGATGCATTTGCTGGAGAATCTCAAGCAAATAGACGCTATTTATATTTTGCAAATCAATGTGACGTTTTAGGAGAGCCAGATATGGCTGCTCTTTTCAGATCAACTGCTGAAGGTGAAACGGGTCATGCGCACGGACACATGGAGCACTTAATTGAGGGTGGAGTTGGTGATCCAGGAACTGATATGCCAGCTAAGGAAGTCAAAGATATGCTTGCTAGTGCAGTTCATGGAGAAACTCATGAGTACACTGACATGTATCCAGGAATGGCTAAAACAGCCAGAGAAGAGGGATTTGATGAAATTGCTGATTGGTTTGAAACCTTAGCGAAAGCTGAGCGTTCTCATGCTAACCGTTATCAAAAAGCTTTAGATAGTATCTAAAGTCACTGCTACCACAGATCTAGTCTGTGGTAGTAATAACCCTTAAAACCTAATAAATATGTCTAAATTCAAAGAAGGCAATTTAGAGGCTCCAACACGTCACCCTCTAAATTGGAAATATAAAGATTTTTATGATGAAGATTCTCTCAACAATGAGCTTGAGAGGGTATTTGATATCTGTCACGGCTGCAGACGATGTGTAAGTTTATGTAAGTCTTTTCCAACACTATTTGACTTGATCGATGAGTCTGAAACTTTTGAGGTAGATGGTGTCGATAAGGCTGATTACAAAAAAGTTGTGGATCAATGTTATTTGTGCGATTTGTGCTATATAGCTAAATGTCCATATGTGCCGCCACACGACTTTAATGTTGATTTTCCGCATCTTATGCTTAGAGCGAAAGCCATTCAATTTAAAAAGGGCGAAACTAAGTTATCACATAAAATCTTAACATCGCCTCAAAAGGTTGGTGCTATTGCATCGAAGCCTGTCATATCGCCTGTGGTTAACTGGTCAAATAAAAACAAAACTCTCAGAAAGGTTACTCAAAAGGTACTCGGCGTTCATGAGAATGCGGTTGTGCCAACTTACCACTCTAAGAGATTATCTAAGGTCTTTGTTGAAAAGAGCTCTGATAGTCAATTCAAGGTAGCAATTTTTGGAACCTGTTATGGAGAATACAATGATCCAAAAACAGTCATTGACTTAGTCGATGTATTAAGACATAACAATGTTGAGGTGAAGCTAATCAAAAAGACTCAGTGTTGCGGAATGCCCAAAATGGAGCTTGGAGATCTTGATTCAGTCGAGAAGTATGCCAATGAAAATATTGAGCCTTTAATGGAGTTAGTCAAAGATGGCTACAAGCTTATTGCGCCTATCCCTTCTTGCGTCTTAATGTTTAAGAATGAACTGCCAATGATATTGAATGAAAATGAAGATATAAAAGCTATTTCTGATGCATTCTATGATCCCTTTGAGTACCTTTCATTGCTAATAGAAAACAATCATTTTGATGACAAATTTAAGGCCATTGATAAAGAGATTCTTTATCAAGTGGCATGCCATCAAAGAGTTCAAAATATTGGAGCGCATACAAAAAAAATCCTAGGTCTAATTCCTGATTTAGACGTCAATATTGCAGAAAGATGTTCAGGACATGATGGTACCTATGGTGTGAGAAAAGAGACACATACTTACTCAGTCAAAATTGGAATGCCAGTTGCCAAAAAAATTACCGACACTACCGACCTTGTTGTTAGTGATTGCGTTATGGCAGGTAACCATGTTGCACATATTGCTTCACAAGATATAGAATCTATTCATCCGATTAGCCTAGTGAAGTTGGCTTATGATTTATAAACACAATTTGAGGAAATAATTATGTTAGAAAGACAAGACCTATTAACTCTTGAAGAGTATGCAGAAAAGCGTTCATCGATTCGCCAGGAAACAATCCAGGTTAAAAAGCTTAGAGAAGTTCACTTGGGTGAGCATATTAGGATGATATTTGAAAACAAGCAAACTGTTCAATACCAAGTTCAAGAAATGCTTCGAATCGAGAAAATTTTTGAATCAAGTGAGATTCAAGATGAGCTGGATGTATACAATGCACTTGTACCCAATGGCGCCAATCTAAAAGCAACAATGATGATTGAGTATTCAGATGTTGCAGAGCGCATTGTTGCTCTAACAGAGCTCATTGGCGTTGAAAAAAGTATTTATTTCCAAGTAGGCAACCATGAAAGAGCCTTCCCGATTTGTAATGAAGATTTGGAGAGAGAGACCGACGTTAAAACTTCAGCGGTCCACTTTATGAGATTCGAGTTTACCCAGGAGATGATTGATGATTTCATTGCAGGGTCAACTATAAAGGTAGGGTCTACGCATCCAAACTATGATTATGAAATGACCCTAGACACAGAATCACAGAAAGTTTTAAGTGGTGATTTTACTAGCTAAAAATTATAATTTAAGCCTCAGACATTTCGCCTATTGACTCCATGCCAACAAGAGTTTCATTGATGTAATACATCCTCAATTTGTCTCTTTCCCAAGGCGGAATGTTTGCACTCTGAAGTACTTTTTTTAGAGAGCTTGAGTGCTTTTTATCCTTGAGTCTTACTCTTTGACCGTCCTGACGAAATCGAATTGTAAAATTAGTTTGATCCTTTAGTTTATTAAAGAGAGGGCAATCTTCATTGGATCTATCAGGCTCACCATCAAAAAAATATAACTCATTGTCATATCTTCTGACTTCATAAAGATGCCATTTTAAAATCACTTTGGCATCATCCTTCGCCCTTAAAACAGAAATTAATTCAGTTAGCACTTTATTGGATGGCATCAAGAAGCCCCTTTGTGCAATGTAATAACGCAGTACATTAGCAACTCTTCTTTCTGGGAGCTCAGTTAAAGGCAGCACTTGAATTTTATGATTAATGACAAGATTGAACTTTTCGATATCAATTTTAGCGAGATCGTTTATTAGTTTTAATGCCTCAGACTGGTGATAAGCGCTTCTAGAAATATTTTTTATTACTCCTTTAAAACTGGAATCAAGTTTTGGAA
This sequence comes from Pseudothioglobus singularis (SeqCode), assembly GCA_028107545.1. Taxonomy (GTDB): domain Bacteria; phylum Pseudomonadota; class Gammaproteobacteria; order PS1; family Pseudothioglobaceae; genus Pseudothioglobus; species Pseudothioglobus singularis_B. Next base: position 11,641 of record JAOGRV010000005.1, on the reverse strand, counting down.
TAAACTCTAATCTTAGGAGATTTCTTTTGAAATTTAAATTAATATTGCTATCATCTTCTACCCAGTCGAGATTATATTTTGTTGCATAGTCAACAATTAATTGCTTAGAAATGTTTAAGAAGGGACGGTATAAGAATGCTTCAGCAAAGCTCTTCATTTTTGGCATGGATGCCAAGCCCGCTACCCCACTTCCTCTAAATAGTTGAAGTAAAAAAGTCTCAGATTGATCCTCCTGATGATGCGCAGTACACAGAACTTCATTTTTAGATAATTCTGATTTTAATGAATTATAGCGTTTTTTACGAGCATTTTCTTCGATGTTAGACGAAGTTTTAATATTAATGTCTATGCTTTTAAACTCAACCCCTTGTTTGTGGCATTGTTTTTTACAGAATAAAGACCAGTCTTTGCTGTGCTTCGAAAGGTTATGATTGATATGGACTGCTCTTATATTGCCAGGGTAATGAGAGTTTAAGAAATGGAGCAGGACCACTGAGTCGATCCCTCCACTTAAGGCAATGACAATATTTTTGTCTATAAGGAAAGGATCTTTATTCGCTAAATCTTCCAAAGCTAAGTAATTTTTCGTGCCTATCTTCTAAAAGTTTTTCAATAGGTAAATCAGCTAGATTTTTAAGCTCTTTGATGAGTGCTTTTTTTAGAAATTTAGAGGCTTTTTCAGGGTCTCTATGAATTCCGCCCAATGGTTCAGGGATCACCTTTTCAATTAATTTATTTTTTTTCAAATGCTTACTAGTAAGCTTAAGAGACTCTGCAGCAATGGGAGCTTTAGATGCATCTTTATATAGTATAGATGCGCAGCCTTCAGGTGAGATGACTGAGTAAATGCTATACTCAAACATCATCATCGTGTCACAAAGTCCAATAGCAAGTGCACCGCCCGAACCACCTTCACCAATCACAACCGATAGAATCGGCGTTTTTAAAGTTGACATTTCGAATAGGTTTTTTGCGATTGCTTCACTCTGTCCGCGCTCCTCAGCACCAATACCAGGATAAGCGCCTGGGGTATCTATAAAAGTAATGACAGGCAAGCCAAATTTCTCAGCCATCTTCATAAGTCTAAGTGCCTTTCGGTAGCCCTCAGGCCTAGTCATTCCAAAATTATGATAAATTTTTTCTTTTGTAGATCGGCCTTTTTGTTGACCAAGAAACATAAATGTTAGGTCATCTATTTTTGCGATTCCACCTATCAAAGAATGGTCATTTGCATAGGCTCGGTCTCCACATAGCTCTGTAAACTCATCAAAAATATTATCAATGTAGTCTAATGTATAGAGTCTTTGAGGGTGCCTAGCTAATTGAGAGATTTGCCAATCACTGAGCGATGAAAAAATTTTCTTTGTTAAGAGCTCACTTTTTGATTTAAGCGAATCCATCTCTTTGGCAATATCGACATCATCCTTAATGCTTTCAAGGGCATCAATTTTGTCTTCCAGCTCTGCGATTGGTTGTTCAAAGTCTAAATAGTTTAAGTTCATCTAATGCACTTATTGTGAAAGGAAATTTAATGATAATTATAGCAGATGCAATGTTTATAATCTTGCAATGGATTTGCTTACCCTACTTTCCCTGATGATTGCTACTTTCGTTTATGCAATTTCACCCGGCCCTGGTTTATTTGCAGTGTTGGCGATTTCTACTCGATTTGGCCCAATACCTGCAATTTGGGTTTCCATAGGCCACACAGTTGGTGATATTATTTATGTAGCTCTTGCAATGCTAGCTCTCAATGCCTTAGCTGAGGTGATTAATGAGAGTATGCTCTATGTGAAGATTCTTGGAGCATCATATTTAATATTTATTGGCTATCAACAATTTCGTTCAAAAGGGATTAGTTTTGAACCTTCAAGTAAAAAGAGCTCAGTCATAAAGCTCTTAATAGCTGGTTTTGTTGTTGGGGTGACCAACCCAAAAACAATTATCTTCTATCTGTCCTTCCTTCCAATCTTTATAGACTTAAATAATCTGACTTTAAATACAGAAGTTCAGGTGATAGTAGCAATTGGCTTGACTGTTTTTTTTGTTTTGAGTTTGGCAAATATTTTAGGTGTTAGACTTAGAAGTTATATTGAAAATCCCGATAGCATCAGGAGGATCAATCAAGTGACTGGTGTGACTATGATTCTTGTTGGTGTTTTTGTCGCACTTTATTAAATATAAAAGGATTTAGATGTTGCAATCTGAAAAAACAATGACACTAGTGATGCTTCTTGTTCCGTTGGTATGGGCCTTGTCAGGCGTCTCTGCAAAATACTTATCTTTTTATATTAGCGAAGATGAAGTCGTTGTGTATCGTTTTTTTCTTTCAGCCTTATCAACCTTTCCGCTGCTTATATGGATGAAAATTCCTATAAAAATTAGTTTAAAAAACTTTCTCATTTGCATTCTTTTGGCTTTTTTCCTAATCGGGAACTATAGAACCTACTTCATGGGAATGCAGAGGGGCGCGGTTGGTTTAGGCGCGGCTCTAGTAACCGTTTTGATTCCAATTTTTGTTTATGTCATGATGATTTTTTCAAAAAAATCAAAACCTGTTTTGAAGGATTGGCTCGCACTGACAATTGGAGCAATAGGTGTCTCTTTAATGCTTAATCTTGAACAAATGAATATTGATACGCTTGTAAGTGGGGGTAATATTTACTTTGTATTGGCTGCTCTTACTTATGCAATGTTCACAGTAGCTGCCTCTTATATGAGAAATATTCATGTCTTGACTATTAACTTTTATGTGTGTCTTATAGGCTTCTTAATCGATTGGAATTTATATTATGATAGCAGTCATCTCCTCACATTAGGGTCTATGGATTACATATTTTGGGTTAATATTCTTTTCGTATCATTTATTGCTGGAACTGCAATAACAGCAGTCTACTATACGGGGATTCGAATTATTGGCTCTAAAAAGAGTTCCGCTTTTAGTATATTAACTCCATTCTTTGCTATCGCATTGGGCGCAATTTTCTTTCAAGAGATGATTACTATAAAAAATGCTATTGGGATTTTAATGGCCGTTTCGGCTCTCGTTGTCCTTAACGACCTGAAGATAAAAAATATGATTCCTTTTCGATAATTATGGATAGCGATAAATTATGGAAATAAATATTTTTTTAGTCCTAGGCTTTACTCTTTTCATTTTTGCAGTGACCCCGGGTCCTGGGACTTTAGCGCTTCTCTCTATTTCTACTTCAAGAGGTCTAGCCTCGGCAATATTCTTTTCAATTGGAATGACGCTGGGTGATTTGTCTTATTTAACCATTGTTATTTTTTCTTTAAATGCTCTTGCTGATTTGATTACACCTGTTACAAATGCGGTCCAATATTTCGGTGCATGCTATTTATTTTATTTGGGTTACTCTCAGTGGAGGGCTGGAAAATTCAGTATGGACAATGACATTTCAGCTCAATCTCATTTGAAAGAACTTGTGATGGGTTTCCTCTTAGCTGGAACTAATCCAAAGGTGATGATTTTTTATTTATCTGTACTTCCATCTCTAATTGATCTCAATCAGGTGAGTTTATCTTATGGACTGAAAATCGTAGCTACTGTTGCTTTTTCACTATTATTTGGTTTATTATTTATTGGTATTCTAGGAAAAAAATTAAGGCAACTAATAAGTAGTGAGAAAATGGCCTTGAGAGTAAACAGGATTTTTGGAGTAATAATGATTGGTGTTGGGTTTAGCCTTTTTTATTTCTAAAGCCTGAGGCTCTTCGTTTCTCATACATATAGTTAAAAGCTCTCGCTCACAGGTATCAAACTAATGCTTTAAATTAAATTACTTACTTCCAAAAGCTAAGCAAACTTTTTTAGAGATAGATATTAAGGCTTTTAAATAACTTTCAATATTATCGTCAGTGAATCGAGTTGTAAGCCCTGACAAGGAGATTACTCCAATGAGCTCACCATCGCGCCCCAAGATAGGAACTGTAATACCTGCAATATCAGGGTCACGCTCTCCATGACTAATATAGTATCCCTGATCTTTGATAATTTTAGACTGAGATGTTTTAGGATTTACAAACGCTTCTAGCACCTTTCCAGAAGAACCAAGATTAAGAGGATTTATTTCTCCTTCATCGATATGATATCGCATCCTTCTTTTAGAATTTTCACAATAAAGAACTACACTTGAATTTCCTCGCAAGACATGAAATGCAGCAGTCTCTTCTGTTTTTTTAACAAGTTCTGTTAAAGCTGGACGAATAATATTTCCTAGTTGAAGGTTGTCACGGTAAACCGAACTTCGATGCCAAAGAGACGCACCAAGGTGAAAAATACCATCATAATCACGAGTAAGATAACCAAATTTTTCAAGTGAAGCACTAAGTCGCAATATTGTGGCTTTATTTAGACCAGTTCTTTGAGCAAGCTCTTTAAGTGCCAGACCATTGTCACCCATATTAAATGCCTCCAGAAGACTCAGAGCTCTTTCTACCGACTCAACACCACTTTTAATAGGCTTAGATTTTTCTTTTGAATTTGTCATTTGTATATTATTTAATTGGATGGGATATAAAAAATGTTACGAGAAATTTGAAAGAATTGTATAACTAAAAATTAATAATAAGCTTAACATAATTTCAGAAATACTAAGTTAAAACAAAATCATTTTATAAATTTTTACTTGACTTATTTTTGATTATACATCAAAATGAAACTGTGTTTCGTAGAATGAAACTTTAAGTTTTTATAGTATGAGACAATTTCCAAGTTAACTTTCTAACCTGGAAAATATAACTAATAGGAGATTACAAATGAAAAATTATTCAAAAATAGTGTATTTAGCGCTATCAATGGGAATGGTACTTGGTCTTAGTAATGTTGCTAAAGCTGATGGTCATTCTGTAATGTTTGCATCATGGGGCGGATCATTCCAAGATGCGCTTAGATCTTCAATGCTAGCACCCGCTGCCCAAGATTTAGGTATTGAAGTTAAAGAAGATACAACAAATGGTATTCAAGATGTCCGTGCTCAGATTTCAGCTAATGCTGTTGCCTGGGATGTAGCAGAAATGGAACTATCTGCTTGTGAAACACTTTCAAGAGATGGTATGTTAGAGCCTATCGACTACAAAATGGTAGATGCTTCAGGAATCCCATCTGATTTGCGACAAGATAACTATATTGGCTTTATTAACTTCACCAAAGTTATTGCCTACAGAAAAGATAAGTTTGGTGATAATGGACCACAAAGCTGGGCAGATTTTTGGGATGTTGAAAAATTCCCAGGAAAGCGCGGTATGCATGGAAAAGTTAACTACAACTTAGAAGCTGCTCTTATGGCTGATGGTGTAGCTAAGAGTGAAATTTATAATGTTCTTTCTACTAAGAAAGGTCAGGAGCGTGCTTGGGCTAAACTTGCTGAAATTGTTCCACATGTGACAGTATGGTATCGTGGTGGTTCTCAATCAGCACAGATTCTTCGCGATGGTGAAGTTGATGTAGTCCATATGGGTCATAATCGAGTTGAGAGTGTTGCAAACTCTGGCGTTGATGTTGCTTATACTTTCCAAGATGGCACGATGGATGTTGACTGTCTTCTCGTTCCAAAAGGTGCGCCAAATTATGCTAATGCAATGAAGCTTATAAACTCTGTATTATCAGCTTCATCTCAAGCTACATTAGCTAAAACAATGCCTCTTGGTCCTGTAAACAAGTATGCATTTGATGCAGGTGTACTAAGCATTGAACAAGCAAAAAATGTTAATACTCATCCAGATAATTATGATAAGCAATTGTTAGTTGATCCAAATTTCTATATTGGTCAACTGGATGTTCTAACAGAGCGCTTTGATACACTAATCCAGCAATAGAAAGGATAAAATATTAGGGTGCAGTAAAGTTTCTGCACCCAATATATCTGTTTAATTTGTAATTTTTTTTAGGATTTAACCTAGGATAATGAGTATGTCAAATACCGATCATGAAAATCAAAAATCTTTGCCTATTGGCATCAAAAGTTTAAGCAAATCCTATGGTGATGTCTTCGCACTTGAGGATGTTTCATTAGACATTAAAGCTGGTGAATTTATCACACTACTTGGTCCATCTGGATCAGGAAAAACAACTTTACTGATGACTATAGCAGGTTTTGTTAGTCCAGATCAAGGCAGTATTTACTTTGGCCAGCAAGAGATGACTATGACACCCCCTCATATGAGAGGATTGGGGATGGTATTCCAGAATTACGCTCTATTTCCATTTATGTCGGTTGCTGAAAATGTTGGTTATCCACTTCGTGTTCGTGGAATGTCTGAGACTGATCAAAAAAAGAAAATTGACTCAGCTCTTGAAATGGTTCAACTGGAAGGATATGGTGAGCGAAGAATCCATCAGCTTTCAGGTGGTCAAAAGCAGCGCGTAGCTCTCGCTCGTGCAATGGTCTTTGAGCCTAAGATTATTTTGATGGATGAGCCTCTATCCGCCTTAGACAAAAAGTTACGAGAGCATATGCAAATAGAACTTAAGGCACTTCATCAAAAACTTGAAGCAACTATTGTTTATGTAACACATGACCAGCGAGAAGCATTGACTATGTCAGATCGTATTGCAGTTATTAATAATGGGCGTCTTGTTCAGGTTGATGCTCCAAAGGCACTTTATGATAATCCTAAAGACCTATTTGTTGCTGACTTCATTGGAGAATCAGTTCTTCTTCAACTAGAGAATTCAAAAGATGGCCTTATTTTAAGAGGTCAGCCTTTAAAGATGAATAACCCTCAGCCGAAAGGAGTTGATCCATACTGTCTTGTTATTCGTCCAGAGCTTCTAGTGATGTCCAATTCAAAGTCTGATACAGTGAATGATCTTTCAGGAATAGTCAGTGCATCAGTCTATCAAGGAGAGAGTGTACTGGTAATGGTGGACCTAGGTAAGGACACTAAAATTAGTGTCAGATTGCCTGCCAGTAAGTCACAAAGTAGCAACAATATTCCTGAAGTAGGTAAGCCAATTCAACTTGGCCTTCATGCTGAAGATGTCATTATCGTTGAGGGAACTGTTGAATGAATATGGTTGCCAATAATCATTTAGAAGGAGTTAATAGCAAGGCTCTTACAAAAGCACGTCAAAAAGAGGGTAGGTTATTTTTTAATCTATCACTTCCATCTCTTATCACCATTTTGATTGTTGTATTTATTCCAGTATTCTGGCTTTCATCTCTCTCATTTTTTGACCGTGCTGGTGATTTCTCTTGGGAAAATTATGATCGAATTTTTCAAAGCCAACTCTATATCAAAACATTCATAGTTACCCTCAAGATTAGTTTTATTACTCTGTTCTTTTGTATACTTCTCGGGTATCCACTGTGTTACTGGTTATCGCAACTTCCTGACCGATTGGCAGGAATTCTTATGGTTTTTGTTTTGTTACCGTTTTGGACTTCAATTCTTGTTCGAACATATGCCTGGCTGGTTATTCTTCAACGCAATGGAATTATTAACGACACCCTTATTTCAATCGGCTGGATTGATGAACCTCTTCAATTAGCCCATAATTTAACCGGAAGTATTATTGGTATGGTTCATATTTTATTACCATTCTTTATTCTTCCACTATTCGCTTCGATGCGTTCAATTGATACTAATTTCATTAGAGCTGCAATTAGTCTAGGGTCAACTCCTCGTGGAGCATTCTGGCGAGTTTTCTTTAAAATGTCTTTGCCTGGTTTTTTTGCTGGCACAGTTCTGGTATTTGTTCTCGCATTGGGTACTTATGTAACCCCCGCATTGCTTGGCGGTGGAAAAATACAGATGCTTGCTCAACGAATAGATTCAACTATTATGCTGTATTCGAACTGGGGCGCAGCAAGTGCTCTAGGTGTAGTTCTTCTGATTTTGGCTTTTGCCACTATCTGGATTTTCAATCGTGCCTTTGGCATTGATAAATTATTTATGAGGTAGGAAGAATGGCTGCAATCGAAATGGTAGGTAAAAGAAAATATAATAATCTCTGGCTGGGAGTTGCTGGAGTTTGCATACTTTTTTTTCTTTCACTTCCCACCTTAATCGTAATTCCGATGTCTTTTTCTGGAGCCTCTTATCTAGAATTTCCTCCTGAGTCTTGGTCATTTCGTTGGTATGAGTCTTATTTTGGATCGAGTGAGTGGATGAGATCTACAAAAACGTCCTTGCTCGTAGCCTTTTTGACTACACTTATTGCAACTCCATTAGGTTCTTTGGCAGCATACGGTTTAACATTTACATCTGCAAGAGTAAGGAATGCTTCTCAGCTTCTTGTCGTCATTCCAATCCTGGTGCCAGTTATACTTATTGCGATTGGTGTATTTCATCTTTATGCAAAACTGGGTCTTAATTACACAATCACTGGCATCGTTATTGCCCATACTTCATTAGCAGTTCCATTTGTTATCATTACTGTACTTGCTGGGTTAAAAAATTATGATTTTAATCAAGAACTTGCTGCTCGAAGCCTTGGCGCATCTCGTCCAAGAGCTCTATTAACGATTACACTTCCACAAGTTAAGTTTTCAATCCAGACGGGCGCATTGCTTGCTTTTATAACCTCACTCGATGAGGTAGTTGTTTCGATGTTTGTTTCGGGTGGAGAAAATGCGACAATCACTCGTCGTATGTTCAATTCTTTGAGAGACCAAGTGGACCCAACAATTGCTGCAATATCAACTTGTCTGATTTTTGTCTCTGTCAGCGCTTTAGTTACTGTAATTATTTTTAATAGAAATCAAAATAAGGATCAATCATGATTACTCAGAGCATATCAATAATATTTTTGCAGCTATTTAATTTTAGGTTGAAATCTTATGAGTAAAAATTTTGGTGAATCTACAACTGCTAGTGCTTCATATGCTGGATTTTCTGAGAAAAATCTAGAAGAAGTTACTCAAGGAAGTATCGTTGTTTTTGGCGCACCTGCTGATTCCACTTTGCCTAGACGAAGTGGATCCTCAAATGGTCCTAAAGCAATTCGTCAAGCGACTATGAACGCTCTGACCAGTTATTTTAACTCACCATCAAAAACAGTGGTCTCACTTGACACAGGAAAGACCAGCCGTTTTAAGACTGAAGTGATTGGTATTGATCTGGGTGATCTTGCTGACTGCACTGAAGTAACAACAGAGACTTTGAAACAAATTGATCAGTTAACTGCTGGGGTGCATGATCAGGGTGGATTGCCAGTTCTCTTGGGAGGGGATGGACGAATTCTAGAGGGAATGACTACTGGACTGCAAAGCTCCTCTAGTGAATTAGGGCTTCTTGTGATATCAAACCGACTCGATATTCCAAAAGCAAATGGTTTGACCTCTAAAACCCTTTCATCACTGCTCTCAATTAGTCCTAAATCTGACAACTATCCAATCCTTACTATAGGTACTAATGGCATTCAGCCTCATGAAAACTGGAAAGAAATAAAAAAGGTTCATGGAAACATTATTTCAGCTGAAGATATTCATGAACAAGGAGAAGAGGTTGCTTTAAATGCGATTCAGCAATTCTCTCTTAAAAATAATCAAATTTTATGCGTAATAGATGCTGGAGTTTTAGATACTGGATTCGCAGCTGGAACTCCTGGTCTTAATGTAGGCGGTTTGACTCCATTGCAATTAACAGAGATTCTATCTAAAGCTAATATAGCTTCAAAGTTAGTTGGCATTTGTGTATCAAATGTTGCACCTTTGCTTGATGCTAGAGGCCATACTCAATATGCTGTAGCTGAGGCACTTTTAGCAGTAATGGGTGAGCGACTTTTTGAGGAAATTTGAAGATGAGTTCAGTAGATTCAATTCTTTCAATGCAATCAGTGCCCTCCTTTTTTGGTGCCCCTATTGGAGATATAGAAGATCTTTCTGAAGAAAAAATAGCTCTTACTGGGCTTTTTTGTGATCATTTTTCGGGTGGTGAGCCTGGCGCAAGATATGCAGCTCGGCAATTAAGGTATGCATCTTTACCTCTGCTAAGATATGGTCAAAATATTTCTCCATCTAATAATATTATTGATATTGGCGAACTCAATGTTTTTCCTATTGAGCCAATGAAAACGCAATCAATTCTTAAAGAACAGAGTTTTAGAATTCACCAAACAGGAGCTAAACTTCTCGCACTTGGTGGAGACTATAGCCTTATTCCTGCTTTAGTTTCTGGCCAGTTAAAGGCAAGGCCAGATAGTGATTTAAAGATTATTAGAATTTCACGTAATTTGGATACAGTAGAAATCTCAAACCCTCAACAAAAACCACTTAATCGTTCATGTGCAACAAGACAGCTTGGTGACTACTGCGGTGGATCAAAATCAATTGCTCTTTTAGGGGTTAGCGATTCAAGCTCCTTGGAGGAGTATGAATATTTAGTTGATAGTTTTGTTCGTTCTGCGCAACAACTTTCTGCATCTTTAGCTGGGCTAACAGAGCAAATACTTGATGGCTTGCCAGACAGAAATATTAGTTTCTATCTTAGTGTAGATGTCGATGTTCTTGCAATGCCCTCTATTCGCTCTAACTCTCCATACCTTGGAACTGGGCTGACACCAAAGCAGTTGACTTCACTCATCCTTGAATTAGGAAAACTGCCCATTATTGGTGCCGATGTAACTGGATACATACCAGATCTAGATATCTCTGGGAGTGCAGCTAGTGTAACTGTTGTTGAAATTATTAGAAGTGTTATTGAAGCAATGTCTCAGGAGAGCGTCCTATGCCGTTGAGAACTGCTCCATTACCTCGTATGGCTGGCCATTTATCATTTATGAGATCAGTAAGGGCAAAGGTTGAAGACTTATCATCAGGAACGTTAGCGGTCATTGGTGTTCCTATGGAAGGTAGTAAAAATCTTAAATCTGGTGCCCGTTTTTCTCCCTTATCGATAAGAGAAACTTCAGTCTATTTTGGTTGGTATGCGAACCCACAATTTAGTAATCCAATCAACATTGATGAGCATGAGGTATTTGATACATCATCAATCAACGAGCGATTATTTGATCTTGGAGATATTCCAATTTTAGGGCAAACTAAATTAAAAGCTGAAGAGCTTATTAATCATTCTATTGCACAAATATATAATCGTAATGCAACAAGTATTGTCCTTGGTGGGGATAGTAGCATTATTTCTCCTGTTTGCAGAGGTATTGCAAATGGAAAGTCTGCTGCATATATTCAAATTGGAGGGAAGACACCAGGCACTTCGAATACAAAGCTTGATCATCAATCTTCTGCGCCTCTTTGTTCTCTCTTGGCAAGTGGTGAAGTCAAGCTGGAAGATACATGTATTCTAGCTCCAGCTGAGAATCCATCTGTAGAATTTTTGAAGGAGCTATCAGGCGTTGGAGCAAAAATATTTTCATCAAGCCAACTTAAAGATATGAACTCTAAGGAGATTGCCGATTTAAGCCTATCATTATCGAGCCGTGAGTTACCAGTAATCGTTAATCTGGATCTATCATCGGTATCTTCAGAGCTTCATGGTATGTCTGAACAGCCAGTATTTAGTGGAATGAGCCTAAAGTTGTTAAGACAAGTGCTAGTCGCACTCGCTAGTGCACCAATAGCTACCTTAATTTTGACGGGTCATAACCCTACAATAAATGGACTAAGCGTTGTCAAAACTGGCCAGCGCCTAATTGTTACTGCACTAGTTGGATACCTCT
>JAOGRV010000049.1:0-2550 GCA_028107545.1 Pseudothioglobus singularis (SeqCode) | reverse complement strand
TCATGCTTGGCCAAAACCTCAGAAGCAATGAAAGTATTTGCACAAGCCTCCCTGACACACTTATTTAAAACTGAACCTGATGCTACAACGCCTTGACCCTCCCTAAAAAGATCGGGCAATATTCCCTCATAGGTCACTTTAATTGACTTAATGTTATCTGTAACCATGAAAGTAACTTGCATTCCTTCCCTAACTATACTATCAGTCTTAACAAGACCTCCCACCCTGAAACTCTTATTTATTGGAGCCTTTCCTTCAACAATATCAGAGGGAGTATAAAAGTATAACAAGTTTTCACTAAACGCCTTAATCCCCAAATACCCTGCCAGGAAAACACCAGATACTAAAAGCCCAACCAATATCATTCGGTTTTGTCTTTTAGTCATTGATTGAGAATTTATTTTTGAGAGACAAAATAGTCTTAGTGTGGTTTCTCTTTGCACTAATAAAAAGAGTAATTATTGTCAAGGAGGAAACACCATATGCGAGCCAAACATAAAATGCATACTTCCCATAAGGCAGAAAGGAAAAATACTCAACCATAGTCATGATACTACTCCCTCAACTTCATCTTTGACCCAGCGAGAATTTTGCTCACGAACTAGAACCTCTGTTCTTGCTTTAATTGCAACAAGAAGCGCATAAAGAAAAATTGACGCTACAAACATTATTGCAAGTGCAATTTGCATGTCTGGATCTTTTAAACCACCAGTACCAACCGAATAACCTTGGTGAAGGGTGTTCCACCATTTAACTGAGTAATGAATAATTGGTAAATTAATTAGGCCAACGATAGCAAGTATAGAGCTAGCTTTTGCAGCAGTCTTTGGGTTATCAAATGCACTATTTAGAGACATGTATGCTAGATATAAAAACAATAATATGAGCTCAGAAGTTAATCTAGCATCCCAGACCCACCATGCTCCCCACATCGGCTTACCCCAGATTGCTCCAGATGCCAATGCAATGATTGTAAAAGCTGCGCCAATTGGCGCCGAAACCTTTGCCACCACTTCAGCCATTTTAATTTGCCAAATGAGTCCAATACCCCCAGCGATTGCCATGATTGCATAAACCATCATTGACAAGATAGCACTTGGAACATGAATGAATATTATTCTGTAACCATCACCTTGCTGATAATCAGGCGGTGATATAACAAGAGACCAAAATAAACCAATCACCAAAAGGCTAGCAAAAGGCCAAAAAAACCATGGTATAAGCCTTGAACAGGTTCCATAAAAAACTTTCGGTGAGGCCTGCCTTTGAATCCATTTCCACATAAATAAATGCAGTGATAAAAAAGAGATTTATTTTAATGATTTTTGAGCCACATTGTTTCGTAAATATATCGGCTGGGGTAGCTCAAAGTCGCTACTCTCTCCCCTACTAAATGATTCAAGTGCTAAATCTATTAAACTAGAGGATTCTGGAAAAATTGTGAGATCAGTTTCAATTACACCAGAAGCAGAACTGAGCATATCACCATAGGCATACCATCCTGTCCCAACTCCAATATAATTAGTATCGAGAATATCTACATCATTAGGATTACATATGCGCAATTTACTGATTTTTCCTTGATTGTAAATAGCCCAATAGACCTCTCCCATTCTAGCATCAAGTGCTACAGCTATTTTTTCAGAACTAAGAATCTGTGAAGCCCTAAATCCAAGCAACTCAAGTGTCGAAAATCCCATCGTTGGAATATTGCAAGACATTGAAAGCCCCTGAACAACGCCAACACACATTCTTACACCTGTAAATGCACCAGGCCCTTTAGTAAAGATTATTGAATCAACATCCTTTATTAGAGTTCCTGTTTCCTGAAAGACTTCATCACAAAGCTTAAGAATATGGCCAGAGCTTTTTTGAATCCCTGACAAAACGCGACTAACTCTTGACTCTTTAGTCATTAGAGTGACCGATGCAATTTCAGTACAGGTATCTATCGCAAGTAAATTCATCAAAATATTTTTTTGTAGTTTTCGTGCATCTTCAAAATCATCTTAACTCGCCTATCCAGCCTATCAGGAAAGTTAATAGGATTATAGTAAGAAGGCCCTTTAAGCAAGGAAACAAGTGTTGCCATTTCTTCTAAACTCAAATCCTTAACATCTTTATCAAAGTAGAAATAACTTCCACTGGCAAAGCCATGGAAGGCCATATCTCCTTTTTGGGCTAAATATACCGTATTCATATACCTCTGAAGAATAAATTCTTTATCGTAAGACAACTCTAAAAGTAATGCCATCAAAGCCTCTTCAAACTTTCTGGAAAAAGTTTTTTCCCGAGTTAGAAGCGAATTCTTAACTAATTGCTGAGTAATTGTACTGGCGCCTCTAAGCGACTTATCATCAAATAAATATCCATAAATAACTCTAGCAATCTCTTTAAAGTCAACACCATGATGATGGAAATAAGATTGATCCTCCACTAAAAGAAGCATATTAATAAGCTCTGGAGGGTATTCATTAAAAGAGTAATTGATTTGAGTGATAGTGTTTGAGACTTCTACTTCAGCTGAAAATTGAGACTTTACTATACTGT
>JAOGRV010000047.1:0-2601 GCA_028107545.1 Pseudothioglobus singularis (SeqCode) | reverse complement strand
TTAGGCAAGGCTGGTCCGATGATAAAAGAGCATTAGCATCATTGGGTTATGACTAGAGTCGAAAATTCACCCGCTTTTTTAATTCATAGAAGAATGTATCAAGGAAACTCTCTTCTGCTGGACTTTTTTACAAAAGATCATGGAAAGTTAAGGCTCATTGCTCGAGGTGCAAGAAGCAGCAAAACCTCTCTTCAAATGTTTCAATGTTTATGCATATCATACAAAGGAAAAGGGGATTTAAAAAGCCTGTCTCAGTGGGAAATTTCAGACGAGCCAAGACGCCTAATGGGTAACGATCTTGTTATGGCAATGTATGTCAATGAACTTATACAAAGACTTCTCCCCGAAGGTGATGAGCATAGTGAAATATTTGAATCCTATTGGTCTTATATTAGGAGTATTAGCTCATTAGATGCAAGTGCAAAAGAGTACACCCTTCGTGTATTTGAAAACCAATTGTTACAAGATTTAGGCTATGGTCTTGACTTTGAAGATGATATTGATGGCAATATCATTAATGACAATCTCCATTATGACTATATTGAGGATCAAGGCTTTGCGCTAAACGATGAAGGAGAAATTCAAGGCAGTACAATTGTTCACCTTTCAAAATCTAATAAGCCTATTTCTTCAACAAAAGAATTAAGTATTTTAAAAAAAATGAATCGAAAAAGATTAAAATCCTTACTTGGGGATAAGCCCCTTAAAAGTAAAGAATTATTTTTTGTGAATTAGGTCTAATGATGGATATATTTTTAGGTGTAAATATTGATCACATTGCTACATTAAGACAAGCAAGAGGTACTCGCTACCCAAGCTTGATTGATGCTGCAAAAATATGTGAGAGTTCAGGTGCGGATAGCATTACTCTTCATTTAAGAGAAGATAGACGCCATATTCAGGATCAAGATGTAGAGGAATTAAAATTTAGCCTCACAACCAAAATGAACTTGGAGATGGCTGCGACAGATGAAATGTTAGAAATAGCAACTAAAATTTTGCCTGAAGACTGCTGCCTTGTTCCAGAAAAGAGGCAAGAGCTGACGACTGAAGGAGGCTTAGATGTTCTATCTCAATTAGGCAGAATCAAAGAGGTTTGCTCTGAATTAAACACAAACAATATTAAAGCCTCTTTATTCATCGATCCTGACAATTATCAGATTGAGGCGGCTGTTGAATGCGGCGCACCAATTATTGAAATTCATACAGGTCATTATGCAGACGCTTCATCTGCCGCTGAAATGCAAAAAGAGCTTCAAAAAATCTCAGAAGCTTGTGCTTATGCACACAGTCTTGGCTTACAGGTCAATGCAGGACACGGTTTAACTCTTGAGAATACAAAAGCTATTGCTGAAATTAACAGTGTCGTAGAGCTAAATATTGGTCACTCCATTATCTCAAGAGCGCTTTTTGTCGGCTTAGGAGCTGCTACATTTGAAATGAAAAAGTTAATACAAGAGGCAAGAGGGTTGTGATTTACGGTATTGGGACAGATATAGTAAACATAGAGAGAGTCCAAAAGATTTTGATCAAAAACCGTGATGGTTTTATCAATCGAGTGTTAACAGAGCACGAGAGAGCTCTATTTACTAATAAAGCTGACAGTGCGGCCTTTTGTGCAAAGAGGTTTGCAGCTAAGGAAGCATTTGCTAAATCCTTGGGAACTGGAATAGGAAGGGTAGTTAGCTTCCAAGATCTTACAATAAGAAACAACGAAAATGGTAAGCCTTACTTTATGCCAAGTGAAAAACTCAGACTATACCTTCTAGAAAAAGGAATTAAGCAGGGTCATTTGAGTATTTCTGATGAAAGTAATCATGCAGTAGCATTTGTTGTACTCGAGTCAGAGTCAAGCTCTTAAGAACTAAAAAGGAATATCATCCTCAAATTCATCAGGCGCAACTGGAGTAATTGCAGGCGCCGGCTGAGAAGCTTGCTGCGCCTGAGGCTGAGATTGCTGCATTGGAGCACTTGAATTCATATCATCCCTTCTATCTAGCATTTGAAGAGTCCCGCTGTAACCACTAATAACAACCTCTGTAGTGTAGCGATCTTGTCCACTTTGATCTTGCCATTTTCTTGTCTGGAGTTTACCTTCTACATAAACCTTTGAGCCTTTATCAAGATATTGACCAGCTATTTCAGCTACCTTTCCAAACAAACTAACCCTATGCCATTCTGTTCTTTCTTGCTTTTGACCAGTACTTTTATCTGTCCAGGATTCACTTGTTGCGATAGATAAATTACTAATTGCGTTTCCATTTGAAGCATATTTAATTTCTGGTTTTGCGCCTAAATTACCAACCAAAATTACTTTATTTATTCCAGCCATTCTATTGATTACTCCCGTTAAGTTTTAGATTTAAGTGGCATAAAAAGAATCAAAAGCCACCAGATTATTGCTACAAATATGGTAAATAAGAATACACTATTTAAATCGTAAATGTCATAAATAAAACCGCCAATTGCTCCGCCAATAAAGGTGCCAAGAAATTGTGATGTAGAGAAAATTCCCATTGCTAAACCTCTCTTTGAAGCGCTTGCAGTTCTAGATAATAGAGAAGGTAGCAAAGCCTCAACAGTATTAAATGCTACAAAAAA
>JAOGRV010000048.1:0-2551 GCA_028107545.1 Pseudothioglobus singularis (SeqCode) | reverse complement strand
TACATTAAGACTCTCAATACTTCCAGACATCGGTATAGTAACAATTTGATCACAGGTTTCTTTAATTAATCTTCTTATGCCTTTGCCCTCTGAACCCATAACTATGGCTGTTGCATCCATTAAGTTAACATCATAAATAGTTGATTTAGAGCTGCCATCTAGACCAATAACCCATACCCCTTTTTTTTGCATCTTTTTAATTGCTCTTGATAGGTTTGTTACATGAAAAATTTTAAGAGTATTGGTAGCTCCAGCAGAAGTTTTATGTACTAGAGCGTTAATCGGTGCAGAGCCATCTTTATTAATGACCACATAATCAACTCCAGCGGCGTTGGCACTTCTTAGGCATGCACCCAAGTTTCTTGGGTCTTGGATTGAATCTAAAATTAATATTAATGGGCTTGAAGTGTTGTTACTGATAAATTTTAAAAGTGATTCCTCGCTAAGTAATGGCGGAAGTATCACTTCAGAAATAACTCCCTGATGTACTTCACCTTTTGCCATTCTCTCTAAATCATTTCTATTAGCGAGCGAGAAGTTTATTTCCTGATTTGTAAGTATATTTATTAAGTCATTAGCTCTTTTATCTTTCCTATTGATTTGAACAAAAACTTTAATGATCGATTCAGGATTCGTTTTAAGCAAACTTTCAATACTGTGAAAGCCAAAAATAATTATAGACTTGGACATGAAAATGAATTTTTAAGGTAATTTGTCATAATAGATCTCTATTTTAGCTTGATTCCTTAGAGTTGTAAGCCAGTTAAAATAGTATGATTCAGCATTTTTGTAGACCAACTGTTCTTCACATTCTTTAAGTTTACTACTTATGTATCGTTCATCAATTTTTATCGCAATTGCAAGTCCAAAATCAGTCATATAAATTTCTGAAACTTCATTATTACCAAGTGAATCTAGCATCTCTAAAGTTGGACCTTTAACCCTTAGCCAGTCTGTGACGCCGCCATTATAATAACTTGGGTGCTGTGAGTGAAGTTTTGCAAAGGCTTCAAATGAAGCTCCTTTTTTGATATGACTTGCAAGTTTGTTCAAAAAATCTTTAATCAATATGTTGTTTTTTTCTAAGTCACTGTTTTTATTATCTATTTCAGAGATAATTATTTGAGCAATCTTAATTTGTTTTTGATCTTTAATCAAGTTCCTTTCTGAACAAAGTTTGATTATTTGCTGTTTAGAAACCTTTAAATCCTTAGTAATAAATCTTTGCAGATTTAAGATTGATAATTTTTCGTAAATTTCTTTTTCAATAAAATAAAATTCCTCAAAACCCATTAATTCTTTCAAAGAAATCCCATTGTTTTGAGCAATATCAATCAACACCTTTTCTATATCTCTCTTATTTGGATTCAATTCTAGTTCACTAGCTTTTTGTACTTGAAGAATATTGTTAATATAATTGTTGATAATTAATATCTGATCATCCTTAGAATCAGAATTTTTAAAGTTGATTTGGACTGAATTTAATGTAATAGGTATTTTATTGACTATTGCAACTATTGTGTTATCTGCGTTAACACTACCTGTAAAAACTAGAAGAAAAAGAACAAAGATTTGTTTCACTATCTTAGGTTTGCTGTGTATCCCGGAATTTTACTTTCAATTTTTTTCTTAAGAGAGGTGGCAGTAGAGCCAAGTCCATTAAAAACTAGTTCCATTCGTGTACTGTAATTATACTTGTCGGATGAGGTGTCTTCTTTAAAGTGTGCTAATCTAAACGCCCAGCAACAAGACTCATAGGCAATTCCTGATATTTCTGTATTAGTAACACCAGTCGATGTTGTTTTATCTAAGCCACCGAAGATATGGATTGAATCTGTAATTGGATAAGCACCATAATATAGTTCAGTTTCTTTTAAACCCTCATCAATAAAGGTTGCAGAAATAAATTTTCTGGAAGAATCTCTATAACTTAACGAGTTTGTTTTTTTAACAATTTTTGATGAATCAGGATTAATTTGAGCCTCTGAATTAATTGCATATTTATTTATTGCAAAATCGATTGATACAGCAATATCTGAATACGACTTTCTTGTTTCAAAATTTTTATTCACTGTATTGCTTACAACTTCATCATCAGTATAAAAGCTTTGAGCTATTTTAGAATTTAACAAAATTTGATCATTTGTACTTGGTTTAAAACCACTATAATCTGCTTCCAAACTCAATGTTATATCATTGGCATTAGTTATTCTATCAAGACCAGTGTAGCGTTCTCCGGAAGTTAGATCAGCAAAAGAAATAATATCTTCATATTTATCTTCACTGTCAAAAATTGGTATATCACCTTGAACTTTTTTTGCTCTATAGTTGTAACTAATTTTTGGAGAAATTCGTTGGTTTACCCTATAGTCAAATAAATTTTTTTGGTTTGTAACTGTGAAATCTATATCAAGGCCAGTACCAAAAATTTTTCTATTTATGTTTGGACTATTATTAAGAGAATAATTTGTATAGTTGATACTAGCTCTGGGAGTTATTATTGGATAATTGAAATTTAATTGTCTTGACAACCCAATATTACTGTGGGTTC
>JAOGRV010000046.1:0-3411 GCA_028107545.1 Pseudothioglobus singularis (SeqCode) | reverse complement strand
CCTTAAGCAATTTTTTGATTAGTAGAATGTTCTGGAAAGTTCAACGACACAGGGTGATAGTCCCGTATACGAAAATCTTTTAATTGTGAAATCGAGTAAGGCGGCGCACGTGAAACGCTGTTTGAATATGGGGGGACCACCCTCCAAGGCTAAATACTCTCTACTGACCGATAGTGAACAAGTACCGTGAGGGAAAGGCGAAAAGAACCCCGGGAGGGGAGTGAAATAGAACCTGAAATCGTATGCATACAAGCAGTGGGAGCAGACTTGTTCTGTGACTGCGTACCTTTTGTATAATGGGTCAGCGACTTACTTCTCAGTAGCAAGGTTAACCATTAGGGGAGCCGTAGGGAAACCGAGTCTTAAATGGGCGTTTAGTTGCTGGGAGTAGACCCGAAACCGGGTGATCTATCCATGGTCAGTGTGAAGGTTAGGTAAAACTAACTGGAGGCGCGAACCCACTTATGTTGAAAAATGAGGGGATGAACTGTGGATAGGGGTGAAAGGCCAAACAAACCCGGAGATAGCTGGTTCTCTCCGAAATCTATTTAGGTAGAGCGTCATGTATTACTTCTGGGGGTAGAGCACTGTTATGGCTAGCGGGTCGTCAAGACTTAGTAAACCATTGCAAACTCCGAATACCAGAAAGTATGAGCATGGCAGACACACTGCGGGTGCTAACGTCCGTAGTGGAAAGGGAAACAACCCAGACCGTCAGCTAAGGTCCCAAAATTATAGTTAAGTGGGAAACGATGTGAAAAGGCATAGACAGCCAGGAGGTTGGCTTAGAAGCAGCCATTCCTTTAAAGAGTGCGTAATAGCTCACTGGTCGAGTCGGTTTGCGCGGAAGATTTAACGGGGCTAAACTATATACCGAAGCTGCGGATCGCAATTTATTGCGATGGTAGGAGAGCGTTCTGTAAGCCGTTGAAGGTGAACTGTGAGGTTTGCTGGAGGTATCAGAAGTGCGAATGCTGACATGAGTAACGATAAAGGGGGTGAAAAACCCCCTCGCCAGAAGTCCAAGGTTTCCTACGCAACGTTAATCGGCGTAGGGTTAGTCGGCCCCTAAGGCGAGGCAGAAATGCGTAGTCGATGGGAAACGGGTTAATATTCCCGTACTTCATATAACTGCGATGGGAAGACGGAGAAGGTTAGCTCAGCAAGGCGATGGTTGTCCTTGTTCAAGCGTGTAGAAATGGTTCTTAGGAAAATCCGGGAACCTCTATTTCAAGGCGTGATAACGATCCCTCTTTTGGGAGAAGTGAGTGAGACCATGCTTCCAGGAAAATCCTCTAAGCTTCAGGTTATATGAAACCGTACCCCAAACCGACACAGGTGGACGAGATGAGAATTCTAAGGCGCTTGAGAGAACTCGGGTGAAGGAACTAGGCAAAATGACACCGTAACTTCGGGAGAAGGTGTACTCTTGTTATGTGATATCACTTGCTGATAAAGCAGAAAAGAGTTGAAAATACTAGGTGGCTGCGACTGTTTATTAAAAACACAGCACTCTGCAAACACGTAAGTGGACGTATAGGGTGTGACTCCTGCCCGGTGCTTGAAGGTTAATTGATGAGGTTAGCGCTTGCGCGAAGCTTTTGATCGAAGCCCAAGTAAACGGCGGCCGTAACTATAACGGTCCTAAGGTAGCGAAATTCCTTGTCGGGTAAGTTCCGACCTGCACGAATGGAGTAACGACGGCCACACTGTCTCCACCCGAGACTCAGTGAAATTGAAATTGCTGTTAAGATGCAGTATACCCGCGGCCAGACGGAAAGACCCCGTGCACCTTTACTACAGCTTTGCATTGAACTCTGATCCTACTTGTGTAGGATAGGTGGGAGGCTTTGAAGCTTTAACGCTAGTTAGAGTGGAGCCAACCTTGAAATACCACCCTGGTATGGTTGGGGTTCTAACCTAGGTCCGTAATCCGGATCGGGAACAATGCATGGTGGGTAGTTTGACTGGGGCGGTCTCCTCCTAAAGAGTAACGGAGGAGCGCAAAGGTATCCTCAGCACGGTCGGACATCGTGCAATGAGCGCAAAGGTAAAAGGATGCTTGACTGCGAGACTGACACGTCGAGCAGGTAGGAAACTAGGTCTTAGTGATCCGGTGGTTCTGAGTGGAAGGACCATCGCTCAACGGATAAAAGGTACGCCGGGGATAACAGGCTGATACCCCCCAAGAGTTCACATCGACGGGGGTGTTTGGCACCTCGATGTCGGCTCATCACATCCTGGGGCTGAAGCAGGTCCCAAGGGTATGGCTGTTCGCCATTTAAAGTGGTACGCGAGCTGGGTTTAGAACGTCGTGAGACAGTTCGGTCCCTATCTACCGTGGGCGTTGGAGACTTGAGGGAAGCTGTTCTTAGTACGAGAGGACCGGAATGGACACACCTCTGGTGTTTCGGTTGTCACGCCAGTGGCATTGCCGAGTAGCTATGTGTGGAAAGGATAACCGCTGAAAGCATCTAAGCGGGAAGCCCCTCCCAAGATTAGGTCTCCCTGATTATTTAATAATCCTAAAGATCCCTCGAAGACTACGAGGTTGATAGGCTAGGTGTGAAAGTGCAGCAATGTATTGAGCTAACTAGTACTAATTGATCGTGAGGCTTGACCATATAACACCCAAGATATTTGGAGATGTTGTTGTGTCAACAGGCAATATGCCTTATAGACTTTACTTTATCCATTTTGTTATACCTTTTTTTGGTATAAAAACTTTTTAATTCACTTGGTCTAAGTTCCTTATTTAGTCCAAGTAAGCAGTTTGCTTAGTGATAATAGCAAGTGTGACCCACCTGATCCCATCCCGAACTCAGAAGTGAAACCACTTAGCGCCGATGGTAGTGTGGGGTCTCCCCATGTGAGAGTAGGACATTGCTAGGCTTTTATTCAAAATACCCCGACCTTTATAAAGGCGGGGTATTTTTTTGTCTGACTATTTTCTAGTAAAATAAACCAAGTTTTAATCATCAAGAACTGCCGATATGAGTAGTAAAGTCAATGTAATGAATGTTGTAGATGGGATTAGTGTGATTGATTCTGAGTACTACAGTAAAGATTTCGCAGCAATATATCTCCTCAAGCAAAAAAATAAAGTCATTATTATTGAGACGGGGACTAATTATAGTGTTCCCCACGTTAAAGAAGCACTCTCTCAGGTTGGTCTCAGTTTTTCAGATGTGTCATATGTTATTCCAACACATGTTCATCTAGATCATGCTGGCGGTGCTGGCTTGCTTATGATGCAATGTCAAAATGCAGCCTTAGTTGTTCATCCAAGAGGGGCTCGTCATCTAATTGATCCAAGTAAGCTCGTTGCAGGGGCAAAGGCTGTTTATGGAGAAAATAAATTTAAAGAATATTATGGTGAAATTTTTCCAATAGATGCTAATAGAGTAATTC
>JAOGRV010000045.1:0-3566 GCA_028107545.1 Pseudothioglobus singularis (SeqCode) | reverse complement strand
GAGGGTCCAAAATTTTCTTACCCGCTGAGCTCACTTTCAGAAATTAATCAATTAACTAAGCCTGACGTATCAAAAGATTTATCTTATGTCAGTGAGGCCGTATCAGTTATCAAAAAAAAATCTTAAAGGAAGGGTTCCACTAATCGGCTTTAGCGGAAGTCCATGGACGCTTGCAACTTATATGATTGAGGGCGGCTCCAGTAAGACCTTTTCAAAGGTTAAAGGATTGATGTACGAAAATCCAAAGCATATGCACCAACTTTTAGATGTTCTAGCTGACACAATTATTGACTATCTTAACTCTCAAATCGAGGCTGGTGCGGACTCAGTTATGATTTTTGATACCTGGGGTGGTCTTTTAAATAAAGCCAGTTATGAAAATTTTTCATTAATGTATATGTCAAAAATAGTGGCTGGAATTAACCGCAACCCCGAAGGCAAAACAATACCTGTTACGCTTTTTACAAAAGGCGGATCCGCATGGCTTGAACAAATTGCTGCAACTGGTTGCGATGCTGTTGGTATTGACTGGACAGTTGAAATTGGAGAGGCAGAAAGAAGGATTGGCTCGAAAGTTGCCCTTCAAGGTAACCTTGACCCATCTGTACTTTATGCATCAGCTGAGGTCATCAAAAGTGAAGCACATAAAATTTTAGATCAGTTTCAAGGCTCAACGGGACATGTATTTAATCTGGGGCATGGCATCACTCCAGATGTTAATCCTGAAAGTATGAAGGCCTTGGTTGATGCGGTCCATTCATACTCAAAATAAAAAATCACTTAAATAGAGTGAGAGTCTCTCTATGTTAAAATTTCGTAATAAATAATAATAATAACAATATGTCAAGAATCTCTAATATCTTTAAAAAACTTGATGATCAAGATCAGACCGCCTTCATTCCATTTATTACTGCTGGTGATGGTGGGTTAGATGGCTGTGAGGCTCTTGTCTTCACTTTGGCTGATAGTGGCGCCGACATTATCGAATTGGGAATGCCGTTCTCTGATCCAATGGCAGATGGGCCTGTCATTGCAAAGTCACATGAAAGAGCAGTTGCAGACGGCATCAACTTAGATTCTGTTTTTGCAATAGTGGAGAGGTTTAGAGAGCACAATCAGACGACAGGTATCGTTTTGATGGGCTATACCAACCCTATTGAAGTCTATGGCTACAAAGAGTTTGCTATTAGAGCAGACGAGGCTGGAGTTGATGGCATTTTGGTTGTTGATATGCCGCCTGAAGAAGCTGCAGATCTTAAACAGGAGCTGGATAAATATAAGATTGATTTAATTTTTCTGGTTGCCCCTACAACGACAGATGAGCGCTTAGAGCAAATTTCGAAAATAGCCAGTGGATATATTTATTATGTTTCCCTCAAGGGGGTAACTGGCGCTGCAAATCTTGATATTGACTCGGTCAATTATCACCTTGAACGAATGAGGAATTATATTCAACTTCCAGTGGGTGTTGGTTTTGGTATAAAAGATGCTGACACTGCAAAACAGGTTGGTGAAAATGCTGATGCAGTGATAGTTGGAAGTGCCCTTGTCTCTATTGTCGAAGAGCTCGCATCTGATAAGGATAAAATGGTTACCAAAGTTGGAAATTTAGCAAAAGAAATCTCGAGTGCAATTACTTAACTAAGGCATAGTATGAGTTGGTTAGAAAAAATAATGCCATCGATTGGCAAGAATGCTAAAAAAAATATTCCAGAAGGACTCTGGAGCAAATGTCCTGAGTGCAATAGGGTTCTTTATCAAGAGGAACTTGAACGCCTTCTATATGTCTGTCCAAAGTGTAATCACCATTTAAGAATTTCTGCCAGAAGGCGCATTCAAGATTTTCTTGATATGGAGAATCAAGTTGAGATAGCTCCAAATATTCAATCAGTCGATCCTCTTAAGTTCAAAGATCAAAAGAAATATAAAGATCGTTATCAAGATGCACAAAAAAAGACTAAAGAAAAAGATGCACTCATTGCAAAATCTGGTTATTTAAAGGGCATGCCAATTGTCACAGTTGCATTTGATTTTAGCTTTATGGGCGGGTCAATGGGCTCCGTAGTGGGTGAAAAGTTTGTTCGAGCGGCTCATCTAGCTATTAAGAATAATCAGCCTTTAGTTTGTTTTTCGGCAAGTGGTGGTGCTAGAATGCAAGAAGGACTTTTCTCATTAATGCAGATGTCTAAAACATCTCTTGCGGTGAAGTTACTATCTGATAATAAAATACCATTCATTTCAGTTTTAACTGATCCAACGATGGGTGGTGTTTCTGCTAGTCTTGCGATGCTCGGTGACATACAAATTGCAGAGCCAAACGCAAGAATTGGTTTTGCAGGAGCGAGAGTGGTTGAGCAGACGGTTCGTGAGGAGTTACCAGAGGGTTTTCAAAGAAGTGAATTTTTGCTTGAGAAGGGTGCTATTGATATGATTATTCCTCGATCAGAGCTTAGAAATAAAATTTTTCAAATACTCTCTGCGCTTCATCCAGCATCAGCTAGTTAATTTTTTTAACTATTGTGTATTAAATTTTGAAGATATATTTAGCAAATCCGAGGGGTTTTTGTGCAGGAGTTGATCGCGCTATCGAGATTGTTGAGCGTGCCATTGAAAAACATGGACCTCCAATCTACGTTCGTCACGAAGTAGTCCATAATAAATATGTTGTAAAGAACCTTAAAAATAAAGGGGCTATATTTGTTGATGAAATTTCTGAGGTTCCAAGTGGGAGTGTGGTCATTTATAGTGCACATGGCGTATCGCAAGCTGTTAGAAAAGAGACGAATGGTATCTCCGCTATCATCTATGATGCTACTTGTCCACTCGTTACAAAAGTACATAAAGAGGTAACACGTCGCCAAAAATATAATCATCAGGTTATTCTTATTGGACATGCTGGGCATCCCGAAGTAGAGGGAACTCTTGGGCAGGCAACTGAAAATAATAATATCACCTTGGTTGAATCTATAAGTGATGTTGAGAAAATAGATCTGCAAAAAGACAGAGATATTTCTTTCACAACTCAAACTACCCTATCAGTAGATGATACAAATGAGATTGTAGATGCCTTGAAAGTAAAATTTCCTAATATTCAGTCCCCTAAAAAGAGTGATATTTGCTACGCAACTCAAAACCGTCAAGACTCAGTTAAAGAGGTCATTAAGCATTCTCAAATCCTTTTTGTCATTGGGTCAAAAAATTCTTCAAATTCAAATCGCCTTAAAGAAATTGCTGATAATAAAGGTAAACCATCTTATTTAATTGATAGTCCTGAGGATATTGATAATGAATGGCTTGATGGTATTAGTTCTATTGGCATAACTGCAGGAGCATCAGCGCCTGAGATATTGGTTCAGGAGGTTGTTTCATTTCTAATGTCTAATGGTGGATCTGAAGTTATCGAGCTCGGTGGTGCAGAAGAGTCTGTGAGTTTTCCAATTCCAGCTCTACTCAAAGAATAAATTATTTATTAATCAATTTGGAGTTTTAAGTTAATGAAAAAATATGATATTTATGGCATTGGCGCAGCTATTGTTGATACAGAAGTTATTGTGAGTGACTCATTT
>JAOGRV010000044.1:0-4061 GCA_028107545.1 Pseudothioglobus singularis (SeqCode) | reverse complement strand
AAAAGATAAACAATACATCTAA
Organism: Pseudothioglobus singularis (SeqCode); assembly: GCA_028107545.1. Classification (GTDB taxonomy): domain Bacteria; phylum Pseudomonadota; class Gammaproteobacteria; order PS1; family Pseudothioglobaceae; genus Pseudothioglobus; species Pseudothioglobus singularis_B. The sequence continues at coordinate 4,039 of JAOGRV010000044.1, read as the reverse complement.
GTTTGTATTATCGTTCAATTTATTTGCCTTCTTATTTGGCTCAATTTGGTTTGGTATAAGGAACATATGGAATTGGTCACTGGCATTCCTAATTATTGAAACTTTTGCTATTGTCCAAATCATTCGAGGTTTTTTTGGAAACATTAGTGCAGAGGCCTATACCAAGATCGATAAAATTCAGTCGACCATCGACTTTAGACAAAAACAGCTTCAATCAGCCATAGAGAGTAACTCTGATAAGGTTGAAATGTTTAAAAGAACTATTAAGTCTTTAGAGGACTCGATAGCGGGATACCTTCAAGAGGCGCAAAATATTGAAGCGTCAGGGATTTGGATTGCCATCAGTGGCATCATTCTTTTTCTCTTGATCAGACTTATACAAGGCGTATTAGCAAACTCAATTCTAGAAAGACGATTCTCAGAATGGCTATCAAATAAGCTTATTAGCCCTGGAATGGAGTTTAAGAACTATCTACTGAGTATATCTTTTGCATTAATAATCATTGTCTTCTCTTCAGTACACTACAGCTTCCCATACCTTGTAGAGCTGTTTGCAGACTTCCCAACACACCCAGATATAAGACTTGCATCAATCGATGGCGTTGAAAGAACCTTTGACTACGCTGTGATTAAAGGAGATGTCCTCTTTAGTGCTATTACTATCGGAATTCGCTCGGTTCTTGACTCTCTTGAAATGCTCTTTGTAACCACACCTTGGATTGTTGTTATTAGTGCGATCGTTTTAATGACAGGCCTTTCAGCAGGACCAAGGGCAGCTCTATATTCACTCTCATTTTTAGCTTACATGGGATTACTAGGGTTTTGGATTAAAGCGATGACAACTCTAGCTCTTCTTGGAACTGCTGCAATACTTAGCATTTCCATTGGTATCCCTTTGGGCATTTATTGCTCGACAAGGCCGAGATTTTATGCCTTTATTCGACCCATTATGGACTTCATGCAGACCATGCCAGCGTTTGTATTTATGATTCCTGTGATCGCCTTTTTTGGAACTGGAAAGGTATCAGCAGTTATTATTACTATGATTTTTGGTGGAACCCCAGTTGTTAGACTAACCGTCCTTGGCTTAAAAGGAGTTCCTGAGTCAATCAGGGAGGCCGCTATAGCCTATGGCGCTTCGAAGTGGTACCTATTGACCAAGGTTGATCTACCTTTAGCGATGCCAACAATACTGGCAGGTGTTAACCAAACTGTGATGCTGAGTCTTGCGATGGTTGTAGTTGCCTCACTTATTGGTGCAAAAGGCTTAGGCCAAGATGTCTTGGAGGCTCTTCAATATGCCAATGTTGGCCAAGGAATCTTAGCCGGAATTGCAATCTTGTTCTGCGCTCTAATCCTTGATAGAGTTATACAAGGTAAGAAAAGGGACTAAGCTTTAAGTTAACTAAAAGCCCACTCAAAAGCCGGAAGTGCAGCTGACCCACCAGTATGAATAAACAGCACCCTGTCTGAAGAGTTGAAGTAGTTCTTTTTGACTAAATTGATGAGCCCATCAAATGCTTTTCCGGTGTAGACTGGATCGAGCAAAATAGCCTCTTTCGTTGCCATCAAAGATAGCGCATCTCTCATTCCATCTGTTGGCATCGCATACCCTGGGCCAACATAATCATCAAAAACGATAACGTCCTCCTTCATGGGCGGATAGCAACTTATGTATTCACAGGAGTTTTGAGTTAATTTAAGAACTCTTTTCTCTTGATTAGATTTATTATCTTTAATACTTATCCCAATAATTTTAGTGTTGCTTTTATAAAGAGTTTTTCCCGCAACAAGACCTGCGTGTGTTCCTCCACTCCCAGTAGCTAAAACAATATGGCTGAATGAGTCCTTATTAGGGTTGTCGAGAATCTCACGCATGCATTCTATATAACCTAACTCTCCTAGCCGATTGCTGCCCCCAACTGGAATAAAGTAGGGATTATGGCCTTCCCTTTTTTGATCTTCCATAATTTCTTCAGCAAACTCTTTTACATCTCTATCTTTGGGACACAAAATCATCTCAGCACCGAATACTTTATTCAAGAAAACATTTCCTGAATTCATATAGCTTTCAGGTGCATTTTCAAGTCTTTGCTCTAAAACTATGAGACACTTCATTCCGATTTTAGCGCATGCAGCAGCAGTTTGCCTGGCATGATTAGATTGAATGGCACCAACAGTAACGATAAGATCAGCGTTATTTTTTATAGCATCTGGAAGGATAAACTCCAGCTTCCTTGTTTTATTTCCTCCAGTTGCCAGACCCGTGCAGTCATCTCTTTTAATAAATATTTGAGGACCCTTTAGCATATCAGAGATATTTTTAAGATATTCAATGCGTGTTGGGAAGTGACCAAGATCAATTCGTTCAAATTTGTCAAGCATAAAAAGAGAGGTAGTTGTTTTAGTAAATGATTTAAATATTTATTTAAAATGATTTTATAGTTAAAGTTTTAATTCAAATGCAAATTATAAAAAAAAGTGCTATTTTCTCACCCTGTAATCAATACAGATACTCTCTTTCAAGAGTATGGAATCTAAGCCAAAAGCCTGCATTAATTATTGGGCTAAACCCCTCTACTGCAGATGAAACAAAAGATGATCCAACGATTAGAAGGTCTATGCATTACGCTTATCGATGGGGTTTTGGAGGACTCATAATGGTTAATCTCTTTGCCTTTAAAGCAACCTTACCTAGTGACTTAAGAAAAGCAAATCATCCAATTGGGGAGGACAATAATAAATTCATAATAGAGCATCAGAAAGAATCTGGCATCGTTCTCGTTGCTTGGGGTAATGACGGAGCGCTGCATTATAGAGATAAAGAAGTATTAGACTTGATTAATAACCCTATGTGTCTTAAGGTAAACAAAACAGGGCAGCCAGCTCATCCTCTCTATCAAAAGAAAGATCTTTCTCCCATCCAATATCCATGTTAATTATTTGATTCATCCATAAGGACTTAAATACATTCATCTTTCAATAATGCATATAATTTGTCTTAAAATAATATGTATAAATTCTTAACTAAAATTACCAATAAATCTTCACAAGAGGCATGTTCTAATCTATGAAGTATATTGTCATTGATCCTGTTTTAGCAGACCTTGGTTTTGTCAAAATTTACTGGTACGGTGTTATGTATCTTTTGGCTTTTTTATCAGCCTATTTCTTAGCTAAGTATCGCGCAAAATCGAGTACTTTTTGGAATATAAAGCATGTTGATGACCTTATTTTTTATGGCGCTCTAGGCGCTGTCCTAGGGGGCAGGCTAGGGTATCTAATCTTTTATAACTTCTCAATATTTATTTCAAACCCACTCACATTCTTTAATTTCCAGAATGGAGGGATGTCATTTCATGGAGGATTTATTGGTGTACTTATTGCTATGCTGATTTTTAATAGAAAATATAAGTTCTCGTTTTTTCAAACAACAGACTTTATTGCTCCACTTGTTCCGCTGGGCTTAGGATTTGGGAGACTAGGAAACTACATTAATGGCGAGCTTTGGGGCAGGGTAACTGATAGCTCTTGGGGAGTTTTGGCACCGGATCAGAGCGGACTCTGGGAGCAAAGATTTCCAACTCAACTATATGAGGCTTTTTTAGAAGGCCTCTTGTTATTCATAATACTTTGGATGTTTAGCAAAAAGAATCCACCATTATTTGCAACCTCGGCCTTATTCCTTATTTTTTATGGCTTTTTTAGATTTATAATTGAATTTATTAGGGCTCCAGATTCACATATTGGTTATTTAGCATTTGACTGGCTGACAATGGGCCAACTGCTCAGCTTTCCAATGATACTAATTGGACTCTATTTTTTAAATAAATCTTATAATTTAAAGGGTCAAACATGAAACAATACTTAGATTTTTTGAGGCTTGTTAGAGATAAAGGTGCTAAAAAAACAGATAGAACTGGAACAGGCACTAAAAGCATATTTGGCCACCAGATGCGCTTTAACCTTGCTGATGGCTTTCCAATTGTAACTACCAAACGAGTTCATGTTCCCTCAGTTATTCATGAGTTACTCTGGT
>JAOGRV010000043.1:0-4364 GCA_028107545.1 Pseudothioglobus singularis (SeqCode) | reverse complement strand
ACTGAACTTTGTCAATATCTTTTTGCCTAATGACAAAAGCATCATGAGTTTGATCATGCTTAGCGCCTGAAATAAAAACTTCAACCTCATCACTGATGCAGACTAATTTAGCTTCACAACCGACTGGAACATAGACACCTTCAGGGTCAGCTTCCCAAATATGGTTTCGTTTTCCAACTGCTTTAAAAGTTTGACCTTGAACTTGAACATCAACACTTCCTGTTGCAGGAACAATACACGTCTCATAATCAGAGAGTTGATAAATGAAAGATTCTCCAACACTCAGCTTTACAATATTGAAATAGCATAGAGGCACTATTTCATTATTGCAGTCTACGATTGCCTTATTGTTGTTGTTATGATGGGGGATATGCATATTTAACTCCAAATTGTTTTTGGTTTAATGGTTGTGTTTTTTTGTAATAGTTCAATTTCTTCCATTTTTGGCATTGCACTTGAGCATCCTTGTTTTGACACTACTAAAGCTGCAGCAGCACTTCCAGCTTCTATTGCCAATTGCCAGTCCTCAGAAGACATATAATTCATTATGACATTGCCTAGAAAGGCATCACCTGAACCATAGGGTTTAAGAGCTGGTAAGCTATAAATTCCTGTATCAAGTCGATCTTCACCAAAAAAAAGACTGCAGCCATCCTTACCTCGTTTAAGAATCATGAGTTGATTTTTTGAGCCACTCTGGCTGATTTGTAAATTAATATCTTCTTGAAGAATTTGAAATTCTTCTTCATTACCAACCAATACATTTGCAAGCAGTGCAGCCTCTTGATAAACCAAACGCGTCGTTTCTTGATCTGGCCAATTCCATTTTCGATAATCTAAATCTAACCAAACTTTGCATTTATTTTTATACGCATGCGCCATCATTTTTAAAGTTTGTTTTCGTGAATCAGCCTCAATCAAGCTGGTACCAGTTACAACTAGATTACTGCTCTGTTCAATGGCAACTGATATATTGTCATCAAAAACGACTCTGAGGTCTGCAGGGTTATTACGATATATTACTACTTCGCAGTCCTCTTGACGCACTTCAGCAATTGCCAAACTAGTTCGCTCATCCCCGAAGGTAGTTTGCATAAACTGAAGTTCGACACCTTCAAAATCAAGCCTCTTTCTAACAAACTCTCCAACAGGATCATCAGATATCGCTGAAATAAGCCCCACTTTCCCTCCTACACGCCTCATAGCAATAGCTATATTTGCTCCAGACCCACCTACATCACTTGCAAAGTATTCTGCATCTCGAGTCTTACTTCCTGCAGGCTGAGGATAAAGATCAAGCCCAGCTCGTCCCACCACTAGCGCATCATAGTGTCGTTTTTCTGAGAAGTGCATATTGAGCGGTTTGGATTTAGACATCAAGCCACTGTCCAGTCATTGCGGAGCGGTCTATTGCATCCATCACTCTTTCAATTTTTAAACCATCTTCAAAGTTTGGCCATACTGGCTTGCCAGTTTCAATTGAATCTAGTAAATGTTTAAGTTCACATACCTTGACATCGATAAAGCCTAGACTATGTCCTGCATTCGGTAAAAAAGCATCATAAGGTGGCTGAGCAGGGCCACTCAAAATCGTTTTGAAGCCTTCTTGCCTCGGATCATCGCTTCTAGTGTAAAGCTTAATTTCATTCAAACGCTCTTGATCATGACAGATCATCCCCTGTGACCCATGTATTTCCCAACTTAATCCGCACTTCCTTCCCCAGGCCACTCTGCTTACTCTCAAAGTTCCTTTAATGCCACTCTCAAAGTGAGCCAATGCAGTACAAACATCATCATTATCAACAGGTAGTTTTTGGCTTGGATTTTGAGGATCAGTTCGCTCTTTGTGAACAGTATCGTAATCTCCCACTAGCCTAGTTATTGAGCTACCAGTCATATAATGAGCCATACTAACCAAATGACACATAACATCAGCATTTGCTCCAGAACCAGAGGCTTCTCGATTCATGCGCCAAGAATGAGGACGATCTGGATCAGCCTCATTATCAACATCATATACCCCATGAAATCCAATTACTCGGCCTATAGCCCCTTCTTCAATAAGCTCTCTAGCACTTTGAACTGCAGGGTTTTGAGTATAGTTGTAACCTAGAATAGTTTGAGCCTTACTGGCTTGAGCAGCAGCTAACATAGCTTCAGAATCAGCTAAATTAGTAGACATTGGTTTTTCACACCAAACATGCTTACCAAGCTTGAGGGCAGCCACAGAAATTTCTTTATGAAGCGAATTGGGAACACAGACTGAAATCAACTGTACCTCAGGGTCATTCACAACGTCCATCCAATTACTAGTGCACCGAGAGAAACCCATTTCAGTTCTCATTACTTCAGCTCTTTCAGGATTGTAATCACAAATAATCTCTAGTCTAGGTCTTAAGGCATCTCCAAAAACACTTCCTGCAGCTGCATAAGCAATAGAATGGGCTTTGCCCATAAAAGCGGTACCAATAACTCCTACACCAATAGTTTTCATTCTTTTTCCTCTATTTGAATACCAAATTTTTCACAGTAACTTTTAATATTTTCATAGCCCATTGTGACATAGGTTAGCGGATGTGCTTTTGCTGGATCTTGTTCAGCCTCTACAACCACCCATCCATTAAAATTGTTATCACTCACCATTTTAAATAGCTCAGGAAAATTAAAATCACCATCGCCAGGGACTGTATATACCCCATTCAAAACTGAATTTAAAAAACTTGAGTCAGTTTCTAGTGACCGATTTAATATCTCACCTCGAACATCTTTGCAGTGAATATGCATAACCCTTCCACTATGTTTTTTATAAACCTCTAAAGGATCAGCGCCTGCATAAATTAAATGACCAGTATCAAATACCAATCCAAGATCATGGGTCGTCATAGCCATTAACTTGTCTACTTCTTCCTCGACTTGAACTACTGTTCCCATATGATGATGATAAGCAAGCTTCATTCCATGTGACAACGTATATTTGGCCAACTGACTCAACTTATCAGTCCACTCTTCCCATTGTTCATTATCAAGGACAGGGCGTTTTGAAAGCGGCGAACTAATATCTCCATGAACACAAGAGTCCATTTCACAATACACAATTACCTCGGTCCCCATATCTTTAAGAAGATTCATATGTGGGGTTATTCTCTCTATTTCATCCTCTAAAGAGTCCGCTAATAAGCCTCCACAAAACCAACTAGAAACTACGTCCATGTCATATTTATCAAATAACGGTGTTAATATTGCTGAATCCTTAGGCCATTTTCCTCCTAATTCAAATCCACTAAAACCAGCTTGCTTTCCTTCTTTAAGGCAATGCTCTACAGTAGTATCTTTACCCAGTTCAGGCATATCATCGTTAGTCCATGAAATCGGACTAACACCAAGTTTTACACTCATCTTAATTCTCCAAATTATTGTTAATATTGTTTAATTAGTAAATCTAATTTTCTGGTGCTCCAAAAGCTTTAAGCTAAAGTTTTCTAGATTAACCATATCTAGAAGTGATTGCTTAGTTAGTTCAAACATAGTCATTCCCTGCAACTTAGAATTTGAATTTTTATCATTATCAAGATTTGTAGGAAACGCATAACCATCTGTTGCACATACAAGGACATTCTCAATTAGTTTTTCTGAAAGAGTTTTATTAATTGAATGTTCCAGCAATAAAGGATAAATTCGATTAATGATTTTTAAATAATCTATTCTCTCCATAGTCTTTCCAAAAGGCGATGAAATTTGCAAAAGGTTACCAATTCTATGAAAGTCTTTTGTAGTGTTGGACCCTGCTCCATGTAATAAAGCAGGATTAAAAAAAATGCCGTCGCCTTTATTCATTTGATTTTGAACTGCATTGTCATTAAAAAAGTCAGTACATGCATTATCTCTCCAGGCAAGGTAACCCAGTTCATATTGCTGTGAATATGGCAAAACCATGGTAGGTCCAGACGCTAATGGCATATCAGTATGAGCAACCCCTCCTTGAAGAGTTAAGTAGTTTGAAAGGCGATGAGCTGAAATAGGAAAGAGTTCAACAACTTGGTTTTCTTGAAAGCCTAAATGATAATCACGATGTGGTTTTTGCATTTCACCACCAGGCCTTACAATATTAACTTGAGCAGTCATTTGAGAATTTGGCCCACACCAGGATTCTGCAACTAACTTTAAGAGGTTGTTTGAATAGTAACTAATAAATGCCTCGGGATCCTCTAAAGCAACTTTTTGAAAGGCATTCCAGATTCTTGTATTTGTTCCAGAGGCAAAATGATCATTACTAGTGTTACCTTCGCTTTCAACGATTTTTTCAAAGATATTATTACTCTGATCAATTGCATCATGCCTATAAAGATTTCGAATAATAAAAACAC
>JAOGRV010000042.1:0-5051 GCA_028107545.1 Pseudothioglobus singularis (SeqCode) | reverse complement strand
TCTAACAACAAGTGTTTTTGCAAATTCACAGTCTTTTGAAGACTTTCTTGATCAGGTTCGCCAATCTGCAACCAAACAGGGCGTCTCAAAAGCAACCCTTGACAAAGCCTTCTTGGGCCTAGTAGAGCCAAAGCCTGAAATTATTGATTCTGATAAATCTCAAGCTGAGTTTACTCAAAATTTTTGGCGTTATGTCAACAAAAGGGTCAGCAAGACCCGGCTCAATAATGGCAATGATACATTAAATCAAAATGCCGCATTACTCAACAAAGCCTCGCAAAAATATGGCGTCCCGGCTCATCTCATTGTAGCCTTTATGGGCCTTGAGAGTAATTATGGAAACTACATGGGTAACGAGAGGCTTATTCAATCTTTAGCAACTCTAGCCTATGATCCAAGGCGCTCAAAATTCTTCACAAGAGAGCTCATTGCCGCCCTAAAACTGATGGATAAAAAAACCATCCCGATTGATGCGACTGGCTCTTGGGCAGGAGCAATGGGCGCTGTTCAGTTCATGCCGACCAATGTCATTGCTTATGGCGTTGATGCCGACAATGATGGCAAGGTTGACCTATGGAATAACAAGGAAGATATCTACGCAAGTGCTGCAAACTTTCTCAGTGAGCTTGGCTGGAAAAAAGGAGAAAAATGGGGTCGTGAAGCCTTAATCCCTAAAAACTTTGACTACCGATTAACTGGCTTAAATGTTGAAAAGACGGTGAATGAATGGGCAGCACTTGGCGTTCTTAAAGGGAATAGATCAGCCCTTCCAAAATCAAATTTTAAGGCCTCTTTAATTGTTCCGATGGGTCACAAAGGTCCTGCTTTTTTGATCTACAGAAATTTTGAAGTGATCATGGGCTGGAACCGCTCAATCCTCTACGCACTCTCTGTAGCCTACTTATCGGACAGACTGAACGGCGCTGGAAGGCTCTCTGCAAAACCACTGGACGAGCCGCTTCTTAGTAGAGAAGACGTGATGCAGATTCAAAACACTCTGAACCTCTTGGGCTATGACACCGGCACACCTGATGGAATGGCTGGACCCAAAACAAGGCAGGCCACTAGAAAATTCCAATCTGATATCGGCTTTGTTGCAGATGGCTACGTTGGATACGAACTATTTCAACAACTCCAATGACCATCAAAACCTATCTTGGTTTTGATGTTGGTACGAAACGAACAGGCGTAGCTATTGCAAATAGCCTAACCGCTCAGGCGAATGGAATTGACACTGTCATTCACAACAAGGATGGCTCAACAAACTGGAAAGATCTTAAAGGCCTTATCAGTCAGCATAATCCAGATGGATTCATCGTTGGACTTCCACTTGATAAGGACAATCAAGAGCAAGAAATGACTTTCATCGCAAAATCATTTGGCAGAAAACTCGAACAGCATTTTAACACTCCTGTCTTTTTTATCGATGAATATTTATCCTCTTCAGAAGCAAAAAACCAACTAAAATGGCACTACGCTCATAAAAACGCTGATAGGGCTGATGTAGATAAGCGATCAGCAGAACTAATTTTGCAGACTTGGCTCAATGAAACCACACACGATTAGCAACGATGCACAGCTCAACTTGAATGGAAGATTATCTCATCTACTAGGGCTAGAAGGCCTTCCCAAAAATGAAATTGAAAAAATACTTGATGTTGCTGATGATCTTATAGATCAAAAAGGCAACCTTCAAAAAACTAAAATCTTGAGAGATATGTCGGTTGCCAATCTCTTCTTTGAGCCCTCAACGCGAACACGAAACACCTTTGAGATTGCTGGAAAGAGGACCAGCGCCAAAACGATAAACGTAGACCTGGCGAACTCGGCGACCAAGAAAAATGAGACCTTGATGGATACAATGCATACGCTTAAAGCGATGCAAATCGATATGTTTGTCATCAGGCATAAGCAAAATGGCCTTCCCCATCATGTCGCTGAAAATATAAAGGGCGTATCCATCATCAATGCTGGTGATGGCATCAATGCGCATCCTACTCAGGCGCTATTAGATGTGCTCACAATTCGTCAACATAAGAAGACGTTTGATAATCTATCGGTCGCCATTGTTGGTGATATCAGGCACTCTCGCGTTGCGCGATCAGGAATACAAGCCATGAAAACTTTGGGAACAACAGATATTCGTTTGATTGCTCCTGAGACGCTTCATTACAAAGAAGAGACTCCAGGGTTAGAACGCTTTGATAATCTGGATCAGGGCATTGAGGGGGCTGATGTTATTATCTCTTTGAGGCTACAAAAAGAGAGAATGATTGCAGCAGACATCCCTGATGAGCAGACCTATTTTGAAGGTTTTGGCCTTACTAATGAAAGATTGAAGCTTGCTAAACCCGATGCAATTGTGATGCATCCAGGACCTGTTAATAGAGGCATAGAGCTGAGCTCTAATGTTGCTGATGGACCTCAATCGGTGATACTTCAACAGGTCACCAACGGCATTGCAGTGCGCATGGCTGTTATGGAAATACTTGCTGGAGCTTTTTAAGTCATGAGCCAGTCCATTAATTATGATCTTGCCAAAGATGCGCTTCATAAACTAAACACCGACGATACGATCTCATCTGCACACGGCTTACTTTGCGGCTTTTATTGTGTCAAACAAGACATCCATCTGGATGAATGGCTCAATGAAATCCTAGTGAGCATTGATCTTAATAACCTCCTTGAAAAGGAAGCGCATCAGGTACTAGCCGAGATATTTAACAACACCAGTGAGCAACTTGGCGACCCAACGCTCAACTTTTGGCCTGTGATTGCAGACGATAACTCACCTCTCAGAGAGCAGGCAAATACGCTTATTGAATGGTGCCAAGGATACCTAGTGGGTCTCGGCCTTAGCTCAGTGGAGACCTCTGATGAGGAGGTAACAGAGATGATTAAAGATATCAGTGAAATATCTCAGCTTGATGCAGACCTTCTGGACACTGATGATAATGCCGAGGATTTTTATGAGATCGTTGAGTTCGTTAGAATTGGCGTTTTATTTATTCAAGAAACGCTTCAGCCCTCAAAACAGGACTTTATTAGTCCAACCCAACTCCACTGAAAGTTATCATTTGATTTAATAGGAATCATTCTTATTAAGGCTTATAATATCAATTAGCTCATTAGGGCTGATCTATAAAAACTTTCATAACTTTAGGAGTAAGGAATGACTTTATCAAATTTATTTAAAGCACAAGCAATCTTTGTCTGGCTCTATGCAGCATTATTTTGGGTGGCACCTGAGATGGCTGCTCAAGGACCTGGCTGGACTTTAACACCAAATATGGTTTCTTTTGGACAAATCTTAGCGATTCCATTATTTGCTCTAGGATTGTTCTCATGGATGGCACCAAGCTGGGTTGGAGACAACCTAATGAAAGTTGGAATGATCTTTGGTGTATACATTAACCTTGGTCTAGTTGCAGTTCAGGTATTACATATATCGACTGGAGCAGCTAAATTTGACCCAATGGGAATGATACCCGCTCTAATTTTAGCAGCATTATTCTTTTGGAAAACTCGCGCTTCAAGCTAGATAGTAAGTTATAAAAAAGCCGAATTAAACTCTGGTCTAATTCGGCTTTAAATATGGTGGCCACACCTAGAATTGAACTAGGGACACAGGGATTTTCAGTCCCTTGCTCTACCAACTGAGCTATATGGCCAAATCGCGTAATTATACACAAGGCAAATCATAATTGAGTTTGAATTTAAAGGCTCTAAGCCTTGCCTAGTCTACGAGTTATCTAAAAATTTTTCTGCGTCTAAAGCTGCCATACATCCCGAGCCAGCAGAGGTAACTGCTTGCCTGTAAATATGATCAGCCACATCTCCCGCTGCAAAAACGCCTTCAACACTGGTTTGAGTCGCATTTCCCTCTAATCCAGCCTGAACTTTGATATAGCCATTGTTGATTTCAATTTGTCCCTCAAAGATACCGGTATTTGGCTTATGTCCAATCGCTATAAAAACGCCATGCACCTCAATCTCTTTTGTGTTTCCGTCATTCCCCCTTAGACGAAGCCCTGTAACGCCCATCTCATCACCTAAAACCTCATCCAAATTATGGTCCCACTCTATTGTGACGTTTCCGTTTTGAGCTTTTTCCATAAGCTGGTCTGAGAGAATCTTTTCAGACCTGAATTTATCTCTTCGATGAACGACGGTGACATGGTCAGCAATATTCGACAGATAAAGTGCTTCTTCCACTGCCGTATTGCCGCCACCTATTACAGCAACCTTTTGTCCGCGATAGAAAAAACCATCGCATGTAGCACAGGCTGAGACGCCCTTTCCTTTGAAAGCTTCTTCAGAATCAAGCCCTAAATATTGGGCGGTTGCTCCTGTTGAAATAATGACAGCATCCGCAGTATAGGTGGTCTCGCCGCCCTGAAGCTTAAAAGGTCGCTTAGAAAAATCAACGCTCGTTATGTGGTCATTAATGATTTCAGTATTAAACCTTAGAGCGTGATCTTTCATACGCTCCATCAAGTCTGGACCCTGAAGCCCATCATGATCGCCAGGCCAATTGTCAACGTCAGTCGTGGTCATTAATTGACCGCCCTGTTCAAGTCCGCTCACAATCACTGGATTTAAGTTAGCTCTAGCCGCATAGACTGCAGCAGAATAGCCAGCAGGGCCTGATCCAACAATCAAAACTCGGCAATGTTTAATATCACTCATAATGAAATACTTTATACTAATTAATCAAATGAGTATTATAAGCTGTCTTGAAAAAAAATAATAAACGAACCACTCAAAATACCCCTATAAATAATCCGCGCTCAAAACTCGTCAGCGAGTCTATTTTTATTTTACTGATGATGGTAGGTGCAATTTTTTTCATATCACTTATAACTAGCTCTCTCAGTGAAGACCCTTGGACAGGTGGATCTGTGCTTAACGAGCCAGTAGCAAACAAGGCGGGGGTTTTTGGCGCCTATTTAAGTGACATTAGTTTTGCAATATTTGGCTACGTATCCTATATAGTCCCAATAGCCATTGTATGGCTTGGTTATAACTTCCATAGAGATGCAAACAAGGAG
>JAOGRV010000041.1:0-5117 GCA_028107545.1 Pseudothioglobus singularis (SeqCode) | reverse complement strand
TTGGTTTTGTTGCATTAGACAAAGGGGGTAAAGATTTGCGGCTTTCAAGTCAGCAAATGAAGTTGGCGTTTCATGGGGACAAGGTCAAGGTGCGTCTTCTCAATCGAAAACTAGATGCAGAAATTGTTGAAGTTACAAAGACGGTTAGTACACTCGTTGGGAGACTTCATATTGATCATCAAGGAAGTTATGTTGTTGTCGATGATAAGCGCATCAAACACGAAATACAGATTGTGAAGCTTTTAAAGGGGTGTAAAGATAACCAAGTCGTTGTGATAGAAGTATTAACCTCTCCAACCCTCGAAAAAAATGCCACAGGAAGAGTTACTTCAATCCTTGGAAATTATTTAGATGAAGGTGTCGAGGTTGACTCTGCTATTCATCGCCACCAAATTCCATCTGCTTTTGGAGAACAAGCCCTTCAAGAGTCAGCAAATCTTCCAACTAAAGTGATGCCAAAGGATAAAAAAAATCGAGTTGATATTACAAATTTAGAGCTGGTCACAATTGATGGCGAAGATTCAAGAGACTTTGATGACGCTGTTTATGCGATTCCATCAGAGAATGGATGGAAATTAATTGTTGCTATCGCAGATGTATCTCATTATGTTAAAGAAGGTACTGAGCTTGATAGCGAGTCTTTAGAGAGAGGAAACTCTGTTTATTTCCCCCACAGGGTTGTTCCTATGCTGCCTGAGGCGATCTCTAATGGACTATGCTCTCTGAACCCAAAAGTCGAAAGGCTATGCATGGCTTGTGAAATGGAGATTGATTCCTTAGGATCACTTTTGAATTATAAGTTTTACCCAGCAGTCATGCTATCCCATGCCCGTTTAACCTATACAGAGGTTAATGAGATGCTAGAGAATAAAAAAAGTCCACTCAGAAAGAAATACAGCAGTATTAAAGAAAATGTGGACTATTTGTATGGACTTTACCAAACCCTTAGGATTTCAAGGCAAAAAAGAGGTGTCATGGATTTTGATAGAATTGAAAGCCAAATTCTATTTGATGACAAAGGAAAAATTGAAAACATTGTTGCCCACAAAAGGAATGATGCCCACAAGTTAATTGAAGAATGTATGTTGATGGCTAATCAGGCAGCTGCGAAATATCTTCAAAGTGAAAATGAAGACTTTTTGTATCGCGTTCATCCAAAGCCAACCCCTGAAAAGGTAGAAATTACTAGGCAATTTTTAACTGCAATTGATCTTAGGCTGGATGGAGGGCTTGAGCCAGACACCAGTGACTTTGCCAAATTACTTAAAAAGGCGATAGGCAGAGAAGATGAGAATATTATTAAAACTGTCGTCTTAAGAACCATGAAACAGGCAACCTATACCCCCAAGAACGAAGGTCATTTTGGTTTAGCTTTTGAAGATTATGCTCATTTCACATCGCCAATTCGTCGCTACCCAGATCTTCTAGTTCATAGAGCTATTAAAAGGTCTCTATTAAATAAAAAACGTGAGCAATCTCAAAGAATGGCTGAAATGGGTACTCATCTTTCGATGACTGAGAGAAGGGCAGATGATGCTTCACGTGATGTTGAGCAGTGGCTTAAGTGTGAATATATGAGAGATAAAGTGGGAGACAGCTTTAGCGGCGTCATTTCAGGTGTTGCTGGATTTGGACTATTTGTAGAGCTTTCAGATATTTTTGTTGAGGGCCTAGTGAGTGTTCGCGATTTAAAGGAAGACTACTTTAATTTTGACGACGTTCATCATCAACTTAAGGGCCAAAGAGGCGGAAAAATTTATCGTTTAGGTGATACGATTAAAGTTAAAGTAGCCTCAGTCAATCTTGATGATAGGAAGATTGAATTCGTTCCAGTTCATTAATCATTTTCAAAGTTATTCAGTTATTGCGCCTCGAGAAGCCGATTGAGCAAGCTTTGCATATTTAGCAAGAACACCTTTTGTATACCTGGGTTTGGGCTGCTTCCAATTTGAAAGTCTTTGGTTAATAATGGACTCATCTACGATGAGTTCAAGACGATTATTTTCAGCATCAATTAGAATTTCATCGCCATCCTCTATAACAGCAAGAGTACCTCCAGTATATGCTTCAGGTGTAATATGTCCTACTACAAATCCGTGAGTTCCCCCTGAAAATCTTCCATCAGTAATGAGCGCAACTTTTCCGCCGAGACCTTTCCCCATAACAGCTGAAGTAGGAGCTAACATTTCTCTCATACCTGGACCTCCTTTAGGCCCCTCGTATCGAATAACAATCACATCTCCTTCAACAATTTGATCTTTCAGGACAGCTTGAAGGGCGTCCTCCTCACATCCAAATGTTTTAGCATTACCCCTAAAAGTTAAACCTTCTTTGCCAGTGATTTTAGCAACAGCACCTTCAGTTGCAAGATTGCCTCTTAGAATTCTTAAGTGAGAATCCTTTTTGATGGGTTTATCTAAAGGCATAATAATTTCTTGGTCAGCATCATACGGCTGAACATTCTGTAAGTTTTCAGCTAAAGTTTTACCAGTTACTGTCATGCATTCTCCATGAAGCATACCTGCGTCTAAAAGCATTTTCATTAACGGCAATGTTCCGCCAATTTGAACCAGTTCACTCATCATGTATTTGCCCGATGGCTTAAGATCTGCTAGAACAGGGACATTGGCACCAATTCGCGTAAAATCATCGATGGTTAGCTCAACATTTATAGCATCCGCCATGGCGATTAAATGGAGCACAGCATTCGTTGATCCACCAAGTGTAATAATCAGAGTGATGGCGTTTTCAAAGGCTTTCTTGGTCATAATGTCACTCGGCTTTATATCTTTCTCTAATAGGTTTAATACAGCCTCACCAGCCCTAGAGCAATCTGTATTTTTGTCATCAGATATTGCATCCTGAGAGGACGAATTTGGAAGACTCATTCCAAGTGCCTCTATTGCAGAGGCCATAGTATTGGCTGTATACATTCCGCCACATGAGCCTGGGCCAGGAATGGCAGTGGACTCAATCTGTTCAAGTTCTATATCATTAATATCATTATTCGCTCTTTTACCAACAGCCTCAAAAACACTCACAATATCAGTATGATTAGCCCCAGGCTGAATGGTTCCGCCATAAACAAAAACAGAAGGGCGGTTCAGTCTAGCAAGCCCCATGACGCATCCAGGCATATTTTTATCACATCCACCAATTGCAACAACCCCATCAAACCCTTGACAGGCAGTTACTGTTTCAATTGAATCAGCAATCACCTCTCTAGAAACAAGTGAATATTTCATGCCTTCCGACCCCATTGAGATTCCATCTGAAATAGTGATTGTATTGAAAACAACAGCTTTTCCTCCAGCACTATTTACGCCTTTTTCGGCTTCGCTAGCTAAATCATTGATATGCATATTGCATGGCGTAACCATTGACCAGGTTGATGCAATTCCAACTTGTGGCTTTTTAAAATCTTCTTTTTTAAAGCCAACAGGGTAAAGCATTGCTCTGGATGCAGCTCTCTCATAACCATCAATTACAACTGAGGAATATTTTCTAGTGTTAGACATTGCTTTTAAATTATCAAAAAAATACAAATTTTAGACTAAAATAACCCGCTTCTAATAGCAATTAAGGCTTCAAGTTGAGTAAAGCAAGGCAAATTATCGAATTAATGCAACCTTTTGTTGAAGAAGGTAGGTTATTAGAAAGAAGCTATGAAACCATTGACAGTTGTATTGATGACTTTGTTTGCATAGAGAAAGATAATCAAATTATTGCCTGTGCTGGTCTAAAACTATATCAAGATGAGAACGTTGGCGAAATATATGCACTTGTTGTGAATAAGAGTTTTCACAATACAGATACATCAACAAGATTAATGGAGTTAATAATCGATAAAGCTTCTAAGTTAAATCTAAGTTCAATTTTTGCGCTCTCTAAGTATGGCGGTAGATTCTTCTTTAGGTTTGAGTTTGTTGAGAGTGAATTAAGTTTTCTTCCTGATTCAAGACAAAAGAGTTATGATGACCTAAGAAAATCTATTATTTATTCTAGGCGAATCTAGATTTATTTTAATTAAAATATATTTTAGTCCTGCTAATTAATGAAACTTAAAGATAGAATCCGTGGATACCTTCCTGTTGTCATAGACGTTGAAACGTCAGGATTTAATGAGCAAACGGACGCTCTCTTGGAAATTTGTGCAATTATTCTGGGCATGGATGAAGAGGGTTCTTTTTTTGCAAAAACAACCCTTCATTATCATGTTGAGCCTTTTAAAGGGGCAAATATTGAAGCCTCGGCAATTAAATTTAATGGCATTGATATTGATAATCCCTTTAGGCTTGCTGTTCCTGAAAAGAAGGCATTGTCAGAAATATTTGATCACATTAATGAGGAGCTAGAAACTGAAGAGTGTTCGAGAGCCATCCTTGTTGGTCACAACGCTTTTTTTGATCTTGGGTTTGTAAAGGCGGCTACGCTCAGAGCAAACTTAAAAAGTCCATTCCATCAATTCTCAACGATCGATACGGTAAGTCTGTCTGCCCTTTGTTGCGGCGAAACAGTTCTCGCTAAAGCGATATCTAAAATGGACATTGAGTGGGATAATAATGAGGCACACTCAGCGCTGTACGATACGCAAAAAACATCAGAGCTGTTCTGTCAAATATTTAATTCTCATAAGTTTGAACTGAAGGATTAGTCTTCAATTTTTCTTAAATATTTGTAATCCATAGCCCACTTAATAAACTCTTCTTTATTGATAGAGTTACTTTGGAATCTTTCCCTTAAAAGGTGATTCTCTACCCTTTGAAAAAAAATTAGATTTAATAAGCTTTTTTTCATATTGGTTACATCATTCAGTTTAGTTTTGAATAAATCAGAATCTAGCCTTTTAGCATGAATAGGATTAATGCCCAAAAGGATCAAGAGACATTCATTAAAACTTAACTTGGTTTTATTAATTAAAAAGTCATGCCAATTTGTTCTAGTAGCTAATTGATCTTTAGATGGATTTATCGCTTTAAAGTCAAGGATTTGTTCGTTTAGCAAAGTTTCGATGAATTCAAGGCTGTCACTTTGAGTTGAGTGATTGTTGCTTTTAAGTGCAGATTCTCTTAATCTGCCAATTTCAAACTTGATGTTTTCAGCAGTTCTATTATGGA
>JAOGRV010000040.1:0-5552 GCA_028107545.1 Pseudothioglobus singularis (SeqCode) | reverse complement strand
CCGTACAGCATTAATTAACTTTCGACCAATAAACCCTGAAGCGCCTGTTAATAAAATATTCATATATTTTTTTATAAGCTACAAACACAATTATCCTATCAAGTAGTGTTGAAATAATATCAAGTCTATTGCTTTCCATCTTTCCTATAATTAGTATGTCATTCATACTTTACATTGGCACTATTATCCGACCGATAAAGTAAGGCTGCTATATAAATTCCAACTAAAGGAAGTGACGCCGGTACAGCTGTAAATAAAATAGTATTTAGAAAAAAGAAAAAAACTAAAAAGTTTTTAATATTTTTCTTATACGCTCTTAGTAGAATAATTGAATAGCTAATTGGTATTAAAAGGCCAATAACCCCAAGTTCAAATAAAATACCTCCATAAAAACTCATTATCCTGTCATTTGGCATAGCCTTATGGAGGAAAATATCCTGTTTTAGAAGTTCAGTTGCTTGGTAATTTGAAAAAGACCCAAATCCATGAGGCATGCCAAAATTATCAATAAAACCCATAATTGGGAAATAAACATCTCCAAGTCTACTATTAATACTACCATCATTTATCAGACTCTCTGGATTTGTTATTAATTTATTAAATAAGTGTAATACTCTTGTTTCATAATAAGAAGAATCTAGAGTTATAAAAATTACCATAGCAATAATTAAAAACATAAAAAGTAACAAAAAGAGTTTAGCATTTAATTTGAAAATTGCATAATAGAACCAAAAAATTAAAAGTAATAATATAACCATGGTTGATTTCGATATGAAAAGTATCTGAAACACTAATAAACAAATAAATAAGTTTTTATTCTTAATATCTAATGTTAAAAATAAAAGTATCAAAAACAAGCATACTATTCCATAGAATGTGGGCTCTGGACAAAGCGAAGTAACACCTCGTCCGCCAAAAGTAGACACTCTATTCAATAAGAGTGATAGAAAGTTTACATCAAAAACGGTTTGAATCAATCCAATAATAAGATATGTAATGACTACCAATTTTAAAAAATTAATTGTTAAATCATAATACTTATTTAATATAAAGTAAAAGACAAAAGGCGTCAAAACAATATTAAAGTATCCAGCTATACTTCGTATCGATGAAAATTGATTATCTCCCACATAAAATAGCGAAATTGAGAACACCATTGGAATCATCAGATAGATAAATATTCTTTGGAACCTATATCCATTGTAAAAAAGTGACATCGAATATGTAGTCACCATCAAAATACTCCAAGGCTGAATATCAGTTCCAAATGAAAATGGTGTAATATATGGGAAAAATGAAAACAATAAAGTTAAAAATAGAAGGATGAGACTAATGCTTGCTGGTAATTTGTTTTTTACAGCATCAATATTGCCAGGATTAGCAATAAATCCTAATTTTTTATCCTTAAAAATGTCAACCCAAACCAAATCAATAAATGCCAATATTGGTTTTTTGAAGTTCCTAGTATTGATCATTTATTTGTTAATTAAATTAAGTCCAACTGTATATTTAGAATGCCTACCAGAAGTTATTTCAACACCATCAAACTTAATATTACTTATTTCGTTATATATATTCTGTGGGAATTTTAATTCAAGGATTCCATATTCAACTTTATATATTTCAAGTTGCTTAAAATTAAGAACTTCAAAAGTATTTAGTCTTGCAAATTTTATGTTTTTGTCAATCGTTGCTCTTATCTTTTTTGTAAAGGTTTCGTAATATTCTCTTTCGTATGAAACCCCAAGTGAAAAAATTGAGCAGTGATCGATATAGGGCAAAAATGATACTGGTAATATTTGTCTCAAGTAGTTCATCATTGAAATAGAATCATAAGAAATTGATTCATCTGGAAAATTAATTTTATGTATCAATTTATCTCCAAATAAATTTGCTCTTATCTTAATTTCAAAAAATATATCAGTGCTTTTAGAGATTATTGAAAATGGACTATCAGAATACCATCTTAACCTAGCCTTAGATCTTTTAGACAAGCCAGTAAGATTCTCTTCATAATTTAGAGAGTTAAATGAATCTAGATATATTGAATTTACATATCTATTATTATAAGACTTAGATATAGCGTATCTAGAATCTTGAATACTTTTTCTAACATTCGACAAATTCACTAAACTGAATGTATATTTTTTTTCTTGCCTCATAATTATTTATTTGATTTCATTACATTATTGTACAAAATATCAATATCAACATCTATTGGCTTAATTCTTCTGCCATTAATTGATGTAGTAGACATTTTTTGTGTAATGTGGTTACCTAAGGTTGTATTTAAATTCTCTATTCTCAACTTGCCTCCATTGAAGTGTGGTTTTTTCCTATAAGTCATCGTATCAGCAAAAAAAATGTCTTCAAGGAATATATCTTGAGCACTAACATCTGATGAGTCTTTAGCAACTATGCCCACAAATGCTGAAGAGATTGCTAAATTAGAAATTATTGCTTTAGAGCTCTCACCAACAGAAACTCCTTTATCGGTGACATCGCTGATATGTACACTATCTATCTTCACGTTCGATTTACTCACATCAATCGCATCAGCTCCACTTGCTTCACCAATATTTAGAAATGCTGAATGCGAAATTAAAACTTCTCCAAAATCTATATCTAATCCATCTGAAGGAGTATTCTGTATAGTAATATTCTCTAAATTACCTTTAACTTGGACTAAGTTAAGAGCATCTTCACTTAGATTATTTTGAAATACTGAGTTTTTTATTATTACATTGGCTTTATTTACAGTAAATGCACCTCGATGTTGTGCGCCATTAATTATTCCATTACCGCCATTTACAATTAAGTTATCTATGAATACTTCTTTACCCTTTGCTAATATTAAAATTCCTGACCAATCTTCATTCTGATAACCAGACAGGCTAACTTTAGCATCCTCTTTTCCTGTAATTCTAAGTCCTCCCCTCAAAACTATCCCAGAATTATTGCGGAATTTTATGGTAGATCCCTGCTCAAGAAAAAGGTCATAGTTCTCTGGAAAAATCAAGGTTTCTTCTAATATTATTGACTTTCCTGCCTCCAAAAAGAATAAGTTTTGTTTTTTATCTAAACTAAAATAATTTATTAATTCACCATGAGGCGAAGTATCGAAATAAGTAGAATTATTTTGCACATAAGATAGATTTGCATTGAGTTTTCTTTTTACTGCACCTTTTTTTAAATCCAAAAAAGTAAACTCTACTTCTGCCAGGTTAGCAAAATTATTTTTAAAAAATAATTCATTAAAATTTTCTGTAATTTCTGAAAAATCCCTTACTCCTTCCAAGTTAATAATTATTTCCTTATCCAAAGCTTTGATTACAAGCTCTTTCAGCCTATATCTATCAACTGAATAATCATTAATTTTTACTAGATATTTGCTCTTTTTTCTTTGAATTTCAATTACAGGAACAATATTTCTATTAATATTCTGAACTATTAAATCCTTTTTCTTAATAATTGTTTCATCACTATAGTCATGCTCTAAATTATCAATCCAGTCAATCACTTTCTCGAGATGGTTATTATTAATCAAGAAGGATCCTAAAAAAGGAGATTCTTTTGAAAGAGCTATCCTCAATAATTTTTCCTCTTCATTTAGTTGACTGATATACATACTAGCCTCTTCATTTTCAGACCACCAAGTTATTTTTTCTTTTAATAATTTTTTGAATGGTTCAATCCTGATTAACCTATATATAAACTCATCCTCATAAGGAAGAAACCCTAATTCTCTAGAATAATCTTTTTGCCCACAGGAGTTATCAGAGCTAATTGGTTGAATAGATTTATCAATTGGATGAAAATAGTAACTAAGGTTACCTGAAAGATTTCCATGAAAACATTTAAACAAAAAATTTATAGCTAAATATTCAGCCCAAAGATTTTGATCTATTAAATCGAGGTATATTTCTGGATTTTTCTCAATACTTTGTATATTGGAATAAAAAAACTCTAAATTTTTATCATTACTCCAAAACTTTTTATCATCATGGAAGGTGTGCATTCCCGCTTTTTCATCATAATATATGATTGGACCAAAAGGCCTTCCAAAGTTCTCAGTAAACTGTTCACTATATCTTTCTTCAAAATACATTAACCCTAAATTTTTGCCATTTAGAATTACTTTATAAAACTTATTCCTAGGTGCAAGAACTCCTTTATCCTGCATTGCTTTATTAATAAGTGGAGAAGATTGAAAGTCTTTAGTATGAGGGCTATTGATTGTAAAATCTCTTATACCATCAATATTATCATTTTTTACTTTCACTCTTAGTGACCATTTATCTGTAGCAACATGGTCAAGAAACAAACCTTTTAGTCTCAAATTAGCCTTTACATTTTTTTCTCCGACTCTTAATTTGCCCTTAACATTATCAAAAGATGTCTTATTAAGTATCCCATCCTCCAATGCCAAGTCTCTACTCTCTTTTAGTTTAATGAAATCCTCAAACTTAATATCTATTATTAATGATTCAAATTTTTCAATTTCTTCAAACATATCAGTAATATTTCTTGAAAAATTTTTTAAGATTGAAACTGAATTAATATTTCTATCAACCCCACCAACACCTAAAGATTTTATATGAGTTCTAATGATGATATTGTCACTAGCCAAATTCAATATTTGGCTCTTAAATATAAATCCAAAAAAAAGGAAAGTTACTAGAAGTAATGTAAACAAGAAGACTTTTCTCTTTCTTAAAGGGATACTTATCAGACCAACCTTAGAAGATAAAATCATAAGTTAATAAATAAGAAAAATTAGAAGGGTACTAATTTTTGACTATCTACAATTGAAATAGATTCAGCAGAGAAAATTGATTTTAATTTCTTATTTAATTCTAATAGCTCGTCTTTTGACTGAACTCTAGCACTCAGGGTAATTTGAATTGATTTAGAGTCCTGATCAAGCCTTCTTAGGCTTATATCAGCATTAACATTTTGAGATAATTCGGCAATATTACTTTCAATAGAATTAGACTCAATATTTCCATCTATGTTAATATAAAAGAAATACGCGTTATCATAAAATTTAGCTGAATTTTTTGAAAATATAGTCAATATAAGTAATGAAAATAAAATAACGATTGTGGTTGGCATCCATTGTTGTGCGCCAAAACCTAAACCAATTGCGATAGCCATGAAAAGATAACTCAATTCAAAAGGCTCTTTAATGGGTGTTCTAAACCTAATTATAGATAAAGCACCAACCAAACCTAGTGATAGTGCAAGTGATGATTTAACAACTGAGATGATTAGAAATGTAATAACTGCAATAGTAAAGATAGTCTTACCCATAGACTGAGATCTAGAAATATGAGGGAAGTATTTTTCATAATGAAGGGCGACAATATAAGCTAAGATCCATGCACCAATCATCATTAAAGTAAAAGATAAAAGTTCAATTGAATTTGAAACAGAAAAGTTAATAGAATCTAATTCGCTCATACAGCCTCATTAAAAATAAGTTATTATAAACTTTGTTTAGTTTCACATGTCTACTATTTAAGCTCATATTGATAGGTATTTGTAATTAC
>JAOGRV010000004.1:0-91590 GCA_028107545.1 Pseudothioglobus singularis (SeqCode) | reverse complement strand
ATGGAGTTCTTTTTCAAATATAGGGCTCATCTTTTTAACCCGCTCAATCAAATTTTCATTCTGCAGAATATCTAAACTAGCAATGGATGCAGCACAGCCTACAGGATGAGCAGAGTATGTATAACCATGGAATAATTCAATCAAATAATTTGGTGCTGATGTATCCATAAAGGTTTCATAAATACTATTATTAACTACCACCCCACCAAGCGGTTGACTGCCATTACTAACTTGTTTTGCAAAAGTCATTATATCTGGAGTAACTCCAAATGCCTCTGCTCCTGTCTTCGCCCCCATACGTCCAAAAGCAGTTATCACTTCATCAAAGATTAATAAAATATCATTGGAATCGCAGATTTTACGTAGCTTCTTAAGATAACCTATTGGAGGAGGAAATACTCCGGCAGAACCCGCCATCGGCTCAACAATAACTGCAGCAATATTCGATGCGCCATGCAGTAATATTTTGTTTAATAATTCATCCGCTAAATGCTCTCCAACTTTAGGCTGACCTTTGCTAAATGTATTTTCTGGCAGAACAGTTGATTGTAAATGATCAGCCTCAATGCCTTGCCCAAACATTTCTCTATTAGGACCAATACCGCCAACACTAATCCCTCCAAAATTAACTCCATGGTAGCCCTTGATTCTTCCAATCAGACGAGTTTTACCAACCTTACCTTTCTGCCTCCAATAAGCTCGAGCAATTTTTAGTGCACTATCCACTGCCTCTGAGCCAGAACAAGTAAAAAAGACACGATCTAAGTCTTTTGGAGTAAATTTAATAATTTTATTTGCTAACTCAAATGATTTTTCATGTCCAAATTGAAATGCAGGGGAGTAATCTAAAGTCTCAATTTGTTTACTAACTGCTTCAATAATTTCAGGGCGTGAATGTCCCGCACCGCAAGTCCATAAACCTGAAAGGCCATCAAATATTTCCCTTCCTTTATCATCTGTAAAGTAAGTCCCTTTAGCAGAGACTATCATTCGTGGATTTGCTTTAAATTCCCTATTTCCACTATATGGCATCCAGTGGGCATCATAAAATTTAGAATTGTTTTTATTCATTTACATACTCCCATTTACTGAGGATTGAGACAATACTATAACAATTTAGATTCATAACTAGTTGTTAGTTTTTACATTATTAAAGAGTCCAATCGATAACTTTTGATTCTTTTTTTGTATCAAACATTAGTTCACTTTGATTAGGACTTGCCTTTGCAATAACTTCGCCATTACGAATGACAAATAGACGCGCATTGCATAATCTAATTGCATCAATTGGGTTTTTGGCTTGATGAACAACCAAATTAGCATCACAGCCAACTTCGATACCGTAATTATCTAGTTGCATTACCTTTGCTCCATTTGAGGTAATGGCTTGGAATATTTGATGCATTTCTTGCATACCTGTCATTTGACCTACATGAAGTCCCATACTGGCAACCTCCAGCATGTCATGTTTACCAAGGCTATACCATGGATCCATTACACAATCGTGTCCAAAAGCAACATTAACATTACTATTTAGTAACTCTTTGACCCGAGTCATACCTCTTCGTTTTGGGTATTGATCATGGCGACCCTGAAGCGTAATATTGATTAATGGGTTTGCAACAACTTGTAGATCTGCATCTCTCAGTAAGGGAATTAATTTACTGACATAGTAATTATCCATTGAGTGCATTGAGGTTAAGTGTGAACCAGTAACTCTCCCCAAAAGACCTAAACGTTGGGTTTCAAAAGCTAGAGTCTCTACATGTCTAGACATTGGATCATCAGATTCATCGCAATGCATATCAACCAATAAACCTCGTTTTGCTGCAATTTCACATAACAGTTTTATGGATTGGGAGCCCTCATTCATAGTTCGCTCAAAATGTGGGATACCTCCAACCACTTCTACGCCTTTTTTTAATGCTCTATCCAAATTTTGAATCGAATTTTTATAGCGTAAATATCCATTTTGTGGAAATGCCACGAGTTGAATATCAATCCAATTCTGCATTTCTTTTTGTAATTCTAGAAGTGCCTCAACAGCTAACAATCGATCATCGCTAATATCTACGTGGCTTCTAATAGCTAAACACCCATTTGCTATTGCCCAATGACATAATTTTCTAGCACGTTTTTTTATCAGCTCTAATGTCAAGTGCGGCTTTAGTTCGTCCCATAGCTGGATTCCCTCGAGTAGTGTTCCACTTTCATTGAAGCGAGGCTGGCCGAGAGTAAGAGTTGCATCTAGATGGAAATGGCTATCCACATGACTTGGAGAAACTAATCGTTCAGTCGCATCAATAGTTTGAGATGCCTCACCAATAATATTTCTATCAACAGCTACTATTTTTTTATTTTGAATAGCAATATCAAATTTCTTTCGGTCATCTGGAAGATTAGCATTTTTGATAAGTAAGTCAAACATTAGATACGATCTCCTTGTCTAAATGGTATAAGTAAAGCTTTGGGATAGGCTGCTTTTCGAGCAACAAGCATCATTGCAAGAATACTAAGAAAGTATGGCATCATAGAAAATATTTGATAAGGAATAACGTCTGCACCTATTAATTGCGCCCTAATCTGTAATGCCTCAAATAATGCAAATAAAATTGCCCCCAAGAACGCTTTACCTGGCTTCCAGGATGCAAAAATAACCAATGCAACACAAATCCAGCCTCTACCATTAATCATACCAAAATAGAATGCATCAAATGCAGACATAGTCAAAAATGCTCCACCAATAGCCATCAATGCACTACCAGCCATAACTGCTCCAGTGCGAACTAAAAGAACATTAATACCTTGAGCTTCATTAGCAACCGGATTTTCGCCAGCCATTCTAATTGTTAAGCCAATTGGCATTTTATAAAGCACAAAAAAAGTGACGCCCACTAATATATAAGATAAATAGGTTAATGCTGATTGATGAAAAAAGGCTTGACCAATAACTGGAATCGATGACAAAATTGGAATTTCAAATACACTAAATGGCACAATCTTTGGAGGTGTTGTGCTGAATGGTATCAATAGAGTATAAGCATAATAACTTATAGATGAAGCTAGCAAAGTAATTCCAATTCCACTCACATGCTGAGACACGCCTAGGTAAACCACTAATATGCTGTGAAGAAAACCAAAGATCATTCCAACAATTGCAGCGAATACAATTCCACCCCAAAGGTCTCCACCTTGATAAACCCATATCCAACCCGCCATTGCTCCAATAGTCATAATGCCTTCTATTCCAAGATTGAGCACGCCTGCACGCTCACAAATTAATTCACCCAATGTAGCAAAGATTAATGGGGTTGCAATTCTGATTACGGAAGCCCATAACCCTGTTGTCAACATCATTTCAAATAATTCCATCATAATTATTTACCCCACACAATTCGATATCGAGTCAGCATTGCTCCAACTAGAACGGATAATAAAGATATGGCAACTAAAATATCTGCAATATAGTTAGGTATGTCAATTGTTCGACTCATCGCATCAGCACCTACATAAATTGAAGCTAAAAATATAGCTGAAATAACCACTCCTATTGGATGTAATTGAGCAAGCATTGCAACCGCTATTCCTGTATATCCAAAACCAGGGGACAAAGTTAAGGTTAAATAGCCTTTCAATCCTGCTACCTCACTGACTCCAGCCATGCCCGCCAAACCTCCACTAAAAAGGGCTACCATTAATACTGATTTGTTAATTGATATTCCATAAAAAGTTGAGGCTTGCTGATTATGCCCAACAGCTCTTATCTCATAACCCCAAACCGTAAAACGAATTATGGCCCACATTAAAATGGACATTAATAAGGCAACAATTATTCCAAGGTGTAATCTACTTTTAGCAACAATAGTAGGCAAGACGCCATTATCAATAATTCTAGCAGCCTGAGGCCAGCCCATTGCCATAGGATCCTTCCATGGACCCTCTAGCAACATATTTACAAATAGTAAAATTACAAAATTAAGCAAAAGTGTAGTGACTACTTCATCTACTTTCATATGCGTTTTGAGAAGCACTGGCACCAACAAAATTAGACAGCCTGCTATGGCGCCTGCAATAAATAACATTGGTATCATAAGCGGCGCAGGAAGGTCAATCATTCCTGTACCAACAAGCGTTGCCGCCATAGCCCCACAATATAATTGACCCTCTGCACCAATATTCCAAAATTTTGCTCGAAATGCAACAGCAGCAGCCAAGCCTGTAAATATCAGTGGCGTTGCTCTAGATAAAGATTCAGTAATTGCAAAAGTTGAACCCAAAGAACCTTTAATCAAAGCTATGTAAGCACGGATTGGTGATTCTCCTGCCCATAGAATAAAAAAAGCACCAATAATGAAAGCAACTCCAATTGAAAGAATGGGTAAAGCTGCAATTAACCACAAAGGCGCATTTCTTCTTGTTTTAATTCTCATAAATGCTATCCTGTTTCATCTCACCACTCATCATAAGTCCGACTTGATTTATATTAACTTTATTAGAATCAAAAGGCCCTTGAATTTTTCCATCAAATATTACTGCAATTCGATCAGATAATTCAAATATTTCATCTAGGTCTTCACTAATAAGTAATACACCCGCACCTTTCGTTTTAGCATTTACTATTTGTTGCTGTACAAAACTAATTGCGCCTTCATCTAGTCCTCTTGCTGGTTTATTTGCAATAATAAAGCTGGGATTATTAGACAAGCTCCTTGCCAGAATTAACTTTTGAATATTCCCGCCAGACAATAACCTAGTAGATGCATATGGACCCTCACAACGAATATCATATTCTTCAATTAATTTTTCAGCACTACTTACTGCTTGCTTTTTATCGATAAAAAACCCTGATTTCGATTTAGAGCGTAATTCTTCACCAAGGAAATTTTCCCATATTTCCATTTCACCTATAACACCCTCATTTGTTCGATCCTCTGGAATTCTGGCTACTCCAGATTCAGTAAGATAACTAGGACCATATTTATTCAATCTCTCTCCAAAGAGCTTGAATTCTCCTGAGCTTGGAGAGGCAAGACCTTGAAGAATAGAGGCTAATCCAGTTTGACCATTACCTGCAACTCCAGCAAGACCAATAATTTCCTTTTCATGAATTGTAAGGTTTATATTGCTAAGTGAAGTTGACCCCTCCTTTACATTCAAAGAGACATCATTAAGCTCAACAACTGCTTTACCTTTTTTTAGTTTTTCATAAGCTGGTCGTGTAACTTTACGTCCAACCATCATTTCTGCAAGAGATTCCTTACTTGCATTTTTAGTAGCAACCTCACCAACTAGTTTGCCATGGCGAAGCACCACAATTCGATCACTAATTTCTAGTATTTCATTTAATTTATGTGAAATAAACATGATTGATAAGCCAGCTTTTACCATCCCTTTAAGGACTTTGAAAAGGTGCTCACTCTCTTGGGGAGTAAGAACTGCAGTGGGCTCATCAAGTATCAAGATAGTTGCATCACGATAGAGTGCTTTTATTATTTCAACCCGTTGTTTCTCACCAACCGTTAAATCGGCAATTCTAGCATCTGGGTTAATTAATAAACCAAAACGCTCTGATAACTCTTGTAGTTTTTTATATGCTTGTTTTTTTTGACTCCAAAACCTCGTCAAAGGTTCAGTTCCTAGGATAATATTTTCGAGTACTGTAAGATTATCTGCTAGAGTAAAGTGCTGGTGAACCATACCAATTCCAGCATCTAGTGAGGCTCTCGTTGAACCAGGAGTTAATTTTTTACCCTCAACCTCAATAAACCCTTTATCACTTACATAGTGTCCAAAGAGTATATTCATTAGTGTAGTTTTACCCGCACCATTTTCACCCAATAATGACAAAATTTCACCCTCACTAAGTGAGAGTGAAATATTGTCATTTGCTACAACAGATCCAAAACTCTTACAAATTTCAGAAAATTGTAACTTCTTCATCTGATAATCTTAGTAGGTTGATTTTGGTTCGTCGTCATTAATTCCAACTACAAGACCACCACCTAAGATTTTTCTAGACATTGCTGATACTTTAGTTTTAACATCACTCGCAATCCTACTATCAAACTCATAGTAAGGTGCTAAAGTGGCTCCACCTTTTTGCATCATTGTCCATTCTTTATAATCCTCAGCAGCAAAAGTTCCTGCCTTAACACGAGAGATTGCATGATCAATTGCATTTTCCATATGCCATAAAGCTGAAGTGACAACAACATCTGTGCCATTTTCTTCTTTATTCATATCATTAACGTTACCAAATGCAAGTATACCTTTCTCTCTTGCAGCATCAACTACACCAGCGCGCTCTGCATAAAGGACATCAACACCAGCTTCAATTTGAGCAAACGCAGCTTCTTTTGCTTTCGGTGGATCATACCAAGAGCCAATAAAGCTAACTTTAAACTCAACGTCTGGATTAACTGATCTTGCACCAGCCATAAATGCATGGAACAAGCGGTTTACTTCACCAATTGCATAACCACCTACCATACCAATTTTATTGGTTTCAGTCATACCACCAGCAATAATTCCCATCAAATAGCAAGGCTCATGAATATAATTATCAAATACTGAAAAATTACCTCCATGTTCTCCGCCATACCCACTACCAGGATCTCCCATTAGATACGCTATATTTGGATAGTCATCTGCTACTTTTCTAGCCTCTGCACTAATACCAAATGCTTCACCAACTATCAGGTCAACTCCACTTTCAGAATATTCCCTTAGTACTCTTACGTAGTCTGTATTTGAAACTTTTTCTGAGTTTACGTAATCAATTTCGCCTCTATCTGCTGCAGCCTGTAAAGCTAAATGCAATCTTGCATCCCATTTTTGCTGCAGTGGCTGAGTGTAGACTCCAGCTACTTTGATTTTGTCAGCTAAGACCTGGCCTGACAAAACAAAGCTAGATAAGGCTATAATTAATAGTTTACTAAAACTTCCTATTTTCATTATTTTCTCCTTTATATTTAAAAAATGTAATACAAGCATTAAATCTTAATCAACTTTAACGCAGAAGTATTACCCCTCTTATTAAGCCTCAAAAATAAATTAAAAAGCTCAACAATTTCTCCTTTACAAAAATCATATTCTGATTTAGTCGATTTTTAAACTAAAACTTCTTGACTAGATAGACAGGCTACATTTTTTTTATATTCTTGTCAACTATAAAAATGAGACCAAATTTAAATAAAATTAAAAATGAATTTTCTTAAAGTAATTAAAGTTTTGCTAACTAAAAACTATCAAACTCTTTCAACGGCCATAGCAACGCCCATTCCACCACCAATACAAAGAGTAGCGAGACCTTTATCTGCTTTATCACGCTCCATGCCATGCAGAAGTGTTACTAAAATTCTAGCGCCTGAAGCGCCAATCGGATGACCTAGCGCGATAGCACCTCCAGTAATATTTACTTTAGACTTGTCCAGACCAAGTGAGTCATTCACAGACATGGCCTGCGCAGCAAATGCCTCATTAGCCTCAATTCTATCAAGTTCAGAGGCTTTCCAGCCAGCCTTTTCTAAACACTTAGTACTTGCAGGTATTGGCCCAGTTCCCATAATTTTTGGGTCAACCCCAGCACTAGCATAAGAAACGATTTTGGCCATGGGTTTCAAGCCAAACTCTTTTGCCTTAGATGCGCTCATTACCATTACAGCTGCTGCTCCATCATTGATACCCGATGCATTGCCTGCAGTCACTGTTCCGTCTTTCTTAAAAGCGGGTCTGAGCTTTGACAACGATTCCTCAGTTGTTCCGTGTCTAGGAAATTCATCAGTATCAAAAACGACATCATCTCCCCGTCTTTGAGGAATAGCAATTGGTGTAATTTCGTTACGAAATAAATCAGAAATCTGAGCAGACTCTGCCTTTTGCTGAGACTCTGAGGCAAAGTGGTCTTGAGATTCTCTTGAGTAGTCAAATTTAGAAGCAATATTTTCAGCAGTAACGCCCATGTGATAGTCATTAAATACACACCACAAACCATCAACTACCATCGTATCGACCATCTCCCAAGGGCCCATTTTTTTACCTTCTCTTGACTTCGGTAGGACGTGCCCAGAGAGGCTCATATTTTCTTGACCACCTGCAATAACGATTTCAGCATCCCCACAAGCGATAGCTTGAAACGCTAACTGGACTGCCTTTAAGCCGCTCCCACAAACCTTATTAATGGTCATTGCTGGCGTCACATTTGGGAGGCCAGCATCTATAGCTGCCTGCCTAGCTGGATTTTGGCCACTGCCAGCAGTCAGCACTTGACCCAAAATTACCTCGTCAACTTGGTCGTTCGCTACTCCTGTCTTTTCAAGCAAAGAGGCAATAACAGCAGAACCTAGCTTATGAGCTGGAATTGACGAAAGCGAACCTCCAAAAGAACCTAAAGCTGTTCTGGTAGCAGAAACGATTACTATTTCATGATTCATAATGTACATTAATAATTTTTAATGGAATTATTATAGTGCTTGAAATTGCTAAACGTTTACTTATTCTCTCTAGGTAATTTATTTATTTTATTAGTATTTTATTTTTTAGTAGGATGCATAATCATTCCATTTTTTGCATCATAAACGTTTAGAGAATCAATAGAGTAGCTGACATAAATAGACTCGCCTACAATGTATTTTGAATCATGAGCAACCCTTGCAATGACAGCAGTTTCACCGCGTGTTAATTGAATAATTGTTTCTGGGCCATTTGGAAGAACTGCAGTTACAGAATACTTTTCACTGGACGTAGCTTTTTCTTTTGTAACTACTAGATTCTCTGGATGAACTCCTAAAACTATTTCATTAGAATCTGGAATCCAACCAACATCGATTTGTACATCTGTATTCTTAAAGAAAGTGCTATCTTGATCGACTTTATTAAGATTAACAAGATTAATTCGGGGCATACCTATAAAATCTGCAACAAATGTATTATTTGGCTGATGATATAGATTACCTGGTGAAGCAACTTGTTGTATTTCACCATTTTTCATTACAACCACCCGAGTTGACATTGTCATTGCCTCAGTTTGGTCATGAGTCACATAAACAGTGGTAGCCTCAGACTCTGATTGGAATTTTTTTAGCTCGACTCTCATATCCATCCTGAGGCGTGCATCAAGATTTGACAGCGGCTCATCCATTAAAAATACTGGTGGCTTCGTTGCTAAGAGTCTGGCAAGTGCAACACGCTGCTGCTGCCCCCCTGATAATTCAGATGGATATCTATCTTCAAGCTGGTCCATTCCAAGACTCAAGAGAACGCTATCAAGTGTTTCGCTGGAAACATCTTTTGGGGTATTTAAAACATCTAAACCGAATTTAACATTATCTCTAACTGTCATATGTGGCCAAAGGGCATAACTTTGAAAAACCATTCCCACATTACGTTTTCCAGGAGGGCTCATAATTTTTTCTGAAGATGAAAAAACAACTGTATCTCCTATAATAATTTCACCCTGATCTGGAGTTTCGAGACCTGCAAGACAACGAAGCAATGTTGTTTTTCCGCAACCTGAAGGACCTAGCAAAACCATAAATTCCCCAGATTTTATCTCCAATGAAACATTATTAAGTGCTTTTTCTGAGCCATATTTCTTAGTTAAGTTACGAATAATTATGTCTGCCATTTTTTATCCTAATTAGTCAAGTTTTTCTCGCAATCTTGCCATCCTGCCTTTGCCAATTCGCCAAAGAATCAATTCACCTAAGATTGTTAAAATTGCAACAATCAATACAAGTGCATTTGATAGCTGGGTCAACCCCTCTTCTGCATAGCCAAAGCCAGCAGTCATGAGAACTCGTGTTGATGGAGTAATTAACAAAATAATTAATGATAGCTCACGCATTACTCCTACAAAGCTAACCATCATTCCTGAAGTTAAACCAGAACTTGCAAGCGGCATAACAATTCGTCGAAAGCGCATACTCCAACTCGCTCCAGCAACTTCAGCAGCCTCTTCAAGTTCTTTGCCAATCTGTGTTACCGCAGTCACTCCTGTTTTTACTGAATAAGGCAATCGACTGACTACTGAGATAAGAACTAAGAGTGTAAATGTTCCATAAAGTGCAGGTATTGGGCCAACTGGCTCTGCAAATAAAGTTAAATACATAGCACCAAAGGCAATGGTTGGAAACAAGAAAGGAATAAAAGCAATTTGATCAAGTGCATTTGCTAAAGGATTATCAGATCTACGAACCACTATATATGCAATGATAAGACCAATAATTGATGCGATTACTGCTGATAGAGAGGCTAATTTCAAAGTATTCCAAGTAGCTCCTATAATATTATTATTGTGAAGAACTCCAGGCTCACCAAAGGCAATATCTGGATTAGACGTTCCAACCCAAAAATGCCAAGTCAGATTCTCAAGACCAAAAAATCCATCAATCAACATAATGGATTGAACTGCAAGAAGAATTAAAGGAAGGATTCCAACTATAAATGCAAATAAGGCAACAGTTATAAATACAGGCCAACGCCAACTACCAAGATTTACTTCGCGACTTCGAAAACCCTTGCCACCTATGGTTTCAAATCTGCCAGATTTTTTCTTAATGAATCGATTTGATAGCCATATAGAAACTAGAGATATTGCAATCAAAATTACAGCTAATACAAAAGCTAAAGAATCTAGTCCAAGTGCAAGATTGGCATAAACCATCGTAGCAACTGTATGAAACTGAACTGGAGCACCTAATAAAAATGGAAGTGCAAACTGTCCTATTGTTTTTCCAAAAGTCAAGATAAATGCTGCTACAAAAGCAGGAGCAACAACAGGAAACGTTATTCTGCGTAAGATTGTCAGCTTTCCAGCTCCCGAAATAAGAGCACTTTCCTCCATCTGAGAATCAATTGTAGCTAGAGCACCCGCAACCAAAAGATAAGCAAAAGGGAAATAGTGAATCGCTAAAGTAATTGAAATTGGTATCGTTCCGTAAG
The DNA here is from genome assembly GCA_028107545.1 of Pseudothioglobus singularis (SeqCode). GTDB lineage: Bacteria > Pseudomonadota > Gammaproteobacteria > PS1 > Pseudothioglobaceae > Pseudothioglobus > Pseudothioglobus singularis_B. The sequence continues at coordinate 80,649 of JAOGRV010000004.1, read as the reverse complement.
AAATCCATTCAGGCGGAGCAACTCCTAATATAGACTCATACAATCCTGGCTGTCCACCTACTTTTGGACTTCGAAATACTGTTTCCCATGCCAGTGCTATTGCAAAAGAGGGAATGATATAAGGAAGCGTAAGAATAGGTTGAAGCCATCCTTTTCCGGGCATATTTGACCTCACCACACACCATGCTAAAGTTCCTCCCGCTAAAAGTGCGAGAACTGTCGAAATCATGCCTGTAATCAACGTATTTACTAGAGGACTATATAGCATTTTTTCTGAAATAGGACTAGCGGTTGCTTGAAGCCAATGAAACCAAGTAAACTCACCAGGGACCGCATCTCTTGAAAGACGTCGGTCACCTTCACCCCAAGTAAGTGTTTCTAATACTAACTGAAAAAATGGCCACAACACTAAATAAGAGAGCACCAACAAAAGAAGAGTCAATGCAATATTTACTGGATTAAGCAAGAATTGACGAATCATTGTGTCAATCCATTTTTTTTGTAAAGAAAAATTAATCATTTATTATTATCAGTTTCAAGAAAATTAGCTCTAAGATGCTCTAATGACTCCACTCCTCGGACAGCTTTTTTAGACTTTTTATGCAAAAGAGTCATTGCCAATGCCTCACAAATTAGCATTGGACCAGAGCGAAGTTGCATTACTCCTTCTTTTGGTCGACTTACGCTTAAAACTATGTCTGGTTTTGGCCTAGCAGTCAAAATAGTTGAGTCGCCAATTGCGATTGAATGGGCACCAATACTTTTTGCACTTTCAATTAGAGATGAATAACCTGATGGAAGAGAGTTAATTGACTGAAAACCAAAAACAACAATTGCATCACCTTTTTGAATTCCAATGAGTTGTTCAGCTAAATCCCTTCTTTGCAAATTTAATGCAGCACGGCACTGAATACCTGATCTTCTGAGACGACGTTCAAAATGTGTCATTAATGGAGCAGCACTACCTCGTCCAACTATAAAAATACTTTTTGCTTTATAGATTTTGTTTACTACTTCATCAATTTGATTCTGTGAAACGGTATTTGAGATAGCAGCAATAGCAGCAATTTCACTTTCAATGAGATCACTAAGATTTGAACCTTTTTCAATCAGATCAATACGCTGCCTGATTTTATCTGATGAATTTTTTTTAAATTCAACATCCTGTCTTAACTTTTGACGCATCTCTGGAAAACCATCAAACCCAAGCTTCCTTGCAAGACGAACAACAGTTGATGCATGAACAGCAGCTTTAGATGCAAGTTCAGCGGAAGATAGATAGACTGCCTCTGAAGGCTCTCCAAGAATAATGCTGATCAATTCTTGATCAGCATCAGTTAGTTTTCCCTCAAACGAATTTATCAGCGATTCAAAGCTTTGTTGATATTCAGTATTCATAGGGTAACTATTTTATTTTTGCAAAAATTATAGCACGATTTAAATTTATTGCAATAATTATTGCATAAATCTAAACTATATGGTATAAGAAAATTGTAAGTATAAAAAATATTAATAATTTGTAAATATCAAATTGTAAGTCAAACTTAAAAAGGAGAACAAAAATGGAAAAAATGGCATCAATTAGTGTATTTGCTTTATCCTTAGGATTAGCATTTGCCTCTATTGGATCAGTTCAAGCTGATGAAGCGTGGCAAAAAAAAGCAGGTGTTGGAAGTTATACATCTGACAATCAAGACTGGAGTGCAATTGAAGCTGCTGCACGTGAAGAAGGCGAGGTAGTAATTTATTCAGTATCCTCACGTATTGCAAAATTAGTTGATGGATTTAAAGAGCGCTATGATATTGATATTATAGGATACGATATTCCCTCGGACCTTCAACTAGAAAAACTATCGCGTGAGCATCGAGCAGGTGTTCATTCAGTAGATGTTTTGTTTAATTCAGAATCTTCGATTCTACTTAATGAAGCCCTACCAAAACAATTGGTTTGGAATTTCATTCCAGAAAGTGTAGCCGGAGATTTGGAATCTGGCGAAATGAATCCATTGTTGATTCAACGTCATTCTAGTCGAATCGTTTATTACAATACAGCTGTACATCCAGATGGAGCGCCACTTGACTCACTATGGGACATGACCCGTGATGAATGGAAGGGTCGCGTTCTTTTACCTAGCCCTCTTGAAGATAGCTTATCTGCTAATTTTATTCAAACAGTGTTAAATAACTCAGATGAAATGGCTGCTGCCTACAAAAGAGAATTTGGTGAAGAGATAACTTTTTCAGAGGATGTTATTGAAGCCGTAGAAGAAAACGCTACATTAGATTCCCCAACTGCTTCAATGGAATGGCTCTATAGATTCTTAAATAATGAACCCGTATTTCAAGGATCTACAACAAAAATCTTTAAAAATGTTGGAGATGTTACTCAAGAGAAGCCACCAATTGGAATCACTACATTTTCAAAACTTCGTAAAAACAAGGAAGGAGTATATTCTTCAGGCCCAGCCTACGATCTTGATCCAGCCTTTGGTGTAACTTATCCAACTGCGTTAGTGATAGCTGATATGGCACCACATCCAAATGCAGCTAAACTTTTAATCCGATATATGATGGAGGAAGATGGCTTTAAACCTTGGAACGAACCAGGTGATTATGCTGCGCGTTCAAACCTTGAAGCTAAGCAATTAGTAAAATTTGATTTACCGGCATTTGGAGATCTTGGCCTATGGCCAGTAGATCCAGAGGAAATCTATTATTCAAAGTTTGGTTTCCTAGCGCTTTATCTTACTTTAATGCCTTAAAATACTACAACTTTCGCCTTGGTTATATTTTAGCCAAGGCGGTTCACACCGATGTTTAATATTAAATTTATCTTAAATAAATAAGGAATTAATGTGCTTTTAAAAACCATACTCTTTGATGCTGGTGACATTCTCTACAACAAACCTAATCGTAAATCATCAGTCATTAAATTTCTTACTGAACGAGGCTATTCTGCTCCACTTGAAAATGATCCAGTAGAAAAGGCAAAACGACGAGAGGCACATGCAGGGAGAATTGAAACAGAATCTTTTTTTGAATGGCTCATGGAACATTATGGTGTCACAAATTCATCAGATTTTGCTGATGGAATTAGCTTACTGAAGAATCAACAGAGTGATGTTCATTTTTTTGAAGGTGTCCCCGAAACCCTTCACGAGTTAAAAAGTAGAGGATTTAAACTAGGAATTGTAACAAACACATTCAACTCCAGAACAGAAAAAAATACTTGGTTTAAATCTGTTGGAATTGGTGATATTTGGGATTCTTATGCTGATTCATTTGAACTTCAAATAACCAAGCCAGACCCTAGAATATACCTTGCAGCACTTGAACCTCTTAATGAAAGCCCAGAAAATGCTGCATTTGTTGGACATGCTAAAATTGAAATTGATGGTGCTAAAGCAATAGGATTGACTACAATTATCTTCAACCCAGATCCTGACTGCAAAGAGTCTGATTATCAAATTGAGAAATTTAAAGACCTATTAAAAATTCCACCAATTTTAAATTCAAAATAAGAGAAATATAAATTTAAAAATACTCTTAAATTTATGAAAACCTTGATCTAACAGTCTTAAACATTTCGAGAGCTCTACAAAAGGAGAAATAATGCAGAGCTCTCAAGATGAATTAATAAAATTAAAGTGCTTATTTATTGCACCTTAATAATTAGCTGTTTTCCTTTAATCTAGTTTCTAATATCTCACCAGATGCAAATAGAATTGGATAGGCTATCGATGATAAAAGGCTATTTATTCTTTTATAATCTCTTATCACATCAATATGCATTGAGCTAGTCTCAAGGCTATCAGTAACTCCCTTGCCAATTCGTTGAAGATGTTTTGAGACTGATTTAGTTTCCAGTTTATGAAGCTCTTGTTTTTTTCCATACAGAACTTTAGCTAACTCACAATCATTCGACATAAATGTACTAATAGCAAGATCATAATCAGAACATACTACCTCATGAATAGAAATAATCTCACTGAAACCTTCTTTAGAAAACTGTATATGTTTTGAAATTTTCTTTTTAGAAATATCCATTAAACTATTATTGACAATATCACCTATATGCTCCATATTTGTTGTAAAGTTAAGAATATTGAGTGCTTGTTGGCTTTCTTTTGGTGAAAGCTCTTCTTGTAATATTCGAGCAATATAAAGCTTTATAGAGTCAAAGAGATTATCAACAATATCCTCATTTTTGATAATTTCATTTCTTAATATTTCGTTATCATCTCTCATTACTGCAAGTGATGACACAACCATATTTTGGGAGACTTCTGCTATCCTAAGTGCTTGTCTCTTAGCATTCGCAAGAGAAACAGTAGGCATAGAAAAATCATCTGATTCTAAAAACTTTGAATCACTGTTAGTATCATTAGTATTACTCTCTAGTTCAAGTTTAGAAGTAAAACCAAGAATCTGAGTTGAAAATGCAATACCTATAACAGCAACTATCAGATTCAAAGTAAGGTGATAAAGTGCCGGAACTAGTTCCATTGAAGCAAAACTTAGGAAAAATTGAGCAAATATCTCTACAAATGGATAAAAAATTATAATACAAAAAATTCTAACAAGTAAATTTGCAATTATTGGGGTCTTCTCGACTACAGAAGAATTCCAGCTTGAAATAAGAGGCAGCATACCACTTCCAAGGTTCGCGCCCAAAACAAGATATAGCCCTTCATTTAACCCAATAACACCCGTTGCTAAAAAACTAACTGACAATAACACAATTGCTAAACTTGAATAAGAAAGATAGGTCATCACAAGAGCCAAAAGAACAAAAAATATTGGCTGATTACTAAAAATCTCTAATAGTGACTTAAACTGCTCAAATTTAGAAAGCTCTCCTGCAGTATTTGATATCAATAATAGTGCAAATAAAATTAAACCTAAGCCACTCACTGCGCGAAAAACATTTTGCCACTTGTTCTCTTTTGAGCCTATAAAACCAAAAACACCAATAGCTAACAATAATGGAGCAACAGTCGTAAATTTCTGAGATGCAATGAGAACAGCAATTGAAGTTCCTACATCCGCTCCCAACATTGTTATAAATGCTGATCCAACTCCAATAAGATTTTGGCCAGCAAAAGATGCGGAAATTAAAATAGTAGCAGTACTGCTTTGGAGAAGAGCTGCAACTACTAAGCCCGACAAAAATGCTGGAAAGATTTTTCCTTCTGATCGACGAGCAAAGCGCTTTAAATTAGTACCATAAGCACGCATTACGCCTGTACGAACCATTCTTAAGCCCCATAAGAGTAGCGCTACTGAGCCTAAAAGTTCGATGAGTATAGTCATACAGTCTCCACTATGTTATCTTGCTTAACAGAACTTTCAGAAGTTTTACTCAGCTTTTGGTATTTTTCTAAAAATTGATCTAGCTTCTGTTTTTCATTTTTTGTTAGAGACAGTCCAAGCTTTGACCTTCTAAATAAAATATCTTCAGAGGTTCTAGCCCACTCATTTTGGACCAGGTAAACGACCTCTTTTTCATAAAGACCTGAGCCAAAACTCTCACCAAGTGACTCTATATTTTTAGCACTAGCAAAAATATCAAACGAGACTGTCCCATATGACCTGACTAAGCGCTTGACAATCTCATCATTTAAGAAAGGATATTTTTCCTGAATCTTATTATTTAAGTCAAATAGCCCATCGACATCAAAATCTCCCCCTGGAAGAGAAGAATTATCAGTCCAAGGATTACCTCTTTGCCCAAGGAATGTTTCGATATGTTTAAGAATGGCCTCAGATAGGCGGCGGTAGGTCGTAATTTTACCCCCAAAAATATTGATCATCAGTGATGAGTCATGCTCTTCAGCTTTAATGACATAATCACGAGTGGCTTCTTGTGCTTTGCTTGCTCCATCATCATAAAGAGGCCTGACCCCTGAATAACTCCAAACAATATCTGATAGTTTGATTTCTGAATTTAAATATGTATTAGCTGAATCACAAATGTATTGTTTTTCTTCTTCACTTATCTCAACTTCACTAGCTGATCGACTATGATCAATATCTGTAGTTCCAATTAAAGTAAATTTATCTTCATAGGGAATCATAAAAAAGATTCGACCATCATCATTTTGACAGATAAAGGATTTGTCATGATCATAGAGCTTATTAACAACGATATGACTGCCCCTAACGAGACGAACATTTTTTGTATTTTTATTACTAAAGGACTCTTGTAATACATCATCAACCCATGGTCCAGAGGCATTGATAAAACTTTTCGCTTTAATTGTATTCTGAGTATTATCTATTGAATCAGTAGTGGTTATAAGCCAAATACCATCAGACTTAGTAACTTTTGTTACCTTGGTGTAGTTTTGAAGTTTAGCGCCATTTTTAGCTGCATCAACAGCATTAAAGATAACCAGTCTTGAATCGTCAACCCAGCAATCAGAATACTCATAGCCAAACTTATATTTATTTTTAAGTGTACTTTCTAATACGCCAGTGTTTAAATTGACTGAGCTTGTACCTGGGAGTATTTTTCGAAACCCTAAGTGATCATATAAAGCAAGGCCTAATCTCAAAAGCCAGGCAGGCCTCATTCCTTTAGAGTGAGGTAAGACAAATCTCATCGGCCAAATGATATGGGGCGCCATTTTAAGAAGCACTTCACGCTCTTTTAGAGACTCTTGTACCAAGCGGAATTTATAGTGCTCTAGATATCTGAGGCCACCATGAATTAGTTTTGTTGAATTAGATGATGTGCCAGATGCAAAGTCATTCATTTCACATAGACAAACTGAATAACCTCGACCTGCTGCATCTCTTGCGACACCAAGACCATTAATACCTCCGCCGGCTACAAAAACATCATAAATTTTTTCACCTTCTTTGAGCATCTAGTTATCTTTTAATATGAGGTCTGCCAGTTCAACAAAACCTGCACCTGAGTATTTTGAGGTTATATATTTTGGCGGGCTATCAATTTTATGCATCATATCTACAACGTTAGCAACGCCAATCGAATTATTAAAAAAACCAAACATCATAGAATCATTTGGAGAATCTCCAACAAACAAGGTTTTGCTCTGCATTTCTTCATCATTAAGACCAAAGCTTTCTTTTAGAATTTTTAAGCTAGTTGTGAGTTTATTGTGCTCACCAATCCAGCAATTTACATGAATCGAGCTCACTTTTGCTGTAGCGCCATTATTCTCAGCAATGTCAACAATTTCATTGATTTTATCAATAGATAGTTTCGGAACATCCTCAGCAAAATCAATAGCTAAATCTGTAACACGATAATCTTGATCAGATGCTACAGCGGTTCCTGAAACACTGCTGAGAACGGTGTCTTTAATTTCATGAAGAAGTTTAAAGTTAGACTGCCTTTCTACTTCAGTTTGACTGTAGACATTGTGCATTTTTTTATTCATATGATCATATTGGTAAAAAAAAGCACCGTTTTCTCCAACCACCCCATCGACTGGCCACATCCTTGCTATATGATCACACCAACCAGCACATCTTCCAGTAACAGGGATTACTTTATATCCCGAGAGAGATAATCGCTCCATAGCATTATAGGCATCGCTTTTCAATCTTCCCTCTGTGGTCAATGTGTCATCAATGTCTGTAAGAATGAACTTTATACTGTCAAGTTGAGTCGAAGACATAGTTGATAGATTTTTCATTTATTTACCTGAGAATTAAAATTTAATAATTTGCATTGCAGCAATTATTTAAATGAAAATAATTATTTTCATATGAACATATATATGAATATTTTATCATAATTGTCATTTAAATATAGAAAAATATTCATTTGATTAAAAAATATTGTTCATTTTTTATCTTTTATGTTAGAATTGGAGTTCAAATGAACAATTTGGAGCTATAGATGGATTTAACTGCTAGACAAGCAGAAATTTCTGACCTACTTCGCCAAGAAGAATTTATTACTGTTGAAAGTCTTGCTGACCGTTTTAGTGTCACAACTCAAACAGTAAGAAGGGACATTAACGTCCTTTGTGATTATGGGCAAGCAAAAAGAAAGCATGGAGGTGTAGAGCCTTTATCAACTGATGGTAATCTTGCTTATGGCACTAGACAGGTGCTTAATAGAGTAGCCAAAAGATCTATAGCAAAAGAGGTTGCCAATCAAATTCCAAATGGTAGCTCTATATCTCTTGGGATAGGCACTACCCCTGAGATGGTTGTGAGAGCACTTTTAAAACATAAAAACCTTAAGATTTATACCAACAACCTAATCATTGCTCAAACTGCAAGTACGAATTCCAGTTTTGAAGTATACAGCTCGGGTGGCAGAATACGAAGTGGTGATTTTGATATGGTTGGAAGCCCTGTTGAAAACTTCTTTAATTCATATAAGACTGACTTTGGAATATTTGGCGTTGCTGGTGTTGATAATGATGGTGTATTACTAGACTTCTCTGATGAAGAGGTTCAGATAAGAAGAGTTATCCTTGATAATTGTCGCGAAAGCCTTTTAGTTCTGGATCATGAAAAATTTGGCCGAATTGCCCATGTGCGAGGAGGACAGATTGAAGAGGTTACTAAAGTTTTTTGTGACCAGAACCCTCCCAATGAAATTATTCAAATAATAGATGATTCAGAATCTCAATTAATAATTTGTGATAAGGAAGATGTATGAGTGCAATTGAAGTAAAAAATCTATCCAAAAGCTGGGGCGATATTGATGCCGTAAAAAATGTTTCTTTTTCTGTCAAAGAAGAATCATTTACAGTTTTACTGGGTCCTTCAGGTTGCGGTAAGTCAACAATTTTGAAAATGCTATCGGGCCTGGAAAATGTGACCTCTGGAACAATTAAAATTGAAAACAAAGATGTTACTGAAGTTGAAGCCTCAAAAAGAGGGGTCTCTATGGTCTTTCAGTCCTATGCCCTATTCCCTCACCTGAATGTCAAAGAAAACATACAGTTTGGTTTAAAAGTAAGAAAAGTGCCTCCTGCTGAACGTGAAAAACGAGTCAATGAAGCAGCAAAGGTTGTTGGACTATCTGATTTACTCGATCGAAAACCAGCAAATTTATCAGGAGGTCAGCGTCAGCGCGTTGCTTTAGCTAGATCAATTGTATCGGATCAATCTGTTTGCCTGATGGACGAACCATTGTCAAATCTAGATTCAAAGTTACGAGCAGAAATGCGCGATGAAATTCGTGACCTTCAGAAAAGGTTAGGATTGACAGTTGTGTATGTGACACATGACCAAGTTGAAGCAATGTCTATGGCTGACCAAATAATACTTCTCAATTCTGGTGAAATTATTCAAAAAGGCGCCCCTGAGGAAATATATAACTATCCCAATAGCATTTTTAGTGCCCAATTCATTGGGCTTCCGCCTATGAATATTTTAAAACTCAAAGATCTTGATATTGCATCTCTTAGCAAAGAGAATCAAGAAAAAATTAAAGCCAGTAATAATTCTATTAATCTTGGAATAAGACCCGAACACCTAGTTTTTTCCAAAAAAGGACTTCCTGTTGTTGTCAATGGAGTTGACTACTTTGGGGGTGAGACTGTTTTTAAAGTAAGTCACTTAGATCAAGAGTTCTTTCTACGTGAACCAAGACAGCCAAAAATTAATCTGAATGACAAGCTAAATATTAGCTGGAGTCCAGATGATATGCATTTGTTTAAAAAAAATAATCAACGTATAACTTCGTAGGTGCGTTGATAAATAGCAAATGAAAAGAACTACGATTATATAAACGAGGAGAAAGTAAATGAATAAGCTCTTAAAAAAAGTTTCGTATAGCTTGTCTGTTGCTCTTGGTATTTCAATGATATCAAGTGCTGCAATAGCGAAAACGGAATTAACAATGTACTACCCCGTTGCTGTGGGTGGCGCATTAACGCAAACCGTTGATGCAATTGTTGCAGATTTTATGTCAGAAAATCCTGACATTGAAGTAAATGCAATTTATTCAGGCAACTATGATGATACGAGAATAAAGGCACTTGCTGCACTTGAAAGTGGAAAGCCAGCACAGTTGTCTGTTATGTTTTCAATTGATGTTCATGAATTACGTGAATTAGATGCAATCATACCGTTTGATGATGTTGTTTCAACAAGTGAAGAAAAAGCATGGTTAAACTCTTTTTATCCATCACTAATGGAAAATGGAATTGCAGCAGGAAAGACTTGGGGTATTCCTTTCCAACGCTCAACTATTGTTATGTACTATAACAAAGATGCATTTCGTGAAGCTGGTCTAGATCCTGAAACACCACCAGCAACTTGGGGTGGTCTTCTTGCGGCATCAAAAGCACTAACTAAAGATGACGGCTCTCAGTGGGGTCTTATGATTCCATCAACAGGCTATCCTTACTGGATGTTTGGTGCGCTTGCAATGCAGAATGGTCAAACACTTATGACGAGTGGTGATAAAACTAACTTTGATCATCCAGATGTTGTTGCAGCACTTGAACTTTGGAAGGCATTCGGAAGTGAACATAAAATCATGCCAGAAGGAACGATTGAATGGGGTACGCTTCGTCAAAACTTCTTAGAAGGCAAGACAGCTATGATGTGGCATTCAACTGGTAACTTAACTACAGTTAAAAAGAATGCTGACTTCGACTTTGGTGTTGCAATGCTTCCAGCAGGAAAACGTCGCGGAACACCAACAGGTGGAGGAAACTTCTACATGTTTAAGGACACTACTGCAGCAGAACGTGAAGCGTCAATGAAACTAATTAAGTTCATGACTGCTCCTGAAAATTCTGCCAAGTGGTCTGTAGCAACTGGCTACATGGGTGTTAGTCCTGATGCATATGAAACAGATACTTTGAAATCATATGTTTCAGATTTTCCACCAGCGGCAGTTGCTCGTGATCAGCTAGCATATGCAACAGCTGAATTTTCAACATATCAAACGAGTCGAGTTAAAAAAGGATTGAATGATGCAATCCAAGCAGCACTCGTTGGAAGTAAATCTCCAAAAGAAGCTCTTTCAGAGGCGCAAGCCGCTGCAGAGCGTATTTTAAAACCTTACCGTTAATTTGGTAATTTTGGCGGACGTCGAGTGACGTCCGCCAATTAATTCTACGACTAAATAAAATAATAATGAAAGATAGTACTCGTAATTTTCAAGGTTGGTTATTGTTTGCACCTGCAGCAATATTGCTTTTGGCATTTACTCACTATCCAACCATAACGACTTTTATTCATAGTCTTTATACAAATAAATCTTTTATAAGACCAAGAAGATTCTCTGGCATTGAAAGTTATGAAAGTATGTTTAGTGATCCAATATTTTTTAAAGTTTTCATAAATAATATGTGGCTTGCTCTTGGAACTATTCCTACATCAATTGGGCTAGCAATTATTATGGCCTTAATTGTTAATAAAGCTATTCCTGGAAGAGGATTACTTCGAATGGCTTACTTTACTCCAACCATGCTTCCGATGATTGCAGTTGCTAACATATGGTTGTTTTTCTACGCACCAGAAATAGGATTAATCGACAAAACAATGGCTATTTTTGGCTTTGAAAGTACAAACTGGCTTGGAAGCCCATCAACTGTGCTTCCTTCAATTATGGTTATGACAGTTTGGAAAGAAGCTGGTTTTTTTATGGTTTTTTATCTTGCAGGCTTACAGACCATTTCACCAGAACTTGAAGAGGCCTCAAAGCTTGAGGGTTCATCTCGTTGGAATTATTTCTGGCGAATTCAATTTCCTTTGCTGTTGCCAACTACCTTATTTGTACTGATTAATGCTTTTTTGAATTCTTTTAAACTTGTAGATCATCTTTTTGTTTTAACAAAAGGAGGTCCAGATAATGCAAGTAATTTAATCCTATATTACATTTATGAGACTGCTTTTGCATTTTTAGATATTTCTTATGCCTCAGCATTGACGATATTCTTGCTTGCACTACTTGCCCTTACTGCTTTGGCGCAATTTTTATTTATTGAAAAAAGAGTACACTACAGATGACATATAGCAAAAGAATTTCATCTAATATAGAACTAATGGGTGCATATATACTTGCAGCATTTTGGGTACTCCCACTGCTGTATGCTTTTTGGGCTGCGTTTCATTACAGTAGTGATGCTATTCATTTTGATATTCTAGCGCCGCTTACACTAGATAACTTTCGTGAGGCATGGAGTCAGGCTCCTTTTATGCGATATGGCTTGAATACATTCCTACTTGTTTCCTTTATACTGCCATTGCAGCTATTAATTTCTACTCTGGCAGCCTATGCATTTGTTCGTTTTAAATTTACTGGTGCAAATGTTGCATTTGCCTTAGTGTTGGTTCAGTTAATGATTACTCCAGAAATATTGATTGTACAAAACTATGTAACACTTTCTAAACTCGGCTTAATTGATACAATAACTGGTATGGGATTGCCTTATGTTGCTAGCGCATTTTGTATCTTTTTATTACGCCAAACATTTAAATCAATTCCAAAAGAATTAGAAGATGCAGCTCAATTAGAGGGTTGTAGTACAATGGGAATTTTATGGAAGGTCTATGTTCCTTTGGCGACTCCTACTTTTATTGCATTTTCTTTAGTTTCTGTCAGCCACCATTGGAATAACTTTTTATGGCCACTCATTATTTCTAACTCAGTTGAAACTAGACCGCTGACAGTTGGTTTAGGTATTTTTGCTGCGCCTGAGACGGGTGTTGATTGGTCAGTTATGTCTGCTGCAACACTAATTTCAGTAGCGCCCCTTTTGATTGCTTTCCTCATATTTCAAAAACAGTTTGTCCAATCATTCATGCAGGCTGGAATTAAATGATTCAAATCCTAAGCTGGAATATCCAGAATGGAGAAGGTGTTGATGGGAAAATTTCTTTAAATAGAATTGCTGATACTATTTTTAGTATGGCAACTCCCGATGTTATTTGTCTTCAGGAGGTCTCTCGTAATTCAATCCTTAAAGACAATACAAAGCCTGATCAATTAAAACAATTATCAAATTTATTTTTAGACTATAAAGCTTTTTATGGTCCAGCGTACGATGTTTTAAGGGATGGAGAGGGCCAAAGAGAGCAGTTTGGCAATATCATACTTTCAAAACTACCTGTCTTATCTTCTTTTAATCACATACTTCCACAACCAACAAATAGTAGTTTCAGACATATGCCTAGACAAGCTTCAGAAGTTACTGTCCAAACACCCTCCTTTCCTTTGTGCGTTATTACAACTCACTTAGAGTACGGTTCTCAAAATCAACGTTATGAACAATTTAAGCGAATTTTATCGATTAAAGATGATATTGATAATTTGTCAAATAACCCTGCAACCATCCAAGAAGATAGTCCATATGCTAAACTTGAACGTTCAAATAAAGTTGTCATTTGTGGAGACTTTAACTTTGAATCAAGCTCTAAGGAGTATGGTCTTATCTCAAGTTACAGTGACAAGCCTCTAATTGACTCTTGGACGCATCTAAATTCAAATTTAAAGCATGCGCCTACCTGTGGAATTTTTGACAAAAAACAATGGTCAGAAGGCCCTCATTGCAGAGACTTTGCATTTGTAAGTGACAACCTTAAAAATAATATTGGAAACTTCATCGTCAATGAAGAGACTGATGCCTCGGATCACCAGCCTATAGTCCTAACGATTACTGATTAATTAGTTTTTTTTACGCTTGTTTTTGAAGAATTTTTTGTTGGCAATATAAACTGTTTTTCGGACCTCACAAAAAACAATGCTTTTGTCCTTATTTGTTAGCTTGGTCTTCTTAACGATTTCAAATTCATTATTCTCTGCTGCCTTCTTTTTAATCTCATTCAGCTCTTCAAAAGTATATGTAAATTCTGCATAAAGATCTTCCTTTGCCGGCCTTCTAAATAGAATTTCAGCAGCCTTATCCCAAACTACATAATCATCGCCAATTAAGTTCATCAACTGAGTCATTGGAAACGGATCTACCGCAGAAAACATACTGCCGCCAAATATGGTATTGACGTAGTTAGCATTTTTATAACTAAAGGGTAGTTTTATTTTTATCTTAGAAAAATCCTCAGAAATGTAGAGAACTTTTGCAGAGGTCCTTCTATACATCGGAGATAAGTTAAAGCCATACTTCATAACCTTAGATTTGGATATGAATTTGGAGGCTATCTTGGCAAGTTTTTGATAAGTAATCATTTTGAAATTGATTATAGAAACAAAAAAGACATCCGAAGATGTCTTTGATATTAAATTTGGCTCCCTGACCTGGGCTCGAACCAGGGACAAACGGATTAACAGTCCGTTGCTCTACCAACTGAGCTATCAGGGAATAGCGAGAGATTATAACGAGCTATGAATTTTGAGTCAATCAAATCTTAGCTTTTATATCGTTTATTGATGTTTATTTATTATGCTTGCTTTATTGAGTCCTCTAGTGCCTTTCCAAACTCAGAACAAGAGAGTAAAGTAGCACCTTCAATTAATCTTTCAAGGTCATAAGTAACGGTACCTTTTTGTATAGTATTTGACATTGAGTTAACGATTAAATCAGCCGCCTCAGTCCATCCCATATGTCTAAGCATCATCTCAGCAGAAAGAATTAATGATGATGGGTTGACCATATCTTTTCCTGCATAGCCTGGCGCTGTTCCATGAGTCGCTTCAAATACTCCAATAGTATCTGAAAGATTGGCTCCTGGAGCAATTCCAATGCCGCCAACTTGCGCTGCCAAGGCATCAGAAATATAGTCACCATTAAGATTTAAAGTCGCAATGACTGAGTACTCTGATGGACGAAGGAGTATCTGCTGAAGAAAGGCGTCTGCAATTGTGTCATTTATAATGATTTCATTTCCATTATTTGGATTTTTAAAGCTGCACCATGGACCTCCATCAATCTCTTTTGCGCCAAATTCATCTTTAGCAAGTTGATACGCGGTATCTCTAAATAACCCCTCAGTAAACTTCATAATATTGCCCTTATGAACAATTGTTACTGATGGCTTATCGTTATCTATTGCATATTGAATAGCTGCCCTGACAAGTCTTGAGGTGCCTTCAGTTGAAACCGGCTTAATACCAATGCCTGATGTTTCTGGAAACCTTATCTTGGTTGCGCCCATTTCTTGTTGAAGAAAGTCAATAACCTTTTTCACTTCGGCTGAACCTTTAGGAAACTCAATACCCGCATAAATATCCTCAGAGTTTTCTCTAAAAATGACCATATCCACTTTTTCAGGATGCCTAACTGGCGAAGGAGTGCCTTCAAAGTACTGAACAGGTCTTTGGCATATGTATAGATCTAGAATTTGTCTGATGGCAACATTAAGTGACCTCATTCCTCCACCTACAGGAGTCGTTAGTGGGCCTTTAATTGAGACCGAAAACTTCTTGATTGCTTCTACAGTCTCCTCTGGTAAATATTCGCCATAAATACTATCTGCCTTTTCGCCTGCAAAAATTTCCATCCATTGTATCTCTCTCTCACCGCCATATGCTTTTTGAACTGCGGTATTGACCACATCTAGCATCACTGGTGTAATATCAGCACCAATACCATCCCCCTCTATATAAGTAATGATCGGTTTATGAGGTACATTTAGAGCATTATTTTTAATTGAGATTGACTCACCAGTAGTTGGCACTGTAATATTTTTATAGGTCATTATGTCTTGTTAGTTGTTGAGATTTCTAGACGCATTATTATACCGTCTTCTTTCACTGAAGGGTCATTTGAGTTTTTCGTATAGTAATTTTTTCGAACTGATATCTCTTTAAAACCCAAAGCTAGATAAAATTGTATTGCAGAAAAATTACTCTGCCTTACCTCCAATAAAACTTCACTCACTCCCCTCTTGTTAAGAGCTTGAACCAAGTGCTCTATTAATGCTTTCCCAAAACCCTTTCTTTGATAACTTGAATTAATTGCTATATTCAGAATATCGGCACTTTCAATGACTGGCATTGCGATCAAGTACCCAATAATTTCTGACTTATAAATTAATGAATAACCTAGATTGACTGGATTTTTAATACTTTCAAGTAACTGTGTTTGAGTCCACGGATTGTTTGAACTCTGCCTCTCAATCAAGAGGACAGATTCAATATCTGTCTCAAGTAGCTGATTAAAGGAAGTACTGATAAGCTTTGTTGTCAGTTTCGTTTTGGTAATAGTATCCAATTTCATCAAACCTAGCCTCAAGATCAGCAACATCATCAACCTGAAGGCCAATTAATACTCGACCAAAATCTGCGCCATGGTTACGGTAATGAAAGAGTGATATGTTCCATTTTGTTTTCACTTTTTTAAGAAAATTCAAAAGCGCTCCTGGTCTCTCAGGGAACTCAAATCTGTAAATGACTTCATTCTCAGCATTTGCATGGCCGCCAACCATGTATCTGATATGCGTTTTTGCCATTGAATTGTCACTCATATCAATAACCTCAAAGGATTTAGACAATCTTGAAATTAAAGCCTGTTTTTCACCCTCCCCTTTACTCAGCTTAATGCCAACAAAAATGTGTGCATCTTTTTTAGTTGAGTACCGGTAATTAAACTCTGTGATTGAGGAGTTATCAAGCATTTCACAAAATTTAAGGAAGCTGCCTGGCTCTTCAGGAATTGTAACAGCAACAATAGCCTCATTAAGCTCACCCAGATCTGCTCGCTCTGCAATATACCTTAATCTGTCAAAGTTGACATTAGAACCCGACACGACAGATACAATGTTTTTATTTTTTAAATTATTTTCTAAGATATATTTTTTGACTCCCGCTGTTGAAAGGGCCCCCGCAGGTTCAGAAACAGAACGCAAATCTTCATAAATATCTTTTATTGCTGCGCACATTTCGTCATTACTCACCAGAATGACGTCGTCAACTGACTCTTTAGCAATTTCGAAAGGAAGTTCACCAATTTGTTTTACTGCCACGCCGTCAGCAAACCGCCCTACATCATCAAGTATGACTCTCTCATTCGCCTCTAATGCTTTAAAAAGGGTAGGAGAGTCTGTTGGCTCCACTCCAATAACTTGAATATGTGGAGCGTAATGCTTAATGTAGCTTGCCATTCCGGATATAAGCCCTCCGCCTCCAACTGGGGAAAACACATAGTCTATTTTCTCAAGCTGAGATAGTATTTCTTTGGCTACAGTGGCTTGACCGGCTATTACCTCAAAGTCATCATAAGGACTGATAAAGCAAAGATCATGCTCTTCTACTAGCTTCTGTGCATGGTGAAATGCGTCATCATAAACATCGCCATGGAGTATGACTTCAGCACCCAATTGCTCGACCGCCTGAACCTTAATTTTAGGCGTGCTGGTAGGCATAACGATAATAGCCTTTATATTTAATTTACTAGCGCCAAGGGCAACACCTTGAGCATGGTTGCCAGCTGAAGAGGCTATAACGCCTTTGCTTTTTTGCTCATCACTCATTGAGCTCATTTTTTGATAGGCACCACGCAGCTTAAAAGAGTGGATCACTTGATCATCTTCGCGCTTTAAATAGATATTATTATTAAACCTTTTGCTTAGCTGAGGGGCAATCGATAAAGCCGATTCTTTTGCTACCTCATAAACGTTACTATTGTCTGCCAGGTTAACGAGTGCACTCATAGAGCTCCTTAATATAATCTAAACTTACCATCGTATGACTGGAAAGTGGGCCATTAATTATCTGAAAAGGCTGGCTCTCTTCACCTAAGTGATCGAGAACAACTAGTGCGCCTTCAAAGTTTTTTGTCATAGTATACTCGCTCACAGTTATTAGAGTCCTAAGTCCTGCTGCAGATGATGAATTAAAACCAATTTCAGAGTCTTCAATGGCTATACATTCATTCGCATTTAAATTCATCTTTTCTAGAACATAATTATAAATCTCTGGGGATGGTTTTTTGTTATCCACTATATCCCCAGCAGCAATAATTTCAAAGTTATTGAGTGCTTCCTCGCCTAAAGCAGATACCAAAATTGCTTTAACATTTTCATAAGACGTTGTAGTGGCAATTGCTAGCCTTAAATGATTATCAAGTGCATCATTAATGAGCCTATCAACCCCAACCCTTAAAGAAATATATCCATCAGTTATTTTATTGATAAAAATGTCGGTCTTTTTTCTATGTATCTTGGCAATATCATCTTGAGTTAAGGGGCTTGTTAGTTTTGGATTATATTTCTGTATGAAATGACTAAGCCTTTCTTTCCCTCCACTAACACTCAAAAGCTCACCATAAAGCTCACTATCCCAATACCAGTCTAACTCAAAAAAATCGAACGCCTCATTGAATGCTTTAAGATGACCATCATGCTCTGTATTAGCAAGAGTTCCATCTACATCAAATATAATTGCTTTTAAGGCCATCGTCGTAAATTTAATTGGGTCAAAAATAAAAAAATCATTGCTATTTTAGGCAATTTTTGGTAAAAACTACTTTTTTTTACAAAACTAACAATAATGATTGCAGAACCTAACTTTGACGAAATTCCTGCCTACATTCCAAAAAAGGGTGAAGAGTTCATGTCTGCTGGGCAACTTAAGCATTTCATCCATAAGCTTAATGTCTGGAGAGAGCAGTTAGTTTTTGAGGCAGAATCAACGATTAATCACATTCAAGAAGATTCAGCGCCTGTTGCAGATATTAATGACAGGGCTACAATTGAAGAAGAATTTGCTTTAGAGCTTAGAACAAGAGATCGTGAAAGAAAACTAATCAATAAGATTGATAAGACACTTCATTTAATCGACATGGGTGACTATGGTTACTGCAAGACTTGTGGCATTGAAATCGCCCTCAATCGTCTAGAGGCTCGCCCTACTGCCGATCAGTGTATAGACTGTAAGACTGTAGAAGAAAGAAAAGAAATCTAAATTCTAGTTTTTACCCCTTAGAAGTGTTGATAAGACTTGCTTGAGCCTTCATAACCTCTAATTTCTAGAGTTTGTGAGTTATTAATGACTCCTATCTTTGTGATTCTAATGTTAAGATGCTCTGATATTTTTTTTATTTCCATTTGATTTGATTGATCAGATGTAAAGCATAATTCATAATCATCACCCCCGCATAATGGCAAACCTAAGTCTTGGCTAGTCTGTAGATAATCTTGAACTGAATCGCTTAATGGTAATTTCTGAGAGTCTATGATTGCTCCAACCTTTGAAGCCCTCAGGATATGAGTTAAGTCTTGCTCAAGTCCATCTGAAACATCAATACATGAGCTTGCTATATTTATTAAGGCTGGGCCGAGTTTAACTCTTGGAGCTGGTTGATTAAGTTTATTGAGTTCGGATGAGTTTGGCTTAATACCCTCGTTCATTTTTTTTAGGCAGAGGGCAGCATCACCAAGATTACCAGAGACATAAATATCATCCCCATTTTTAGCGCCAGATCTTTTAATCGCCTTAGATTTTTTAACGACTCCCATAATCGTAATCGTAATATTTAAGGGGCCTTTCGTCGTATCTCCACCAATCAAACTAACCTTAAAAAATTCGGATGCCTCTTTGAGTGATTCTGAAAACTCTTTTAACCAGATTTCATCCAGCTTAGGAAGCGTAAGGGAGAGTGTAAAGCATTTAGCCTTGGCTCCCATTGCTGCAATATCACTGAGATTAACTGCTAATGATTTATAGGCAATATCGCCAGGAAGTGCGTCCTTAAAGAAGTGAACACCTTCTGAGAGAGTGTCGGTAGAGGTTACAAGCTGGCAATCAGCATCAATTTCAAAAAGTGCTGCGTCATCACCAACCCCTAGCTCAATACTAGGATCACTTAATGGCCAATTAAAGTAATGATTAATTAACTCGAACTCATTCATCATCTTTAAAGACTTAATCCCTTAAAATGGGCTTCAATTGATTCTGAGAGGGCTAAAAGATCATAGCCTCCCTCCAAAAAAGAAATGACTCTTCCGCTGCTATGTCGATTGGCTATCTCAACAATTGCCTGAGTCAACAGAAAATAATCTTCAGAATCTAAATTAATCGCTGCCAAAGGGTCTCTCTTATGCGCATCAAAACCTGCTGAGATTAGAATCACTTCAGGCTTGAATTTATCCACATTTTTTAAAATTTTTTCATTAAAAATTCTAAGAAAATCTTCACTTGAAGTTCCAGAATCAATGGGTGCATTAAAGATATTCCCAGCCCCTTTTTCAGATTCCATGCCTGTCCCAGGGAAGAGAGGATGCTGATGAATTGAACCATAGAGTACAGACACATCATTATAGAAAATCTCTTGAGTACCATTACCATGGTGAACATCAAAGTCAATGATAGCAACCCTATTGATATCGAATTGAGACTGCAAAAAGCGAGCTGCAACTGCTGCGTTATTAATAAAGCAAAAGCCATTGACTCTTGTCGTTTCTGCATGGTGACCTGGTGGACGAATGGCGCAAAAAAGCCTTTTAAAATTTCCACTCATGAGATCTAATGAGGCACCAATGCCAGCACCGCAGGCTCTTAATATTGCTTCTTTACTATTCTGACACAAGAGCGTATCTGCATAGGGCTCTTTCTCAACACCCACAAGACCTTCATCTGGAATCATTTCAAAGATCTCATCAAGATAAGACTTAGGATGGACTCGATTGATATCTTTATACTCAGCAAGGGGCGCCTCTTTAAAGTCAATATTGAGTGTATCAAGACTTCGAAGAGAGTCCATTATCGACTCAAGTCGCTCTTTTCTCTCTGGATGGCCATCGCCGTTCTCTTTAGTGAGGCATGCTGAATGGGAGTAGACCCTTATATTTTCCATTCATTCCCTTAATTTAAAGTCCAGCAAAAGAAAACTGAAAATCTACATATAAGCGTTTTCTTTGTATGAGTGGTCTGTCGCATCAAGGACTGCAGATATTTCTGGGTACAATGTTTTAAGCTGTTTTTCGACGCCATCTTTAAGCGTCATATTGACTGAACTACAACCCTGGCAACCACCTCCAAAATTCAGGACAACTTCATTTTTTTTAGTAATTTCAACTAAATCTACAAACCCGCCATGAGAAGAAAGGCTAGGATTGACCTCGGTGACAATGGTAAACAGAACTTTCTCTTCTAAAGGCGCATCATCTTTAGGCGCCTCTCCTTTAGCATTTGGAGCAGTAATCGTCAGTTTCTTGTTAGTTCCATCAATCTTTAAAGCAACATGGGAGTCACTCAAGTATTGATTATTTGATTCATCAATAAAGGCACTGAAACCAATAAATGGAAACTCTTGATAACTATCAGGAAGGTCACTTTTAATACAAAAATTAAATGTGACTGTTGCCACTGGTGTCCCAGCTTTTTCAACATCTACCTTTAAGCCCAAATCCTTTTCGTCTTGCTGCTCAAAAAGATCTGCAACATAGACTTCTGCTTCTTCTGTAATACTAAACATTCGTTCTCCTAAAAACAATATTGTCTATTAGACGCGTTCCGCCGAATCTAATTGCAGATATTATAATAATTTCTGAGGTTTTAGTCTCGATTTGTGTAAGGTTATTCGCATCTAGAACCTCTAAATACTCTGTCTCAAATTCCTCATCTAAATCATCAATCACTCTCAATCTTGATGTTTCAATAGATTTTCCATCCAGTATAGACTTTTTTAGCGCATTAAGTTTTAAATAAAAGTTGGGAGCTTTTTTACGATCCTCATGACTTAGGTATTGATTTCTTGTACTCATTGCCAAACCATCGATCTCTCTCTGAGTTTCTACAGACTCAATGAGAATATCTAATTTAAGTTTATCGACCAATGATTTAATAATCAAAAGTTGCTGATAGTCCTTTTCTCCAAAGACTGAATAATCAGGCTTAACAATATCAAAAAAACGCTGAACAACTTGTGCAACACCGTCAAAGTGACTTGGTCTAAATGCACCACACAGTATTTGACCGATTTCACCGACCTTGTAATCATTATGTAAACCATCAGGATAAATCTCCCCCTTAGAGGGAAGAAATAATACGTCAACTCCTTTTGATTCTAGTTTTTTTTGATCACTAGAAAGAGTATTGGGGTAGTCTTCGAAATCCTCTCCTCTAGCAAACTGCGTTGGATTAACAAAAATACTAACAACAACAATATCTGAGATTGCTCTTGCTCTATCGATTAACTTTAAATGACCGTCATGAAGCCCACCCATTGTAGGCACTAAAGAAATTTTTTTGTTATTGTCCCGACAATCCTCTAAAAAACCCTTAAGACCTGTCGTTGTTTTGAAAATTTGCATTAATAGCTCTCACTATCAGATGGAAAGGTTCCCGTCTTTACCTCTTTGATATACGACTTTACAGCAGCTGAAATAGAATCATGAGAATTTAAAAAATTTCGAACAAATCTTGGCTGTCTCCCTGAAGTAATTCCAAGCATGTCATAGCTGACAAGGACCTGGCCATCACAATCTCTTCCAGCGCCAATTCCTATTGTTGGTATTTTAATTTGCTCACTAATAACCTTTGCTAAGTCGCTAGGAATACATTCAAGGACCAACACACTCACTCCAAGTGACTCTAATAGCTTTGCATTATCTATAATTAGTTGCGCAGAGCTCTTATCTCTTCCCTGAATTTTATAATCACTTGAATCGATGACAAGCTGAGGCTGAAGACCCAGATGACCACATACATTGATATTATTAGATATCAACGCTTTAATGACCTCAGTATGTTCAATACCGCCCTCAATTTTAATCATTTCAGCACCATGGTCTATTAAAGCTTTTGCATTACTTAAGGCAGATTGAGCACCCTCATAGCTATTAAAAGGCATATCCGCTATGACCAATGACTGTTTACAGGCAGCTGAGACAATAGAGGTATGATAAATCATATCTTCCATTGAGACTGAACGCGTATTTTCTGCGCCTTGAATTACCATTCCCAGAGAGTCACCAATCAAAATAGTGTCAACACCCGCACTATCAATCAAACTAGCCATTGAGGCATCATAAGCTGTCAAACAGGTAATTTTTTCACCTTTCTGTTTAAAACGACTTAAATCTGAGTGCTTCATAATTTTTTTAGATCTTGCGTATTAACTCTCTCAATTAATTTTTTTATGGACCCTAAAAGAGGAACCTTAATCTCTTTGTCAATTTCGAACATTGGCACCAAAACAAAAGCCCTATTAGTTATCTCAGGATGAGGAATAGATAACCTTTCGCTTGAAATAACTTGCTGCCCATAAAGAAGTATATCTAAATCAATTGTTCTTGAGCCCCATTTTACCTCTCTTACTCTCTTTTGATCATTTTCAATGGCTTGACAGATGTCCAATAAATCAAGTGCTCCTAGAGAGGTTTTAATAGTGCAAACTGCATTGATATAATTTGGTCCAGGCATATCTAAAAGGGGCTTTGATTCATAAAAACTTGAAACCTCAATCACAGTGACTTCATTAGAAAGATTTAGTGCTGAAAGTGCTTTTTCAATTTGAGCCTTTGGATTTTCTAAATTTGAGCCTAAACCGATATATACTAACAATGAATTAAGGTCCCTATATATTCACCTTGATAAATCCTAGTTAGCACCTCTTTCTCGCGCCCCCAAGCAATATTCGAGATTGTATCTGACTCTGCGGCCTGCTTAGCAGCCATGACTTTTGAGTACATACCACCAGAGCCCAGAGCGCCTCCTGTTTTTCCAGCTACTCGCTCTAATTTTTCATCATTAAAGTGTATTTTGTCTATCAAGTTTGCATCTGAATTTTTTCGAGGATCAGCATCAAAAACACCATGCTGATCAGTCAATATTACTAATCTTTCTGCATTTAAAAAATTGGCTACAAGAGCAGCTAAAGTGTCGTTGTCTCCAAACTTAATCTCCTCAGTGGCGACTGTATCATTTTCATTGATGACAGGTACAATTCCAAAATCAAGCAGGTTGGCTAGTGTTGCTGATATATTTTCGAAATGCTTAGAATTGATAAGATTATCACGCGTTAGAAGGACTTGAGCAGTTTGGACATTGTATTTTGCAAATAATGACTCGTAAGCTTGCACCAATCCCATTTGACCAACTGCAGCAGCAGCCTGAAGTTTGTGGATATCACTTGGCTTCTCTTTCCATCCCAATCGTTTCATTCCTTCAACAATAGATCCACTCGAAACCAACACAACATCAATTTTATGAGCTTGAAGACTCACAATCTGCTCTACCCATTGAGAGATTAACTTTTTGTCAATTCCTTCTCCATTGTTAGTAAGAAGGGCAGATCCAATCTTAACGACCCAACACTTATTATTCTTCATTTTTTTGCTCTATTAAATCATACAAACCAAAAATTAAGGATTTACAGCCTAAACCATTTAGTGCTGATATGTTAAACGCAATTCCTTTGTATTTGATTTTTTTCAGAAAATCCTTAATGACCTTGTCTCTTTCACTTTCTTCAATTAAATCGATTTTATTAATTGCAACAATCCTAGATTTTTTGAAGAGTTCATCATCAAACTTTTTTAATTCAGATTCTATCGTTAAATAATTTTTAACAGGATCAGAGCCATCAAATGGCAATATATCAACGACATGCAGAAGCGCTCTGGCTCTTGACAGATGCTTAAGAAACTCAAATCCAAGTCCAACACCCTCACTCGCTTTTTCAAGAAGGCCGGGGATATCTGCCATGACAAAGTGATTACTTCCTGCTTTGACAACACCAAGACTAGGATGAAGCGTAGTGAAAGGGTAGTCAGCAACTTTTGGACGGGCACCTGAGATTTGTCTAATCAGAGATGATTTGCCTGCATTTGGCATACCTAAAAGTCCTACATCAGCCATTATATTTAACTCTAATGAAACCTCTCTGGATTCTCCCGGAGTACCTGGAGAAGTTTGTCTGGGAGCTCGATTGATTGATGACTTGAATCTTGCGTTACCTAATCCATGAAACCCTCCCTTTGCAACAAGCAAATCTTGCTTGTGGAGTGTTATCTCACCGATGACCTCATCTGTAGAAAGGTCGATGATTTTGGTGCCAAGTGGAACCTCGATATACAAGTCATCGGCAGACTTTCCTCTTCGATCACTACCCATTCCTGGCATCCCATTCTTAGCTCTATAAAGCCGGTTGTAACGGAATTCACTTAACGTATTTAAACCCTCTTGGCCTTGAAAGTAGACGCTGCCTCCATCACCGCCGTCTCCACCATCAGGCCCGCCATCAGGAATATATTTTTCGCGACGAAAGCTGAGGCAGCCTGCCCCACCTTTTCCAGCCTCAACGACAACGCTTGCAGAGTCTACAAATTTCATAATTCTTTTAAATAAATAATAAATTAATAGCTAAGATCATAATTAAGAATCAGTCTAAATGAAATAGATGTAATGAGAGTTAAATGATAAAGCTATAATATCTGGCAACTATTATACCTTTTTTCCTATCACAAGCCCTCTAGAAGAGAATCGAACTTGATTAAGACTTTATCAAAACTTTGAATCTTGAGTGCCTAGATAAACTATATGATCATTTTTTCCCTTAAACATTTAATTGACCCTGTCTATGAATAGATTTCTATATTCATTGGTGCTTTATTTTAGTATTCCATTTTCTATCTTTAGGCTTCTCATAAAAGATACTCACGATGCATCTTGGACAAGAAAACTAAAAAACCAATTTGGTATCGTTGAGAAAATACCTGGAAGAGTGATTTGGACTCACTGCGTTTCTGTTGGAGAGTTTAATGCCTCTAAGCCTCTAATTGAAAAGCTTATGATTCAATACCCCAATCACCAGATTATTATTTCAACTACAACGATTACAGGCTTTAATGCAGTCAATAATTACTATAAAAATAACGTTAAACACTGTTTTTTTCCTTTTGATATTCCCTTTATATTAGATTCATTTATTAGAAAAATAAACCCAGAGATCTGTATCCTTCTTGAGACTGAAATTTGGCCAAACTTAATACATATACTTAAAAAGAAAAATATTCCAACAGCACTCATCAATGCGCGTTTATCGGATAAGTCATTTCAAAGATATGACAAATATTTGGCAAAATTAGTCAAGGCGTCTCTAAACAACCTCAGTTTGATTTGCGCTCAAAGTTCATTTTCATCTGATCGGTTCATATCACTTGGAGCGAATCAAGAAAAGATGATTACAACGGGTAGTTTAAAGTTTGACAGTAACAATACAATTGACGATAAGTCTATTAAAACTTTAAAAAAAATAATTGGAGAGAGAAAAATAACTGTTTTTGCCAGTACTCGTGAAGGCGAAGAAAAACAAATCTTTGAAAGTTATATCAATTCTGCAGATAATATCGACTCTCTTTTGATCATTATTCCAAGACATCCTGAGAGATTCAATGAGGTATTTAAGCTTGCAAAAGCAAGTGGCTTCAAGGTTGAAAGAAGATCTTCAACACTTCAATGTTCAGATGATACTGATATTTTAATTGGTGATACTATGGGTGAGATGATGTCATATTATTCAGTCTGTGACCTTGCCTTTATTGGAGGAAGTCTTTCTGATAATGGATGCCAAAACATGCTGGAAGCCGCATCATTATCTAAGCCAATTATTTTTGGCCCTAGCGTATTTAACTTCGAAGAAATCTCAAAGAAACTGTTAAGGAGTGATGCTGCAATCCAAGTCGCAAATGGTGCTGAATTGATGAGCACAATTTCTGATTTACTTAAAAGTGATCAAAGAAGAGAGCAGCTTGGTGTTAATGCCAAAAAAACTTTCGATCAAAATCGCGGCGCAGTTAATGAGATTCTTGGAGTCATTACGCCGCTGATCAAAATTTAACTCTAACTAGCTTTAAGCCCCTTCTTTTAAATAGATTTCACTATCATTATCTAAGAATTCTTCAGATTTTTTATCCATCTCAATCTGAATTTCTTGAATTTTTTCAACCGTAGCGCTGTCAAGCCCTTTAATATCTTGTGAGATTTTCATAGAGCAGAACTTAGGTCCACACATAGAGCAGAAATGTGCAGTTTTAGCGGCTTGCTTTGGAAGCGTTTCATCATGAAAGCTTCTCGCTGTATCTGGATCAAGTGCCAGATTAAACTGGTCTTCCCATCTAAATTCAAATCGGGCTTTGGAAAGCGCATTATCTCTGATTTGAGCTCCTGGATGTCCTTTAGCAAGATCAGCTGCATGCGCAGCAATTTTATAAGTAATAATTCCTGTCTTAACATCATCCTGGTTAGGTAGCCCAAGATGCTCCTTAGGAGTGACATAGCAAAGCATCGCACAGCCATACCAGCCAATTTGTGCTGCTCCAATTGCTGAGGTAATATGATCATATCCAGGCGCAATATCTGTGGTCAATGGGCCAAGGGTATAGAAAGGCGCCTCACCACACTCTTCAAGCTGCTTTTCCATGTTATCTTTAATCATGTGCATTGGGACATGACCTGGACCCTCAATGAAAGTTTGCACGTCATGCTTCCATGCTATCTTCGTAAGCTCACCTAAAGTTTCCAGCTCGCCATACTGAGCGGCATCATTTGCATCGGCAATTGAGCCTGGTCTCAAACCGTCACCAAGTGAGAAGGTTACATCATAAGCCTTCATAATTTCACAAATGTCTTCGAAGTGCGTGTAAAGAAAACTCTCTGTATGATGGGCAAGGCACCATTTCGCCATGATAGATCCGCCTCTAGAAACGATTCCAGTAACCCTGTTCATCGTCAACGGGACGTATTTAAGGCGAACACCAGCGTGAATCGTAAAATAATCAACGCCCTGCTCCGCTTGCTCAATCAACGTGTCTCTAAAGATCTCCCAGGTCAGGTCTTCTGCAACACCTTTCACTTTTTCAAGCGCTTGATAAATAGGCACAGTTCCAACAGGGACTGGTGAATTACGAATAATCCATTCACGCGTTTCATGGATATTTTTACCTGTTGATAGGTCCATAATGGTATCAGCCCCCCCAACGAACGCCCCAAACCATTTTTCCAACCTCTTCATCGATTGAAGATCCAAGCGCTGAGTTACCAATATTTCCATTAATTTTAACTAAGAAGTTTCTACCAACAATCATTGGCTCTGTTTCAGGATGGTTAATATTATTAGGAATAATTGCACGGCCTCTAGCTACTTCGTCTCTTACAAATTCTGATGTAATAATCTTTGGCGTTGCGGCGCCAAAGCTTTCACCCTGATGTTGTCCAATTTGGTCTTGGTATTCTTGCCAAAGGCAATTTTCTCTGATTGCAATGTACTCCATTTCAGGGGTTATAATGCCTTTTTTTGCATAATGCATCTGAGTAACATTTTTTCCCTTCTTTGCCTTTCTAGGGGCTCTTAAGTGTTCAAACCTTAACTCATCAAGCTCTTTATTATTTAGTCTTTCATTAGAAAAATTTGAGCTCACACCATCCAATACTTCTGTGTCTCTTCTTTCCTCGATCCAATTCGAGCGAACTGAATCAATCCCATCTCTGTAACTAATCGATTTAGTAGGGTCTGTATAGGGTCCAGATGTATCATAAACGTGGATTGGATCGTTTTTTTCAGCTAAATCTCCTATGGTATCTGTCAGCTTAATTTGCCTCATTGGGACATTGATATCGTCCCTTGAGCCTTTAGCATAGACTTTTTTAGAATTGGGAAAAGGCTCAATAAAAGCCTTGTTAACGCTTGATAAACTTGTAAGTGTTTCGGATGATTGCTTCATTATTGTATAATTTGGTTAATGTTACTTTAGGAATGAAAATGTCCATTTTAACTCATCGACCAAGAAGATTGAGAAAACAAGAATTTAATCGTTCTTTAGTTCGTGAACACACTCTAACTTCTAACGATTTAATCTACCCTCTATTCGTTATTGATGGAGAAAACATTAAGGAAAAGATAGACTCAATGCCTGGCATTGAAAGACTAAGTATTGATCAGCTTTTGATTGAGGCTAAGGAAATTGTTGATTTAAAAATTCAAGCCATAGCCCTTTTCCCCATTATTTCTTCTGAGAAAAAAACTGAAGATGCTGAAGAGTCTTATAATTCAGATGGTCTTGTTCAAAGAGCGGTTCGCGCCCTCAAGAGAAGCTTCCCAGAGCTTGCAGTTATTACTGATGTTGCATTAGATCCATTTACAAGCCATGGTCAGGATGGGTTAATAGATTCCAATGGATATGTTCTCAATGATGAAACAGTCAAGGTTCTCATCAAACAAGCCCTTTCACATGCCGAGGCGGGTGCGGATATCGTTGCTCCCTCTGACATGATGGATGGAAGAATAGGGGCAATTCGAAATGCACTAGAAGAGTCAGGCTTCAAAAATACTAACATATTATCGTATGCTGCTAAATATGCCTCATCATTTTATGGACCCTTTAGGGATGCAGTTGGCTCTTCAGGAAGTCTTGGAAAGTCAGATAAAAAGACCTACCAGATGGATCCTGGAAATGTCAACGAAGCAATTCGCGAGGTCGAACTTGATATTAATGAGGGCGCTGATATGGTAATGATCAAGCCAGGTTTACCATACCTTGATATTGTATCCAATGTTAAACAGACATTCGGAGTGCCGACTTTTGCCTATCATGTCAGTGGTGAATATGCTATGCTTAAAGCAGCCAGTCAAAAGAACTGGATTGATGAAAAGTCAACGGTTCTTGAAACACTGCTCTGCTTTAAAAGGGCCGGTGCAGATGCCATCTTGACTTATTATGCGAAAGATGCTGCCAAGTGGATTAAAGACTGATGATCAATTTTTATTAAAAGACAGATAAAAATGAACCAAAAAATTGCCTTCTATCTGATATCAACTGTGGTTGTTTTTTTTATAGGGCATTCTTATTCACAATTTAATATGAAGACTCCTGAGCATGTCATTATTTCCATTGACAACTCTGAGGAGATTGAACAATACAAATCAGATCTTATTAGTTTGCAAACGCAACTGGATGATCTAGATAGTCAATTAATAAACTCCCTTGACTTGCTGAATTCATCTACTAAAAAACTTAATCTTTCTTCTAGCAAGGTTCAAGTGCTTGAGGCTGAGATGAATTTAATTAAAACTCGAAACAATCAACTCCAGTCTGAACTCAGCCAAAGCGAATCATTTGTAATTACAAATGATAATCAAATTAAATCATTAACCGAAGAGCTTTCAAGCGCCCTCATCGAGCTTGAGCTGAGTCAATTTGAGCTTGAGCTTGCAAAAGAGCAGACTGAACAATAAATCTATCTATTTTAGTTATAGTACCTTACAAAACGACTTAAATCTTCCCTTGGTGTTCTGTATGAGTTGACGACTTGACCCTTGTCTTCGTAGCCCAAAGCTAGACC
The DNA here is from genome assembly GCA_028107545.1 of Pseudothioglobus singularis (SeqCode). Classification (GTDB taxonomy): domain Bacteria; phylum Pseudomonadota; class Gammaproteobacteria; order PS1; family Pseudothioglobaceae; genus Pseudothioglobus; species Pseudothioglobus singularis_B. The sequence continues at coordinate 50,462 of JAOGRV010000004.1, read as the reverse complement.
ACAAAGCACCATTTTGTCCTTGTATTCTGGAAACTCTTGACGAACAATGTCAGGATACTCTCCAAGAGCTGCCTGAGGACAAGTTGCCAATCCTTTTTCGACAGCTGAAAGCATGATCGATTGAATAAACATACCATAATCCATAAAAGAGCCTTTCTCCATTGATCTTTCAATAAAAAATAGAAGAATAACAGGGGCATTAAAGGCTTGATAATTTAGCGCCCACTGGTCAAGCTGTCTGTCTTTATCTTCTCTACTTATATTCAATGTTGAGTAGAGCATAAGGCCGCATTCCTTTCTTCTTTGTTTATATTCGTCAAGCCACTCAACTGGGTAATACTTATAGTCCATAGAGCCTTTTACTCCACCTCTAAAAGCCTTCTCAAACTTATTACAGAGGTTATTTTTACTCTCACCCTGAATGACTGCAACTTGCCAGGGCTGTGTATTCACTCCAGAAGGTGCTGTTTTGGACTGCTCAATGATTTCGTTTATTGTGTCCATGGGCACCTCTTTATCCAAGAAAGCCCTTGTGGATTTTCGCTCCATTAAAGTAGTTTTTAAATCCATCAGATACTCCCTTTAGTTTCTTTAGCAATAATACTAGTTGACTGGTTTTGCATAAAGAACGATTATATTCCCAATAATAATTAATAATACGCCTATTAAGCCTACCCAGCTCCACTCATAATTTTCAAATAAAGTGGACAAAAGAAGCGCAATGGTGGGCGTAAAAATATTCACATATGAGGCCTTATCTGCCCCAATATTTCCAACAAGCTTTAAGTAAACTCCAAAACCAATAACAGATGCAATCAGTGCTAAATAAACCAGTGATAGGACATAACTATAGCTAGTGTTGAAGCTGAAATTTACATCACTCACGGCTATATAAAATACTAATATCAGTGAACCGTAGAGCATACTAAAAGCATTACTTTGGACTAACGGCATTTTACGAGCCTGAAATTGGCCTGATAAAAGCATACCAATTGAGGCAAAAAAAGTTGCCAATAGCATCCAAAGAAAACCTTTAACAACGCCTGACTCAAGAGACCAATCAGCACTACTAATTTCATTTGAAAATATCACTGAAAGCCCAGCTATACCAACCACTGCTCCAATTAGTATGGGCAGCCTTATTGGTTTTTTAAAAAAAACAAAACCGTTGAAAACAGTAAACAAGGTAAGGGTTGAAAAAATAAGACAAACTAAGCCAGAAGCAAGATAAAAGGTACCAAAATAAGCACAAATATAATTAACACAAAACAGAAAAAAACCTAGCAACAGCCAACTCAAATGATCTCGCCAGGGGAATGAGAGCTTGAGGCCTCTAAAATAACACCAAATAAAAAGAATGATCGAAGCGAGCAAAAATCGCCAAACTATTGAAACCTGGGGCGCAACATCTCCCAATTGAAAGCTAATGGCGAACCATGATGACCCCCAAGCTAATAGCACAACAAAGTAGAGAAGTGCGTTCATCGTTTTACTTAGTTACTTTAGGTGACTATTGAATTCTATTAGAAATTAAATCCTCAACTACGCCAGGCTCTGCAAGCGTTGAAGTGTCTCCCAACTCTTTATAGTCATCTTCTGCGATTTTTCTTAGAATGCGCCTCATAATCTTTCCAGATCTTGTTTTAGGAAGGCCCTGTGCAAATTGAATTTTATCAACAGTAGCTATGGGTCCAATCTCTTTTCTTACCAGTGCAACTAGTTCTTTTTTAAGCTCATCCGTCCCCTCAATGCCACTCATTAGAGAGACGTAAGCATAGATTCCTTGTCCCTTAATATCATGAGGCATTCCAACAACTGCAGCCTCACTGACATTACTATGAAGAACTAGTGCAGATTCAATTTCTGCGGTTCCAAGGCGGTGTCCAGAAATGTTTAAGACATCGTCCACCCTGCCAGTAATCCAATAATAGCCATCGGCATCACGCTTAACACCATCACCAGCAAAATATTTCCCAGGATACGTTGAAAAATAAGCCTCCATAAAGCGCTTATGATTGTTATAGAGCGTCCTCATTTGACCGGGCCATGAGCGGGCCAAAACAAGAACGCCTGAGGCTTCACCTTCTAACACTTCGCCGCTCTCGGTTAAAACTTGGGGCTCAACACCAAAAAAGGGCTTCGTTGCAGAGCCAGGCTTTAATTCAGTGGCAAATGGCATTGGTGTAATCATGTGGCCACCTGTTTCAGTTTGCCACCAGGTGTCCACAACAGGGCATCTCTCTTCACCAACAACACTATAGTACCATTCCCAGGCTTCAGGATTGATTGGCTCTCCAACAGTGCCAAGTATTTTTAAACTAGATCTAGAAGTTTTTTGTACGAGCTCATTTCCTGCACCCATCAAAGCTCTAATTGCAGTTGGAGCCGTATAGAAAATGTTAACTTGGTGTTTATCAATGACCTGCCAGAATCTTGAGGCGTCTGGATAATTTGGAATACCCTCAAACATTAAAGAGGTTGCGCCATTAGCTAGTGGCCCATAAACAATGTACGAGTGTCCCGTTACCCAGCCGACGTCCGCAGTACACCAATATATATCTCCCTCTTGATAATCAAAAGTATATTTATGAGTCATTGCCGCATAAAGGAGATAGCCACCAGAGGTATGAAGTACACCCTTGGGCTTTCCAGTCGAGCCTGAAGTGTATAGAATAAAGAGTGGCGTTTCAGCATCAAACATTTCACAAGGGAAGTTGGATGATACATCTTTGACCAGCTCATGGTACCAAACATCTCTGTTTGACCAACCTATATCGTTACCAGTTCTCTTAACAACTACAATATGCTCGACACAATCACACTCCTTTGTTGCAATATCTACATTGGCTTTGAGTGGTATAGATTTACCTCCCCTAACACCCTCATCAGCAGTTATAACCATCTTACATTCACTATCAAGGATTCTATCTCTTAAAGCGTCGGGTGAGAATCCACCAAAAACAACAGAATGAATTGCTCCAAGTCTTGCGCATGCAAGCATTGCAACAGTTGCTTCTATAATCATTGGCATATAAAGGCAAATACGATCACCCTTCTGAACTCCGAGATCTTTCATTCCATTTGAAAATTTGCAGACCATTTCATAAAGCTCTTTATAGGTAACAGACTGACTTGAATCCGGATCATCCCCTTCCCAAATAATTGCTACCTGATTTGCTCTCTCAGGAAGATGACGATCAAGACAGTTATATGAAACATTAAGAGTAGCGCCCTCAAACCAAGCAATCTTCCCTTTAAAAAAATCAATATCAGAAACTTTATCCCACTTTTTATCCCAACTAATAAACTGATCTGCCTGATCGGCCCAAAATTCATCAGGCTGAGACATTGACTGTTCATACATCAGTTCATATTTTTGAGCATCAATTAAAGGCTTTCTATTACTTTGCATAATTGGATACTTCATTTAAAAACCTCGAGTTATATTTCTTAAAAAATCCATGTTACCAAAGTCACTGATTGGAATGATATAAAAATATCTATAAATCAAGCAAAAAAAAAAATGACGCTAGAGCGTCATTTTTTCTTTAAAAAATTTAATGGTATTTATTCATCTTGATCTTTAACAGTTAAATCATCAGTCGCAACCTCAGAATCGAGCGTTGCCTCTGAAAGTTCTGCTTTAACTTCACTCATCTTAGCTTCATCTGCAAGCTTTTCTTGTGCATTAAGCTCTTCTTCAATTGCATACTCTTCTGTCAAAATTGAAGCATCTATTAATCCAGCCTCAATTTCTCTTAAAGCTAAAACAGTCGGCTTATCTTTTCCAACATCTAAAGTTGTTCTAAAACCACCAGAATTTAATTGATGAGCGCGCTTGGCAGCCACTAAAACTAATTCAAATCTATTCTGTACCTTATCTAAACAATCTTCTACTGTTACTCTTGCCATAATCGTTGTTAACCTTTGAGGGTGAATGTTAAAATGATGTATTTTACTTTATTATGCAAAATATGGAAAGGCTTATTGTGCTTGATACAGAGACAACTGGAATTAATCCAAAAGAAGGTCATCGCATTATTGAAATTGGAGCCGTACAAATTGAAAATAGAGAAGTCACTAATTCTGAATTTCATAAATATATTCAGCCTAATCGAGCTGTTGGTGACTCAGTTAACATTCATGGAATTACAGATAAATTTCTAATCAATAAGCCTCAATTTAATCAAATCTCAGATGATTTATTATCCTTTATCGATGGGGCAACATTGATTATTCATAATGCACCATTTGACTTAGGTTTTCTAGACAACGAACTTAAACTTAATGGCATAAAGAAAAAGATACAAGATTTATGTCCAGTTATTGATACTCTTGAACTATCAAAAAAACAAAGGCCTGGAACTATGCATAATTTAGATGCCCTTTGTCGTCGATTTGGAGTTGATACAAGTGCAAGAACGAGACATGGGGCTCTTTTAGATGCTCAAATTCTTGCTCAAGTTTATATAGCAATGACTGGTGGACAATCCAATTTATTTCAAGAAACTCAAAGCAATGAATCAGAGTTAACTGACCCTTCACTCATCAAAAAAAACATTGCAAATAGAGAAAAAATTAAGGTTATTTTGGCCAATCAAGACGAAACAGAACTGCATAATAACTATTTCAACAATTAAACAAAAATGATCTAATAAATCAAGCTTAATTAAGCATTGACTAAGAAGACTATGACAGTATAATTACTCACCTTCGGAGTGTAGCGCAGTCTGGTAGCGTATCTGGTTTGGGACCAGGTGGTCGGGGGTTCAAATCCCTCCACTCCGACCAACAATTCCCTCTACAAAAGCATTCTTAATTTCAGTGCTGTCTAATATGAGTCTGAATATGGCTCTTTTGGGCTAATTAAGACAGCATTAAGACAGCATTTCTAACTTCAAAATTGCAAGATAAGTTTGCTTCATTTTTTCTCTTCACTTAATTAACGAAATTTGGACTTTAGTTCAAACTGGAATATTTTATTGGCTAGAAAAAAAGTATTTACAGCTATAAGTATTCAAGTTAGACTCTAATGAAATTTAGGAGTGTCTAATTATGAATAAAAAAATTATAAGACCTTTAAGTCAAAATGAAATTGAACAGTTTGATCATGATGGAGTTATTTTATTAAAAAATATGTTTGATTCTGATTGGATTAGTTCTTTGAGCCAAGGGCTAGATAAAAATATTGAGCTACCTTCAAATCGCTCTAGAGTCTGGGATAGAGATGAAAATGGCCGAACCATGTTTTATGATGCTCAAGCGTGGCAAAACATTAGTGAATACCAAAATTTTATTTTTAATTCGCCAGCAGCCTCTATCGCTGGAAAACTCATGAATTCCAGCCAAATAAATTTTTACTTTGATGCTGTGTTTGTTCGCTCTCCAGGCTCTCAATTTGCAACACCTTGGCATCAAGATGAGCCATACTGGTCAGTTGATGGTTATAACACCTGTACAATTTGGATGCCACTTGTTCCAGTAAAGAAAGAAAATGCATTGGCTTTTGTTCCTGGCTCTCATAGATTTGATTCAACCTTCTACCAGTTCAATTTTGGAAGTCTAAATCCAGACGAAATAAAAGATGTTGATGAAACAAATTTTGAAGGCATTACTGATGTTGAGTTTCCAGATATTGCTGCAGATCCAGAAAAGTATGGAGTAGTTAGTTGGAATATGAATCCTGGAGACTGTATCGCATTTAACAGTAGAATTATGCATGGAGGCTCTGGAAAATTAGATGAAGACACTGAATTAAGAGTATTTACTTCAAAATGGATTGGTGACGATGTTTTTATTAAGTTTCGAGAGTGTGGAATGGACCCAGATCATAGCGAAGTTATGACTAAACAAGGCCTTAAGCCTGGAGACCGACCCGGAACAGAACTATATCCAGAAATTCATTTCTCTTAAGAACAATTTTCCCCTCCCTCACAAATCAAACGAAGTTTGGACTTATAATCCTTTTATGAGATTCGCACTTTCAAATAATGAGCGTATTGAACCTACCAAAGGAGCTAAAGGAGTCTGCCCTTGTTGTGGTTCTGAACTAGTCGCTAGATGTGGTGAAATCAAAAGACATCATTGGTCGCACAAGAAGAAGTGTGATGACCATTGGTGGGAGAATGAAACAGATTGGCATCGTAATTGGAAGAATCAGTTTCCTCATGAGTGGCAAGAGATAATCCAATATGATGAAAGTGGTGAAAAACATATAGCCGATGTTAAAACGAGTTCGGGTTGGACAATTGAATTTCAACATTCACCAATTTCTAAAGAAGAGCGTGACTCAAGAGATTACTTCTATACAAAGCTGATATGGGTAGTTGATGGAACAAGACGCCCGACTGATATTAAGCAGTTTCAGGATGAAATAAATCTTGTTCGAAACATGCGAAATAAGACAAGAGTTTTGTGGTACGAGTTCCCTGAAGATTATAGGTTGCTCAGAGAATGGGGCTCTAGTCAGTCATTAGTATTTATTGATTTTGGAACTGACGAGCTATGGTTAATTTATAACAATAATTGTACAAGTGCTTTTTCAAGAAATTCTTTTGTTGAGATGATGAATAGTTCTCGCTCAGATGAAGTTTACAAGCTTCTACTTGATCCGATTCAAAAACAAATTGATGAAATAAAGGCTGAACAAGAAAAGAATAGAAGAGAGCAAGAAGAGAAAGATAGGGTTGCTGAGCAAAAAGCAAAAGAAGAAGATTTAAAGATACGAAAAGAGTATGGAATAAAAGATGATGAAGATTGGTTTGATGGAAGGTGGGGAATTAAAGTATATAAGCGACATGGTGATGAGGTCGTACTTAAAAGACCAAAACCAAAAATTCCATATGTCATAGGAATTTGTAGAAATAGATTTCATTATTTTGACATCAAGGTTGCCTCATCAATTCTTAATAACTATGTTGAGGTTATGAAAAAATTAGACTACACCGATGAACAAATCGAAGATGAGTTTGATATTAATGTGATACCCAAAACCATAGATGTAAAGAACTGGACTGAATGGAAAAGTTTAATGGAGCAATTGAAACAGAGAATTAGTAACAAATAAAGACAAAAATAATTTGTATTGACTATAATTACCACCTTATTTTGTAAGATCTTTAGATAGTTAAGACAGCATTAAGACAGCATTAGCTCTACAGACCCTACTAATAAAGGATGTGTCGGGGGTTCAAATCCCTCCACTCCGACCAAAATTAATTTTTTAAAGTGCAAGCCTAAACTTTATAAAAAGCAAAGTTATGCGCCCATAGCTCAGCTGGATAGAGCAACGGCCTTCTAAGCCGTAGGTCATACGTTCGAATCGTATTGGGCGCGCCACTTTTTTTATGGCGGGAATAGCTCAGTTGGTAGAGCCCCGGATTGTGATTCCGGTTGTCGCGGGTTCGAGCCCCGTTTCTCGCCCCACTTCCTATTTGGGTTTCAGCCTAATACACAACTAAATAATTGGACAAAATACATACACTTTTCCTTCAATCCAATTCTCACCTTCTTTTCTTAGTCTTACATTTTGAGAATTAACCAAGTCAAAAAGTCCATTAGATTGTTTCATAATATACTCATCTGAGTGAGCATAACGGGAACTTTTTAATAGAGAATATCCATTCTCATCTTGAATCTCAACAGAAAAAACAAAAAGGGAATCTAACTTACAGCATTTTCGGACTGCTTGAAAAGTGGACTTTACATCTCCAATATAAATTAGCACATCAAGAGCTACCAATAAATCAAATTTATCTTGAGATGCATTTAGCTTCTCAACTATATCCCCAACAATGAGAGTATCATAAATATTTAACTTTTCAGCTTCAAAGAGCATATTTTCTGAAATATCAACTCCAAAAAGATTAGTGCTTATATCCCTTAAATCTTTTCCAGCTAAACCTGTTCCACAACCTAAATCTATTACATTTTGATATTCAGATTTCTCACTATTACTTTGAAGTATTAACTCCTTTATAACAAAAGGGAGACTATATTGAAGATTATTAACCAGAGCATCATTAAATCTATAAGCGTAATCATCAAATAAATTTTTGACATACTGTTTTGGTGGCTCTTTACTTGTGTATCCAGTTAAAGAATTAAGCATATGCTTTGGAATAGCATATTCTGGCTCAAATTCAAGCGCCTTTTGATAATTTGCAATAGCCATCTCTGTCTGCCCTATGCTTGCAAGACATCCACCAAGCATATTAAAAAGAAGAGCGTCTGTAGGATTTTTTTCAACAAGCATGTTTAGTGTTTCTAATGCCTCTTGAATATTATTCTGAGAGAAATAATAAATAACACTAAGAATTTTATTTTCACTTTTTAAAGCAATTTTGGGACTAACAGCTACAGCTTCTTTATATAACCTTACTGCATGATTAAGATTACCAAGTTCATGCTCTACGAGAGCAAGATTAGTTAGCGCATCCGCAAAATCTGGTCTTAACTCAAGCGCTTTTTCAAAGAAGAATTTCGCCTCCTCTAACTTATTTATTTTTATGAAGGAAGTGCCTTGATCAGTAAATTGCTGATAATTCATACAAAGATTATTACAAGAAAGTTTAAATTAAAGTATAGATAACAAAACCCTTAATTGAAATATCTTTTAGTAAATAATCTATTTCAATGAATTCATTAATTAAAATCTTATGGGTATACTAATTTGTAAAATAATTCATATTTTTAATGAAAACATACAAAGTACTTCAACACCCTACAAAAGAATTAAAAGCAGTTAAGTCTGGTTTTGCATGGTTCGCTATACCCTTTGTTACATTTTTACCTTTTTTTCCAGCATGGTTCTTGTTTCGAGGACTATGGAAAATATTCATAGCCTTTATACTAACAATTCTAATATTGGCTAGCATTGACTATGAACTCTATGGATACCTTGGATTCTTTAACTTTTCAACTGCTGATGGACTCCAAATTATAATTTTTATAGTTGAAATAGTCATTCTCTCTTTACCAGCTTTTAAGGGTAATGAATGGACTGTTATGAATTTAAAGGAAAAAGGCTATAAGGTTTCATATTCAGTTCAAGCTTCAAGTCTAAAAGAGGCACTAGAACTGGCGCAAAATAAAATTGGCTAATCTGATTCCACAACCAATTAAGTAACCAATAATTTCTTATAAGCAAAAAAAAAATCCCATAAAAATTTATGGGATTTATTTGTTTGACAAGAGAGAATTAAAAAATACTTGTTACTGCTCCCCAAATACCGCCTACTACGTTACCAACTCCATTAACTGCAGCAGCAGGTACAGCCATGACAGTGTCCATGCAACCACTAAGTAGCATCGCCAAAATAGTAATAAATAATAATCTTAACTTCATTTTTAAAACTCCTTCGATTAATTTTAATTTCAATTATAAAGTACTTTAAATTAATATTACAATCAAATTTAAGAATTTATTCATTTGAACAAATGAAGTAATTTTTTACTAAATGGTGTATATTGCACTCTATTTGAAACTGATCTTTATAATGCATTTATACTTTTCTAAAACTTTAATAATATCAATTCTACTCCTTAGTCTTTGCGCAAATGGTTCTAACTTATCTGAAGATGCAAAAAATAGAGGCATCAATGAAGTTTGCTATTCCTATCTGAGTCAAATAGAAAAATCTTTTAACCTAAACGGACTGAACATAACATTTGCTCACCCTAAAAATCCTTCGTTACTTCCTTCATTTCATACCACCTCTCAAAGGTATAACAATGGATCCTCATCATTTTCTGCAACCTTGATTCCTGATGATGATTATTGTTACTTGTCGACAGTTATGGTAACAGTAATTAATAATCAATCTTGCCCTGAGATTGCTCAAATTAAATCTGAAACTGAAAATCTTCAGTTATCAAGTTATGCAGAGGGTAAATTTATTATTCTTACACCTCAAGACAACTCTTACCAAACAATCCTAACCTCTGTGAATGAGAATACGTGCACAATGACAGAGGCGCGAATGATGTGGCCTGGAAGATAGAGAGATTACCTAATAAATTAATTCTTTTTAATTCAAAAATTCATTAATACAACATAAATAAGACCTTTTATTTATATAATATAGATTTTCTTCGTTATTAAATTAAAGGTTAAAAATATGCAAAGAATATTTCTCTTCTTAGTTACTAATATTGCCATTATGGTAATTTTAAGTATTACTCTAAGGATTCTTGGAGTTGAAAGCCTCCTAATGCAAAATGGAAGTGATTTAAACATCAATTCTCTTGTAATTTTTTCTGGTGTTTTTGGTTTTGGAGGTGCATTCATCTCATTAGCCATTTCTAAATGGATGGCTAAAAGAATGACGGGTGCCGTTGTTATTTCTTCTCCAAAAAACAATATGGAAAAATGGCTTATTAAAACAGTAAAAAACCAGTCTGAAATTGTTGGTATAAAGATGCCAGAAGTAGCTATTTTCCCTTCAAGTCAAATGAATGCTTTTGCTACTGGAGCGAGTAAAAATAATGCCTTAGTGGCACTTTCACAAGGACTTCTTGATAACATGACTCAAGGAGAAATTGAAGCAGTAGTTGGTCATGAAATGAGTCATGTTGCCAATGGAGACATGGTCACACTGACTCTTATTCAGGGAGTTGTTAACACCTTTGTGATATTCTTCTCAAGAGTTATTGGTCATATTGTTGACAGAGTAATACTTAAAAACCAACGCGGCTATGGTATTGGATATTTTGTTACCACTATTTTTGCACAGATAGTACTTTCAATTCTTGCTAGCATAATTGTTATGTATTTTTCCCGTAAAAGAGAGTATATCGCTGATACTGGCGGGGCAGATTTAGCAGGTCATCAAAACATGATTAATGCATTAAAACGACTTGGACAGAGAGAGCCAGAGCCTTTACCAGAACAATTGGCAGCATTTGGAATTGGAGAAAAGCCAAAATCTAATCGTTCTCAGCTATGGTCATCTCACCCACCACTTGAAGATAGAATTAAAGCTCTAGAAAAAAGAGCGAAAAATTCTAAATAAAAAATGTCTATCTCAATTAAATCATCAGATCAAATCGAAAAGATGCGTCTAGCTGGAAAGCTCGCATCAAGGGTACTTGAAATGATTGGTGAGCATGTTACAACAGGTGTTACTACTGAAAAGCTCGATCAAATTTGTCATGATTTTATTGTAAATGACTTAGACTCAGTTCCTGCTCCTCTTAACTATAATGGCTTCCCAAAATCGATATGCACTTCTGTTAATAATGTAGTTTGCCACGGAATCCCAAGTGAAAAAAAACTCAAAAAAGGTGACATCCTAAATATTGATATTACTGTTATTAAAGACGGCTTTCATGGTGATACTTCAAAAATGTTTATCGTTGGCAAGCCTAGTGTTAAAGCATTAAAAATTTGTAACGTTGCGAGAGATTCAATGATGCTAGGTATTGAAAAAGTAAAGCCTGGTATCCACTTAGGAGAAATTGGTAAAGTTATTGGTGCTTATGTTCACAGTAAAAACTGCTCTGTCGTCAGAGATTATTGTGGTCACGGTATAGGCGAGGTTTTTCATGAGCTCCCTCAAGTGATTCATTACGACGATGGAAAAATATCTCAAAGCCCTATTCTTGAACCTGGAATGACCTTTACTATTGAACCAATGGTAAATTTAGGTGGTTATGAAGTTGTTACTTCAAGAATTGACGGCTGGACAGTTACAACAAAAGACAGATCGCTTTCAGCTCAAACAGAGCATACAATTTTAGTGACTGAAAATGGTTATGAGATCCTAACACTTAGGGATGAGGAACTCAATCAATAACCACTTATATTAAGCCCTCGAGTCTCATATTGACAATACAGCTTGTGTTAAAATAACTCTTTTTTGTATTTATCTTCAAGTTCAGTGAAGCGCTTAAGAAATTACTTTATATCCGGGCTTTTATTTTGGATTCCACTTGCTCTAAGTGTACTCCTTATCAAATTCTTTTTAGAAATTGTAAATAATCTTGTTCCAGCTAGACTCCTACCGGAATCTCTACTCAATCTAGATACCACTATTCCTGGCTCTGGAATTGTTTTAGTTATTCTAGTTATCCTGATTACCGGAGCCCTTGTTACAAATATCTTGGGTCGTAAACTACTCGACTTATGGGAGCGTGCGTTAAATAAAATACCTGGTTTTAGAAATATATATAATGCCCTAAAGAAAATCTCTTCAACTGTTTTAAATACATCAAGTGATAGCTTTAGAAAAGCATTTTTAATTCAATATCCAAGTAAAGGGATCTGGGTTATTGCTTTTCAATCTGGTGACTATAAAGGTGAGGTAGAAAGTATTATTGGGAAAGATGTTATTAATTTGTTTGTTCCAACAACGCCCAACCCGACTTCAGGCTTTTTTGTGATGATTCCAAAAAAAGATGCAGTCGAGTTACAAATGAGCGTTGAAGAGGCGTTTAAGCTAGTTATATCAGCAGGTGTTGTGACACCTGAAAATTTAAAAATTAAGGAAAAAAAATGAGGACACATTTTTGTGGTGAACTAAATAAGTCGGCTCTTGATTCACAAGTAAAGCTTTGTGGTTGGGTCAATAGGAGACGAGACCATGGAGGTGTAATATTTCTTGACGTTAGAGATAAAAAAGGCATCGCTCAAATTGTTATCAATCCAGATACTGCAGATACTTTTAAATTAGCCGAAACGATTAGGAATGAGTTCGTTCTTCAGATTACTGGGCAAGTTGTTGCTAGGGCGAATGAGATGGTAAATAGTAAAATTCCAACTGGTGAAATAGAAGTTCTTGCTTCACATATTGAAATATTAAATTCGTCAAAACCTATCCCCTTTCAACTTGATTCGATGGAAACTTCTGAGGAAGTTAGGCTCAAGTTTCGATATCTAGACCTGCGAAGGGATGAAATGCAAAAGCGTTTACGACTAAGATCAAAGGTGACTCACTTTATGCGTGAATTTATGGATGGCAATGATTTTCTGGATATTGAGACGCCGTTTTTAACTAAAGCAACGCCAGAGGGGGCAAGAGACTATCTCGTTCCATCAAGAACGCACGAGGGCAACTTCTTTGCTCTTCCTCAATCACCACAACTTTTCAAACAGCTCCTAATGATGTCTGGATTTGAAAGATACTATCAAATTGTTAAATGTTTCAGGGATGAAGACTTAAGGGCAGATCGACAACCCGAATTTACTCAGCTTGATGTCGAAACATCTTTTATGGATGAAGATGAAATTACATCGCTCATGGAAGAAATGATAAGAGGGCTTTTTAAAAAAGTGGGCAGTATTAATCTACCCTCTAAATTTCCAACGATTACCTATAAAGAGGCCATTAATCTTTATGGTGTTGATAGGCCTGATATGAGAATTCCACTTCATATGGTCGATGTGAATGACATCATGAAAGATGTTGAATTCAAAGTTTTTTCAGGGCCTGCAAACAATAAAAATGGAAGAGTTGCTGCGCTCAAAGTGGATGGCGGTGCATCAATCAGTCGTAAGCAAATAGATGACTATACAAAGTATGTAAGCATCTATGGTGCTAAGGGCTTAGCTTATATTAAACTTAATGAAGATGGACCCTCATCTCCCATTATTAAATTCCTAGGTGACGATGTCACTCAAAAAGTCATTGACCTAACAGAAGCAAAAACTGGAGATATTATCTTTTTTGGCGCTGATAAATCTAAAGTAGTCAATGAGGCTCTTGGTAATTTAAGGGAAAAACTTGGTCATGATTTAAAACTCTACAATAAGGAATGGGCTCCTATTTGGGTTCTCGACTTCCCTATGTTTGAAGTTTCAGATGATGGCTCTCTTAATGCCATTCATCATCCATTTACCGCTCCAAGTGTAGATTCAAAAACACTGGTAGATAACCCTGAGGATTCGCTCTCAAAAGCTTATGATCTAGTAATCAATGGCTCTGAAGTTGGAGGTGGCTCAATTCGTATTCACCAGAGTGACATGCAGAAAACTGTTCTTACACTTCTTGGTATTGATGACGAAGAAGCAAAAGAAAAATTTGGATTTTTACTTGATGCGCTTGACTATGGTTGCCCACCCCATGGCGGCATAGCTTTTGGCTTAGATAGGCTGGTTATGACTTTAAGTCAAACTGAATCGATTAGAGATGTTATTGCATTCCCTAAAACGCAAACTGCGGCATGTTTATTAACTGACGCCCCCTCAAGTGTTTCTAAAGCGCAGCTTAAAGATTTAAACATTAAGGTGACTCTTCCGACTAAAGTTTAATAATGCAAAACATTGAAATAGAACAATCGATTGAAAATTCAATTAAAGATGCACTTAAGCAAAATAACGCAACTTTGGTTGCTCATTACTACGTAAGCTCTGACCTTCAAACCTTGGCTGAAGAAACAGGAGGTATTGTCTCGGACTCTCTTGAAATGGCAAGATTTGGTCAGAATAGTGATGCTGATACAATTATTGTTGCAGGCGTTAAATTTATGGGAGAAACTGCTAAGATTTTATCTCCTGAAAAGCGTGTTCTCGTTTTAGATACTGAAGCAAACTGCTCCCTTGATTTATCATGTCCAATTGACGAATTTTCAAAATTTTGTGATCAAAACCCTGATCACGTCGTTGTCGTCTATGCAAACACTTCTGCAGAAGTAAAAGCCAGAGCTGACTGGGTTGTAACTTCTGGAAGTGCACTAAAAGTGGTCCAAAAGCTACATAATGAAGGAAAAAAAGTTCTTTGGGCTCCTGATAAGCACTTAGGCCATTATGTTCAGTCAATGACTGGTGTGGAGATGCTCATGTGGGATGGAGCTTGTATTGTTCATGAAGAATTTAAAGCAGAAGGACTCAAAAGGCTTATGGAAATGAATCCAGAGGCTGGCGTATTGGTCCACCCTGAATCACCCAAAGAGGTGATCGCACTTGCTGATATTGTTGGATCAACAACTCAGCTCATTAATGCTGCTGCATCCAGACCTGAAAACACTTTTATCGTTGCAACAGATAACGGTATTTTCCATAAAATGAAAGAGATAGCACCCCACAAAAAATTTATTGAAGCCCCAACTATGGGAGAGGGAGCAGATTGTGAATCATGCGCTCACTGTGGCTGGATGGCAATGAATAACCTTGAAAAATGCTTAGATACTTTAAATACAGGTAATAACGAAATCCTCATCAATAATCAAATTATTGATAAAGCAAAAAATTCTATTCAGCGCCTTTTGGACTTTACTAAGTAACTATAGGAGAAACTTCAAGGAAATGGCAGGACATAGCAAATGGCACAATATTCAGCATAGAAAAGGTGCGCAAGATGCCAAGCGTGGAAAAATCTTCACCAAGCTCATTAAAGAAATTGTTGTAGCGGCAAAAATGGGTGGTGGGGTTCTAGAAAATAATCCTTCTCTTCGTGCTGTAATAGACAAAGCTTTAGCAGCAAATATGAAAAGAGATACTATTGAAAATGCTGTAAAGCGAGGCTCAGGCGATTTAGACGGTGAAAACTATGAAGAAATTCGCTACGAAGGCTATGGCCTTGGTGGCACTGCCATTATGGTAGATTGTCTGACTGATAACAAAAATCGTACCGTTTCTGATGTTAGGCATGCATTCAGTAAACATGGTGGAAATCTTGGAACAGACGGCTCAGTATCCTACATGTTCTCCAAACAAGGCTTTATAAGCTTTGGTTCTGGTGATGAGGACACAATTATGGAAATTGCAATTGAATCAGGAGCAGAAGACATTATCTCTAATGAAGATGGGTCAATTGATGTTGTGACGACTCCAGAGAATTTTTTTCCAGTCAAAGATGCATTAATTGCTACAAATCTTATACCTGATCATTCACAGATCACCATGGAACCAGCTAATAGAATCGAACTCAATCTTGAGGATGCAGATAAATTTATGAAGCTAATTGATAGACTTGAAGATCTTGATGACACTCAGGAAGTCTATCATAACGCTGATATTTCGGACGAAATACTGTCTGAACTATGATCGCTTTTCATACTGGAATTCAAGCACTTAGAAATTTTAAAGTAAAAGCACTTAATAAGAAAATTAGTGCCCTCATCCCTAACATTGAGCTAATCTCTTCTGAATATATTCACTTTATTGAATCAAAAAATGATCTCAACACTTCAACCAGATCTTCTCTTGATAAGCTCTTAAATTATGCTCCAAAAGCGAATCTAATAAACTCAAACTTCCAAATTACAATCACACCAAGAATAGGAACTATTTCACCTTGGTCCTCTAAAGCATCCGAAATATGCAAACTTTGTGGATTACTCGATATCAAAAGACTAGAAAGAGGCATAACTTATCATTTCACCCGAAGCACTAATGACAAAGAATTAAAAACTATCCTTGAATTCGTGATGGACAAAATGACTGAATCCTATCTTGAAAATATTGAGGATTCAAAATTATTATTTAATGAACTTCAACCCAGCAACTTTAAAAGTATAGATATTCTTAAAAATGGTAAATTAGCAATTATTAAGGCTAATACTGAACTTGGACTTGCATTAAGTGAAAGTGAAATTAATTATCTATTTGATAGCTTTAAAGGCTTACAAAGAAACCCTAGAGATATCGAGTTAATGATGTTTGCTCAAGCAAACTCTGAACACTGCAGACATAAAATCTTTAATGCTGACTGGACAATTGACTCTGAAAAACAGGCGATTTCACTTTTTGGTATGATCAAAAATACTTATCATCAAAATCCTGATGGCCTTTTATCAGTCTACACTGATAACTCTGCAGTTATGAGTGGCTATAAATCAGACTTCTTCGAGCCTGATGATGAAGGCATCTATAAGACATCAAATGCTGAAAAAGCAGTCCTTATGAAAGTTGAAACACACAACCACCCTACTGCGATTGCTCCAGATCCTGGAGCAGCAACCGGCTCTGGGGGTGAAATTAGGGACGAAGGGGCTACAGGGAGAGGCTCTAAACCAAAAGCCGGTCTATGCGGCTTCTCAGTATCAAATTTAAAGATACCTAATTCAACTCAGAACTGGGAAAAGGATTATGGAAAGCCAAACCAAATAGCATCGGCACTTGATATTATGATTGATGCACCAATTGGCGCCGCATCCTTTAACAACGAATTTGGAAGGCCCAATACTTGTGGGTACTTTAGAACCTATGAGCAGCGATCTTATAATGAAGAGGTAAGAGGCTACCATAAGCCAATCATGCTCGCAGGTGGTATCGGAAATATTAAGGAGAACCATGTTGATAAAGGTGCAATCTCGAATGGAGACAAGATTATTGTCCTTGGAGGACCTGCGATGCTTATTGGTCTTGGAGGGGGAGCAGCCTCGAGTGTAGGAAGTGGTGATCAAAATGAAGATCTCGATTTTGCTTCTGTTCAAAGAGCCAACCCAGAAATGCAAAGACGCGCTCAAGAAGTGATCAGCGCTTGTGCCAATTTGGGTGATGCAAATCCAATTGTATCAATCCATGACATTGGAGCTGGTGGCCTTTCAAATGGAATACCTGAACTGGTAAATGACTCAAAAAAAGGTGCAAAGCTCCAATTAAGGTCAATACCCAATGACGAAAAAAAAATGTCCCCTCTAGAAATATGGTGTAACGAGTCTCAAGAAAGGTACGTCATTGCAATCAAGGAAAAAAGTATTGATCTGTTTAATGAGATTTGCGTTAAAGAGAGGGCACCTTACGCAGTCCTTGGAAATGCAACTGATGACAGACATTTAACGCTTGAAGATTCATATTTTGATAATAAACCTATCGATCTAGAGATGTCATTACTATTTGGCTCATCCCCTAAAACTCATAAAGATGTTGCTACCCTGCCTAATGCTGAAAAATCCTTTGATGCGAGCAATGTTTCTGTAAGCGATGCCATTAATCGGTTATTAGCACTTCCTACAATAGCGAGTAAAAAATTTTTAATTACGATTGCAGATCGATCAGTGACCGGCCTTATTGCTAGAGACCAAATGATTGGGCCTTGGCAAGTACCGGTAGCAGATTGCGCTATATCACTCTCAGATTTCACGGGCTATCAAGGGGAGGCAATGTCTATTGGTGAGAAAACGCCACTATCTCTTATCAATGCAGCTGCAGCAGCAAGAATGAGTGTTGGAGAGGCGCTGACTAATCTAATGAGTGCATACATTGAGGATATTAAACACATTAACTTATCTGCAAACTGGATGTGCGCCAGTGGGCATCCGGGTGAAGATGCAAAACTTTATGAGGCAGTTAAATCGATTGGGATGGAGCTTTGTCCTGAGCTTGGACTAACTATTCCTGTTGGAAAAGACTCCATGTCCATGAAGAGCTCTTGGGATGAGAATGGGGAAAGTAAATCAGTTACAGCTCCTCTTTCACTTATTATTAGTGCCTTCTCAAAAACACCTGATACCAGACAGCAAATTACACCTTTACTTGCTAATGAAATAGAGTCAGAACTTTTTTTAGTTGATCTTGGATTAGGAAAAAATAGAATGGGGGGATCGTGCTTAGCACAAGTATTTAACCAAATTGGAAACGATGCACCCGATCTTGATGACCCGAAACTTTTCTCTCAATTCTTCTCATTAGTCAACACATTAAACAAAGAGAATTTAATTACTGCTTATCACGATCGATCTGATGGTGGCGCCCTAATCTCTCTATTAGAGATGGCGTTTGCGTCTCATTGTGGTTTAGAAATTTATACTTCAGACCTCTTACCTGAGCTATTTAACGAGGAGCTGGGATGCATCATTCAGATTCCAACATCTAACATTAATAGAGTTCTTGACTCTCTAAAAGATATTGGACTCAAAAACTCAACCAAAAGAATTGCTAGAATTAATTTAAATGATGAAATTGTAATCTATCATGAAAATGATATCGTTTTTCAAGACAAGAGAAAAAATCTTTATAAAAAGTGGTCTTCAACCTCATACGAAATTGCAAAATTAAGGGACAACCCAGAATGCGTCGAATCTGAAAATATTGAAATCCTTAAGGACTCGAGTGGTCTCAAAGTTCATCCAACATTCGATCTCAATGAATCTATTATTACTCCTTATATAAATTTTGGTACAAAGCCAAAAATTGCTATCCTAAGAGAACAAGGAATTAATGGACATATTGAAATGGCAGCTGCTTTTACTCAGGCCGGTTTTGAAGCAACTGATGTTCATATGAGTCAGATTCTTTCTGGAAAAATATCCTTATCTAGCTTTAAGGGGTTGGCCGCTTGTGGAGGATTTTCCTATGGAGATGTTTTAGGTGCTGGAAGAGGCTGGGCAAATTCAATTCTTTTAAACAGCCTGGCCAAAGATGAGTTTTCTGAATATTTTTTAAGATCTGATAGTTTCACTTTGGGGGTGTGTAATGGCTGCCAAATGATTTCTAATCTTCAATCAATCATTCCAGGGTCAACAGCCTGGCCCTCCTTTGAGAAAAACACATCAGAACAATTTGAGGCGCGTCTTACAGGCGTCAAAATTAGTAATTCGAAATCTATATTCTTTAGTGGAATGGAAGGCTCAATCATGCCTATAGCAATTGCACATGGAGAGGGTAAAGCTAGATTTGACTCTAAAACTAAAATTACTAGTATTGCTATGCAGTATGTTGACTATTCTGGAGATCCATCTAAAGTATATCCTCACAATCCTAATGGCTCTGAAAAATCTGCAGCAGGCATTTGCGATGAATCTGGCAGAATTACAATCATGATGCCCCACCCTGAAAGAGTCTTTCGAACAGTTCAAAACTCTTGGCATCCAAATGAATGGCAAGAGAGATCGCCGTGGCTCAGAATGTTTGAAAACGCCAGGAAATGGATTAACTAAATATAGCTATAGAAGCCCTTATCCAAATGATGCCTTATAAAGTTATCAGAAGCAATAGAAGAACCCTAAGTATTTCAATTAATGAAAACGCTGAATTGATTGTCAGAGCTCCTCATCAACTTTCAATCAATAAAATTCATGACTTTATTAATGAAAAGAAAAAATGGGTCAACAAGCAACAAAAGATTATCAATAATCGTTTAAGTGATAGCGCCTTTGATAAAGATATGGCTTTAATGTTAGGATCCTTATATCCCATTAAAATAAAAACGGATCAATCCAAAAAATTAACTTTCAATGGTGAAGAATTTTTAGTGTGTTCAAGTGATCAAGAGTTGATTCACTCATCTCTAAAGAAATGGTACAAAAAAAAATTTAGAGAGGTTGCTATTCCAAGGCTTACTTATTTTGCCGATCAATATAATTTATCTGTAAACCAAGTTCGAATCAAAGAGCAGAAAACATTGTGGGGTTCTTGCTCATCCAGGAATAATATTAATCTAAACTACCTTTTAATTATGGCTCCCATGAACGTAATTGACTATGTCATTATTCATGAACTAGCACACACAATTCACAGGAATCATTCATCTCATTTTTGGAAAACTGTTGAATCAATGATGCCTAACTTCAAAGAAGCTAAAACTTGGCTAAAGGATTACGGCTACAAACTAAGAAAACTTTAATTTAATTAGCTATTGTATTTTTCAACAGCCTCTTGCATAGCATCCTTAAGGGTATCCTGCTCAGCCATTTCAATAATAATATCACCACCGCCCACTAATTCAGAGTTGAAATAGATTTGGGGAAATGTAGGCCAATCAGCAAAGTCTGGGAGACTTTGAAAAACTTCTTGATCTTCAAAAATATTAACGTAAGCAAACTCAACTCCAGTTGATGCTAAAGTTTGAGATGCACGTGCAGAAAATCCACACTGAGGAAACTGTGGTGTTCCTTTCATATAAATAACAATTGCAGCGCTATCGACTTGCTTTTGAATTTTTTCTAATACTTCCAATTTATTGCTCCGATTTTTTTCTGCTATTTTAGTCTAGTATTATAAATACTGCAAAGATACATAAAATAATTATTGCTTAATTGCTTGGGAAATAACATATTTTTGACCCTGTTTAATTTTTTTATAATTTCCAAAAACTGATTTAAAATTATTTTTTATAAAGTCCTTAAGACCATTAATGGTCACAACAGTTATTGACCCCCCTGGCTGCAGCGCATCAAATGCATCATAAAGAATAATTGAAAGCTGCTCTCTTCCGACTTTGGCAGGAATATTTGAAATGATTTGATTAAATTTTATATCATTTGGTACTTGCAAAAATGCATCAGATAGATAGGCCTTAGCATTGCTAACATTATTAATCTTTGCGTTATATTTTGAAAGTTCAACCGCCACAAAGTCCTTATCTACCATATGAACTTTTCCCTTGTGACACTGCCTAGCCAATGCAAGACCAATTGGTCCATAACCACAGCCTAAATCAAGACAGATGTCATTTTCATTAGCGCTAATATACTTCATCAGAAGAAGCGTACCATCATCAATCGATCGGGGACTAAAAACCCCCCAACGAGTGTGTAGCTTAAATCTAGAATTTAATAGCTTGACATCTAAAACAATGTCTTTCTTAAGTTGGGCAATATCTTTTCTATCAAACATTTGAATAACTATCTCTTATTTAAAAAATTTATTTATAAAATTATCTATGTTTTTTGTTGCTTGTGATTAGCATCATCACCAATATGAACCTCACCTCTTTTCTTGGCAAGTTGTACCTGCTTCTCTCTTTCTCGGTATCTGCCTACTTGTTCTATGTTTTTTGTCCCATAACATCTTGGGCAGGATGCGCCCTTCTCATAATGAGGGTGTTTTGTATCTTCTTCAGTGATAGGAAACCGACATGCATGACATTGATCGTATTTACCTTGCTCAAGGTTATGTTTGACAGCAACTCTATCATCAAATACAAAGCATTCACCTTCCCAAAGACTCTCTTCCTCTTTAACCTCTTCCAAGTATTTAAGAATCCCGCCCTGAAGATGGAAAACATTTTCAAAACCCTCAGACTTTAAATAGGCTGTAGATTTTTCACAGCGAATTCCGCCGGTACAAAACATGGCAATTTTTTTGTTTTGATATTGCTTTAGACTATTTTTTGTAAAACTTGGAAACTCCCTAAAAGTTTCAGTATTTGGGTTAATAGCGCCCTTGAAGCTTCCAATTTCATACTCATAATTATTCCTTGTATCAATTAGTATTACATCAGGATCATTGATTAAATTATTCCAGTCTTTTGGCTTGATATAAGTTCCTACAGAATGATTAGGATCAATTTCTGACAGGCCCATGGTAACTATTTCTTTTTTTAGTTTGACTTTAAGTCTCTTAAATGGTGGTTTTTTGCTATATGAAAATTTATATTCCAATTCAAGAAATCTATCATCAGTTTGAAGGTAATCAAGAACTTTTTCAACACTATCTTTACCCCCTGAAATGGTTCCATTTATGCCTTCTCTTGCAAGCAGTAGAGTTCCTTTAACACTTAAAGCATCTAAAAATGACTTCAGTGGAGCCTGGATATCTTCAAAATCATCTAGCCGAGTAAACTTGTATAAAGCGCAAATAGCGTACATATTTCAAGATAACCCTACAAAAAATGTTAATTTTACTAGTAGCCGAAAGTAATTTAAGTTTATTTAGACTTCTCATAAACATTAAAACTCCATTAGGGCTCCACTATTCTCAATACTGACAAGTGTATAATTCGACTCTTTTCTGTGCTAATAAATTAAGTTTTTTACTAAGTCGAATGATATTAAATCACATTCATAATCCT
The DNA here is from genome assembly GCA_028107545.1 of Pseudothioglobus singularis (SeqCode). Taxonomy (GTDB): domain Bacteria; phylum Pseudomonadota; class Gammaproteobacteria; order PS1; family Pseudothioglobaceae; genus Pseudothioglobus; species Pseudothioglobus singularis_B. The sequence goes on along the minus strand of JAOGRV010000004.1, from coordinate 27,789 downwards.
AGCGATATCAAAAAACTAGATATTAATGAACTTAATTCTCTTGCAGAAGAAATTAAGTTATTCTTAATTGAGAGCATTGAAAAGACAGGTGGACATTTAAGTTCGAACCTTGGAACAATTGAATTGACCTTGGCAATGCATTATGTTTTTGACAGCCCTGATGATACTTTCGTCTGGGATGTGGGTCATCAGGCATACACTCATAAAATATTAACAGGTCGTAAAGATCTAATGTCAACTCTTCGTCAAAAAGATGGCTTATCTGGTTTTACAAAGCGAAGTGAAAGCGAGCATGATGTCTTCGGCGCTGGTCATTCCTCAACCTCCATTAGTGCGGCCCTTGGAATTGCTATGGCAAATAAAATCAATAATAATTCAGACACCTCAATAGCTGTCATTGGAGATGGCGCGCTAACGGGTGGCATGTCATTTGAAGCTATGAATCATGCTGGAGATACAGATGCCAACTTGCTCATCATTCTCAATGATAACGATATGTCCATCTCCAAAAATGTGGGTGCACTAAGCAAATATTTAACGCGTCTTATTTCTGGAAAGATATACTCAACTATGAAATCTAAATCGCTTGAATTACTTGAAAGGCTTCCACGTATTCAAAAGTTTGCAAAACGATCTGAGGAGCATTTAAAAGGAATGATCTTGCCAGGCACTCTTTTTGAAGAATTAGGAATAGATTACTTTGGCCCAATTGATGGACATGATATTTCAATATTAGTCAAAACTCTAGAAAATCTTAAAAATCTTAAAAAACCCAGAATACTTCACATCATTACAAAAAAAGGTCATGGCTTGGAAGCTGCAGAAGAGAATCCACTAAAATTTCATGGTATATCGCCGCCATCATTATCAAGTAATAACTTTCCAAGCTATAGTAGCGTTTTTGGAAAATGGCTTTGTGATACTGCTAAGGATGATCAAAGTCTTATTGGAATAACCCCAGCAATGTCAGAAGGGTCTGGAATGGTTGAATTTGCAAATAGCTTTCCGGAACGTTTTGTAGATGTTGCCATTGCAGAACAGCATGCAGTTACTCTGGCTGGCGGAATTGCAACTAAAGGACTAAAACCTGTAGTTGCAATTTATTCAACATTTTTACAGCGCGGCTATGACCAATTTATTCACGACATTGCTCTACAAAATTTAAATGTTACGTTTGCAATTGATCGAGCAGGACTAGTTGGTGCAGATGGTGCAACCCATGCAGGTATTTATGATTTGAGTTTTTTAAGATGTATCCCTAACATTATTATTATTGCACCCAGTTCGTCATTGGAAATGTATAAAGCGCTTAATTTTGCTCATAATTTTGATGGGCCAGTTTGTGTGAGATTTCCAAGAGGAAAATCTGAGATTTTGGAATTTGTTTCATCCTCAACAATTGAGCTTGGGAAAGGAAATATAGTTAAAACTGGAAAAGATACTGCTATTTTTGCTTTTGGAAATATGCTTGAAATTGCGCTTGAAGCTTCTGAAAAAATTAATGCTACAGTTGTTGATATGAGGTTTGTTAAGCCCTTAGATAAAGCTTTAATTATTGAGATTGCAAATAACTCTAAAGTACTTATCTCTATTGAAGATAATACTGTCAATGGTGGTGCAGGTAGCGCCATTAATGAACTATTACAGGAAAATAACATTAATACGCCTTTGAAAATTCTTGGCGTCCCTGATAAGGTTACAGAGCATGGTTCACAATCTGAGCTTTATGAGCTTTACGGACTCACATCAGAAAATATTATTAATGTGTCTAAAAATAAATGAAAGAGACATTAAAAAAATATAGTCCAAAGCGAGAAAATGTTAATTTAGGTTGGCTCAATAAGCACTTGGCTGATCCAGAGTTGTGGAAATGGAATAAAAGGACTATTGCCAAAGCTTTTGCTATTGGATTATTTTGTGCCTTCCTTCCTATTCCTGGGCATACTGTATTGGGAGCAGTTCTTGCAGTTATATTTTCAGCAAACATCTTACTTTCAATGCTCTTGGTTTGGGTGAATAACCCAATCACTATGGTTCCCATTTTTTATTTTACTTATAAATTGGGTGCTTCAATTATGGGGATTGAAATGGATCCAGGCTTTGAGTTTTCATTTTCATACCTAATGGATAACTTTGGAAGCGCTACTCTGGCTATGTGGGTTGGAGGAATAATAACTTCTACAATTACAGCAATACTTGGCTATTTTGCAATTATTACTATCTATAAATATAGGGCAATTAAACGAGCTAAACGTTGGAAATAGGAATTCGCCTTCTTATCTGCGCTTCAAGGGTGTCGACTAATGAATCATTAGTAACCTTACTGTGAGTCTTTCCATCAATATAGAGAAGGTTTGGAGAGCCTCCCGTTAGGCCTACACTAACCTCTTTTGCCTCTCCTGGGCCATTAACGACGCAACCAATAACTGCTACATCAATCGACTCAGTAATATCTTCAAGGCGAGATTCAAGTTCATTGACAACTGAAATGACATCAAACTTTTGCCTAGAGCATGATGGGCAGGCAATTAAATTAACGCCTTTTTTTCTTAAATGAAGTGACTTTAAAATATCAAAGCCAACCTTGATCTCATCAACTGGATCAGAAGCAAGTGAAACTCGAATAGTATCTCCAATCCCCTCACTCAAAAGTAATCCCATGCCAATTGAAGACTTGACAGCACCGGAACGAAAAGAGCCAGCTTCAGTTATACCTAGATGAAGTGGGTTATCAATTTGCGAAGCTAATTGACGATAGGCGAACACAGTCATAAAAACCTCTGAGGCCTTTAATGAAACCTTATAGTTATCAAAATTCAGTCTATCAAGAATATCAATATGTCTAAATGCCGACTCAACCATTGCCTCAGGTGTCGGCTCCGTATATTTTTTTTGTAGATCTTTTTCAAGTGAGCCAGCATTAACACCTATTCTAATTGGTATTCCATTATCTTTTGCTGAAGCAACAACTTCCTTAATTCGATCCTCTTTCCCAATATTCCCTGGATTTATTCTTAAGCAATCAGCGCCATACCCTGCAACTTTTAAAGCAATCTTATAATCAAAATGAATGTCAGTGATTAAAGGAATATTGACACGCTTCTTTATTTTTTTGAATGCCTCTGCTGCATCCATAGTTGGAATCGACACCCTAACTAAATCAGCCCCAGCATTCTCAAGAGAAAGTATTTGATTCACTGTAGAATTTACATCACATGTATCAGTATTAGTCATGCTCTGAACGCTGATTGGAGAATCTCCTCCAATAGCAACATTTCCCACAAATATTTGCTTAGATAATCTTCGATTAATTTTGTGTATTTGCTTCATAATTACTAATTACTTCATCTAGACTTTCGCTATTGTTAATAGTTGTTTCAGAAATCGATTCGTCAACTTGATTGACTGAACCTAATTGATTTTTTAATAAAGAAACAGGTTCGCTATCCTCAATCGGCCTACTGATGATAATTGAACTGGAGCTTCCCTCTGACAACTCTAAATCCTGAAAATAATACCACATGCCTAATAGAATTATAAATAACAAAACAACCCAGAAGAGTTTTCCTTTAAGTTGTTTTTTCTTTTTAGGATAGTAATCTATTCCGCTCAGCATTTCTTCTGCTCTTGTCTAAGACTTTACCAGCCAACTGGCCACATGCGGCATCAACATCATCACCTCTTGTTCTTCTTGTGGTCGTTCTTATACCAGCTTTAAAGAGGACATCTTGAAACTTGTCGATAGTTGAAGGGCTTGATGTTTTGTATTGAGACTCTGGAAAAGGGTTAAAGGGAATTAAATTAACTTTTGCTGATTCACTCTCAAACCAGTAATTTAAAAGCTTTGAAAGGGATTTAGCCTGCTCAATAGAATCATTGACTCCATCAAGCATGACATACTCAAATAATATATGCCTTTCTTGAGTTCCAGCTTTTAGGTAATAATGGCATGCCTTCATAAGCTCTTTTATAGGATATTTTTGATTGATGGGGACCAATATATCTCTAAGTATATCATCGGGTGCATGTAAAGAAATAGCCAAGCTAACCGGAACAGTGTCTGACATTCTTATGAGTGCAGGCACAATTCCTGATGATGAGACAGTTACTTTTCTCCTTGAAAGGCCAAATGCCCAATCATCCAAAAGAATTTCACACGCATCATAAACCGGAGATTCGTTAAGAAGAGGCTCCCCCATTCCCATAAAAACAACATTAGTGATTCTACTATTATTTGACTCAAGATAGTTTTTAGCTAACAAGACTTGAGCGATGATCTCGTGATTTTTGAGGTTACGATTAAAGCCCTGATAGCCAGTTGAACAGAAAGTACAAGCCAATGAACATCCAACCTGCGAAGAGATACACAAAGTCCCTCTATCCTTTTGAGGTATGAATACACTTTCAATATGATTGTCTTCACCAAGCTTTATAACCCACTTAACTACCCCGTCCTTAGAGTGATTCAAGGAGACAATCTCAGGCATATTTATTGAGGCGATTGAGTCAAGTTTTTGTCTTAAATCTTTAGAAAAGTTATGCATATCATCAAAGTCGGTAACACCTTGATGATAAATCCACTGCATAATTTGTTTAGTGCGAAAGGGTTTCTCATTTAAATCAGAAAAAAACTTCTTAAGCTTACTTTGCGTAAGCCCTAGAAGGTTTTGTTTTTCTAACATAAGACAATATCCTTCTTTTATCTATCTAGTTCTTGGACAAACACCATCATCGCCAAAGAAATATGCAATTTCAATTGCTGCATTTTCCTGAGAATCAGAACCATGAACTGCATTTTCATCCAAGGACTCTGCAAAGTCAGCTCTTATTGTTCCTGCGTCCGCCTCTTTTGGGTTAGTAGCTCCCATTATTTCACGATGCTTTGCAACAGCATTTTCACCCTCAAGAACTTGGATCATCACTGGACCAGATGTCATAAAACTTACTAGGTCATTAAAGAAAGGTCTGTCTTGATGAACGGCATAGAATCCGCCAGCCATTTCATCATCCAGGTGAATCATTTTTGATGCAACAATTTTAAAACCAGCACTTTCAAAGCGTGAATAAATTTGGCCAATTACATTTTTAGCTACAGCATCTGGTTTAATTATAGATAAAGTTTGTTCCATGGATAAATCCCCAATTATTTAAAAAGGCAATATTTTACCATGCTAATGTAGATTTCTTTTAATTACAGAGAAAATTGAAAGCTCTTGTTATTAATGTAAAAATTAATCAAAATTAGCTTTTTTTATTGATTTCACTCGTCTGAAATTATCATACAAATCAAAGCCTCTAAAGTAGGCACTGGCAATTGGCAAAAACCATGGCCTTCCAAAGTAGTATGGCCTTGTTTCTAGGGGCGTTTGTTCAAAAACAGACACGCTTTGATCTGGATTTAATATTTTAAGTGCGGCTTTATGACCCAAATAGGGGGCCATTGCAACGCCATTTCCACAGTACCCAAGTGCAGAATATATGCCATTTTTTGAGCTAAGATTTGGAAGCTGACTAAAACTAAAGCCAGTAAATCCTGTCCAGCAATGACTAATGTCAACATTCTTCAAAGAGGGAAAAATTTCAGACAGCATTTTCTTAAGCGTTGGCAGAGCGTCTTCAGCACTCATTGCGTGCATTGCAGCTCGGGTACCCAGCATAATTCTTTTTCCACAAGGAGTGGCTCGATAGTAACAATAACGCTTACGAGTCTCCACCATACAATGGCCTCCTGGTAACAACGATTTCACTCTATCCTCACCAATATCAACAGTTGTAATAATAAAGCTTGGAACTGGCAACACACGCCTAGATAAATACTTTGAAAGATTAGAGCGCGTGTATCCATTTGTTGCCATTAATACGTCTCTGCATTCAATAGAGGTGTCATCAGTATTAACTGTAAACAATAGTTCATTTAATTTTGATTTTTTAATAATTTTAGTTACAGGCCTACTTCCATAAACCATTGCACCTGCATTAATTGCAAGTTGCAATAATCCATAATGAAATTTACGAGGTTGGACCGCTCCATGGTCTTCATAATACTGCCCTCCAAAATATAAATCAGTTTTAATTGACTTCTTTAGAAGATCTAAATTGATCATTTGAGAATTAAAATCTTCAATATCTTTTAATTTATTTAAATTATTAGACATATCTGTTTGGTTTTGAGGTAGCCATGAGGTTCTGAGTCTTCCACAAATTTGAAGATCACAATCAATCTGATTCTCTTTAATTAAATTAGTCGTATAAGCCAGTGAGGCATTCGCTTCTTTATGAAGATTGGATGCTACCTCTGAGCCATATTTTTGCTGCGCATGATCATTCGAAACTTTATGGCCTGAACCCAACATGCCGCCATTGCGAGTGCTGGCTCCAAATCCAATATCCTCAGCATCCAAAACAATAACTTTTTTACCATTATTTGCCAACGTTAAAGCAGCACTAAGACCTGTATAACCAGCTCCAACAATTACAACATCCGCACTTTGAGGAAGTTCGGTATTGTTTTCAAATCGTGGCTGACCTTCCCACCAATAAGGAGTAAATTTAGTCATACAAAAAAAATAATTAAAATGCAGGAGTATCTTAACCTTTTTATGTATAGATTTCTATAAGAAAGGATGTATTAGTTTTGTATATATAAGTATCATAATGAAACATCAAAAAATGTATTTACTATGAAAAACCAACTATTAAATTCTCCGATCACATTTCCAAAGAATCTGCCAGAAGGATATCAGTATCTTGAGGATGAGCCAGTTTATGATCCTAAAAAGCACCTTGCATTAGAGTATCCCAAAGACTCTATTTCATTACATGACCTTGGCTATAGTGCTGAAGAAATTTCTAAGTGTCCAACTGAGTTTGCTATTTCTGGTGTTGCCAGACTCTTATCTAATGAAGGCTCAGAAGAATTAATGAAAGTTATACAGAAACTAAAAATATTTTCCTCAAGCGGTGGATCAAGGATTCAGCACATGTTAAGAGGCTGCGTATATCGCTCCCGCTTTCTCAGAGATTTATGTTTATGCCCTGAGGTTAGCAGTTTTATGTCAAAAATTTATGGCATTCCTGTATCCCCTCACTCAATTCCATTGCACCTAGGACACTGTAATTTTGCTCCGGATGATCTAAATAGAGCAGTAGATAGATGGCATACTGATACCATTGGACTTGACTATGTCATGATAGTTTCAGACCCAACCAAGCAAGTGGGAGGTGAATTTCAATACTACATGGGTACCAAAAATGAAGTAGAAAAAATAACAAATAAAGGTGAAAAACTATCTGAAAAAAAAATAAAGAGCCCTCACTTTCCTGGTCCTGGTTACATAGTAGTAATGCAAGGAAATATGGTTGTTCACCGCGGTGCAAAACTCAAAGAGTATTTTGATCGAATCACAATGGTTAATGCGTATGTGCCTCTGGAGATTGAATCTGATGACCCTTCTAGATTCTCAGATGTAAAAAGTGTTGACCCACATCAGTTATTATTCCCGGAATGGGCAAAGCATAAGGCTTGGCTTTCAAGAGGAAAACTAAATCGATTAATTGAAGAGCTTCCTTTTACTGATGACACTCATCTAATTATTAAAGAGCTCAAAGATGCAATAAAGGATGTAGAAACTGCAATCAATGATCTCAGTAGCAATGAAGATGGGCAACAAAACTATTATGTGGATCTCGACAAATGACTTTACTGAAGAAGCGAAATTGAAAAATTTATAAATAATTTTTTAGAAATAAAAAAGGCGCCATAGGCGCCTTTTTAATGAAACAGTATAACTTAATTAGTTACATGCATCCTTCAATGCCTTACCAGCTTTGAATGCTGCCACATTAGAAGCTTTAATTTGAATAGTAGCTCCTGTCTGAGGGTTACGGCCAGTACGAGCTGCACGACTTCTTACAACAAAACTACCAAATCCAGTAAGTTGAACACCATCACCACTTGCCATAGCAGAAGTGATAGCACCAGTAGTAGCATTTAAAGCTCTTGCAGCATCTGCTTTAGAAAGGTTAGCACCTGAAGCGATTGCGTCAATTAATTCTGATTTATTCATTTTAATTCTCTCCAATAAAAGTTTGTTAAAAAAATTAGACAGAGCGGAAGAGGTAACTTTTACACCTTTTTAGGAGGAAAGAATCAAAAGAAACCATCTGCCTCCAACGCTGTATCTAGTAGTTATTGTACTATCAAAAGAAAGTTATTTGAAAAATAATTTAAAAAAAATATTATATTTTATTGATTACTCTCTTTTAGTGCTCTTGCTTTATCCAGTTTCCAGTCTCTATCTTTAATATCTTGACGCTTGTCATGTGCTTTTTTTCCTTTTGCAACTCCGATTTCAAGCTTTACATGACCCCTTGCCCAATATAATTTTAGAGGAACAACAGTAGCTCCTTTTTGCGTAATTTTTTCTTTTAATCTATTAATTTCAAGTCTATTAAGTAGCAATTTTCGCGTTCTAATTGGGTCACAATCTACATGGCTTGAAGCTGATCTTAGTGGAGAAATATGGGCACCAAAAAGAAAGAGCTCATTATTTTTATAGATAACATAGCTCTCTTTAATTTGAACTTTATTCTCTCTAAGGCTTTTAACTTCCCAGCCTAGTAAACTAAGACCTGCCTCTAGACTTTGTTCGATAAAATAGTCATGCCTAGCTTTTTTATTTAAAGCAATAGTATTTGAATTATCTTTTTTATTTTTTGCCATGCATCGTATTTCTAAAAGTGCAATTGTTCCATACACACCTCAGCAAATGTTTGAGCTAGTTAATAATATAGATGACTATTCTCAATTTTTAAACTGGTGTGATTCTTCCTCTATTTTAAATGAATCTGTTAATCAAATCACTGCCTCGGTTCAGATTAATAAAAGTGGCTTTAAACAAGCATTTACAACAATCAATACTTTAACTCCATTTCAGTCGATAGAAATGAAACTACTGGATGGCCCTTTCGATGAGCTTTCTGGGGAATGGCGATTTGAATCGCTTGGTGAAAATGCTGCAAAGGTCCATCTAGAACTTGAATTTAGCTTTAAATCAATGCTACTCGACATGACAATCTCCCCTGTATTTAAAAGTATTGCTAACTCGCAATTAGACGCTTTTGTTGATAGAGCCAAAATTGTTTATGGCTAAAGTTATAGCTTTTAATAAACCATTTGGAGTGATATGCCAGTTTAGTGGTGAGGGGGATACATTGGCAAATTATGTCAATATTCCAGATATATATCCGGTAGGTAGACTCGATAAAGACTCCGAGGGTTTAGTCATACTTACTGATGATGGCTATCTTCAAAATCGCGTCTCTGATCCGAAATATAAGAAAATAAAAACCTATGTTGTGCAGGTTGAAGGAGAGATAACAAATGCTGCAACTTCTGCTCTTGAAAAAGGTGTTAAGCTTAAAGATGGAATGACGAAGCCAGCCAGTATTAAAAAAATTAAAGAGCCCGATTGGCTTTGGGATAGATCAAGTCCAATTCGAATAAGAAAAAATATACCAACCTCCTGGATTGAAGTCTCGATTAGTGAAGGAAGAAATCGTCAAGTGAGGAGGATGACTGCATGTGTTGGCTTTCCAACTCTAAGATTAATTAGAATAAGCGTTGATCGATGGAAACTAGGTAATATTAAAGTGGGCTCATATGTCTCTTTTTAGACTAGCCTATGATGCTCTAATCTGCAATGATGTGAGTGAAAAAGTAATCTTAGCAAATAAACTTATTCATTATAAGGGTCTGAAAGATGCCCATCCAAAATGCAATATTAAAAAAATTTCAATTCCTGGTCGACCTAAAAAGCCAGCCTTAGTAAATTTTAATGGAGCTCCAAAAAGAGATAAGTCTGAACTAGGTATGATAAAAAATATTCATGCCATTTGTCACATTGAGTTCAATGCAATCAATTTAGCACTTGATGCAATTTACAGATTTCAAGAGATGCCAATTGAATACTATGATGACTGGATTAAAGTTGCCATTGAGGAATCCTATCACTTTACACTTCTAAGAAAATATCTTGAGAGCCTAGAATATCAATATGGCGATTTCGATGCTCATAATGGCTTATGGCAAATGACAGTTGAAACCGACTATGATGTATTGGCAAGAATGGCACTAGTTCCAAGGGTTCTTGAAGCAAGAGGACTGGATGTCACTCCGAGCATCAAAAAAAAATTTAGCGGCTCAAAGTACAACGAAATGGTTTCAATATTAGATATTATTTTTGAAGATGAAATTGGGCATGTAAAGATTGGAAACTTTTGGTATCAATATTTATGCAAAAAGAGGAAGATTGACCCCATTAAAACTTTTGACCAGTTAATAAAAAAACATATTGGAACAAATTTACGTGGGCCATTTAATATTGAAGCAAGACTGCTCTCAGACTTCAGTCAAAGTGAATTAGATTATTTAGAGCATCCCGAACTATTAATTATTAAATGAGTTCATCCATAGCCTGATTAGCCAAAAGATCAGCCATATCATTTCCAGGGTCGTCACTGTGACCTTTAACCCAGTGCCAGTTCACACTATATTTTTGATTAAGGGTATCTAGTCGCTTCCAAAGCTCGACGTTCTTTACTGGTTTTTTGCCAGATGTTTTCCATCCTTTAGATTTCCAGCCATCAATCCAATCATTTATACCTTGGATAACATACTTAGAATCTGTATATAAATCAATTGATATTTCAGATGCTTTCACTGCCTCCAATGCCTTTATGGCTGCAGTTAATTCCATTTTATTATTGGTTGTATTCAGCTCTGAACCTTTTAATTTTTTATCATGATCTCTATAACGAAGCCATACTCCCCATCCACCAACACCCGGGTTACCTCTACATCCACCATCTGTATAAATTACAATATTTTCCATTATTTATTTGTCCACATTAATTTGAAACCAATACTCAAGTAATGCTAAGTGCCAAAGTCTAGAGCCATTCAATGCAGTCATATAATCTCTTGGTGAATCAATTACTTTATTGATATATTGTTTGTCAAAAATACCTCTATTAATGCATGCGCGTGATAGAAGTATATCAGACATAAATTCCAGAAATTCACCCTGAATATACTTCAACGCTGGCATTGGAAAATAACCTTTTTTTCGATCAATAACTGAGTCTGGCAAGAGCCCCCTTGAAATATCTTTTAATGGATACTTGCCCTCTTCTCTCATCTTAAGACTTGGAGGGATAGATAGAGCCCATTCAACAAGCTCAGTATCCATAAAAGGAACTCTAGCCTCTAGCCCCCATGCCATAGTCATATTATCAACTCGTTTAACAGGATCATCGACTATCAACCGAGTCATATCAGTCCTAAACACCTTATCTATAAAAGAGTCAGCGCCAGGTTTAGAAAATTCTTTATCTAACCAATTATGTGTGTGGTTTTCTCCTTGATATTGAGATGCAACAGTTTTTAAATACTCCTTATGTGGTCTATCAACATAGTGTCTAGAAAAGCGCTCAATGTCACTACCATTTTCTTTAGCCATTCTTGGATACCAAAAATATCCAGCAAAAGCTTCATCGGCTCCTTGCCCTGAAAGCACCACCTTAGTGTGCTTTGAAACCTGTTCTGATAGGAGATAAAAAGCTACAGCATCTTGACCGACCATTGGCTCAGACATATTCATGACTGCCTCTGACAATCTTGGAAGCACCTCTTGATTACTGATCTTATACTTTTGATGCTGAGTCTTAAATTGAGAAACAATTTGATCAGAGTATTCAAATTCACTTCCAGCCTCATCATCAATATCTTCGAAACCAATCGAAAAAGTTCGAACATCTTCATGACCAGCCTCTTTAAGTAATGCCACAATAAGAGATGAATCAAGGCCACCAGAGAGTAAAACTCCAATTGGAACATCAGATGCATCCATCCTTTTTGTAACAGCTGCAGTCAAGAGCTCATGTGTCTTCTCAATATACTCTTGATCAGAAATATTCTCTGAAGGTCTCTTTGCGCTGGGGCTCCAGTATGTTTTCTCTTGAATTTGACCATCAGTATTTAAAATAATAAATGTGCCTGGTTTTAATTTCTGAATGCCATTAATAATTGTATTTGGAGCAGGCACAACACCATGCAAAGAGAGTTGCTGCTGAAGAGCAACAGGGTTTATACTTTTATCAAGATCCTGCGTGAGAAGCGCTTGAGAGTTGGAAGCAAATGTAAACGCCTTACTAGAAGCATTAAAATAGAATGGCTTAATTCCCATCCTATCTCTTGCAATAAATAGCTTTTGAGAGCCTTCATCCCAAATTGCAAAAGCAAACATACCATCTAAACGCTCAAGACATTCCACGCCCCAGCAATGGTATGCCTTTATGATCACTTCAGTATCAGAATTTGAAAAAAAAATGTAGCCAAGACTAACTAATAAAGCTCGAAGTGATTTATAGTTATAAATCGTTCCATTAAAAACAAGTGTTAATCCAAGCTTTTCATCAACCATTGGCTGAGAACCTAAATTTGATAAATCAATAATACTGAGACGCTGATGTCCAAAACCAATTGCGCCTTCAATCCATTTACCACTAGAATCAGGTCCTCGTCGAGCAAGTTTGGACATCATCATATCTAAAGACTTTGAAGAAACTTTTTTTCCATCAAAGCGAAATTGGCCGCAGATACCACACATAAAATTAAACCCTAAAGCGTAAAAACTAAAATAAATTTAATATCCAACATATAGACACTTTTGATTATTTCTATAATGAAGGTTATCTTAGAAATGTAAAATAGTCATTTTATCAAGTATTGTTATCAATAATGCCTCAAACACTCTACGATAAACTAATGAGCGCCCATAAAGTTTTAGAACAAGATGGTTCAACGCTTATCTATATTGATCGTCAACTAATTCATGAAGTTACTTCTCCCCAAGCTTTTGAGGGTTTAACCTTAGCAGGTAGAAAAATTTGGCGTAAAAAAGCAAATCTAGCTGTCCCAGATCACAATGTTCCCACAACTGATAGATCAAGTGGAGTGAGTAGCATTACTGATCCAGTTTCTAGACTTCAGGTTGAAACTTTAGATAAAAACTGTGAGTTATTTGATATTAACGAAATTCAAATGAATGATATCCGTCAAGGCATAGTTCATGTAATTGGCCCTGAACAAGGGGCAACTCTACCTGGCATGAGTATTGTTTGTGGTGACTCTCATACCACAACCCATGGTGCACTTGGAGCTTTAGCATTTGGCATTGGAACTTCTGAAGTTGAACATGTTTTAGCGACTGGCTGTCTATGGCAAAACAAAGCAAAGAATATGAAAATAGAAATTAATGGTGACTTAGGTATTGATGTTACTGCCAAAGACATTGCACTTTATGTCATTGGAAAAATTGGAACTGCAGGTGGAACAGGATTTGCAATAGAGTTCTGTGGATCAACAATTGAAAATATGAGCATCGAAGGAAGAATGACGCTTTGTAATATGTCAATTGAAGCAGGAGCAAAGGTTGGACTGGTGGCAGTTGATAATAAAACAATTGATTATGTAGAGGGCAGACCGTTTTCACCGACAGGTGAAAACTGGCAACTAGCCCTTGAGTATTGGCAAACTCTTCATAGTGACAGTGAATCTCATTTTGATGAGTCTATATTGATTAATGCAAGTCTCATTAAACCTCAAGTCACTTGGGGAACATCTCCAGAAATGGTTGTTGATATAAACGGATCAACACCTGATCCTAAAAATGAAAAAGATGCTGTAAAGGCAGATAGTATAAAAACTGCTCTTGAATATATTCACTTAAAACCGAATACTGCAATGAGTTCAGTAACCATAGATAAAGTGTTTATTGGTTCTTGCACAAATTCTAGGATAGAAGATTTAAGAATTGCTGCTTCAGTTGCGAAGGGTAAAAAAATTGCAAATAATATTAAATTAGCGCTTGTCGTTCCAGGCTCTGGACTTGTAAAAAAACAAGCTGAAGAAGAGGGTCTTGATCTAATTTTCAAAGATGCTGGATTTGAATGGCGAGAGCCAGGCTGCTCCATGTGTCTTGCAATGAATGCAGATAAATTAGAAGTTGGTGAGAGGTGTGCAAGCACATCTAATAGAAATTTTGAAGGGCGTCAAGGTCAAGGCTCTTTTACACATCTTGTAAGCCCTGCTATTGCAGCAGCTAGTGCAATTGCTGGCCATTTTTCTGGAGTAAGCTCATGAAAAAATTTAGCTCAATTAACTCAATTGCTATGCCACTTGATCGTGCTAATATTGATACAGATGCAATTATTCCAAAACAATTTCTAAAATCAATTAAAAGAAGTGGTTTTGGTCCAAATCTATTTGATGAATGGCGCTATCTTGATCATGGTGAGCCTGGCATGGATAATTCAATCCGTCCAATTAATCCAGACTTTGTTTTAAACAACCCAACGTACTCTGGTGCACAAATATTATTAACAAGGCGCAACTTTGGATGTGGCTCTTCTAGAGAACATGCACCTTGGGCTTTAGAAGATTATGGCTTTAGAGCAATTATTGCCCCTAGTTTTGCTGATATATTCTATAACAATTGTTTTAAGAATGGTGTTCTTCCAATAGTATTGAGTAGTGAAATTGTTGATAGCTTATTCAGTTATTCAGGACTTATAAATATTGACCTAGAAAAGCAAATTGTAAAGATTGATCAAAATTCGTTTGAATTTGAGGTGGACCCTGAAAGAAAGCGAAGACTAATCAATGGACTCGATGATATTGGTTTAACATTACAGAACGAAAATCAAATTCGCATATTTGAAACAGAGCATTTTGCGAAATACCCCTGGCTATGATTGGACATCTAAAAGGAACAATTATCAGTAAGAATCCACCCGAAGTAATTCTTGAGGTTGGTGGAATTGGATATGAAGTACTTTGCCCAATGTCCACATTCTATCAACTTGATAATTTATCTGAGGATGTTTTACTATTTACTCATCTCAGTATTAAAGAGGATGGGCACACTTTATTTGGCTTTATTACTAAAGACGAAAAAAATATTTTTAGAGAGTTAATACGAGTGAATGGTGTTGGCCCTAAAGTCGCTCTAGCTATTCTCTCTCATTTAACTGTTAAATCTTTAATTGAGTGTATCTCAACAGAAGATGCTGACCTTCTTGCAAAAACTCCAGGAATTGGTAAAAAAACTGCCCTGAAGCTCATCGTTGAACTTCAAGACAGACTTGTTAAGTTAGAATTAGTTAGTAGCCCAGAAGCTACTAATCAGATGGATCAAAGAAATAACCCTAATTCCAAACAGGCAATAGAGGCGCTTCAATCTCTTGGCTTTAAAACAAAAGAAGCCAATAGAATGGTTTCAAAAATTGATGACCAAGATCTTTCAACTGAGCAATTGATTCGCTTAGCACTTCAAAATAAATAATTAAGCTGTAGTTTTCTTCCTAGAAAACTTAGCTCTTATCCTTCCAAGCATATTGATAAAGTCATAGTTCATCATGTACATACATGGAAGCAAGATTAAAGTTAGGACTGTTCCAAATATTAGGCCATAACCAAGTGCAAGAACCATTGGCTGCAAGAACACATCTGTACCACCAATACCATATGCCAGTGGCAATACACCAGCCATCGTCGTTAAAGTAGTTAATACTACAGCTCTAAGACGATCTTTAGAGCCTCGCGCTATCCAGACGATTTTATCTTCAAGTTCTGCGCTCTTTGCTTTGATATAGTTTAAGTGACTTACCATTACTAAAGAGTCATTTACAATTACTCCCATTAAGGCTAATGAGCCTGTCAATGCAAAGAAACTTAGTGGCTCGCCATGAAAATAAAATGCCCAAACAACTCCAATTAAAGAAAATGGAACTGCAGCTAATACAAGCATTGGCTGTGAATATGAGTTAAAGAGTATTGCCAATAAAAGATAAATGCCACATATTGCAACAACGAAAGCCCTCAGAAAATCTTGAAGCGAATCTATAGACTCTTGCGCCCCTCCAGCAGTAATAATTGAAACTTGTGGATAATCAACTGCAGCATTGAGCTCTTTTAATGCCTGCGCTAATATTATTGTCTTAGAAGGTGGTCGTCCCCCTCTTGCTTTTGGAGCTCCTTCAGGTTTTTGGTCTAGGGATTGGAGTTCACCAGTGTTTTGATTTTCACTTTGATCTTTCTGAGCACTACTCGGCCTTCCTCTAGGGCGCCCATCAGCAATACTTGCAGTAACTTTTATAGAGCGATCACCATCTAAATGGTTATAGTCAGGCTCACCAGCAATTTCTCGTAGAGTTGAAAACTGACTCATTGGGATTGAGTTGCCTTGACGATTTTTAACTGAAGTATTTTTAATAAAGTTTTCAGTGTAATCATTCTCACCAATATAAATTCTAATATCCTCATCCTTCCCAGCAATTGTTGCATCAGTCACATATGACCCTGAAAAGGCAGTCCTAAGATGACGATATACAGAAGAATAATCAACACCTAAACGCGCCATCTCATCGAAATCAAGTACTGTTTCAATTCTAGGCTTTCCAATCTCATCGTTACGATTGATATTGTCAACACCCTTAATTGTTTTTAGAATCTCTTCAAGTCTATCGGCAGCAAGAGCTCTCTGAGAATCATTATCAGATACAAGAGTTACCTCAATATCTGCGCCCTGAGGTGGTCCAGGTCTAAGTAATGAAATTTTAATTTCTTCAGCACCTTCAACGCTCTTGACTAATTCTTTAAGTTTTTCTTGCATATCTTCTGCAGTTCTCTCGCGATCACTTGTAGGAGATAGAGCAATTTCAATATCCGCCTTATTTGTAAAGTAGGCACCGACTTTACTAGTGTAAGACTTGAGATCATCACCAATCTCGCTAACAATTAGATTTTCAACGTCAATAACAATATTCTCGGTGTAAGAGGCTGAGCTTCCATTGGGTGCTTCAATGTTAGCAAACATTACTGTTGCACCCCTTGAAGGAAATAAATTAAATGGAATATTTTTCATTGCAAACATTGCTGAATAAACAAGTAGGGCAATAAAAATAGGAACAATTAAGTAGCGCCATCTTAGAAAACGGTGCATGCATTTATTGTAGAAATTTTCAACAGGTATAAACCAGGTTTTTTGTTTTCCACTTTTATTTGGAGTTGCTAAATGAGCAGGCAAAGCAAAAGTGATTTCAAGAAAAGATATTCCGAGAGCAAAAATTACGACTACAGGAAGTACATAAATAAATTTTCCTAAGACTCCACCCATTAAGAAAAAAGAAGACATGACAAGCATAGTTGAAATAATCGTTGTAATTACAGGCAAAATAACTCGCTTTAAACCTGTTACTACATTTTTGTATAGACTCCCTTCTTTGGATTTGTAATGATGAATACTCTCAGCAATGACTATGCTGTCATCCACAACGATACCAAGAACAAGGATAAACCCAGAAAGTGAAATAAGATTTATCGTATTACCAGTTAGACCGAGCCCAAATACTGTTCCTAGAAGTGTTACTGGAATACTCACAGCAACCCAAAATGCTGTCTTAATCGAAAGGAAGATGCCCAAAACAACTAAAACTAATGCAAGGCCAATATAACCATTTTTAATGATAATATCGAGTCTATTTTCTACTGCCTCTGACGAGTCATCCGTATAAAAAATATTGATATCATCTGGAATATTAACTTGAATCTCTGAAACTTTTTCTCTAACTCTTTTAACTGTTCTAATAATATCCGCTTGAGCCTGTTTTCTAACCTGGAGGACAAAACCTTTAGTTCCATTAACTCGCGTAATGGACATTTCTTCTTCTTGTCCTCTAAAAACCTCAGCAATATCGCCTAACCTAATAACAGGTCCATCAAAACTTGACTTTATGACTACATTCTTAATATCATCAATACTCTCAAATTCAGAGAGAATTACAATGTTTTTCTCAAGACTCTCTTGATTATTTCCACCTACAGTAAAACGTGCATTTCGACTTGAGATTGCAGCTATAACCTCATTAATAGACATGTTGAATTTATCAAGCTTAACAGGATTAACCTTTATCTGTATTTCACTTTCAAGGTAGCTTGGATTATCAACTGCGGCAACACCTTTAATTCTAGACAATGAAACCTGAAGTTCGTCTGTAATTTGTCTCGCCTGATCAAAATTTCCCGATGTACTGTCAATATTGACAGTAATAACTGGAAAATCACTGACATTAAAATCAACAACTGCAGGCAAGTCTGTTACTTCTTCAGGAAATGATTTGACACGATTTACTGCATTCCGAACATCATTCTTAACAGTGGTGACATCTTTTAAATCTGCTTCAAGTGTAACAATAATCGATGAAAGTCCTTCTCGAGACGAAGATGTAATTTCTTTAATTCCACTGACGCCTAGTAATTCATCTTCGATAATATTTGTAACTTTTTTCTCTACATCTTCAGGGGAAGCTCCAGGATAAGCAGTAGTCACACTCAACACTTCAAAGTCAACCGTAGGGAACTGATCTCTTTGCATCCCTACAACTGATAAAACACCAATAGCAATGAAGGCAAGTGAAAATACAATTGCAAACTTTTTTTGCTTGACTAAAAACTCTAAAAATGCTTCCATAAATTACAATATAAATAGGTCAAAAAGATTGCATTATATAGTTGTCACATGAAGAAATAGTGGAGACTTTATGAACTTCTAGAGCGTTTTCTTTGATTTTCAGTCAACAACCTTTTGCGAATTCTAATATTATGAGGAGTAACTTCTACCAACTCATCATCATCAATAAACTCCAGGGCTTGCTCTAAGTCAAGACTGATCTTGGGTGTCAAGGCAACTGCTTCATCGGTTCCAGATGCCCTCACATTAGTCAGCTGCTTACCTTTCATAACATTGATGACAAGGTCTTTATCGCGCGTGTTTATACCTACTACCATTCCTTCATAAATATCTTCTCCATGCCCTACAAAGAACTTTCCACTTTTCTGGAGGTTAAATATAGCATAAGCTACCGATTTTCCCTGATTCATTGAAATAAGTGAGCCATTCGTTCTTTGACCAATTTTTCCATCTTTTTGAGGCCTATAAGAGTCAAATGATGAATACATCAATCCCGTTCCTGTTGTTGCAGTAAGGAATTCAGTCCTAAAACCTATAAGACCTCTAGCTGGAATAATAAAGTCAAGTTTTACTCGGCCTTTACCATCAGGAGTCATATTGGTCAGTTCGGCTTTTCTTTCTCCAAGTTTTTCCATAACAGATCCCTGATGAACTGACTCAACATCTACCGTAAGGTCTTCAAAAGGTTCACAAATTGTTCCATCAACCTCTTTGAGAATAACTTGAGGTCTTCCGACTGAAAGTTCAAAGCCCTCTCTTCTCATTGTTTCTATTAGAATAGAAAGATGCAACTCTCCTCTTCCTGATACTAAGAATTCAGAAGAATCCTGCGTATTTTCAACCCTAAGCGCAACATTATAAATCAGCTCTTTATCTAACCTTTCTCTGATATTTCTAGAGGTTATATACTTACCATCTAGGCCTGCGAAAGGGGAATCATTCACTCTAAAAGCCATACTTACTGTCGGCTCATCAACACTTAGAGGCGGCAAAGCCTCAACACTTGATGAATCACAAATAGTATCAGAAATAGATATGTTTTCAATTCCCACAATGCCAACAATATCCCCTGCATTCGCAGAATTGACTTCATGCCTATCTAAACCATTAAATCCTAACAATTGAACAATTTTTACATTACGCTTGGATCCATCTGGCGCAATCAAGACATTCTGCATATTCTTTTTTGCAATACCTCTTTCAATTCTTCCAATACCTATAGCTCCAACAAAAGAAGAATAATCTAATGACGTTATTTGCATTTGAAATGGGCCATTAATATCAACTTTTGGTGCTGGTGCTTTGTCAACAATTAATTCAAACATTGGAGTCATATCTCCATCTCTAACACTATCATCTTCAGAAGCATATCCGCCAAGTGCTGAGGCATATATAACTGGAAAATCTAACTGTTCTTCAGTAGCGTCAAGCTGATCAAAAAGCTCAAATACTTGGTCAATAACCCAGTCTGATCTTGAGCTATCTCTATCAATTTTATTAATCACTACTATAGGATTAAGGCCTTGCTCAAAAGCCTTTTTTGTAACAAATCTTGTTTGTGGCATTGGGCCGTCAGTAGCATCTACTAAAAGTAGAACGCTATCAACCATTGAGAGAACTCTCTCCACCTCACCACCAAAATCAGCATGTCCGGGAGTGTCAACAATATTAATTCTATAATCACCCCACTTAATAGCGGTGTTCTTAGAGCTAATTGTAATTCCCCTTTCTTTTTCAAGATCATTTGAATCCATCATCCTGTCAGTCGCCTGAAAACGCTCATCAAAGGTTTGAGACTGTGAAAGTAATTTATCTACAAGCGTAGTCTTTCCATGGTCTACGTGAGCAATGATTGCAATATTTCTTAAATTGACTGCCATAATATATTTTTTCAAAAAAATCGATGGCATATTATCCCGTAAAAATCAACCATACCCAACCTAAATGAGAAATCAATTTAATTTAAGTTAAAGGACTTATCTTATAAAATAAAGTAATAATTACTAATTATTTTGACTGTGGCCAAAAAAGGGAGTTCTCGTCGCTGGATGCATGAACATTTAAGTGATGAGTTTGTAAAAAAAGCACAAAAAGAGGGTTATCGCTCTAGAGCTGTTTATAAACTTCTTGAAATCGTTGAAAAAAAAGCAATTATTAGAAATGGTGATAAGGTCTTAGATCTTGGAGCTGCTCCGGGTGGCTGGTCTCAGGTTGCTGCAAAACTTGTTGGCTCTCAAGGCAAAGTTATTGCAAGCGATATATTGCCCATAGAATTAATTGATGGTGTAGATTTTCTTCAAGGGGACTTTACAGAACAGTCAGTTTATGATGACTTATTAGTCATGACTGATGGTGCTAAAGTAGATGTAGTTCTTTCAGATATGGCACCTAATATGAGTGGACAATTATCAGTTGATCAACCCAAGTCAATGTACCTTGCTGAACTTGCAATTGAGATGGCCATAAAAACCTTAAATCCAGGTGGAAGTTTTGTTGTCAAAGTGTTTCAAGGTGACGGTTTTGATGTATTTGTTCAGAATGCTAAAAAAGCATTTAAGAAAGTCTCTGTAATTAAACCAAAAGCTTCTCGACCTAGATCTAAAGAAGTATATTTATTAGCAAGTCAGTTAAAATAAATCTTTATGCAAAACTTCGCTGAAATACAAGCGCTCATGAAGAGCGAACTTGAACTAATGGATAAGATTTTAGTCAATCGGCTAGATACAAATGTTGACCTCATCAGTCAGATGAGTCATTACATAATAAATTCAGGCGGAAAACGCATACGTCCGTTGCTACTTCTTTTGTGTGCTAAAGCCACAGATTATGATGGAGATTATCATTACTCGATGGCAGTGGTGATTGAGCTTATTCATACTGCAACTCTTCTCCATGATGATGTAGTTGACCAATCAGTAACTCGTCGTGGCCAAGAGACTGCAAATGAGTTATGGGGAAATGCTCCCAGCGTTCTTGTAGGAGACTTTCTTTATTCAAGAGCCTTTGAAATAATGGTTGAACCAAACTCAATGGCAATTATGAAAATCTTATCAAAAGCCACCAATCAGATTTCTGAGGGAGAGGTTTTACAATTATTAAATATAAAAAATGCAAAAGTTACTCAATCTGAATACTTTCAAGTCATTGAAAGAAAGACAGCGTGCTTATTCAAGGCTGCTTGCCAGATAGCTGGGATTTTATCCAGTTCAAATCAAAATATCATTGAGGCACTTGGAAGTTTTGGAATGCATCTTGGTAATGCTTTTCAAGTTATTGATGACACTTTAGATTACGAATCTAACGCACTAATCATTGGAAAAGAAATTGGGGATGACTTATCCGAAGGCAAGGTGACATTACCCATGATTTACGCTTTAGAGAAAACTAGCGGTTCTAAAAATAAAATGCTCTCTAATGCAATAAAACAAGCTGACTCATCTAATATTGAAAGCATTGTTGAGATTCTTTTAAATGTGGACGCATTTAATTACAGTAGAAATATAGCCAGAGAGCAGTCAGCTAAAGCAATAGAATCCCTAGACTTAATACCAAGTTCAGAATATAGATCTGCTTTAAGGTTGCTTTGTGAACTCTCTCTTGAAAGGAATTCATAGCTCAATTAATGCTGACTCCAAAACTTAAACAGCAGATTCGAACCTCTTTTGATGGGGCTAAAACTCAATTGAGTAATTATAGTAATCGATCATCTCAGAATAAAATGATTGCTGAAATTTCAAAAACCTTGATGGGTGAATACCCCAATATGAATCCAATTATCTGCGTTGAAGCGCCAACTGGAACTGGAAAAACGATGGCTTATCTTGTCAGCTGTTTACCGATTGCCAAAACGCTTAAAAAGACACTAATTATTGCGTCAGCAAATGTTGCTCTTCAAGAACAAATACTTAACAAAGACATTGTTGAGGCAAAAAAATACTCTTCTGTAGGTTTCGAATATGCTTTGGCAAAAGGCAGATCTAGATATGTCTGCATCAGAAATTTAATCAATCTTACAGAAGAAAATTCAAACTCTCCTGATGCGTTTGAGGATGCGCTTCTTTGGGACGAAAAACCAACTAAAAGTGATTTAGACAAACTTTCAGAGATGGCTGATAGTTATACATCAACCAGATGGAGTGGAGAGATCGATGATTTGGAGAGCCCTCCAGATAATAGCCTTTGGCAAAAAATTGCTTGCAATAGGTTCACATGCAATTCAAAGAATTGTGAATTTTATAATGATTGCTCTTTTTTTAAAGCTAGAAAAAAGGCATCCCAGTCTGATGTAATTATTGCAAATCATGATCTTGTCCTCGCTGATATCATCAATGGCAATAATGTTCTTCCAGATGTCGAAGATTGTCTCTTTGTATTTGATGAGGCACACCATTTATCGCAAAAAGCTCTATCTCATTTTTCAGAAGGTGGAAGTACTGAATTTATGAAGACCTCGATTCGACAGTGCCATAGTGCTATAGATCAAATTATTAAAATCTCAAAATCCAAATCTTACAATAATTATATTGAGAAGGTTGATACTGCTTTAAATGAACTCTCTGATTTACTATCTGATCTAGATTACTCTGATGACGTATCTCTATTTCCTATAACTGGGATACCCAATGAAATCGTCAATCAAACCAAACAGATATTCATTCTATTCAACTCTGCCTACAATGATTTTTATGAGCATAAAGAACAATGGGAGGAATATACCAAAGCCAACAAAATAGAACAAACGACTACTGATAACTTAAATAACATTATTGGTCAAAATAATCAGAATTTATCCTCCATTCTGTCTCTTCTCAGTACATTTAATCAAATGCCCGATCAAGATAAACCACCTTCAAGTAATTGGATCAGCCGTTCTCGACTTGCAAACAGGAAAAATAATTATCAACTAAATTCTGCAAAAATAGATGTCTCAAGCTCACTCGATCAGATGATATGGTCTAAGGCAGCTGGAGTGGTTCTGACATCTGCCACTTTAACAGCACTTGGCAGCTTTAATAGGCTCAATCAGCAGCTTGGATTAGATGCTTCTAAAAATCAATACCTTAGGCTTGCATCGCCTTTTAACCATAATTCAGTAGAGTTTAAAATTGCTAAGATTAAAGCAAGTCCAACAAATTCATTTGATCATACTGAAGAGGTTGCACTCGCACTTAAAAATCGAATCGATACTGAATCTGCAACTTTAGTTTTGTTTGCCTCAAATAGTCAAATGCAAAGTGTCGCCGATATAATCGAAAAATCAATTGATTGTGAGCTACTAATACAAGGCGAATATAGTAAAAAAAATATCTTAGAAAGGCATATAGAAAATAGAAAAAAAGGCAAAGGAAGTATTATTTTTGGATTAGATAGCTTTGCTGAAGGGGTTGATCTTAAAGGTGACTACTTAAACCATGTATTTATAGCTAAACTTAGATTTAGCGTCCCAACCTCACCCATTGAAATGACTACCCAGTCTTATCTAGAATCTCTGAATCGAAACTCATTTATGGAAATATCACTTCCAGATGCATCGTTGAGGCTGATTCAGGCTTGTGGAAGGCTTATTAGAACTGAGACTGATACTGGAACAATTACTATTTTTGATAATAGATTGATCCAGAAATTTTACGGAAAACTACTACTTAAGGCACTACCTGATTTTAAAATCATTGTTGAGTGAGTTGACTTTTCTATAGGTTACTTACATTTTTTGATAAATATTCTGCAATACCATCTGCATTTTCTTTGATTCCTTCATCACCCTTGTTCCATCCAGCTGGACATACTTCTCCATTTTCAGTATGAAAATCAAGTGCATCGACCATTCTGAGCATTTCATCTACATTTCTACCTAATGGATGATCATTAACTACTTGATGACGAACAACAAAATTCTCATCTATTAAAAAAGATGCTCTTAATGCTGTCCCTTCAGGGTGTTCGATTCCATATGAGCTCATAATTGAATGATTCATATCTGAAACTAGTGGAAAGTCTATTACTCCTATTCCACCATCATTAATGTTAGTATTTCGCCAAGCATTATGAGTATGTTTAGAATCTATTGAGACTCCAATAAGCATTGTTTCTCTCTCATCAAAAGCTTTGACTCTTTTGTGATGGGCCAAAATCTCAGAAGGACAAACAAATGTAAAGTCTAGTGGGTAGAAAAAAAGTACTATTTTTCTGCCTTTAAATTTTGATAGTTGAAAATCTTCAACAATATTTCCATCTGCAAGAATAGCGGATGAACTAAAATCTGGCGCTTCTTTAGTAACCAATACGCTCAAAGTACTCTCCTATTTAATGTTCTCGGGCTTTTGTAGTAAGATGCTAATTCTTTATTGAAGTCATTTTTTACTTCATCTAAAATAATTTGTCCAATAATTGTCTTTGGAATACCGTACTGTCTCATCGATATAAAGTTCAAACGATTCGTTTTTTTTAGTAAATATATTTTGTAGCTATACCAAAGTTTCATATTTAATTTTTTATAAAAAAAGCCCTATGGAAGGAGGAAGACATAGGGCTAATTAATTACAAATAGAGCTACTAAAGGAAGTAAATAACTTTTATATGTAATTAAAATATCACTTTTTTAAAATCTCCTTTGATATTTTGCTTCATCATAGTTCGGAGGGCTATTCTGAAACAGTTGAAATGATTAAAAAAAACATCAGATTGAGTAAGTCAGTTTTGTTAATAATCATTTCAAACTTTCTTAATTTCTTATTTAATGATAATGATACTCATTATCATTTGTATTTACAACCTTTTTTTTAAAAAAAATTAATAATTTTTATTGAAGTCAATAAATTCGGGCAAGATAACCTAAAATAGTTGTAATAAATCTATTAAAACTGACCTAAATGCAGTCTAATAATCGAACTAAAGCTAGTCAAAAAGTAACAATTGTTGGTGCACTGATTGATTTCTTACTCTCAATCATCAAAATCATTTTGGGATTCATTGGTCAATCTGGTGCTTTAATTGCTGATGGAGTCCATTCATTCTCTGACTTGCTAACTGACTGGGTTACCTGGTATGCTGCTAAGCTTTCTGGGGACGCACCGGATGCAGACCACCCTTATGGGCATGAAAGGTTTGAAACTGTTGCCACCTTAGGTTTAAGTATTTTTCTTGCAATTGTAGGAACTATTATTATCTTTGAGGGTTTTGGTCGATTCTCAAATCCCAATGAACTTAGACATGAAAACTGGCTTATAGCTGCTGCTGCATTGTCTGTACTTAGTAAGGAAGCACTTTACTGGTATACAGTAAAGGTTGCCAGAGATATTAATTCAGACCTACTTAAAGCAAACGCTTGGCACCATCGAACTGATGCCTTTTCCTCAATTGTGGTGGTTATTGGAATAATAGGCGCTGCAAATGGTTATTTTTTCCTTGATAGTGTTGCTGCAATTATAGTTGGAATCTTAATTATTTATATTGGATGGCAACTAGGATTTGAGGCGACCAAGGAGTTAGTTGATACATCTATTGATCAAGAGGATATAAAAGCACTCCATGTTGCCCTATCAGAAATCAAAGGTGTTAACAGTGTTCACACACTTAGGACAAGAAAAGTTGGCCATAAAAAGTCTGCAGATGTTCACGTCCAAGTTAATCCGTTTTTGTCTGTGAGTGAAGGTCACATTATCAGTGTTAGTGTTGAAAGAGTTGCAAAGGAGTGTATCGAAGAGCTCGATGATGTTACCGTCCATATAGATCCTGAAAATGATGAGGAAAAAGAAGATGCCCCATATAAAGACCTTCCAGAGCGAGCCCAAGCTTTACTGATTATTAGTCAATCTTTAAAGCTTGAAAATGTTAATTACAACATTGAAAAAACTCAATTGCACTACCTTGAGGGGGAGATACTAGTAGATTTTTTCTTGTCAGCTGATTATCTTAGAAATCAAGAGTTAAATAATATTAAATCTGAACTCAGTGCAGCCTTAGAAAAACTTCCAGATTTTGGCGAGGTAAAAGTCTACTTTAGTTGACTTTAAAGTGCATGATAAGCATGACAAATAGCTCCCGCAAGAGCATCGCCAGCATCAGCTTGTGGAGCCTTGTTAAGCTTCAAAAGCTGCTGAACCATAAATGAAACTTGCTCTTTTGATGCATGCCCTCTTCCTACGACTGACTTTTTAATTTGGTTTGCTGTGTAATCAACAATTGGAATCCCTTTGCCGCCTGCAGCTGAAATGATTGCCCCTCGAGCATGCCCCAACTTAATTGCAGCATCTGGATTCGGTCTATCTGGCCTCATGAATACCCTCTCGACAGCAACGATATCTACTTCGTGGCTAGTGATGATTTCTTTGATGCCTTTATAGATCGTAATAATTCTCTCATTTAAATCACCTTGGGTTCTTATACATCCACTATTAATGTAAGAAAACTTTAGTTTATTAGCCTCTATTAAGCCGAAACCAGTAATTCTTGAGCCAGGATCTATGCCGAGTATTTTCATGAAGCTATTCTATCAGCTAAGTAAAAACAAGCCAGTATTTTAGTAAAAAAGTTATAATGCACTTTAATTTTTTATGAGAGAAGCTTTATGTCAGTCGTTGAACTTACTCAATCAAACTTTGATGAGACCATTAGTAATAATGAAATAGTGATTATTGATTTTTGGGCGCCTTGGTGTGGACCTTGTCTTCAATTCGCTCCAACATTCAAAGAGGCCTCTGAAAAGATTGAAGGCGTAACTTTTGCTAAAGTAAATACTGAAGAAGAGCAATCACTTGGAGCACATTTTGGCATAAGGTCAATACCTACCCTCATGATTTTTCGAGAAACTATTGGAATTTTCTCGCAGCCTGGATCAATGACTGCAAAGGATTTAGAGGATTTATTATCTAAGGCCAAATCAATTGACATGGATGAGGTCAGAAAAGAACTTGAAAATCAAGAGCAGGCTTAAAGTAAAAAATCTAAATATTTCTTTTCGTTAAAACCGACAACAACTTTATCATTTTTAATTAATACTGGCCTCTTGATAAGGGTTGGATATTTTGATATCAACTCAAAATCAATACTTTGTTTCTCTTTTTCTGATAAAGATCTGAAAGTTGCGGACCTTTTATTAACTAATTCTTCAATGCCAACAGCATCCTTAAAGTCTTCATATTGTTTTTCTGAAATTGGTCTCTCTCTGTAGTCAATAAATTCATAGGATATAGAGTGACCT
>JAOGRV010000039.1:0-6184 GCA_028107545.1 Pseudothioglobus singularis (SeqCode) | reverse complement strand
AATACCAAATTGATAAGAGCAGAGGGCAAGTTCAGATGATATTTCAAGACCCCTACTCATCTTTGAACCCAAGATTTAAAGTAAGGGACATAATATCTGAGCCAATAAGGCTTTTTCAAAAAAATATTAGCTCTAGTGAGCTTACACAAAATCTTTATGACTTAATAGATATTGTTGGAATGTCAAGACAATCACTGGATCGCTATCCTCATGAATTTTCAGGTGGACAAAGACAAAGAATATCAATTGCTCGAGCTTTAGCAACTCGTCCTCGCTTGTTAATTTGTGATGAACCTACATCTGCGCTGGATGTAAGCATACAAGCACAAGTTCTAAACCTTTTAAAAGATATTCAAGATGAGCTCCATCTGGCCATGCTGTTTATTAGTCATGATCTTCCTGTGATTAGACAAATGTGTAATAGAATTGTAGTGCTGAAAAATGGTATTGTTTGTGAGACAAAAGAAAGCGAAGAGTTATTTAATAATCCAGAACATTCTTACACTCAAGAACTTATTAGGCTCATGCCGAAAATTGAATCTATCATTTAATTAATTTGTAAAATTTATTAAAAAAATTATGAAACATAAAATAAATTCTCTTAGGGCTCGTATGAAAGATAATAGTGTTGATATAGTTGCACTAGGTCCGGGCACTCACATGAAGTGGCTTTTAGGTATTAATACTCATGCTGACGAAAGACCATGCATGCTCCTGATAGGAAAAGAAAAAGAAGCTTTTTTAATGCCGTCTGTTAATGTTGAAGATGCAAGAAAAAGTTCAAGTATTAAAATGCATAGCTGGAATGACGAAAATGGTCCAGACCAGGCTCTTAAAGACACATTGTCATACATAGACTCATCGAATGCAAAACATATTGCAATAGATGAGGCAATGCGCTCTCACTTTGCATTATTACTTATCGACGCATTACCAAAACCGACCTATGAGTTTACTAACTCTACGATTGGTGCACTCAGAATGCGCAAAGATGATAATGAGTACTCTAATCTTAAAGAGAATGCGCTGATCGATGATAGAGCAATGCAAGCTGGCTTTGCAGCAATCAAAGAAGGTGTGACAGAGCTTAAAATTGGTGAGGCAATAAACAAACACTTTATTTCTGAAGGGGCGAAACCTCAATTTTGTATTGTAGGATCTGGCCCAAATGGCGCTTTCCCGCATCATCATACTGGAAATAGAAAAGTAGAAAATGGTGACGTAGTACTGATTGACATCGGTGGTCGAAAAGGAACCTTCCCAAGTGACATGACACGCATGTCTGTAGTAGGAGAGCCGCCAAAAGATTATCTTGAGGTTCATGCGATTGTAGAACGTGCAGTGCAAGCAGCAATGGCAGCAGCAAAACCAGGAGTTATGGCCAAAGATGTAGATGCTGCAGCAAGGGGTGTTATTACTGAGGCCGGGTATGGAGAATTTTTTGTTCATAGGACAGGACACGGTCTTGGCATTGATATTCACGAGCCACCCTATATCACTGCAACTTCTGAAGTTGTCCTAGATGAGGGAATGGTGTTCTCAATCGAACCAGGAATTTATCTTCAGGGTAGGTTTGGTGTTCGCCTAGAAGAGATTGTTATTTTAAGGGCTGATGGGCCCGAAATTCTTTCGGAGCTCACTCGAAAAACGAACTTTATAACGTAGTCAAAAAGCGCCAAAAAAACATCTGCAACATATTGAAAAATGTGTATTATTTTGCATTCTGTTTAATGGTTATTAGTAGCTATGAAAAAAGAATTTGGTTTTGGAACACAGGTTAGAAAATCTCCATATTTTGATGCGACTGTGCGTTGGGGAGCAAAGGGATTTTCGGTCTATAACCATATGTATATTCCTAGAGACTTTGGTGACCCTGTTCAAAACTTCTGGAATCTTGTTAATGATGCAATACTTTGTGATGTTGCAGTTGAGCGCCAAGTTGAAATAACTGGCCCTGATGCGGCTCAATTTGTCCAACTATTAACGCCAAGAAATCTTTCTGAATGTGCAGTAGGACAATGTAAATATGTTTTAATCACCGATGAAAATGGTGGTGTCTTAAATGATCCTGTCCTATTAAGACTCGCTGAAAATCACTTCTGGCTATCTTTGGCTGACAGTGATATTTTAATGTGGGCTAAGGGCGTAGCTGTTAACTCTGGGTTAGATGTTAATTTAGGTGAGCCAGATGTTTCACCACTTCAACTCCAAGGCCCAAGGTCTGGCGATATTGCTAAGGCAATATTTGGTGAGCGAATAGATGGCCTTAAATATTACTGGCTTGAGGAATTTGAACTCAATGGTATTCCATTAATCATATCTAGAACAGGCTGGTCAAGTGAGCTTGGTTATGAAATCTATCTTCGCGATGGATCTCGTGGAAACGAGCTTTGGGATCACATTATGGAGATTGGAGAGCCTATGGGTTTAGTTCCAGGCCATACCTCTACGATAAGAAGAATAGAGGGCGGCATGCTTTCATATCAGGCTGATATGGACTACACAGTAAATCCGTTCGAGCTTGGATTGGGGCGTCTTATTGATCTTGAGATGGATGCCGACTTTATTGGCAAAGAGGCGCTTAAAAAAATTAAATCTGATGGGGTTAAGCGACACCAGGTTGGAATAGAAATCTCATGCACGCCGCTTAAGAATCCAAACACAAGCTATTGGCCAATTATGGTTGGATCAGAAGAAGTTGGGTATATAACTTCAGCGGTTTATTCGCCGCGACTTGACAAAAATATTGCACTTGCTATGATGGATGTTAACCACTCGGCCATAGATACTAGAGCAGAGACGACAACTCCAGAAGGTAATTTTCCTATCAAGGTTGTCCAGAAGCCATTCTATGACCCCAAGAAGAAAATTACCTCGGGATCTTAGCCCAATTAAATAGGATTAGGAGAAATTTGTGTCTGAACTATCTATCGACCTCAGCTGGAATAGAAAAGAAGAAGAGCTCACTCCTGGAAAGTTTTCCAGTGAACATCAGGTTACTTATAACGAACATTATAAAGTAATAGCGGATACTGCTCCTGACTGGGGAGGGTCTGCCAATAACACCAATCCAGAGCAGGCCCTCGCTGCCTCATTAAGCAGCTGTCACATGATGACTTTTTTAGCTCTTGCTGCAAAAACTAAGTGGCCCGTCAATTCTTACATTGACCATGCTGTTGCTCATCTGGGTAAAAATAGCAAGAAACAGATGGTTGTTAATCGAATTGATTTAAACCCAGTAGTCTCGTTCGATAGCGGCTTTGAAGTCAGCGATGAAGAATTAGCAAAAATGCATGATAGGGCCCACAGATATTGCTTTATAGCTAATACATTAGACTCTGAAGTCGAGGTCAATATCAACATTTAAAAAGTTGGCAATGCGTTTCTGCTAATATGGAGCCTAAATTATGAGCAGCAATAATAACAACGAAGCTAATACCGATGATTCAATTTTGCTTGAAGAATTTATAGCCAGTGGCGTATATCGCTTAACACTTAACGATGCCAAAAAGAGAAACGCTCTTTCAGAAGAGATGATGGCCAAACTCAAATCTTCACTTACAGATGCTACGGACAATAAATCCATAAGAGTAATAATAATTGCGGGCAACGGACCAGCGTTTTGCTCAGGGCATGACTTAAAACAAATGACTGCCGGAAGAGATAACGATGACCAAGGTCTTACCTACTTTAAAAAAGTATTTGCATCTTGTTCAGAGCTAATGCAAATGATTGTTGAGCACCCCAAACCAATCATTGCTGAAGTTTCAGGCGTTGCAGCAGCAGCAGGATGCCAGCTTGTTGCCTGTTGTGATCTTGCTGTAGCTGGAAAGTCTGCTCGATTTATTACTCCGGGCGTAAATATAGGGCTATTCTGCTCCACCCCAATGGTTGCACTGTCCAGAAATGTATCCAACAAAGCAGCGATGGAGATGCTCCTGACCGGTGAAATGGTCAGTGCAGATAAAGCGGAACACATTGGACTTATAAACCGAGTTAAAGATGATGCTGATTTGGAACAAGAGACAACAGCTCTGGCAGAACTTATTGCCTCAAAATCTAGTCTGACATTAAAGATTGGAAAGGAAGCCTTTTATAAACAAAAAGATATGCCTCTATCAGAGGCTTATGACTTCGCGTCAAAAGTCATGGTAGACAACATGTTAGAACATGATGCTAAGGAGGGCATTGGCTCGTTCTTAGAAAAGCGTAAACCTAAATGGCAAAATTAGTGGCAATGAATAATCCTTATAATACTAATCTTGATCGAAATCCTGCCAACTTTCAGCCACTTACGCCGCTAACATTTTTAGAACGTGCGGCATCGGTATACCCAAATCATACTGCTATCGTTCATGGCAAATTAAGGCGCAACTACAGCGACTTTTATAGTCGCTCTCGACAACTTGCCTCTGCACTCTCTAAACAGGGTATTGCTCGAGGCGATACTGTCTCGGTAATATTATCCAACACGCCCGCGATGCTAGAGGCCCATTATGGCGTTCCAATGTGTGGCGCTGTTTTACACAGCATTAACACGCGCCTTGATCCAGATACTATAGCGTATCAACTAGACCACGCAAACTCCAAGGCTTTAATAGTTGATCGTGAATTTCTAAAAACCGCTAAAACGTCACTGGAACTTGCTGGAGTATCGCCGATTTTGATTGAGTTTAACGATAGCGAAC
Source organism: Pseudothioglobus singularis (SeqCode) (assembly GCA_028107545.1). GTDB lineage: Bacteria > Pseudomonadota > Gammaproteobacteria > PS1 > Pseudothioglobaceae > Pseudothioglobus > Pseudothioglobus singularis_B. Next base: position 1,496 of record JAOGRV010000039.1, on the reverse strand, counting down.
ACCCCATCAAAGAATCATTGCCTGGCGCACTAGAGTATGAGGAATTTTTATTAAAGGGCGATAAAAATTTCAATTGGCTTATGCCTGAGGATGAATGGGATGCAATCTCCTTAAACTATACCTCTGGCACAACTGGAAACCCCAAAGGCGTTGTCTCTCATCATCGAGGAGCCTATCTTTTGGCACAAGGAAATGCGATGATTGCCTCAATAAAAAAGCATTCGGTCTACCTTTGGACACTGCCCATGTTTCATTGCAATGGCTGGTGCTTCCCTTGGACAATGTCAGCTATTATTGGGACACATGTCTGCTTGAGACGTATTATGGCAGAGCCAATTTGGGAGTCCCTTGCTGAGCACAAGGTAACCCATTTATGCGGAGCTCCAGTTGTTATGTCAACAATACTGGCGGCATCAGATAATGACAAAAAATTATTAGAAAAACAAGTCGATTTTTTTACAGCAGCGGCCCCACCTCCAGAGTCAGTTTTAACCAACATGAAAGATGCTGGGTTTAATATTACACATCTTTATGGACTCTCTGAAACCTATGGCCCTGCAGTGGTAAATGAGTGGCACCAAGAATGGGACGTCCTAGATGACGGTGAACAAGCGTCTTTAAAAGCAAGACAAGGGGTTCGCTACCTGCCACTTGAATCTTTAGCTATTATGGATCCAAAAACAATGCGGCCCGTGCCTCGTGATGGCAAGACAATAGGCGAAGTCATGTTTAGAGGCAACGTAGTCATGAAAGGCTATCTAAAAAATAAGGCTGCTACTGATGAATCTTTTAAGAACGGCTGGTTTCATTCAGGAGACCTAGGAGTTATCCATGAAGATGGGTATATCCAGCTGAAAGATCGCTCAAAAGATATTATTATCTCTGGTGGTGAAAATATTTCATCAATCGAAATTGAAGAGGTGCTATATAAACACCCTTCTGTTGAGGTGGCTGCTGTTGTGGCGATGCCAGATGAAAAGTGGGGCGAGACTCCGTGCGCATTTGTTCAGCTTAAAAAAGCAAGCCACGCCTCTGAAGAAGAGCTTAGCCAATGGTGTAGAGATCATATGGCCTCTTTTAAGCTTCCTCGTCAATTCTATTTTGAGGACATCCCAAAAACCTCTACAGGAAAAGTACAAAAGTTTATTTTGCGTGAGCAGGTAAAAAACTTATAAGAAAAGTTTGAAATAAAAAAGCGGCCCACCGGGCCGCTTAATCAAGATTTGCTGGTGCCGACACACGGACTCGAACCGCGGACCTACTGATTACAAATCAGTTGCACTACCAACTGTGCTATGTCGGCTTAGAGCGAAATTATACAGTAAAGAATTTTTTTTCAGTACTATTTTATAGCCTCAAAATAGAGTTACATTTTTCGCTGTTTTATAGCAATTCGGATACCGATAATCCCAAGAACGATTGCCATCAGAAACCACTGCACGGCATACCCAATATGCTTCTCAATACTTCCCGTATAAGGCTCCCATTTTCTAACA
>JAOGRV010000038.1:0-6476 GCA_028107545.1 Pseudothioglobus singularis (SeqCode) | reverse complement strand
ATGGCGCTGAACTCGTTCTTGTTGCGTTTAAGCAGAAAAAAACTGAAGAAGAAATAAAGAAAATAGCAAATCCATTTTTACCACCATGGTTTGTATAGTTTGATTAAATTTTTTTTAACGAAACTTCCTAATTCTAGTTATTAAAAAAACCTAACCTGTGATTAAGTCATTCTAAATGAATATTAAGAACTTATAACTAATTGTTAATAATATTAAAATGATAAAGTACAATGCTCCCTTATTGATTTACTTCATAATTCAACATGAAAGATAGTCTAATTAGCTCAACGATTGATTTTCAAAAAGATGGTGTTCAGCATGGCTTTTTAAAACTCCCTCATTCTCATGATGACTCTGCTTGGGGTTCGATAGTTATTCCAATAACAGTTGCTAAGAATGGTGAGGGCCCAACAATTCTTTTTACAGGCGCTAATCATGGCGATGAATATGAAGGGCCAATTGCATTATTTGATTTGGCAAATAATATAAATTCTGAAGACATTGAAGGAAGGGTGATTATTATTCCAGGAATGAATTATCCAGCTCTCCAGGCTGGTAAAAGAACCTCTCCCATTGATGGTGGGAATATGAATCGAGTTTTTCCTGGAAATCCAGAGGGAACTTTTACTGAAAAGATAGCTGATTACTTTAACCGAACTCTATTGCCACTAGCGGACTTTGTTGTTGACTTTCATTCTGGTGGAAAGACGTTAGATTTTTTGCCATTTTGTTGCGCTCACGTACTAAATGATAAAGAGCAACAGTCACGATGTATTGAGGTAATGAAGGCATTTAACGCGCCTCATTCAGTAATGCTTCTAGAGATCGATGCTGTCAACATGTATGATACTGCAGCTGAAAATATGGGTAAAGTATTTATCAGTACAGAGCTTGGCGGCGGCGGATCAACAACGGCTTATACAGTTGAAATTGCAAAAAAAGGAATTCGTAATTTATTAAGGCATACAGGCATTTGTAAAGGAGATCTAGAGGTTTCTAAAACAATTAATTTAGATATGCCAGATCAAAGGTGCTATATTTTTAGTGAAACATCCGGACTTGTTGAGCATTGCGTGGATTTGGGTGATACAGTTAAAGAAGGCCAACTTGTTGCAAAAGTTCACAACATAGAAAGAACAGGAGTTGATCCTGTTGAATATTTTGCGGGAATTAGTGGTATTTATACAGGTAGACATTTTCCAGGTCTAGTAGTCAATGGAGATTTTCTAGGCGTTGTTGCGGTTCCAGTGTAGTTTTTTAGTCTGTTATTACCTTTTATATTAGGAGAAAAAATGAATGCTTTATTTGCATCAGATAATGTGACGAGTGCATGTCCTGAAGTTATGGATGCTGTCATTGAGGCTAATTCTGGTATTTCAGAATCATATGGTGACGATGAATGGTCATCTAGATTGAAAGCAAAATTATCTGAGGTTTTTGACACTAGTGTTGAGGTTTTTTTAACAGTTTCTGGGACTGCATCAAATGCATTAGCGTTGTCAGCGTTAGCGCCTGTTTATGGAAAAATCTACTGTCATGAGCTCTCTCATATCAATACAGATGAGTGCGGAGCACCTGAGCTGTTTACTGGTGGTGCTAAGCTGAATCCAATGAGAAGCAGTAATGGAAGAATTAATGCTAAAGAGCTTGACGAGATTGTTAGAGGGTCTGGTAATGTACATGTGACACAACCTTCCGTTGTCAGTATTACGCAATCCTGTGAAACAGGAACAGTTTATCAACTAGATGAGATTCAAGAAATATCAAAAATAGCTCATAAGCATAAGATGAGTGTCCATATGGATGGAGCGCGTTTCGCAAATGCTCTCGTATCTCTTGGCGCAAGCCCGGCAGAGATGACATGGAAGTCGGGAGTTGATGTTCTAACCTTGGGCGGCACTAAAAATGGCTGCCTCGCTGCAGAAGCAATCATATTTTTTAATCCTGAGATGGTTGGTAATTTTCCATTCCTTCATAAAAGGTCTGGCCAGCTCCTCTCAAAAATGCGTTTTATATCATCTCAGTTAAATGCTTATTTATCAGATGATGTATGGACTCGAAATGCGAGTCATGCTAATGCAATGGCAAAGATATTAAGTGAAGGCTTAAATGCATTTTCAAATATTAATTTAGCCTATCCAACTGAGTCAAATGAAGTTTTTGTTCATCTTCCTAGGGATGTCATTGATTATTTAAATAATGCTGGCTATGACATCAATGAAGAAGAGCTTGACGGGAAAGCTGTTCGATTTGTGACTGCATGGAATACTGATCAAAATGATATTAAAAATCTTTTAGACAAATTATCACAAAAATACGGGTAAATTTTAAGGTATAAAAACTTTTATAGATGAAGTCTATAGCCTTGTATAATTCTTCACAAAGCAAAGGTAAGATCTGCATTGATACAAGATCCCTATAGCTAAAAAAATAATTAAATCACGAGTTAGTTTTGACTCTTGATAGGTCTCTCAAATTGAATTTGAGTTAATTTTAATTGGTTGATACTAAAAAAGTATCAACATTATTGGTATAAATATTATTATGTTAAGTGCAATAAGAAATAAATCAAAAGGTTGGGTCGCGTATCTCATCGTTGGCTTAATAACGGTTCCATTTGCTTTGTTCGGAATTCAAGATTATGTCAGTCGTTCTGCAAATAACTCCATTGCTACAGTTGATGGAGAAGATATTGATATTAATGTTTATTACCAAGAATTAAACACACAGCAACGCAACTTACAGCAACAATTAGGCGCTGCCTACACTCAAGAGATTGATGATGCTATTAAGCAAACTCTTTTAGATTCCATGATTAATGAAAAGCTGATTGAAAATTATGCCAACTCATTAGATATTGTTACCCTAGATGATGAGGTTAAATCGGTTATTGAATTAAATCAAGCATTCTCAGTAGACGGTGAATTTTCACAAGATCGATATACGCAGTTATTGAGACTTAACAGTTATTCACCTGCTGGTTATGAATTAGCTCAATCAAAATCATTAACGCGTGAACAAATTAAGAGAAATCTGAGTGGCTCAGCTTTTATGTCATCGATCCAAATTGATCAACTTAATGATCTTGCATCTCAGCAAAGAGAGGTCTCATATATTGCTCTAAATACAAATAATTATCTGGATCAAGTTAGTGTTTCTAAGGATCAAATTTCAGATTATTTTAATGAAAATAGATCAAGCTTTATTGAAGGTCAAAAAGTTAAAGTGGATTTTGTAGAACTTACATTAGACGCTATGGATGAGCCTGAAAGTCCAACTAATGATGATCTTCAAAATCTTTATGAAGACAATGCTGAACTCTATACAAACCCAGAGAGAAGAAGGGCACAGCACATACTAGTTGAGAGTGAAGAATTAGCTAATGACCTATTAGAGCAGATCAATCAGGGTGCTGACTTTGTGGAACTTGCTAAAGCAAACTCTGAAGACAGCTCTTCAAGTGAAGAGGGTGGTGATCTTGGCTTTTTTGAAAAAGAGTTAATGGGCGCTGAATTTGATGAGGCTGCATTTGCTATGAATATTGGCGATGTTAGTGATGTGGTTGCTACGGATTATGGTTATTTTCATATTATTAAGCTTACGGATATAGAAGCTGAAACAATGCAAGCTTTTAATGAAGTTGAGGAACAATTAGCCGCACTTTATATTAAAAATGCGAAAGAAAAGATGTTATTTAGCTCTTTAGAGGAGTTCATTAATTTATCTTACGAAGAGTCTTTAGACATGGTTGCTGATCAGTTTGGACTTGAGCTTCAAAGTAGTGACTATTTTGGTAATGGCAGTAGTCAGTATGATGCAAAATTTGTTGCCTCTGCATTTAGTACTTCAGTTATTGATGACGGTGAGAACTCTGAGGTTATGGAGATCGATTCAGAAAAATTTGTTGTTTTGGCTTTATCTGATTTACAGTCAGAACGTGAGAGAGATTTAAGTGAAGTAGAAGATCAAATAGAGTCTGCTCTTAAGACAGCTACTGCAAAAGAAGTGATTGAAGGCATTGCTGAAAACATTACTTCTGCACTCTCAAGTGGTGATGAGCAAACAGCCAATAATTTAATCTCAGAGAACAGTCTAGAGTGGGTTTCTGAGGGATGGATTTCAAGGGCTAGTGAGTTGCCTTATGATGTTGCATCTATCTCATTTTCTTTATCAAAACCTGAGGAAGGAAGACATACGTATAGTTCTCAAAGTGCTAACCAATTAACTTCTTTAGTGATTGATTTGAGCGGAGTAAGAGTTCCTGATGAGGATACAAATACTGGAATCTCAGCACTTTATTTGAGCCAGGAGAACAATGAAATGTTCGTTACCCTTATCAAGCAGTTAAGAGAGGGCGCAGAAATAAAAGTTTTTACTGATCTTCTCTAATATCTTTTATTAAAGGTCAGGGCCCTTTTCATAAAAGTTATACCCTGCATCAACGTAGGTAACCTCACCGGTGACTCCAGAAGCTAGGCCTGAGCATAAAAATGCTGCCACATTGCCGACTTCCTCAATGCTGACATTACGTTTAAGCGCAGAGCTCTCAGCAGCATGATCAAGTAATTTTCCAAACCCTTTAATGCCACTTGCTGCAAGCGTTTTGATTGCACCTGCTGATACTGCATTGACGCGAATACCTTTATCAGCTCCCATTGCTGCAGCCATATACCTAACATTGGCTTCAAGAGAGGCCTTAGCAATACCCATCACATTGTAATTAGGAATCGCTCTTAGAGCTCCCAAGTAACTCAGTGTTAATAGGGCGCCGTTCTCATTAAGCATCGGCATCGCTGATTTTGCAAGTGCTGTAAAACTATATGAGCTAATCTCATGCGCCTTAAGAAATCCTTCACGCGTTGTGACCTCAAGATAATTACCATCGAGCTCAGCTCTCTCTGCAAAAGCAACTGAGTGAATTAAAATGTCAAAACTGTCCCAGGATTTTTTAAGTTCATCAAAAGTTTCATTAATTTGCTCATCACTGGATACATCACAAGGAATTACAATAGATGAGTTACAAATTTCAGCGCACTTTTCAACGCGACCTTTAAGCTTCTCAGTTTGATAGGTAAAGGCAAGTTCGCAGCCATTTGCAGCCATTGATTCAGCAATTCCCCAAGCGATTGAGCGGTTTGAAGCAACGCCAACAATGAGTGCTTTTTTACCTGTTAAAAAACCCATGAAACCTCCATAATATTTATAATACAGTTAGAGTTTAATTATAAACACATTGACTAAATAGATGCTGTTTACTTAATATATGTTGATGCTAATTTAAAGTCAATCTCTGACTCTAACAGTTAACGATTATTGATGATATTTATGAAGCACAAAGGCTACTACCTATTATTTCTTGGATTGGTTTTAACAGATCAATTTACCAAGCAAATTTTTATGTCTTCGTTTGATTTAGGCCAGTCAGTCGTTGTTAATCCATTCCTGAGTTGGACCTATCTGCAAAATACAGGCGCTGCATTTAGTTTCTTGGCAGGTGGAGGTATGATGCAAAAGTCATTTCTTTTAATTGTCTCTATCTTGGTTTCTATTTGGATCGTGATTTGGACGCAAAAGACGCCTTCAATTTATCGTCAAAAGTTATTAGGACAGTTTCTACTTCTCTCAGGCGCTGTAGGCAACTTAATTGATAGAGCGCAGTATGGTTTTGTCATCGACTTTATTGATGTGCATGTTAATAGTTTCTATTGGCCGGTATTTAACATTGCAGACAGCCTAATCTTTGTGGGCGTTGCACTTCTCATATTTGAGAGAAAATCGACCAGTAAATAAAATTCCAATAGCATTGAGAATCACCATAAATGGTAGAATATTAAATAAATGAATTTCACCCAAGCTCAATGAAGAAGTTTCTTTTATTGCCATTACTTTATCTGATGAGCATTTCAGCGATAGCTGAAATGCAAAAAGTTTCTGATTCTGGTGAAATTTTAGCTTTAGATAGTGAGGCTTGGTCCTGCGTTTTAGATGACGATCAATCCCTTGTCTGGGAGGTCAAGAGTGAAGAAGAGGGCATTCAATATAGCCTCAATACCTATACTTGGTTTGATGGTGAGAGTGGGAGAGATAATGGGACCTTTAGTAAAAATTGTTATTGGGGTAAAAACTGCAATACACTCTCCTTTACTGCCGATATAAATAAAGCCAATCTTTGTGGTTATTCAGATTGGCGCCTTCCATCACTCGATGAATTAAATACGATTGTTGACTATTATGGTGAGAGCGATACGCTCATAAATACAGACTTTTTTCCTAACACGCAGAAGAATACTTATTGGACCTCTGATTCAGTCGCAAATACTCCTAAGTTAGCCTTCGAGGTGCCTTTTTTTTATGGCGGCTCAAAGGCGCGTCAGAAAACAATTGATACTTTTGTAAGACTTGTAAGAAGTGCTGACTAGAGAGATTGATCAATCTTTGTATGAGTCATATTCTGACGATATACCCTTAATTCTCAA
>JAOGRV010000037.1:0-6909 GCA_028107545.1 Pseudothioglobus singularis (SeqCode) | reverse complement strand
AAACTGGATTGAGTAACTTTTTAGATGAAAAAGGTATGAATTCGGTAGATGAGCTTATTGGTAAAGCAGTCCCATCAGTAACTGATTGGAAATTTTTGAATTTAAATCACGTTGATAAAGCAGTTATTGATCAAGATAAATGTATAAAGTGTGGGCGTTGCCATATCGTCTGTGAAGATACTTCACATCAAGCAATTGAATATTCAACTGAGAGTGGGGATAGAGTCTTTACAGTAAATGATGATGAATGTGTTGGATGTAATCTTTGTGTCAGCGTTTGTCCTGTAGTAGATTGTATTTCAATGGTTGCTATGACAAGTGGAACTGATCCAAGGACAGGTAAGAAGATTTCATCAGAGGTAGCTGATTGGACAACTCATGAAAATAATCCTTTGAAAGTCTCATAAGTTTATGATGGAGTATTGAATGGGTAATATAATTGTTGCTGCAAAATCCAAGGATAGCCCTCGAAGTAAAGAGAGTATTCGTGAAGATAATGAGCTTATTATTTTAACTGCAGCAGAAAAAGTATTTGCAAAGCATGGTCTTAAAGGCTCTACTACAAAACAAATTGCAGATATGGCTGAACTTCCAAAGTCCAATATTCATTATTATTTTCATACTAAATTAAATCTTTATCGATGTGTTTTAGAAAGTATTTTGGTTGATTGGATGAAGGCTGCTGACACATTCAATACATTTGAAGAACCCAGGGAAGCAATAAGGTATTATGTTGGCGCTAAAATGGATTTGTCCAGGGTAAGGCCATTTGGATCCAAAGTATGGGCAAATGAGATCATTAGTGGAGCTCCAGAAATGGAGATAGTATTATCATCAAGATTAAAAAAATGGGTTGATTCTTGTGTGAGCTCAATAAATACATGGGTTAAGTTAAAGAAAATTGTTGATGTAGGAGATGCACACACATTGTTGTATATGATCTGGGCAACGACTCAACATTATGCTGATTTTGACTATCAAGTGATGATTTTAAATAATGGTAAGAAGTTAACAGATAGTGAGTTTGAAGAAAAAAAACAAGAAGTTATTGATTTGATTTTACGAAGTGTTGGTTTAAATCCATAGTTAACTTGTAAATCACTAAATGTTTTGGGAGAGTCAGGAATGGAAAGCAGTGGTAAGAAATTCAAAAAGTTAGTTAATGAAAATAAACCACTCCAAATTGTGGGCACTGTTAATGCTTACAGTGCCATTATGGCAGAAAAAGTTGGTCATCAATCAATCTACTTATCAGGTGGAGGAGTGGCAGCCTCTTCTCTTGGAGTTCCAGACCTAGGCATTACTTCACTTGCAGATGTAATTGAGGACGCTAAAAGAATTACTCAGGCGACTTCATTACCATTATTGGTTGATGCAGATACAGGTTGGGGAGGTGCATTTAATATTGCTCGTTGTGTTCAAGAAATGATAAAGAGCGGTGTTGCAGCAATTCATATTGAAGATCAGGTTTCTCAAAAGCGTTGTGGACATCGACCAAATAAGGCTATTGTGACTACCAGTGAAATGCTCGATCGAATTAAAGCTGCAGTTGATGCTAAAACAGATTCAGACTTTGTCATTATGGCTAGGACTGATGCCTTGGCTATAGAGGGAATACAGTCTGCCATTGAAAAAGCACAAGCATTTGCTGAAGCTGGCGCGGATATGATATTTCCTGAGGCGCTCAATACTATTGAGCAATATCAAGAATTTTCTGATTCCTTATGTGTACCAATTCTAGCAAATATAACTGAATTTGGCCAAACACCATTATTTAGTAGGGGTGAGCTTTCTGAGGCTGGAGTAGATATGATTCTTTATCCACTGAGTGCCTTTAGGGCTATGAGCAATGCGGCTCTTAATGTTTATCAGCATATCTTAGAAGATGGTCATCAGCATAAGGTGATTGATACTATGCAAACGAGGGAAGAGTTGTATCATTTTCTTAACTATCATGATTATGAACAACAATTAGATAAGTTATTCAAGAAGGAGAAAAAATAGTGAGTGGAAAAAAAATGGGTGGTGCTGGTCTTAGGGGGCAGAGTGCTGGAGAGACATCAATATGTACAGTTGGAGTAACTGGTTCAGGCCTTACTTATCGTGGCTATGATGTAGTAGATTTGGCTGAAAATACAACCTTCGAAGAGGTTGCCTATCTGCTGTTACATGAGAAACTTCCAAACTCCCAGGAATTAAAAGACTATATAGAGAAGCTTAAATCATTAAGAGGCCTGCAACCTGAACTTCGCAATACTTTAGAGTGTATTCCTAAAACTGCTCATCCAATGGATGTTTTAAGGACGGGCTGTTCAGTTCTTGGTAATTTAGAGCAAGAGGAAGACTTTTTAAATCAAACTGATCATGCTGATCGAATGCTGAGCGCATTTCCATCAATTTTAAGCTATTGGTATCAGTTTTCTCACTTTGGAAAAAGAATTGATACAGAGACAAATGATGACACAATTGGTGGTCATTTTTTACATCTTTTACATGGTCAAAAAGCCAGCGAACTTCATAACAAAGTAATGAGTATTTCTTTGATTTTATATGCTGAGCATGAATTTAATGCTTCCACATTTGCCGCAAGGGTTTGCGCTTCTACGCTCTCAGATATTCACTCTGCGGTGACAAGTGCTATTGGAACCTTACGAGGGCCATTACATGGAGGAGCAAACGAAGCTGCTAGTGCAATGTTATCTCAGTGGCATAATCCTGATGTTGCTGAGGAAGAATTACTTAAAATGCTTTCACAAAAACAACTGGTGATGGGTTTTGGGCATGCCGTTTATACTGAATCTGATCCGCGCAATGAAGTCATCAAACAGTGGTCAAAAAAATTATCTATAGAGGTTAATGACAAGCATCTATATGATGTATCCGAGAGAGTAGAGGCTGTTATGCGAAGAGAGAAAAATTTATTTGCAAATGCTGACTTTTATCATGCTTCAACATATGAATTTATGAAAATACCGACCAAGCTTTTTACACCGATCTTTGTGCTCTCAAGAATAACTGGTTGGTGTGCTCATATATTTGAACAGAGGCACAATAATCGCATAATCAGACCGAATGCAGATTATATAGGTCCAATTCTTCAGAAAGTAATACCAATAGATAAAAGAGGTTAATAAATGAAAGCAGATAGAGTCATTGCAGATCAAGTTCTGCAAGATATAGCAGATTATGTGATTGATTATAAAGTAGAGTCTGAGGAGGCTTTAGATACGGCTAGAAATTGTTTAATAGATACCATTGGTTGTGGTTTATTGGCTTTAAAATATCCAAATTGTACAAGGCATTTGGGCCCTTTAGTTCCTGGCACAACGGTAGAAAATGGTGCAAGAGTTTTCGGCAGGTCGGATGTGCTTGATCCAGTTAAGGCAGCTTGGGATATTGGAGCAATAGTCCGCTGGTTAGATTTTAACGATACATGGTTAGCTGAAGAGTGGGGTCATCCATCAGATAATTTAGGTGCAATTATGGCACTTAGTGATTATATTTCTCGTGTCAATATAGCTAATAAAAAATCACCACTCACGATTGAAAGTGTTCTTCAGTATATGGTCAAAGCTCATGAAATCCAGGGTGTTCTTGCACTTGAGAATAGCTTTAATAAAGTAGGTTTAGATCATGTTTTATTGGTCAGAGTGGCAAGTACAGCTGTTGCAACACATATGCTAGGAGGTAATAGAGATCAAATTATTAATGCTCTGTCACAAGCTTGGGTTGATGGCTCTTCACTTCGAACATACAGACATGCACCTAATGCTGGTTCAAGAAAGTCATGGGCTGCGGGTGATGCAACCTCCCGTGCGGTTCGCTTAGCAATGATGACGATGGCTGGCGAGATGGGTATGCCTTCAGTTTTGAGTGCGCCAGAGTGGGGCTTCTATGATGTAAGCTTCAAGAGTAGAGAGTTTAGTTTTTCCAGGAGTTATGGCTCTTATGTGATGGAGAATATTCTTTTTAAGATATCGTTTCCAGCTGAATTTCATGCACAAACTGCTGTAGAGTGCGCAGTTGCTCTTTACCCAGAAGTTAAGGATAAGTTGAATAAAATTGAAAAGATTGAAATTACAACGCATGAGTCAGCACTAAGAATTATTGATAAAACAGGCGCTTTAGATAATCCCGCTGACCGTGATCATTGTATGCAATATATGCTTGCAGTTGCATTGATTAAGGGCGATTTAGTTGCTGACTTCTATGAGGATAGCTTTCATCAACAGAATCCTTTAATTGATGAGCTTCGAGATAAAATGCTGTTAATTGAAGATAAAAGATATTCAATAGATTACCTTGCTGATGACAAAAGATCTATTGCTAATGCAGTACAGATCTTTTTTAATGACGGGAGTCATACTGAGAAAGTAGAAGTTGAGTACCCAATTGGACATCGTCATCGTCGCAAAGAGGGAATTCCATTATTAGAGATTAAATTTCTTAATAGTCTAAAAGATACTTTTTCTAATGAACAAGCTAATAGAATTTACTCATTATGTCTTGATAATGAGAATATTAAAAATACTTCTGTTAACGAGTTCATGGACTTATTTCTAATTTCAGAATAATTATTCTTAAGGCTATTTAATTTTGGTTTATAAGACTTGAAATTGTTTTAACTAAATCACTGTTTACTTGTCTCGGTCCAAGGTCTTGCCTATTTTTTATGGCGCCTCTCACCAGGGAGACGAGTCCCTTCTATTTCATTGTATTTTTTTAAAAAATTCTCTGTTTGATCAGCTGTGTCCTTTCCAGACAATATTTTAGGAGACATGGCAAGAATAAACTGTCCACCTTGAACTGGGCCTCCATCTCCGTTATCACGATCCTTTGATTCATATGAAAAAGTTTCACCTACTAGTGGGCCAGATAGTAGTTCAATCATAAGAGCAATGACAGACCCCTTATGACCTCCAAATGGAAGTAAAACTCCTTTATCAATTTCTGCTGCATCTGTCGTCAGTTCTCCTGATGGAGACAGCCCAGTCCCAAGGGGAACAGAGTGCCCATCTCGTGCTGCAATTTGAATCTCTCCTTTAGCCATTGACGCTGTTGCCATATCAAAAACGATTGGATTTTTTCCTGGTCTTGGCCATGAAAATGCCATTGGATTAGTTCCGTATAATGCAGTTGTTCCCCCTGAAGGAGCGACTGCCGGTGTGTATGAAACTGACGTTAGGCCAACGAGGCCCTCATCACTGATTGCCTCTACTTCAGGCCATAGAGCTGCAAAGTGATGGCAGCGCTGAATAGCTAGCCCCGCGATTCCAAAAGTGTGAGCTGCTTGGATTAATTTTTCAAGTCCATATTTATGTGCAAGTGGCGCAAAACCATTGTGAGCATCACATCTGAATATTGTTGGCGTAACTTCCTCAATTTCTGGCTTAGCAGAGCCATCTACTTTGTTACTTTTAAGGGCCTTAACATACCCAGGAATTCGAAATAAACCATGAGAGACTGAGCCGTCTCGCTCAGCATTTGTAACGGTAGTTGCAACTGCATCAGCATTCTCTTCATTAGCGCCATTATTTATAAGCGCTGCTTTAGCTAGGTTGAAAATCTCATCAAGGCTCAGTTCGGTTGTCGTTGAAGTCATTAGGTTAATCCTCTTGTTAAATATCCATTCAGGAAGGTAAATTGCTAAGTATAAGGAATTCAGCAGCCAAGTTACAAAAAAATGATAACATGCAATAAAAAAATCACACTCAATCAAAATGAAAAACAATAAAACTATTCAAATTGTCTCATGCCATGCTGAAGGCGAGGTTGGTAATGTTATTGTTTCAGGAGTTGCAATGCCTCCAGGCAAAACCCTATGGGAGCAAGCAAGATGGATTCATGAAGATCAATCCCTTCGTCAGTTCGTTTTAAATGAACCAAGAGGAGGCGTTTTTAAACATGTCAATCTTTTAGTTCCTGCTAAAAATCCTGAAGCAGTCCAGGGTTTTATTGTTATGGAGCCTGAGCATACACCTCCCATGTCGGGCTCAAATTCGATCTGCGTTTCAACGGTCCTATTAAATACTGGAATCATTCCAATCAATGAGCCAATCACAGAATTTCTCCTTGAGGCACCAGGGGGCCTTGTTCCGATTAAAGCCTATTGTGAAGATGGCAAGGCAGTAAGTATTGAGATTCATAACGTTGCGTCATTTGCCGATAAGCTTAATGTTTTTTTAGAGGTCGAAGGTATTGGAACCTTGGAGGTTGATACTGCCTATGGAGGAGATAGTTTTGTTTTGGTTAATGCGCGTGAAATTGGTTTTGAAATAGAGCCTCATGAGGCTAGAGATTTATCCGAGTTAGGTGCAAAGATTACCGCAGCAGCAAACCAACAGCTAGGCTTTAAGCATCCAGAAAATTCCGAGTGGAATCATATTTCATTCTGTGAATTTGCGCTCCCAATGTTTGAGGAGGAGGGTGTTAAGGTGAGTAAGAATACTGTAGTTATTGATCCTGGTAAGCTTGATCGCTCTCCATGTGGAACAGGCTGCTCAGCGCGAATGGCAGTGCTTCATGCAAAAGGAGAGTTAATTAAAGGAGAGCGCATGATAGGTCGCTCCATTCTTAATTCAAGGTTTGACTGTCAGTAGGTATTGTTTATGTGGCAGCACTGGATCGAACTTTGATGCCTTGGATAATTACATCTCAAACTATTCCAATTCTGGCAATTGCTCCGATGATTGTTGTTGTGTTGGGTTCAATGGGTATTATTGGCTTAGTTCCAAAAGCAATGATCTCAACCTATCTTTGTTTTTTTCCTGTTGTTGTTGGTATGGTTAAAGGTTTACGGTCACCAAGTATTATCTTGGTAGACCTAATGAACAGTTATTCAGCATCAAAGGTTGAGGTTTTTTGGAAATTACGTCTTCCGGCGTCTCTTCCTTATTTATTTGCCAGTTT
>JAOGRV010000036.1:0-7158 GCA_028107545.1 Pseudothioglobus singularis (SeqCode) | reverse complement strand
TTACTACCTCACTGTTCAAAAATCGTCTCAATAAAAGAGAAAAGACTCAAGACAAGCCAAAGAAAGAAAAAATAAAGCCAGAAATCATTAGCTCTAAGCCTGCTTCTGTAGAGTCAGTCAAAATAGACAACCCCAATAAAGCAGAGAAGGCTGAAAAACCTAAGAAGGCAGAGAAAGCTGAAAAACCTAAGAAGGCAGAGGAGCCTCAAAAAGAACAAGGCAGCAACCTATTTAAATCTGGGACATCGGGCGGTTTACCAGATTTATCACTACTTGATGATGTTGACAATTCTGGGCTAGGCTATACAGAAGAATTTTTAGTGGAGATGGGACAGCAAGTTGAAATTAAGCTGAAAGACTTTGGTTTTGATGTCACCATCACAGCAGTCACTCCAGGCCCTGTTGTCACTCAATTTGAAATATCTCTAGCACCTGGCATTAAAGTCAGTCAAATTATGAACCTTAACAAAGATCTCGCCAGAGCGCTTCTTGTTGAGAGCGTAAGAATCGTGGATGTGATTCCTGGAAAGCCAGTCATTGGACTTGAAATACCAAATAATAATCGTGAGATGATCGGCCTTAAAGAAATTCTCTCAAGTGAGGCTTTTGCTAAGGCAAACTCCACACTCTCTATGGGGCTTGGTAAGGATATTAATGGCTTGCCAGTAGTTGTTGATCTTGCAAAAATGCCTCACTTGCTGGTAGCTGGCGCAACAGGAATGGGTAAGTCAGTGGGCCTTAATGCGATTATTTTAAGCATCTTATATAAGGCATCTCCAGAGCAGGTCAGGCTGATCATGATTGACCCTAAAATTGTTGAGCTTGCTTCATACGCCGACATCCCTCACCTGCTAACGCCGGTGGTAACAAATATGAATGAGGCTGCAAGCGCACTCTGGTGGTGTGTCAATGAAATGGAAAGGCGCTACAGCCTCCTTGCCAAATTTGGCGTCAGAAATATTGAATCATTCAACGAAAAACAGCGCCTCGCTAAAAAAGCTGGAAAACCACTTTTAGACCCATCCTTTAATCCAGAGACTGCCAAAGAGGGGGAGGAGCATCCAGAACTTGAAGCGCTCCCTCTGATTGTTATAGTCATTGATGAGTATGCCGACATGTTAGGCGCCCTTGCACAAGAAGATCGCGCCAAATCGAAACGAGTTGAGAGCCTTATTGTCCGAATAGCACAAAAAGCTCGTGCTGCTGGAATGCACCTGATTGTTGCTACTCAAAGGCCAAGTGTTGACGTAATCACGGGCCTTATCAAATCAAACATTCCAACAAGAATGTCTTTCAAAGTCTCGTCAAAAACAGACTCCAGAACAATTCTAGATCAATCTGGAGCAGAGCAGCTTCTGGGCATGGGTGATATGCTCTATATGGCCCCAGGAATGTCTCACCTCACCAGGGTACATGGCGCCTTTGTTGAAGATAGTGAAATACTAAGAGTTGTCAAACACCTCAAGAAGAATTCGAACCCTAACTATTTAGATGGCATTCTTAATCCACAAACAGAGTCATTAGGCGATAAAGATCCAGGCCAAACTTCTGGAGAGCAGGACCCTCTTTTTGATGAGGCCGTTCAAATTGTAACATCGACAAGAAGAGCCTCAATATCAAGCCTTCAAAGAAGAATGCGTATTGGCTATAACCGAGCAGCTCGCATTATTGAAGACATGGAAGCTAGTGGGATTGTCAGCTCAATGAATAGTGCTGGCAATAGAGACGTTCTAGCACCAGAGCCGATTGACCCAGAATCCTAAAGCAATGCTTTATAAAGTCTGGTCTCTTGCTGTCATTCTTGCGGCCTTATCAACGGCTGGAATCCTCCTTCTGGAATCTCAACTCCAGCAAGTCGTCTTGCTGCCAGACCAGGGAGCTGCCTGGTATTTTTGGAAAAGGACAGATCCGAATTTTGCTTCTCTAGGCACATCATGGGGAGGCTACATAATGCATCAGCTTTTCATATGGGGAATTATCAGCTGGGCACAAAAAAACAGAGAAAAGCTTAGCGATAGAACTAAGATGCACGCCATTAATTGGATAGCATTAGGCGGCACTGCAGTATTTGGTTTGATGCATTTTATCCAAACGGCATTCTGGTATGACGGGCTAGCACAAAATGTATCTGTGTTTTCATCTCAAGCATCGGTCATACTTTTGCTCGTCCTTGTATTGATGATTGAAGCGCCAAGAAGAGGGTTATTTTTTGGATCTGGTGGCAGAAAGTTTGTAGGTATACGGCCATTTTTAATCCGCTACCATGGCTACTATTTCTCCTGGGCGGTAGTTTACACATTTTGGTTTCATCCAATGGAAACGACATGGGGGCATTTATTTGGATTTTTCTATACGTTCTTATTGATGATTCAGGCTGGTTTTATTTTTACTCGAGTTCATACCAATCGCTGGTGGACACTTACCCTAGAAGTCTTGGTTTTGTTTCATGGTGTTGTGGTTGCCTTACTGGCAGGACAAGAGTTTTGGCCTATGTTTCTTTTTGGCTTTCTGATGATGTTTATCGTCACTCAAATGCACGGATTAGGCCTATCAAAACTGATCAGATGGCTCTTAGCAGCGTCATTTATTATTGCCCTACTCTTTGTCTATTCAGAAAGAGGCTGGAGCCAATTGAATGAGATTTTCAGAATTCCAGTCATTGATTATCTGCTTGTTTTTGTATTAGCGGGGCTTGTGGTACTAATAAAAAGGCTTTCTAAAAAGCCTGGAAACTAACTCTTATCAATGGGTAGATACAGTAAATTATTCTTGACAGTTTAATGCCGTTACTATAAAGTTGATTGAAGCCAACTTTATTAGTTGGTTTTTTAATCGATAATCTATTGCGCCTTATTTAAGGCGTTTTTTAAGGAGAGAGAAAAATGAAAAAAACTTTAAGTATTGTTTTGTCGGTGCTATTAATGGGTATTTTTTCACCAGCCTTTGCCAATTCAATTAAATGGTCAATGCCCGGTGATTCTTTAACTCTAGATCCGCATGCGCAAAACGAAGGACCAACTCACATGGTTTCTCGTCAAATATACGAGGGCTTAGTCACTCCAGGTATCAACATGGAAGTGCTTCCTCAGCTTGCAGAGTCGTGGACAACAACAGCTGATGATACGTGGATATTTAATATTCGTAGAGGTGTAACGTTTCATGACGGTTCATCTTTAACAGCTGGTGATGTTGCTTTTAGTGTCAATAGAGCAAAGACTGCTCCATCTGATATGGTTGATTTAATTAAAAGTGTTAAGTCGGCAAGAGCGATTGATGATCACACTGTTGAAATAAAAACTGATGGGCCAAACCCAATTCTTTTAAACCAATTAACTCAGATATTTGTAATGTCTGAGGCGTGGTCAAAAGCAAATGGCTGTGAAGCTTCATACAATTGGGATGCAGGTGAAACGTCTTATTGCGCATCCAATGCCAACGGAACTGGACCATTTGAAATTACTTTTAGAGAGCAGGATGTTAGAACTGTTTTTGAAAAAAATGACAACTGGTGGGGAAATCACTACACACACAACATAGATAAAATTGAATTACTTCCGATTAAGAATGATGCAACAAGAGTTGCAGCGCTTCTTTCTGGAGAAATCGACTACACTAACGTTGTCCCAGTTCAAGATATCCAAAGGATTAATTCGTCTATGGGTCATGCTGTGAAAATGACACCTCAAAATAGAACTATCTTCTTTGGTATGGATCAAGGATCAGATGAATTGAACTCATCTAACATTAAAGGAAGTAATCCTTTTGCAGACAAGAGAGTTCGTCTAGCAATGTACCATGCTCTAGATATGGATGCTATCCAAGACAAGGTCATGAGAGGACAAAGTGTGCCGGCAGGTATTATTACTGCTCCCGGTGTTAATGGCCACACAGCAGCTCGTGATCAAAGAATGGCATATGATCCCGCAACATCAAAAAAACTTTTAGCTGAAGCAGGCTATCCCGACGGATTTGAAGTCACATTAGATTGCCCTAATGATCGTTATATCAATGATGAGGCAATTTGTGTAGCAGCTATTAGTATGTTTGCAAAAATTGGTGTTACAGTGAATCTTGATGCTAAGACCAAGAGCCAACACTTCTCAGAAGTAAAAGAGGGTGATGCTAATGGTATGACGAGTGATATGTACATGTTAGGTTGGGGTGTTCCAACTTTTGACAGTCACTATGTCTATTCATACTTGTTTGAAAGCTCTGGAAGCTGGAATAAAGTAAATTTCAGCAATGCTAGAGTTGACGAGTTGGTTGCAGCAATGGGTGTTGAAACAGACCTAGATAAAAGAAATGCTATGATTGCTGAAGCTTGGGATATTACTCAAGACGATGTAACGTATCTTCCTTTACATCACCAAGTTGTTAACCAAGCATCAAAAAGTAATGTCGATGTTCCAATTAGAATGAACAACGAGCCATTATTTAGATTTGCAAACGTAAAGTAAAGTAGTAAAAAATTTTCTGGCCAGTTATCTGGCCAGAAAATCATTTCAATTTATATGTAACATAACCCCCCTCTTTATCATCTAGCTGTCAATGTATATCTATTTCTTTAAAAGACTTTTACAATCCGTCCTTGTAATGATTGTAGTGGCTTTTGTTTCCTTTTCCTTGTTCAATTTTGTAGGGGATCCAGTTAACAGCATGACAGGAATAGACGCCTCTTATGAAAGGCAGGCAGAGGTTAGGGAGATCCTGGGATTAAATGATCCAGTCTATATTCAATTTTCAAGATTTTTAGGCAATGTTGTTCAAGGTGATTTTGGCATATCTTATCAACTAAAAAGAGAGGTTTCTGACTTAATTGCAGAACGAATGCCGGCCACACTTGAGTTAGTATTTGTATCCGCTTTGCTTGCCATCGTAATAGGGGTTATTCTTGGTGTTTATACAGGCATCCATAGAGATAGCTTTGTTTCAAATGTCATCCTTGTTGTTTCACTAGCTGGCGTTTCTCTTCCTACTTTCATTATAGGGATAATGTTAATTTACTTATTCTCTGTAATACTTGGGGTTCTGCCTTCATTTGGAAGAGGAGAGGTTGTTCAGTTAGGTTTTTGGGCAACAGGCTTCTTAACTGTTTCTGGCCTCAAGGCATTAATACTGCCCTCAGTCACATTAAGCTTATTTCAAATGACTTACGTCATCAGACTAGTTCGTGCAGAAATGATGGAAATACTCCAAACAGACTACATTAAATTTGCCAGGGCTAGAGGTATTAAAAAGAATGCCATCAACTATAAGCATGCACTTAAAAATGGCTTAATACCTGTCATTACAATAACTGGTATAAATATTGGAACCTTAATTGCCTTTTCAATTATTACTGAAACAGTATTTCAGTGGCCTGGTATGGGCCTTCTATTTATTAACGCAGTCTACTTTGTTGACATACCAATAATGTCAGCGTACATGATTATGGTTGCCTTTATTTTTGTAATGATAAATTTCATAGTTGATATCACATACTATTTTATCGACCCAAGAATCAGGCTTAAGGAAGAGGCAAGCTAGGAATGTTAAACAAAACTTTCAATAAAATTTACGATACTGATATAGGGTATAGCTTTTTTAATTCAAAAATTGCAATGATCTCTTCCGCTGTTTTGTTTATTATTTTTCTTTGTTCAATTTTTGCTGGTGTGGTTTCGCCCTATAACCCTTTTGACCCAGCTTCAGTCTCATTAATGGATGCATTTACTCCGCCTTCGTGGTCAGAAGGAGGAAGCCCTAGCTTTATCCTTGGAACAGATCAACAAGGTAGAGATATGTTCTCAACTATTATCTATGGCTCAAGGATTTCATTAATTGTGGGCTTTGCATCAATCCTTTTTGCAATGATACTTGGCGTATTCCTTGGCGTTACTGCTGGTTATATAGGTGGTAGATACGAGATAATTGTCATGCGAGTTACAGATGTCCAGCTCACAATTCCAAGCATCCTCATGGCACTACTCGTTAACGGTATCGCGAAATCAGTTATTTCACAATCGATGCATAGTGAAATGGCAATTTATGTATTAATTTTTGCAATTGGTATCTCAGAGTGGCCTCAATTTGCTCGTGTTTCTAGAGCATCCACCTTGGTTGAAAAAAATAAAGAATATGTCTCGGCATCAAGAATTATAGGACTATCAAACGTCCTGATTATGTTTAAACATATCTTACCAAACATACTCAGGCCTCTATTAGTGATTGCTACAATAGGATTGGCTCTTGCAATCATAACCGAGTCTACGCTCAGTTTTTTAGGTGTAGGAGTTCCACCCACCACTCCTTCACTAGGCACATTAATTAGATTTGGAAATAGTTTTTTATTTTCAGGTGAATGGTGGATTACATTTTTTCCAGCTATCTTTTTAATCGTTTTAGCTTTGTCTATTAACCTACTAGGAGATTGGATGAGAGACGCCTTAAATCCAAAATTAAAAATAAGATGAGTCTGCTAAAGGTTAAAAATTTAAACATTAGTTATCCAACTAGAAAAGAAACTATTGTTGCTAGCAAGGATGTTGAATTTACGCTGGAGAGGGGTGAAATATTAGGAATAGTTGGTGAATCAGGCTCTGGAAAATCTACAATTGCAAACGCCATCATCAATTTAATTGACCCACCAGGTGAAATAACAAGCGGATCAATTAAAATTGATAATGATGAATTAAGAGATAACGAAGAGCTTATCCAAGAAATCAGAGGAAAGAAAATTGGATTTGTTTTTCAAGATCCACAAACATCCCTTAATCCACTATTTAAAATAAAAGATCAATTAATTGAAACCATCCAAACACATCTTAATTTAGACTATCAAGATGCATTAAAAAAATCTATTCAGCTCTTAGAAGAAGTAGGCATTGATAATGCTGAAAAAAGAATTGAAGATTATCCTCATCAATTTAGCGGAGGCATGCGCCAAAGGGTTGTTATTGCTTTAGCGATTAGCTGTGAACCAGATTTGATTATAGCCGATGAACCAACAACTGCTTTAGATGTAAGCATTCAACATCAAATACTTGAGTTACTAAAGGATCTGACTAAAAAAAGAAATTTAGGGGTAATGATTATCACCCATGATATGGGCGTTATTGCTGAAACAACAGACAAAGTTATTGTCATGAGACACGGGCTTATTGTTGAACAAGGTGATAC
>JAOGRV010000035.1:0-7567 GCA_028107545.1 Pseudothioglobus singularis (SeqCode) | reverse complement strand
CGGGCTGCTATGTTCCAACTGGAAGGTATGCCCATATTGCATCTGCGTATATGAGTATTGCCACTGCAAAGGCCGCTGGAGTTCCTTGCATTATTGCTTGCTCTACGCCATACAAAGGCAAGAGTATTCATCCATATGTCCTCTATGCAATGAAAACTGCTGGAGCAGATCATGTGATGACGCTTGGCGGTGTTCAGGCGATTGCAAGTATGGCTTATGGTCTATTTACTGGGAAGAAAGCTGATATTATTGTTGGGCCTGGAAACAAGTTTGTAGCAGAAGCGAAGAGAACTTTATTTGGTGAAGTTGGAATCGATGTTTTTGCTGGGCCATCAGAAGTCGCAGTCATTGCAGATGAAGATGCTGATGCAGATGTTGTTGCTATTGATCTAGTTGGTCAGATGGAGCATGGTCATGAGTCTCCTGGTTGGCTATTCACTACCTCAGAGGCTCTTGCTGAAAAAGTAATGGATCTGATACCAGAGTATATTGAAAAACTACCTCCAACAGCTCAAGATGCAGCGTTCTGTGCTTGGAGAGATTATGGAGAAGTGATTGTTTGTGACTCTGATGAAGAAGTAGTTAAAATTTCTGATGAGTACGCTGCAGAACATCTTGAAGTTCAATGCAAGGACCTTGACTGGTGGCTTGAAAACTTGACTTGCTACGGCTCATTATTCCTTGGAGAAGAGACAACAGTTACCTTTGGTGATAAAGCTTCAGGTCCAAACCACATTCTTCCAACTAAGGCAGCAGGTCGATACTCAGGTGGGCTTTCAGCACACAAATTCTTGAAGGTATTAACATGGCAGCGTATGGATCGTGAATCAACCCGTCAGGTTGCACAGGCATCTTCTAGAATTTCCAGACTGGAAGGGATGGAGGGTCATGCAAGAGCCTCTGATATCAGACTCAGTAAATACTTCCCTGAAGAGACTTTTGATCTTGGCGCTCCAGTATTAGAGTAAACCATGAGCTTGTCAGACTTTTCTCTTGAGAATAAAGTTGCTCTGATAACTGGTGGTACTAGCGGATTAGGAAAAATGATGGCACTTGCGCTTGCAAAAGCAGGCGCATTTGTCTGGATTGCGAGTAGTCGAGATAATGCAGATGAAACGCTCAAAGAATTAAAAGATCAGGGCACTGAGGGGCGATTCATTCAACTGGATGTCACTTCCAGTGAAGCCCTTGAAAATGTTGTCTCCCTGATCCATCAAGAGTCCAATCGAATAGACATTTTAGTGAATGCAGCAGGAGTTAATCTGCGAACTTCAGCTGAGGACCTTACGCTTGATGAATGGCAAAAAACAATCGATATTAACTTAACAGCGCCCTTCCATTTAAGTCAACTTGTTGCAGACTCAATGAGAGAAAATAATTGGGGTAGAATTATAAATATCGCCTCACTTCAATCTCTTAGGGCTTTTGATAATAGCATTCCATATGGCGCAAGTAAAGGTGGAATTATGCAACTAACGCGCGCTTTAGCGCAAGCTTACTCTAAAGACGGCGTCCTAGTGAATGCCATAGCTCCAGGGTTTTTTAGAACCAACTTAACGGAATCATTATTCCAAGATCCGGGTAAATTACAAACTTTGGCTGACAAAACGATGATGGGTCGTAACGGCGAAGAAAAGGATATATTTGGAATTAGCGTCTTTTTGTGTAGTGATGCTAACTCATATGTCACCGGCCAAACAATATTTCTAGATGGAGGATTTTCAGCAGCATGATTGATAAAATGGAAGCAGTGGTATATACCGCACCTAACGAAATGACCTTTATAAATGATTATCACTCTAGCCAAATTGATCGTGATGATGATGTTCTTTTGCGCATTGAGTCGGTTGGTATTTGTGGCTCTGATATGCATGCATTCCATGGAAAGGATCCAAGAAGAAATCCTGGATTAATTTTGGGACATGAGTTCTGTGGTGAGATTGTTGAGGGTACCCATAAAGGACAAAAGGTAACAGGCAATCCACTTATTACATGTGGAAAATGTGAATACTGCCTCCAGGGTAGAGATAACTTATGTAGCGATAGAGATATGATAGGGATGAGTAGGCAAGGTGCTTTTGCTCAATACATGACGATACCCAATCAATGCCTTGTTCATGCACCCAATACCATGAACTCAAACCACGTAGCGCTGACTGAGCCTGCAGCCACAGTAGTCCACGCTGTCAATCTTGCCATAGAGAGCTCCTTCAAACCAATCAGTGAGTGTAATGTGCTTGTTGTCGGTGCGGGTGCTATTGGTCTTCTAGCTGCACTTTTACTGAAGTCTCATGGCGTCACAATGACTGTCCTTGAAACGAATCAGGCGCGTCATTCTTGTGTTAAGGAACATGTTGGCGTTAACCCTGTTAATCCAATTACTGACTCAGTCAAGGAAGACACATATGATGTCGTGATTGATTGCGTGGGGAGTGAGAAAACAAATGCGCTATCCGTTTCCTCTGTCAGAGCTGGAGGCGTAGTGGTTAATGTTGGACTGCTTAGCTGGAGTAGCAACATTGATATTCGAAAAATAACCCTCCAAGAAATAAAGCTTGTGGGATGTTATACCTACAACATGGAGGACTTTAGATCTGCCTTGAAGTCAATTGAAAATGGAGATTTTGGAGATTTATCCTGGATTGAAGAGATGCCATTATCAGAAACGAATTTAGCTTTTCAAAGTTTACACAATGGTACAATGGCGTCAGCCAAGGTGATCTTAAAGCCTTCTTTTTAAATGATTTTTATTAATTAATCTATGAGCATTACTGATCTCAAATTTGATATCGATAGAGACAGTAAAACGCCTCTTTGGCTACAAATTCGCAATGAACTATTCAATTGCCTTTACAGAGATGAACTCAGACCTGGGCAACTCATTCCAAATGAAAAGACACTCGTTGAACTTTTTCAGGTATCTATTGGCACAATCAGGAAAGCGGTAGGCGTTCTAGAAAAGGAAGGCTTTCTTATTCGCAAGCAAGGTCTCGGGACCTTTGTCTTTCAGCACGATAATAGCAGTTTCCTTTTTGAGTATTTTCACTTTGCTTTAAATGGAACTGAAAAACAAGAAAGTCCAACTGTCGAATTTATCTCTTTTGAAACTAAGAAGGCATCTAAAGCTGAAGCTGAATCTTTAAATATTCCTACTGGAAGTGCTATTTATAAAATTTATAACAAGCTAGGCCTGAATAAGAAATTCTATATCGTTGATAAAATTATTATCTCTCAGGATAAATTTCCTGGACTTAATGAAGAGATTTTTAAAAATAGAGCAAACACAATTTACAATCTATATCAGAATAAATTTAATATCTTTATCACTAACTGTTCAGAAAAACTAAAAGCGATCACTTCTAATGAAAAAATCTCTAAGCTACTGAATATTGAGTTAGGTTCACCTATTCTTAAGATAGATCGGATTGGTCAAACCTATCACAATGAAACTATTGAGATTCGAACATCATACGTTCATACGAGTGACATCGAGTACATTCACTCTCAAAATAGTACATTCGGTGAATCACTGTAATTCGATTTTTCAGTAATTAATTCTTAATTACTTTTCGATCAAACTGTTTTGAACCCTACTCTCTTTATCCATAGAGGTATGTTGGCAACCAAAGTACAATTTGCGGGAAGATAATGATCAATGCAAGTCCAACAACCTGTATCGCCATAAACTGCATCATCCCTTTATAGATATCTGCCAAATCCCACTCTGGGACCACTCCCTTGAGGAAGTAGGCGGATAGGGCAACAGGAGGTGACAGCCATGCCGTCTGGAGATTAACAGCAACCAGTATTCCAAACCAAGTAAGGTTAAATCCTAGTTGTTCAATAAGAGGCAAGACAATTGGAATAATGATGAGCACAATTGGAACCCATTCTAATGGCCAGGCTAACAAGAAAATAAAGGCCATAATAATTAATAGAATCGCAGTTGGTGGAAGATCAAGAAGCATCAAATATTCTGTGATCATTGTTGGTGTGCCCAGTCTTGAAAAGACTGCACCAAAGAAGTTAGACGCACACACCAAAACCATAATTAAAGTAGTGATCTCTAAAGTTTTTAAAAGAGAGCTTTTAAAAGACTCAAAAGTAAGCTTACGGTAGGCTAGAGTCAAGAATATTGCTCCGACAGCTCCCATTGCAGCGCCTTCAGTTGCTGTTGCCCATCCAGCCAATATACTTCCTAGAGATGACCCAACTAAAAGAACGGGTGGAAGCAGTCCTTTAAAGAATTCTATCCAGACCTCTTTCATAGAATCTGGAATCAAGTCCTCTGGAACGACTGGGCCTAAATTAGGGTTTAGGTGACATCTAATCAGCGTGTAACCAGTATATAGGGCAGCCAACATAAGACCAGGCATAATTGCCGCTGCAAATAAATCCGTTACTGGAACGTTGAGTATTGGACCCATAACAACAAGCATAATACTAGGTGGAATTAGTATTCCCAAAGTACCGCCAGCCGTAATCGTTCCTGCCGCTAAACGCACGTCATAACCTGATCTATTCATGGTCTTCGCAGACATAATTCCAAGAATGGTAACCGACGCACCTACAATTCCTGTTGCTGCTCCAAAGATTGTTGCAACAAAAAGAACAGCGACAAACAATGAACCTTTGGTTCTGGCAAGAGCCATTTGAACGGATGTGAACAACCTCTCCATGAGGTTGGCCTTCTCCATGAGAATACCCATAAAGGTGAACAATGGAATTGCTGCGAGGGTTTGTTCAAGCATACTCCCAGAAAACTGGAAGGTCATTAAATAAAAAACAAGATCTCCAAAACCTATATAGCCAAAGAAGACCCCTAAGAAAATTAATGTAAATGAGATTGGAAAGCCAATAAATATGGCAAACAACATGGTTAATATTAGGACAATGCCTAGAACTTCTGGACTCACGGCCATCTCCTATTTTTTATCGCATACACGCACTTAAGCACCTCTGAAACACCTTGAATTAAGAGGAAAATAAATCCGATAAATAGGGCAAACTTAATTGGATACATGTAAGGCATCCAGGCAGTGTCCATTCCTCTTTCCATGATTGACCAAGATTTATAGGCATACTTGTAGCACGCCCATGCTGCGCCCATAATCCCAGGAAAATAAAATAATAAGTAGAGCGTTAAATCAATAATTGCTTGAGTCTTGACCGACCAATCTCGATACATAAAGTCTGCTCGTATATGAACACCTTTGGATAAGGCATAACCAGCACCGAGCATAAACATTGCTCCCGCACCCATTCTGCTAATATCATATGCCCACATTGTTGGAGAGCCAAAGAAGTGTCTTCCCACAACCTCAATAAACATGGCAGTGAATACTGGAACGGTCAACCAGCATGCAATCTGACCAACCCTGAGACTAAAGAGGTCAATACTGAGAATCGTTTTTGCCATTAACTTAGGCATATCATCCGGCATGACACCGGTATATGATCTGCCCTCAGCGATCATTTCATCTGTAATGTCTAATTCACCAATATCTTCTTTTTCTGACATAAATGCACCTAATTATAAAACTAAAAAACACTACAGCTATTGTAACAAATTTTAGAAATTATTAAATAAAACCCTTCTATTAATATGGCTTTTCTAACTTCAGGATAAAGGAGAACCTGAAGTTAGAAAAAACATATTTAGATAAAAAAAAGTTGCCAACAGTTTTCACTATTGGCAACTTAGTTTTTAAGTCTTACGAAAAATCTTTACTGTAAAGTTTTCGCAAAAGCTAAACCTAACTTAGCGTTAGAAGACTGAGCTCCTGACCAGAAAGGTACCGCTTTTTCAGCGAAATCTCTCTGTGATGCCCATACTTCAGCAAAGAATGCATTTTCATCAGCGTTCTTTTGAAGTGTTGCATTCGCAGCAGCCATAAACTCCACGAAGTAGTCATCAGGCGTATCCATTAGCTGAACGCCTTGCTCTAGCAAGTCTGCCATTGCAATACCATTTGCATAGATACGATTTGACATAGAGTCAAGTCTTGCTGCTCTTGCAGCAACATGGATCGCTCTTTGGTCACGTGGAGAAATTTCATTCCATCTGTCACCGTTGATATACATATCAGCATTCACAACGTTCTGGTGAAGTCCTTGTAGGTAATAGTACTTAAGAACTTTCTGGAAACCAAAGTCTCTGTCCGGCTCTGGGCAGCACCATTCTGCTGCGTCAATTACGCCTTTCTCAAGTGCTGGAAGAATATCACCACCACCCATAGCTACAGCTGCAACACCAATATCTTTATATGTTTGACCCGGGATTCCTGGAGGTGCACGGAATCTTAACTTACGGAAGTCATCCATACTATTGATTGGCTCTTTAAACCAACCTAGCGCTTCAGGACCAACTGGTTGAAGCATCAAACCAACAACGTTTAGGTCCATCTCGTCCCATAATTGATCGTATAACTCTTTACCGCCCGCACTGTGGAACCAAGAAAGCCATGCGATATTATCAATACCAAGGCCAGCTCCAGCGATTGGTGAGCCAAACAGCATTGCTGCTGGGTGCTTACCAGACCAGTAGTGAGTCCATGCAAATCCGCCATCAATTAGACCAGCGTCTACAGCATCAATAAGGTCAGAGTTAGGTACAACAGAACCTCCAGGGAGGACTTCCATCGTTACTCTGCCATCAGTCAATGCAGCAACATCTTCTGCAAAATCTCTAACATAGCCAACTTCACTACCAGTAGAGTTTAATACAGATTGTATTTTTAAATGGATATGACCATCAGCCATAGCGCTTGAACTAAACGCAACGACAGCAGCGGCCAATAAACCAACTTTACTTTTAAACATAAAATCTCCTAATAATTTATATATAAGTAGTTAAACACACAATATAATATGCATTTAGCTAACAACCAGTATACATCAATTGATATATATGTTTCAATCTATTTATAAAAAAAACGTAAGTCAATCTATTTTATTATTCATAACTAGATGCTTTAAAGTTTTACCTATAATTGAAGTCCGGTCAGTCTAATCTTTATTAAAAAAATAAAACTACATTTAATAGGTAGTGATAATAAATACCACATATAAAAATGCTTAAGGAATACGATTACATTGTTATTGGTGCAGGCTCAGCAGGATGCTTGCTCGCCAACCGACTCTCTCTAGACCCAGAAAACAAGGTTCTATTGATTGAGGCTGGTCGAAGAGACAATAACATCTGGCTTCATGTCCCAGTTGGGTATTTCAAAACCATGAATAATCCCAAATTTGATTGGATGTATAAACTTGAAAAGGACAAAGGTTTAAATAACAGAAGGATTGATTGGCCAAGAGGAAAAGTACTTGGAGGCTCCAGTGCCCTTAACGGACTTCTCTATATCCGAGGCGATAGACATGACTATGATAACTGGGAGAAGCTGGGAAATAAAGGCTGGTCATATAAAGATGTTCTTCCTTATTTTAAAAAGTTTGAGTGTCAAGAAAATGGTGCAAATGAATTCCATGGTATTGATGGAGAACTTAAAGTTTCTAATCTCCGACTTCGAAGAGAAATAGCTGACCTTTTTATCCAAGCCTCTGAAGA
>JAOGRV010000034.1:0-7872 GCA_028107545.1 Pseudothioglobus singularis (SeqCode) | reverse complement strand
ATCAATAACTACTCCCAAGAGCAAGTTGATGAATTAATATTAGCGGTAGCCTGGGAGATTATTCAGCCAGAAAATAACCAAGAACTCTCCGAGATGGCAGTTAAAGAGACGGGTCTTGGAAATATTGAAGATAAAAAACGCAAAAATCAACGTAAAACACTGGGACTTTTAAGAGATTTAAAGGGCGTTAAAACGGTTGGCATTATTGATCAAAATGTTCAAAAAGGCATCATTGAAATAGCAAGGCCTGTTGGCGTTATTGGGGCAGTTGTGCCCTCTACAAACCCAGTTGCAACTCCCCTTAATAAAGTCATCAATGCTTTAAAGTGCAGGAATGCAATTATTCTTGCGCCATCACCAAAAGGTGCTAAAATTTGTACGCGTGTTGTCGAGCTTATCCAAATAGCACTTACTCGAACTGGAGCTCCAAAAAACATTGTTCAGTCCCTGCCTGAGCCGATCAGCAAGGAAGATACTAATGAGCTATCTAGACTTGTAGATTTAATTGTCGCAACAGGTTCTCAAAACAATATTCAAAGGGCGCTTCAGAGTGGGACTCCAACGCTTGGAGTAGGGGTTGGCAATGTCCCCTCCATTATTGATGAAAGCGCTAATCTTAATGATGCGTCTCACAAAATTATGACTTCAAAAACGTTTGATAATGCAACTAGCTGCTCCTCTGAGAATAGCATCATAGTTCTAAAGAGTGTTTATGAAGAACTAATTAAATCTCTAGAGGAAGAGGGTGGCTCCCTCTTAGACATCCAAGAGAAAAAAATACTCCAGCAAGGCATGTGGAGTGAAAATGGCATTATCAATAGAGACATCATAGCTAAGAAGTCAAACGAAATAGCTACACTTGTTGGCCTTAAAGGTAAGCATTTGAGCTCAAAATTCCTCATGGTAGAGGAGCAAAATGTAGGTCTAGACTATCCATTTTCGATGGAAAAGCTGTCCCCTGTTTTGGCAGTATATAAAGCAAAAGACTTTAGTCATGCAGTTGAAATTGCAACACTGATTTTAAAAAATCAAGGTAAAGGACACTCGTGCGGCATTCATAGCCAAAACGAAGACAACATAGAAAGGCTTGGAATGGAGCTTCCAGTGTGCAGAGTTATTGTCAACCAAGCTCACTGCTTTGCGACTGGCGGTAATTTTGATAATGGACTTCCATTTTCTTTATCAATGGGCTGCGGAACCTGGGGCAACAATGTCACTGATGAAAATTTAAATTACAAGCACTATCTAAACATTACCAAAATTGTCAAAACTATTGAACCTGATGAGCCATCTGAAAAAGATATTTTCTTGGATTACTGGGAAAAGTACTCCTTGAAAAGCTCAACAGTGACAAAGTTAGTTGATCAGTATGCTTCTGATACACCTGAGAAAAGTTACCTAATTGATGCAGATCTAAATCTTCACGTGTCATACAGTCAGCTTCAAAAAGATATACTCGCTTTAGGCGCTTACTTTAAAGCAAACAACATTCATTCAAATGACAAGGTTGGATTTATGCTTGATAATGGTTACGCCTCAACGCTGCTTTTTGTTGGTGCAATGTACCATGGCGTTGTCATCGTTCCTTTGAACGTCTTAGCAGGCTCTAAACAAATTAAATATACAATTGATCACTCAGAGTGCAAAATCATCTTTGCATCACGCTTCTACACTGATAAGTTCAAAGACATTTTGAGTGCTTCAGATGCAAGTGTTGTAGAGTATAGTCAAATTGATAGTCTAAAGATTGCTGATAAAGATTCATTAGATGAGGCAATGACCTTAACTCATCCAGATACACCAGCAGTTTTAATTTATACATCTGGGACAACAGGCGTTCCAAAAGGTGCTCTTTTATCTCATAAAAATGTAATTGCTGGGGGCAGGAACACGGTCATCGCTCACGAGATCAGTTCGAGTGATATTTCGTTCTGCGTATTACCGCTCTATCATATTAATGCTGAAATGGTATCCATTGCAAGTGCGCTAGTGAGTAATAGCTGCGTGGTGACGGTTGGCAAGTTCAGTGTTAAGAATTTTTGGCAAATAATTGAAAAATATGAATGCAGCTGGTTTAGTGTTGTTCCAACAATTATTAATTACTTACTAAATGATAATTTTAATGTCAAAACATTAGAACTGAAAAATTTGCGCTTTGGTCGTTCTGCTTCAGCACCTCTTTCACCAGAGGTTCACAAGAAGTTTGAAAAAACGTTTGGCGTGAAGATTATTGAAACGATGGGACTAACTGAGACAGCCGCTCAAATACTGTCCAACCCACCTACCAATGGAAAGCATGGCTCTGCTGGAAAAGCTTACGGCAATGAAGTCAGAGTCATAGCAGATAACGGTAGTTACCTTTCTCATGGAAATACAGGAGAGTTAGTCATTAAAGGCGACAACGTTTTATTAGAATAT
The DNA here is from genome assembly GCA_028107545.1 of Pseudothioglobus singularis (SeqCode). GTDB lineage: Bacteria > Pseudomonadota > Gammaproteobacteria > PS1 > Pseudothioglobaceae > Pseudothioglobus > Pseudothioglobus singularis_B. Next base: position 5,454 of record JAOGRV010000034.1, on the reverse strand, counting down.
TTTAAGAATGAAGAGGCAACTTCTGGAGCCTTCAATGAGGACGGCTATTTTTTAACAGGCGACCTTGGTGTTGAAGATGAAGATGGGTTCTTCTTCATAACAGGAAGAAAGAAAGAGCTTATCATAAAGGGTGGTGAAAACATCTCACCAAGAGAGATTGATGATACTTTATACAAGCATAACGCTGTATTAGAAGCGTGCACCTTTGGGATTGAGGATGACAACTATGGTGAAGAAATATCTGCCTGTGTCTTTTTAAAGGACGATCTTGTTGCCAATGAAAAGGAACTTCTTGACCTATGCAAGGCTGACCTTGGCGAATATAAAACTCCCAGACAGATTATTTTTGTAGATGAGCCTTTACCCAAAGGTCCTTCAGGAAAAATTCAAAGACTTAAAATTGCAAGTCAATACAGCAGGGCTTAAATTAGAATTGAGTTTAATTCTCAAGATATAAAAAATTTACCATTTTCGGGTAAACTATGTCTATCCTTAAAGAGACTCATTTATGCCATTACTTGATGATTTAACCAGCAAGGCTAAAAGCAAATATCCTCGAATTTTATTACCTGAATCGACTGACTCCAGAATCATAGCGGCAGCCAAGTCAATTAAAGATCAAAAAATAGCTCAAATAGTCCTTTTTGAAGAAGAGCCTGCATCTTCTTTGGGGCTTGAGTCAATCAACCCAAAAAACCAAGATTTGAAAGCACAATATGCGCAGACATTATTTGAGCTACGAAAACATAAAGGTGTGACAGTCGAATCAGCATTAGAGATGCTTTCAAATAAAAGTGTCTTTGCTATGATGGCTCTTCAAAGGGGGGATGTTGATGGGGTTGTTACTGGCGCAATAACGCCGAGCCAAGAAGTCCTGAGTAACGCACTGAGGATTGTTGGGGTTGCAGAGGGAAGTAAGCTCGTATCCAGCTTGTTCTTAATGGTTTTTGACGATAATCATAGTATGTATGGCGGCAACTTGATTTTTTCTGACTGCGCAATGAATATTAATCCAAATTCTGAAGAGTTGGCTGAGATTGCTAAAAGCGCTTACGAGACGGCGCAATCTTTTCTAACACAGAGCCCTAAACTCGCTATGCTTTCATTTTCTACTAATCAGAGTGCTAAGCATGCTGAGGTGGATAAGGTAAGAGAGGCAACTGAGCTTCTAAGATCATCACTTCCAGGTATTAACGTTATCGGTAATGTTCAGCTGGATGCTGCACTAGATCCAGACGTATTAAAAATCAAAGATTCAGATTCCTCTTTCTTGCCACCTGCCAATGTGTTTATCTTCCCGAATCTGGATGCTGGGAATATAGGCTATAAATTAGTCCAGCGATTCTCTGGCGCTAGAGCGATTGGCCCAATCCTTCAAGGGCTCTCAAAGCCAGTCAATGACTTATCTAGAGGTTGTAGCGTTGATGAAATCATTAATACGGTGGTTGTAACAGCAAATCAGTGTAAGTAGCTCTACATTCCTATGTAGTTTGGTCCGCCTCCGCCTTCTGGCGGTACCCAGTTAATGTTTTGTGATGGATCTTTTATGTCGCAGGTCTTACAGTGAAGACAGTTTTGTGCGTTGATTTGAAAATAGTCCTCACCTTCTTTGTCAACAATCTCATAGACGCCAGCAGGGCAGTACCTTTGTGCTGGTTCATCAAACAGCTCTTTATTACGATTCAACGGGATAGAAGGGTCAGTTAATTTAAGATGAACGGGCTGATCTTCCTCGTGATTTGTACCTGAGAGAAATAGTGATGAAGTGATATCAAAACTTAAAACATTGTCTGGGGCAGGGTACTCTTTGGAATAGAGTGGATTATTTAAGTTTAGCGAGTCGCAATCCCTTTGCTCATCTTTGATAGTGATTGGCAATGAATTTCTAAAGATATTTGACTCTATAAAGTTATAGGCAGCGCCTATATAAAAGCCAAACTTGTGCATTGCTGCACTGAAGTTACGTGACATGTAAAGCTCATTATAGAGTGCACTACTTTTAAATAAATCATCAAACTCACATATCTCTTCTGAAAGTATTTTGTTAATATATTCAGCAGCTAAAATGCCTGACTGAAGCGCGCAATGGCTTCCCTTAATCTTACTTGGATTAAGAGTCCCAGCGTCACAACCAATAATCATGCCACCATTAAAGTCCATCTTCACAAGTGAATTTATACCGCCTTTAGTGATCGCTCTAGCACCGTATGAAACACGTTTGCCTGACTCTAAAAATTGCTTAATTTTTGGATGTTTTTTAAACTGTTGAAATTCTTGGAAAGGGCTGTGACTTGGATTAGTATAGTTGAGGTCAACAATCAGACCTACAGCAATACGATTGTTATCAAAATGGTAAAGGAAGCCGCCTCCGGTTGTTCCTTCGTTGAGTGGCCAGCCCATAGTGTGCACTACATCTCCAGCGCTATACTGGTCGTTCTCAACTTCCCAGACCTCTTTAAATCCAATTGCAAAGTGTTGCGGCGTTTTGCCTTCATCAAGATTGAACTCTTTGATAAGCTGCTTACCTAGGTGACCCCGTGCGCCTTCAGCAAAAATGGTCTGTTTTGCAAGAATGTCCATTCCAGGTGTGAAGGTACCTTTTTGGTTGCCTTCTTTATCAATCCCCATGTCACCGGTTGAAATACCAATAACTCTTCCACTTTCATCTTTAATGTAGCTTTGAGCTGGAAAGCCCGGAAAGATATCTACACCAAGCTCCATCGCCTTTTCAGAGATCCATTGACAGAGTTCACCCAAAGAAATAATGTAGTTGCCCTTATTATGAAGACTCTTTGGCATTAACCAAGAGAGCACTTTGATACTTTTGTTCTCGCCTGTTAGCCAGAACAGCTCATCTTTGGCAACCTTGGTTTTGAGTGTTGGACAATCTTTAGCAGCTTCAGGAAACAAGTCAAAGAGCGTTTTGGGCTCAAAAACTGCACCTGAGAGAATATGGGAGCCTATTTCAGAGCCTTTTTCTAGGAGACAGACTGAGAGGTTTGGATTGAGCTGTTTGAGTTTGCAAGCGGAAGCGAGCCCTGATGGACCGCCACCCACTATTACAACATCATATTCAATCGATTCTCTATCCATTAATTACTATTTTATACCTGATAAGCGTTTAATTCATTAAGTGCATCAAATAAGTCGACCTGCCAGACTATATCAGCCATCCTTGACATTGGTGCGTCTGGATCGTTGTTTATCACGACAATGACTTGAGAATCTTTCATTCCAGCAAGATGCTGAATTGCTCCAGAAATTCCAACTGCAAGGTAGAGCTTAGGCGCAACGACCTTTCCAGTTTGCCCAACTTGATAGTCATTAGAAATAAACCCAGCGTCAACTGCAGCCCTTGAGGCGCCAACTGCGGCGTCTAGTTTATCTGCTAACTGCTCGATCATTGCAAAGTTATCTTTAGACCCAAGCCCTCTACCACCAGATACAATGCGCTCTGCAGTAGTTAGCTCTGGACGCTCTGATTGTGACTCTTGAAGAGAAATAAATGTGGAGTTAGATTCTGGCATTGCAGGAGACAAGGCTTCTTCAGCAGCAGAACCACCATCTTCAGCATGCTCAAAGGCAGTTGCTCTGACCGTCATGACAATCGTATCATCAGAAGTCTCTACAGTTGCCATCACATTGCCAGCATACAAAGGTCTGACAAAGGTGTTTGATGATTTAATCTCACAGACATCCGAGATAGGCTGAACATCGAGGAGGGCGCCAACGCGTGGCAATATATTTTTACTGTAAGTAGATGAGCCTGAAACCAAGAATTTGTAATCAGACATGACATCAGCAATCAGTTTGCTTGCAACTTCTACATTGGCATGCTCAAGAGAATCATCAACGATTGTTTTGACAGTGTTAATTCCACTCATCGAAGCTGCTGCGCTTGCGTTAGCTGAATCGTTAGTGAGAACTAGTGCATCAACGCTATCAGAAAGCTGTAAGGCTGCAGTTAATGCTGCTCTGCTATTTGCGCTGACCTCTGAACCATTTAGTTCAATTAATATAAGTGCTGACATTTATAGAACTCCCATTTGATTTAACTCAGTGAATAGCTCTTCAGCAGAACTAATCTGCTTAGAGGCTCTATCTTTGGTGCCTGACTCCTCAACACTGACGACCTTAATACGAGGTGATGTATCAATTCCAAGACTCGATAATTCAATCGTCTCTAATGGCTTAGATCTTGCCTTCATAATGTTTGGAAGTGAGGCATATCTTGGCTCGTTTAACCTAAGATCAACGGTTACGATGGCAGGTAAATTTAGCTTTCTAGTTTCAATACCTGAGTCAATTTCACGGCTGACTTCTACACTGTTAGAGTCCGAACTTAAATCAAATTTAGAGATAAATGTGCCCAGTGAATAATCTAATAAACCAGACAATATTTGACCAGTTTGGTTATTATCATTGTCAACAGCTTGCTTACCCATAATGATAAGCTGCGCTTCCTCACGCTGAATGATATTAGCTAGAATTTTGCCAACATGAAGCGGCTGAAGATCAAGCTCTGAATCAGTCTTAATAAATATAGCGCGATCAACACCCATTGCCAGAGCAGTTCTGAGCGTGTCAACAGTTTTATCAGTACCAATACTCACAGCAATGGTCTCAGTAGCAGCGCCACTTTCTTTCAAAGTTAATGCCTCCTCCACTGCAATCTCACAGAAAGGATTCATCGCCATTTTTGCATTTGATAAATCGACCTGCTGAGTCTGCTTATTAACTCGAGCCTGCGTGTAAGGATCGAGAACTCTTTTAACTGGAATAATTATTTTCATATTAGCTTAAAAAATTCATTAAAAACTCGCGAATAATACCATATAAATAAGATTTGTCTATCATTACAAATTACAATTTTTTAGACACAATAAACTCAACTTTTATAGACATTTCAATATCCACTATTTAACGTTGAGTGGAAATCTTAGTCTCGCTTCAGCGCCTTGCTGAATAAAACGATTTTGCAAACTAATTTCTCCTCCATGGAGCTTCATAATTTTTCTAACAAATCTTAAACCTAAACCATTCCCCCTAACCCCTGTATCTGGCCTTGTCACTGAGAAAAACCTTGTAAACAGTTTATTGATAACTTGAGGAGGTATTCCGGGCCCATCATCAAGAACAATGATAGAAATAGCAGAGTTCGTTTGAGAGGCTTTAATAGTAATTTTTCCAGAAGCGGGTGTGAAATCTAACGCGTTATTGACGATATTTCCAATGGCCTGAACTAAAAGTATTTTTTCAGCCTTCAGTGTTGCATTGCTGCTAATTTGAATATCGATATTGAGATCCTTATCTAGTATTGTTTTAACACGACTGGGCTCCTTTAAAACCGTATTGACAGCTTCTTTAATGCTCAGTGTTTCGACGTTTTTAAGTGCTTCTCGCCTTTCAATTCTTGATAAGTCAAGTAGCCTATTGACAAGAAGATCCATATGC
>JAOGRV010000033.1:0-9697 GCA_028107545.1 Pseudothioglobus singularis (SeqCode) | reverse complement strand
GGAAGAATATCTCCACTATCTTTATAGCCACTAATGCGTTTTAATAAGCTCTCAAATAAATCACCAAGGACTGAGACTAAAGAGACCACGAGGGCTAAAATACTAAAGACCAAAAAGTCTTTTAAGTTCGGCGCCTGAACAACAATGAAGACATAACAGAGAGCAACAGCCTGGGCAAGAAGAACGCCACCATATAGGCCTGCCAGTGTTTTGTTTGGGCTCACCTCAGGACAGAGTTTTTTATTGCCAAACTGTCTTCCTGAAAAATAAGCGCCGATGTCTGCTGCCCAGATTAGTGCCAGTAGAAAAAGCACTAATGAACTATTTTGAGACTGAAGAATAATGAGTGCAGCCGCCATCGGCACAAATAGAAAGAGCCCATTTATAACTGATGTGTAAATATTTTTGCTAATAATGGCATGACTATCTGGGTATTTTATGACCCAATATAAAGCGACAAACCACCATGTTAGTGTTAGGAATAGTAAGGGCGCTAGTAGCGTTGTGTTTTTAGAAAAAACAAAAGCCAGCGCCAATATTGCTATAGTGAAAAAGGCTTTATTGGTAGGGCTGGTTATTGAAACTAGTTTGCAATACTCCCAAGAAGCAATAATAAGAATTAATCCAAGAGCTGCTGAGAACCAAGTCTCATTTAATAGCAGTATTCCTGCAATCGCGATGGGCGCTAAAACAAGTGCTGTTAGAGCTCTTTTAATGAGCATTACCTCTCCCCATTGCGCTCACCATAGCGCCTATCTCTGGAATGAAAGTCCTTAATTGCAATATCTAGAGAATCTTCATCAAAATCTGGCCACAATGTTTCACAAAAATAGAATTCACTATAAGCAATATCCCACAGCAAAAAATTGCTTAGCCTGATCTCGCCACTTGTTCGAATAAGAAGGTCAACTTTTGGATAGGAGGCTAGAGAGGTGTATGATTGAAAGGTTGAGGAGTCAACATCTTCTGGATTAATGTTGCCATTAGCGGATTCAAATGCAATTTTCTTTGCCGATTCTGCAATGTCCCATTGGCCTCCATAATTAGCTGCAATGACTAGATTTAGTCCTGAATTATTGGAAAGTTGTTTTTCTGCTTCGCGAGCAAGTGATTGTATTTCAGGGGTGAATACGGAGAGATCTCCAATAATTTTTAGTTTGATGTTGTTGTCTTTAAGTTTTTTTGTCTCAGTTTTCAAAACGGTTAAGAATAGCTTGAAAAGGAGGCCCACTTCTTCACTTGAGCGTTTCATATTTTCACTACTAAAAGCAAAAAGAGTAAGTGTATTGACGCCTAACTTTGCACAGTGCTTGACAATTTTTCTAACAGTTTTAACACCTTTTTGATGGCCACTCGAGCGCGGCAGATGCTTGGCTTTAGCCCACCTTCCGTTGCCGTCCATAATGATAGCTATATGTTTAGGAGGGCTTTGATTGTTGGTTTGCAAACCGGCATTTTCTGAGCTCATAGAGCGCAATTATACCCACTAGTCATTAAATTGCCCATTGCAAAGTATTTCAATTTGAACGATTAATTAAATAGGGCTCTCGTCAGACAGTAAATGAGGATTTATACGGTAAAATCCATACTATGAGTTTAGCTAAGAGAATAATCCCCTGCCTAGATGTCCGTGATGGAAGGGTGGTCAAGGGCGTTAAGTTTGTTGACATCAAGGATGCTGGAGATCCTGTTGAGGTTGCAAAGCGCTATGACAGGGAGGGTGCAGATGAAATTACGTTTCTTGATATAACGGCTTCGCATGAAGGAAGAAATACGACAGTTGCCATGGTCGAAAAGATCGCAGAACAAGTTTTTATTCCGATGACTGTTGGCGGCGGCATTCGAGAAGCTGACGATGTTAGAGCCATGCTTAAGGCTGGGGCAGACAAGGTTGCAGTTAATTCTGCAGCTATTTTTAACCCGGGTCTAATTAATGAGCTCTGCGCTATTTTTGGGGCACAGTGTATTGTGATTGCAATTGATGCTAAAAGAGTTTCGTCAAAGCCTTCTAAATGGGAAATCTATACTCATGGCGGCAGAAAAACAACAGGCATTGACGCTATAGAATGGGCAATAAAAATGACCGAGGGAGAAAATGGCGCCGGTGAAATACTGCTTACCTCGATGGACAGAGACGGAACCAAAGACGGGTTTGACCTTGAGTTAACGCGAGCCGTATCTGACGCTGTTAATGTTCCAGTGATTGCCTCTGGCGGGGTTGGTAATTTATTGCACTTGTCCGAGGGCGTGGTCGATGGCGGGGCAGACGCAGTTCTTGCTGCGAGCATTTTTCACTTTGCCGAGTTTACAGTTGACGAGGCCAAAAAATCGATGCAAGAAAAAGGCATCGAAGTAAGGCTCTAGTAAGTTGAGTTTTTGACTCCTTCAGCGTATCATTACGCAGTTTTGATTTCAGGAAAAACATGACCTTTAAAAAAGAATTTTGGGCGCTTTTATCAATATTTCTCCTTCCTATAGGCCTGGGAACTTTGTTCTTTTATTTAAACCCAACTTATTTCAGCCAAAATACGGTTAACTATGGCGAATTAATTACCCCAGTAATTGTTACTGAAAAGTCAGACCTTGACATAAAAGGAGATGCCTCCCTGCAAGGAGTTTGGACACTGGCCTATGTAACAGATAGTTGTGACAGCCTCTGCAATCAAGCTATTGCAGACGTGAAGACTATTCGCACACTGATTAATATGGACATGCGCCGAATCCAAAGAATGCTTATTACTAATGATGGATCAGCGCCTTCTGTTGAGGATGAAAAACTCATCTTTGCGAGCATCAAAAGTGACAAGCTATTAGGCCAGCTTTCAAGGTTGCCAGAAAACTCTATTTATCTGATTGATCCTATTGGAAACTTTATGCTTTATTACGATCCAAAAGATATCAACATAAAATTTGTGCTTAAGGATTTAAAGCGACTTCTTAAGTACTCAAGGATAGGTTAATGGGCAACCTTCCGTCCTTGAAAGATCTTTTGGGTCTCTGCAAGATTAAAGTTGTGATGCTTATTTTGCTCACAGCGGTCGTTGGTATGCTCCTAGCTGTTCCCTATGTGCCTAGTTTATTGCTCATTATTGCAGCGTCGGCAGGAATTTCATTGGCCGCAATGTCTGCTGCTGTATTCAATCATGTTGTGGACGAAAAAATAGATATGCAGATGTCTAGAACTGATAGGAGGCCTTTGCCTCAGGGCAAAGTTACAAGGGAACAGGCGCTTATCTGGGGCGCATTTTTGGGCGTTGTTGGAATCGCCCTTCTAGTCGTTTTTGTAAACCTATTGACTGCAGTTCTAACCCTTCTTTCTTTAATAGGATACGCCGTCTTTTATACGATGTATTTGAAAAGAGCTACTCCACAAAACATAGTCATTGGCGGCGCAGCAGGTGCTGCACCACCGGTTCTTGGGTGGACTTCAATCGCAGGTTCGAATGGCCTTGAGTATGCATTACTTCTGTTTCTCATTGTTTTTATATGGACCCCTCCGCACTTTTGGGCTTTGGCTATTCACAGGAGTGAAGAATATAAAAAAGCCGAAATTCCAATGCTACCAGTGACACATGGACTAGAATTTACTAGAGTACAGATCCTTTTGTATACAGTCCTTTTGTTTCTTGTAACTTTGCTACCTTTTCTAACTGGAATGAGTGGCTTGATATATTTGATTTGTGCAGTATCCCTTGGGGCTCTTTTTTTAGGATACTCAATTAAGATTTTTCTTGAGCCTGAGAACTCTAAGATTGCATTTAAGACTTTTAAATATTCAATTAATTATTTGATGGTTTTATTCGTGGGGCTATTGGTAGATCACTACCTTCTAATGAATTTTGGAGTTGTTGCCTAGACATGAAATCTTTGCTTCAGGTTTTTAGAGCAGTGGCCTCTGCAATGATTGGAGTTGGAAAAAAAAAGAATCTTGCCCAAGACTTTGATGCTACAGAAAAAACAGGCCCATGGCCATACATCATTGTAGGTCTTATGATGACCGTGCTTTTTATCGGCTCATTAATTTTTGCTGTAAGCCTAGTTCTGTCCTAAAGCCTCTATAATCTTATCAAGGGCCTCAGCCATGGGTGCAGGCTCGTGAGGGTTTGTCAAAAGAGCAACCAGTTTCAGCTCTGGATTAAAGAGTAAATAGCTGCTAGTGTGATCAACATCATAATGTGCAACTTTTGTAGAGCTGGGCTTTTCATCGGCTACTATTTTGTGCGAATCATGCGAATCATGCGAATCATGCGAATCATGCGAATCATCACCTTCAGAGCGATCATCGTGAGAATGATTATGATTGCTATGATCCTCTTGAGCTGTTTTTTGAGACTGAACCACTTCGTGATAAACGCCAAGAGCTTTGCTAATAGAAATTAGCTCATCCTGTTTTGCGGTTAAGCCCTTGAAAGATGAATTAAAAGCTTTAGCAAAGTTGTCTAGGTTTCCTAGGTCTCTGTCAGGATCAACAGAGACAAATACAACTTGAAGTTGATCACTATTTTCCATTAACTGTGATGCTTGGTTTATTTTAGAGAGGTCAATTGGACAAACATCTGGACACGAAGTGTAGCCAAAATACAGAAGCGCCCATTTATCATCTGCCACATCTGATAAAGGAGTGTTTTTTGATGCATCATCGATAAAGTTGAGTTTGTCCGAAACTGATTTTGCTTGAGGATATAAGGACGCAGCAGGAGAAACAGACTTTTTGAGTTCCTCCATATTGGGCTTGCCACCAAAGAAGAAGAAAACTGCAGCACTAATAATGGCTGCAAGAATAAGGAGATAAATTTGAGTACTTTTTGTCATAATAAGACTTACAAATGTGGCAATTAGTTTTGAAGAGCGTTTTCTTTTGTGAACATTTTGTGAGCAAGGTTCACAAGACTCAAGAGCAGCGCAAGGCCGATTACATTGTGCATTGTGGCAGCAAACATAGGCAGGGACATTACTACATTAATAATCCCCAGCACAACTTGAATTGTTAGAAGGGCAAGAACTATAAGTAAACTGTTTCTGAGTGCTTTGTAGTTTCTAAGAGCAAATGAAAAAGTAATTATTGCTGCAGTTACAACAAGGGCGCCAACACGATGAACCATTTGGATTGCTGTTCGTGTTTCATTTTCTAGGACACCAAACTCATAATCAACTCCAAGTGGCCCCCAATAGTAGGCATTTTTAAAGTCCATATCATCAGGCCACATCTCCCCTAAACAGCTAGGAAAATAGTCCCCACAAGCTAGTGCAGCATAGTTAGTGCTGGTCCACCCTCCAAGAAAAATTTGAAAAACTAGAAGCACAGTAACAATGGCAAGCATTATCTTATGCTTGTTGAGAATTGGCTGATCAAGAGTAAGAGGCTTACGCTCATTAAGAAGCAGCCAAAAGAGAAGAGTTGTTGTTGAAAAGCCACCCAATAAATGCATCGTAACTATACCTGGATGTACTAATTCTGTTACTGTCCACATCCCTAGGGCGCCCTGAAAACCAACCAATAGTAGAAGTGCAGTTGGCAACTTTACAGAACGGAGCGTGTCCGGCCTCCTAAAAATTGCCAATAAAAAGATAATAACAATTGATAGGCCAAGTATTGAAGCAGCGTAGCGATGAACCATTTCTTTCCAGGCTTTTGCTATATCAAGGGGCCTATCATATTCTGCAGAGATGACATCTGGAACCAACAGCTGACCATAGCAGCCTGGCCAGTCGGGACATCCTAGTCCCGCATCAGCAAGACGAGTATACGCCCCCAAGATGACAACTATGAGAGCTAAAATAAATGAGAGGTTAAGTGCTTTAGAGTACATAAAATCCAGTAAATGAGGCAACCATTTTAGTTAACAAAGTAGTCGCTTGATTAAAAAATTCAAAAAACTTTAAATAAATGTGCATCTTTTATTTAGGGGTTTATTCTTTTTTTTCAACAATATGAGTGTAATTTTTTAGCATTCAGTTTGTTGGTGAAAAAAGTTCAATCAATATTGAGAATAAAGGTGAATTATTACTTGGTAAAAAAGAGATAAACAGGTATCATTTGGTTGCATTTTTTAATTGAAACTTGAAATTGCACATTCAAGTACTATTTATATAGCTATAAAAGGTTTAATTCGGAGAATCTATGAAACTATTTTTGACTATTACTAGCGCTATTGCAGCATTATTAGGCCCTAGATCTGCTTTTGCAGATTACACACTTAATATGACAAAAGGCATCACTGACCTTAGCCAGGACATTTACTGGCTTCATATGATGGCATTTTGGGTTTGTGTTGGTATCGGCGTTGTAGTGTTTGGTGCTATGTTCTATTCAATCATTGCCCACAGAAAGTCAAAGGGAGCTAAGGCTGCACATTTTCATGAGAGTACGACAGTTGAATTTATATGGACAGGAATTCCAATCTTAATCTTAATTGCAATGGCAATTCCAGCCTCCAAAACATTGATTGATATTGAGGTCCTTGAAAAGGCAGACATGACTATCAAGGTTACAGGCATTCAATGGAAGTGGCAGTATGACTATCCTGAAGAAGGAATCAGCTTTGTTTCAAATTTGGCACAATCTTCGAGAGACGTTATTAAGGCATCACCTGAGGAGCGTGAAGCTGTTCATAAGGAAAGTGACTACCTTCGCTCAGTTGACAATCATCTTGTTCTTCCAGTTGATACAACGGTTAGATTTTTAATTACTTCTAATGACGTTATTCATAACTGGTGGGTTCCCGCTTTTGGCGTCAAGCAGGATGCTAATCCTGGATTTATCAATGATGCATGGGCTAAGCCAAATGAAATTGGAACTTATAGAGGACAATGTGCTGAGCTTTGTGGAAAAGATCATGGGTTTATGCCAATTGTGGTAGACGTTGTTTCTAAAGCCGACTATGCGGCTTGGGTTGAGAGCAAGCAGGCTGAAAAAGTTGCTGAATTAGCTAGCGCTACACAAGAATGGACAGAGGCTGATTTGGTTGCAAGGGGTGAGGAAGTTTACAACGCAAACTGCTCTGGTTGTCATCAAAAAGACGGCTCAGGTATTCCAGGAGTCTTCCCAGCAATGATAGGGTCAGAAGTAACAAATGGCCCCGCAGATTATCAAATAGGCATGGTTTTAAATGGCTTAAGGGGAATGCCTGCATTTAAGATGCTTAGCGATACAGATATTGCATCGGTAATTACCTACGAAAGAAGATCTTTTGGTAACAATGGATCAGTTGTTCAACCATCAGATGTTACATCTGCACGTTAATTTAAGGAGAAACACATGAGCTCAACTACAGCGGCAGCAGCACACGACGATCACCATCATGGCCCTGAAAAAGGACTCCTAAGATGGGTTAAAACAACTAATCACAAGGATATTGGAACGCTTTATCTGTGGTTTTCTTTTGCAATGCTCTTGGTGGGCGGTGCCTTCGCTATGGGCATTCGTTCAGAATTATTACAGCCTGGACTGCAATTGTTTGAACCACAATTCTATAACCAGCTGACAACAATGCATGGGCTGATCATGGTATTTGGTGCCATTATGCCTGCCTTTGTAGGTCTTGCAAACTGGCTGATTCCTATGATGGTAGGAGCTCCCGATATGGCTCTTCCAAGAATGAATAATTGGAGTTTTTGGATACTGCCTTTTGCTGGCACGATTCTACTGAGCACATTTTTTATGGAAGGTGGTGCACCTGCTTTTGGATGGACTTTTTATGCTCCACTCTCAACAACATTTGCACCGGATTCAACTGACTTCTTTATCTTTGCAATTCACTTGCTTGGTTTCTCATCAATCATGGGCGCCATTAATATTATTGCAACCGTTCTTAATATGAAGGCACCTGAAATGAGACTAATGGATATGCCTCTTTTTGTTTGGACTTGGTTAATCACATCATTCCTGCTAATCGGCGCAATGCCAGTTTTGGCTGGAGCTGTAACTATGATGCTTACAGATCGTAATTTTGGAACCGCTTTCTTTGATGCAACTGGCGGCGGAGACCCGGTCATGTTTCAGCATATTTTCTGGTTCTTTGGGCATCCAGAGGTGTACATTATGATTTTGCCAGCCTTTGGCATTATCTCCCATATTATTCCTACTTTTGCAAGGAAGCCACTCTTTGGTTATTCATCGATGGTTTATGCAACTGCATCAATTGCATTCTTGTCTTATATTGTATGGGCCCATCATATGTTCCTAACGGGAATGCCTGTGGCAGGAGAACTCTACTTTATGTACGCAACGATGTTGATCGCTGTTCCAACTGGTGTTAAAGTTTTTAACTGGGTTGCAACGATGTGGAAGGGTTCAATGTCATTTGAAACGCCAATGTTATGGGCACTTTCTTTTGTATTTTTATTTACAATTGGCGGCTTCTCAGGCTTAATGCTTGGAATAGCGCCTGCTGATATTCAGTACCACGATACATATTTTGTTGTTGCACATTTCCACTACGTTCTTGTAACTGGAGCCTTGTGGGGAATCATTGCAGCTGTTTTCTATTGGCTGCCTAAGTGGACTGGAAAAATGTATAACGAGCGCTTAGCGAAAGTTCACTTTTGGATTGCTATGATTTCAGTTAATGTAACATTTTTCCCACAACACTTTATAGGATTAGCAGGGATGCCTCGTCGTATTCCTGACTATGCGCTTCAGTTTGCTGACTTTAACTTCATTTCATCAATTGGCTCTTTTGCCTTTGGCCTATCATTTCTTTTGTTTACCTATATTTTGGTTGACTGTATTCGAAATGGCAAGCCAGCAGTTGCAAGACCTTGGGAGAGTGCTAAGGGCCTAGAGTGGACATTGGCTGCGCCAGTTGCTTACCATACGTTTGATGAGCCACCAACCAGAGCTGAAATTTTAGCTGAGTCTCAGCACAGTTAATGGCAGAGAAGAACAGCAAAGGCCAAGGCCGAACTGCACTCATAGTGGCCATTGTAGCAATTGGATTGTATTTAGCAACCATAATGCTTAACGGCTGATATGGAGAGAAAAAAAATAACAAAAGGGTTTTGGATAAAGCTTGTATCCGTCCCTGTTTTGATGTTCTTTTTTGCTTATGCCATGGTGCCAATATATGATGTATTGTGTGACTTAACTGGGTTTAATGGTAAGACGGGTACTGTCGAAACTGAAAAGCAGTATCAGATTAATGAAGAGCGTGAAGTAACGGTTAGTTTTTTTGCGTCAACGAGTTCTGGTTTTCCAGTTCAGTTTGCGCCAAAAGTGACTTCAATGGAGGTTATTCCAGGGAAGTTTTATAACATGAGCTACATTGCTAAAAATACGACCGATGAGGTAATTTTTGGTCAAGCAATACCCAGTGTGGCGCCAACAGATGCGGCGTTACATTTTAAAAAATTAGAGTGTTTTTGTTTTGTTAAGCAAGAGTTTCAGCCTGGAGAGGAAGTAGAAATGGCACTTCGGTTTGTGGTTGAGCCTGAAATGGCAGAATGGATTAAAGATGTGAGCTTGTCATATAATTTTTATAAGTTAGATAGTTAATTAAAGGGAGAGAAAATGAGCAACGAAAAATATTATGTTCCTCATGGTACATATTGGCCAATTATAGGATCAATAGGCATTTCAACACTATTTGTTGGCTTTGCAAATCAAATGCATGATGTCAGCTGGGGCTGGCCTGTGATGGTTCTGGGTTTTGCTATCATAGCATTTATGATGTTTGGTTGGCTTGGTACGGTAGTTGCT
>JAOGRV010000032.1:0-10861 GCA_028107545.1 Pseudothioglobus singularis (SeqCode) | reverse complement strand
AATTATCTGCGCCCAGATGGGCGCACATTTTGAGCAGATGTCAGCTGTCTTGGACGGCATTAAAGAGCTTAGAAATGTTATTAAGCACGCTGAACTCTATAAACAAAATGATACAAGCACGATATTATTTGTAGACGAGATCCATCGATTCAATAAAGCGCAGCAGGACGCTTTTTTGCCTCACATTGAGTCGGGGCTGATTACTTTAATTGGTGCAACGACCGAGAATCCTTCTTTTGAAATTAACTCGTCAGTGCTATCAAGGGCAAGAGTCTATATCTTAAATAAGCTAAGTAACAAGGAGCTTGAAAGTATTGCCGTGAGGGCTATGACTGACCAAGCCATTACTCTTGAGAATGATGGCTCCTTGTCTCTTATTATCGATAGTAGTGACGGCGATGCGCGCCGACTCATCAATATTATTGAGCAGTTAATGCATAAATCTAATCACGCGTTAAGCAAAAAAGATATTGTCAAAACGCTCCAAAGTAAAGTCAGCAGTTTTGATAAAGGGGGTGATATTTATTATGAGCAGCTTTCAGCCTTTCACAAGTCAGTCAGAGGATCCTCGCCAGACGGCGCTCTTTATTGGATGGCAAGGATGATTGTTTCAGGCTGCGACCCCAAAGTTATTGCCAGAAGGCTCCTCGCAATAGCCTCTGAAGATATTGGCAACGCGGATCCAAGGGCGCTTCAAATCACTGTGAATGCGTGGGATGTTTATGAGCGCTTGGGGGACAAGGAAGGTAATCGCGCGATTGCCCAGGCGGCGGTATTTTGTGCGTGCGCACCAAAATCAAATGCGGTTTACACTGCCTTTAATGAGGCTATCGCTGAGGCGAAAGAAACCAATGACCTAGATGTGCCTATCCATCTTAGAAATGCAAGCACGAAGCTCATGGAAGAGCTTGGACATGGAAAGGATTATCGTTATGCGCATCACGAGCCCAATGCTTATAGCAAGGGGCAGACTTATTTTCCAGATGAGATGGGAGAAAAGATCTATTATGAGCCCACTGATAGAGGCCTAGAGATTAAAATTAAAGAAAAATTAGATCAGTTTAGGTCAGATTTATGAGCACTTTTTCATCTATCGCGAGTATCGGTATAGGCGCTACAATCGGGGCTACCTGTCGATACTATATTGGCATTTTATCCATTCAATATCTTGGGAATGGTATCCCTTACGGAACCCTAATTTCTAACATCATTGGATCATTTCTTGCAGGCATTTTAATTGTACTTGTCTTAGAAAAACTCTACCTGAGTGAAAGCTATCGCTTGATGCTTCTTGTCGGCCTTGCGGGCTCTCTAACAACGATGTCAGCACTTTCTATCGAGTCCGTTGAGATGCTTGGCGCCGGAGATTACTCTCAAGCACTAATTAATATCTTATTAAATTTAGGCCTCTCACTTCTGGCTGCAAGTTTGGGAGTCATGCTTGCAAAATATGGATTTAATCTAGCGCAGGGATAACCTATTTTCAACTTCATCTAAAAGCGTAGCTGAAATATTGAGACCAAATTGTTTGTCGAGTTCTCGAATACAGGTCGGACTGGTCACGTTAATCTCAGTAATATAATCACCAATGACATCAAGACCCACAAACATCAACTCTTTTTTAATTAGCATTGGCGCGATTTGTGAGCATAGGTAGCGATCTCTCTCTGACAAAGGCTGGCCAACTCCCTTAGCGCCTGCGGCTAAGTTTCCTTTAAAGCTACCCTCAGCAGGAAGCCTTGCTAGTGCATAGTCAACAGGCTTGCCATTGATTAAAAGGATGCGTTTATCACCCTCTTTTATTTCTGGCAAAAATTCTTGCGCCATAATGTAACGACTTTGATTATTGGTAATCTTTTGAAGCACTTCCTCAATATTACGATCTCCATGGGAGAGTTTGTATATATCAGTTCCCCCCATGCCATCAAGGGGTTTAACGACGACAGTTTTTATCTCATTAATGAAGGTATTCAGTTTTTCTATATTTGAGCTAACAAGAGTTTTCGGAATACATTCTGGAAAATTAAGGGCAAATAGTTTTTCGTTTGCATCTCTCAAAGAACTAGGTTTATTGACCACCAGGACGCCATCCGATTCTAGATGCTCTAGGAGATAAGTTGCATAAATATAATCCATATCGAAAGGCGGGTCTTTGCGCATAAATACAACATCTAGCGTGCCTAATGAAAGGGGCTGATCATCTTCACGGGAATGCCAGTCTGACTCAGAATCATTCACCAAGGTTTTTCTTGAATCCGCAATGACCTTGCCATCTGAGTAATACATGTCTGAGCTGTCAAAGGTATAGATTTCCCAATGACGCGCCTGCGCCTCAAGCATCATTGCAAAAGTAGAGTCTTTGTGGGGCTTAATGCTGGAAATATCATCCATCAATACGCCGAGTCTAATTGGCTTCATCGGCATATTATAATGCAATCAGTTTCAATAATAATAGGCATGATGGCCAAATTATGTTGAAGTAGCGAGGATTTGGGCGTATAATTTTGCCTCTTTAGTGCGGGGTGGAGCAGCATGGTAGCTCGTCGGGCTCATAACCCGAAGGTCATAGGTTCAAATCCTATCCCCGCTACCAATTTAGACCCCCTCTTTTGGGGGTTTTTATTAGGAGTTTTTTTGTGGCTAAGATAGCGGATAAAGTGCTTTCAATAATTAACCCAAGTATTAAAGACATGGGCTATGAGCTGCTAGGTATTGAATATGTCCCTAGTGGAAAGCACTCTATATTGAGGCTTTATATAGACTCAGAGGATGGCATTGGTGTCGATGATTGTGAGATTGTGTCTCGCCAAGTAAGTGCAATAATGGATGTTGAGGACCCAATTACTGGGCAGTACAATCTTGAAGTGTCTTCACCAGGCATTGAGAGGCCTCTTTTTGTCGTCGCACATTACATGCGTTTTTTAGGGCATGACGTTCGATTGAGAACATTCAGGCCGATAGAAGGAAGAAGAAATTTTACTGGCGCCATTGGAAGCGTGAGTGAAAAAAGTAATTCACTAGAATTAGTGACAGAGCTTGGCCCTGTCACATTAGATTTAGATTTAATTGAAAAAGCAAATTTAGTTGCTCATTTTTAGGAGAAGCCCATGGATGGCAAAGAGTTATTTTTAATGATTGAGGCAATCTCAAATGAAAAGAATATCACAAAAGAGGATGTTCTTGAGTCATTAGAAGAGGCCTTAGCAGTTGCAACAAAGAAGCGCAGCAACATTGAGGTTCGTGTCGAGGTCGATAGGCACACAGGCGAGTTTAAAACCTTTAGGCAGTGGCAAGTCATCGAAGATGGCGAGGAGTTTGTTGATGATGATGGGAATATGTTTGATCCAGAGCTTCACATTTATCAAGCTGACGCTAATGGACTAGATATTGACGCTTTTTTTGAAGAGCCAATGGAATCTCTCGAGTTTGGCAGAATCGCAGCTCAAGTTGCTAAACAGGTTATTATCCAAAAGGTTCGTGAGGCTGAAAGAACGGTTGTCGTTGATAACTACTCTCAGCGTGTGGGTGAGGTTGTGATGGTCACTGTTAAAAGAGTAGACCGAGGTAATGTATACGTCGATATGGGCGGAATTGATGGCATGGTTTCAAAATATGACCTCATCCCAAATGAGTCAATTAGAAAGAATGATCGTTTGAGAGCTTATATCAAAGAGGTTAAATCGACACCACGCGGCGCTCAAATTTTCCTAAGCAGGACTGTAAACGACATGATGATTCAGTTGTTTGAAATGGAAGTGCCTGAAATTAGTGAAGGAGTCATAGAAATTAAAGCAGGGGCAAGAGACCCAGGCCTTCGTTCAAAGTTAGCAGTTAAGGCAAAAGACAAGCGTATTGACCCAATTGGCTCGTGCATTGGAATGAGGGGCGCTCGCGTTCAGGCAGTTTCAAATGAGCTTAATGGTGAAAGGGTTGATATTATTCTTTGGGACGAAGATCCTGCCCAGTTTGTGATCAATGCAATGGCGCCTGCAGAGGTGAGTTCAATTGTCGTTGACGAGGATAAGGGGTCTATGGACATTGCTGTTGAAGAAGACCAGTTGGCGCTTGCCATTGGAAGAGGTGGTCAAAATATCAAGCTCGCTAGCAAATTAACGGGTTGGAAGCTGAATGTCATGTCATTGAGTGATGCGGACGAATTGCAAGCCAAAGAGCTTCAGAAAACTGGAGAGAAGCTTGCTGAAAAACTTGGCGTTGATGCTGAGGTTGCAGGTGTATTAATTGATGAAGGCTATACCAATCTTGATGAGATTGCTGAGGCGGAATCAGAAATTCTATCGAAGATTGAAGAATTCGATTCTGAGATGGTTGACGAGCTTCAAGAAAGAGCCCAGGATGCCCAGTTGGTTAAGGCATTAAACGATGCAGAAGCATCAGAAGTTTTACTAGGTGTAGAGGGTGTTGATGATGCATTAGCGCAAGCTCTAGTAGACGCTGAAATTAGCACTGTTGATGAGTTAGCTGAGCTTTCAATTGTCGAATTATTGGATATCCAAGATATTGGAAATGATACTGCTTCTGCTGTTATCATGGCAGCCAGAGAAAAAGAAGGCTGGTTTGACTAATGGATAGGATTAATATTTAGTACAAATAACTGAAATAAATAGGTAGAAATATGGCACATACTGTAGAAAGTTTATCAAAATTACTCAAGAAGTCACCTGATCAAGTTATCTCTATCTTGTCAGGCGCAGGTATTTCTGGAAAAACAGCAGAGTCAAATATTTCTGCAGAAGAGAGGCAGATTTTAATGTCAAGTTTGAGCAAGCGTTCAGCAACAAAATCAAGTATCTCGGTTACAAGAAAAACAACAAAGCCAGCTGCAAGCTCATCAACAGGCGGCGTTAAAATTCAGGTTAAAAAGAAGCGTGAAGTGCCACAAACCACTCAATCTAATGGGGTGGATGATGCAGCAATATTGAAGGCTAAAGAAGCTTTAGAGGCGGGAAGACTTGCTGAACAAAAAGATGAAGAGCATGATGCAAAGCGAAATGATATGGTGCGTCAGCAAAAAGTAAAGAATGAAGAATTGCAGGCTCAAAAAACTCAAAAAGAATTAACTGAGAAGGAAGAGCAAGCCAAAAAAGATAAAGAAAAGCTTGAGGCTGACAAGGCGCAAGACAAAAAGAAGGGTCCAAAGAGGCTTAGATCAGCATCAGATTCAGCACCCAAGCGTAAAGAGCTTCATGTTGCAAAGCACAATCCTAACAGGAAGCTTAAGAAAAAAGAAAGAACGCAGATTTCACAAAAAGTTCAGGATGAGCAGGCGCAGCACGGTTTTCACAAACCAGTTGAGCCAATCAAGCATGAGGTTTTAATCCCTGAGACAATCAAAATATCTGAGCTAGCACTTAAGATGACAACGAAGGCTGGAGAGGTTTTAAAGGTAATGATGGGTATGGGAGTTATGGCAACCCTTAATGATGTTATTGATCAAGATACAGCTATGCTGGTTGTAGAAGAGATGGGACACACTCCAATTGCAAGCAGTGAGGAAACTGTTGAAGATACCCTCATCCAGGAAGCTAGCGATGATTCAGAGTCTGCTCCAAGGCCACCTGTTGTTACAATCATGGGCCATGTTGATCATGGAAAAACATCACTCCTTGACTATATTCGAAAGTCCAAAGTGACTTCAGTTGAGGCGGGTGGTATTACTCAGCATATTGGTGCCTATCAAGTTGAACAAAAAGGGAGTTTGATTACTTTTATCGATACGCCAGGTCACGCTGCGTTTTCTAAGATGAGACATAGAGGCGCATCTGCGACTGACATTGTTATTCTTGTTGTTGCCGCGGACGATGGCGTTATGCCTCAGACCATTGAGTCTATCAAGCACGCGAAAGATTCAAATGTGCCAATCATAGTCGCTATTAATAAGATTGATAAAGAAGGTTCTGATATTGATAAGATAAAACAAGTCCTATCAACTCACGATGTTATCGCTGATGAATGGGGCGGTGACGTACTAATGGTGGGTGTTTCGGCGCATACAGGTGAAGGTATTAATGAGCTTCTTGAGAGCATTACACTGACAGCTGAAATGTCTGAGATCAGTGCAGTTGTTGATAAGCCAGCCAGCGGTGTTGTTTTAGAAGCGCGTTTAGATAAGGGACGAGGCAAAGTAACGACTGTTCTGATTCAATCGGGAACCCTTAAAAAAGGAGATATCGTTATTGCAGGCCTTGAGTTCGGGAAGGTCAAACAAATTATTGATGATAATGGGAAGCCGATTAATAAGGCGGGACCATCTTCACCCGTTGAGATTTTAGGCCTCTCTGGAGTCCCAGATTCTGGTGCAGAGGTTCTAGTCGTCGAAAGTGAGAGGAAAGCTAGAGAGGTCGCAGAGTTCAGAAAAACAAAGGATCGTGAAACTAAACTCCAGAAGCAGCAAGCTGAAAAAATGGATAACTTCTTCTCTAAAATGGAAGAGGGAGAGGTCTCTACAGTTAACGTATTAATTAAATCAGACGTAAGAGGCTCAGCGCAGGCGCTAGTTGAAGCTTTAGAAGAGCTTTCAACTGATGAGGTCAAAGTTAAGGTTGTCTCTTCAGGTGTTGGCGCAATCAATAACACTGATATTTCATTAGCAAGTGCCTCCGAAGCCATTGTGCTTGGGTTTAACGTCAGAGCGGACGCAGTCGCCAGAAAAACAGCAGATGCTGAGGGCGTTAGGGTCGAATATTACAGCATCATTTATAACCTAATTGATGACATTAAGGCAATTATGGGTGGAATGTTAAGTCCAGAGTTGAGCGAAAATATTATCGGAATAGCAGGCGTGAAAGATGTCTTTAGATCACCTAAGTTTGGTGATATTGCTGGCTGTATGGTTGAAGAGGGTGTTGTAAGGAAAGATAGTCCAATTCGTATTTTACGAGAAAGTGTCGTGATTTATGAAGGCGAACTAGAGTCACTAAGGCGCTTCAAAGATGATGTAAAAGAGGTGAAATCTGGAACTGAGTGCGGTATTGGTGTCCTTAACTATACCGATGTCCAGCCTGGCGACCAGATTGAGGTCTTCGAACGAATTGAGCGAGCACGTTCACTCTAAGAGGTATAGTATAAATGCCCCAGCAAGCAAGCTATAGAGCGGAAAGGGTTAACGAGCTAATTAAGCGTGAGCTCGTTCTATTGTTGTCAACTGGGACTAAAGATCCAAGACTAAAAGATGTGATTATTACAGATGTCATCGTAAGTCGTGACTTGACAAGTGCTAAAGTTTTTTTCTCTGCTGATGATGAATCTCATAATGATGTTAATCATCTACTTAACAAGGCCAGTGGTTTTTTTAGGTCCTCTCTATCCAAAGCACTTGACCTTAGGCATACGCCATCGCTGAATTTTATTTACGATACTGCTCCAAATACGGGCGCTAGAATGGATGACCTTCTAAATCAGCTTTAAATCATTGAATCGTGTCTAGACGCAATAAAAAAGGTAGAGACATTAACGGAGTTTTGCTATTAGATAAAGCGAGTGGTTGTAGCTCTAATTCAGCCTTGCAAGATGTGAAATACCTATTTAATGCCAATAAAGCAGGCCACACTGGTAGCCTTGATCCCTTGGCAAGCGGGCTTCTTCCGATTTGTTTTGGCCAGGCAACAAAGATCGCACAGTTTTTACTCGATGGAGATAAGCGCTATTTTGTTAGGGGTAAATTAGGTCAAGTTAGTAACACCGGTGACTCTGAGGGAGAACTGTCTGAGTATGGTTCAACTAAAGATGTTGACGATGCCACTATCAAAAGCACACTGCTCAATCTTATTGGTAACATTAAGCAAATACCACCAATGTACTCTGCACTTAAGAGAGAAGGGACGCCTCTATATAAACTTGCTAGAAAGGGTATTGAAGTTGAAAGAGAAGCAAGAGAAGTCACTATTCATGAAATCCTTTTTAAGGATTTTGATGCAGATATATTAACTCTTGAAGTGTCATGTTCAAAGGGCACCTATATTAGAACACTAATCGAGGATATTGGTAAATTATTAGGCTGTGGCGGCTATGTGATTGAGCTTAGGAGGATCGGGTTTGCTCACTTTGATATTGCCCATGGAAAAACGTTTGAAGAGCTGGAGTCACTCAAAGCAGATAGCTTGTCTAATTTAGATCCTGTTCTGATTGGAGCAGATAAAATGCTCCCAGCTTTAAATAGTGTTTATTTAGATTTGGAGCAGTCAATTGACATTAAGTTTGGAAGAAAAATAACGTTTCCTGGCTTAGACAGTGATCAAAAAGTTAAGCTTTATGATGAGAAAAAAGAATTTATTGGAATTGGCCAAAGCAACAACTTATCCGAGGTTTTACCAAAAAGGCTTTTTATAAATTAGTTAGAATTAAAATAGGATCAAGATGAAAGTTTTAATTATTGGCTCTGGCGGAAGAGAGCATGCATTAGCTTGGCAGTGCGCTCAATTTGATGAGGTGGTGCAAGTATTTGTCGCTCCAGGTAATGCAGGCTCAGCTTTAGAAAATAAGATATCCAATATACAGATCGATTCTGAGGACATTCCAGGACTCATTGAATTTGCACAGAGTGAGTCGATCGATATTACGATTGTTGGGCCAGAGGCTCCTCTCGTAATTGGGATTGTTGATGAGTTTCAGGATAAAGGCCTTCCAATATTTGGTCCATCTAAGCTCGCCTCTCAGCTAGAAGGCTCTAAAGTATTTTGTAAGGATTTTTTAGCTAGAAATAATATACCCACTGCATACTATGAGGTTTTTACCGAAACTTTACCAGCCATTGAGTATGTAAAAGAAAAAGGGTTGCCAATTGTCATTAAGGCGGATGGGTTAGCTGCTGGTAAGGGTGTCATTATTGCAAATACGCTGAGTGAAGCGACTCATGCAATTAATGACATGCTTGATGACAACCGCTTTGGAGAGGCTGGGTCAACGGTTGTTATTGAGGAGTTTTTAAGAGGTGAGGAGGCAAGTTTTATTGTTATGGTGGATGGCAACAATATACTTCCGATGGCGACATCTCAAGACCATAAAGCTCGCGATAATGGCGACAAAGGCCCTAATACTGGAGGTATGGGCGCCTACTCTCCTGCACCAGTTGTAAGTGAGTTGGTATTTAAAGATGCAATGGAAAATGTTATCAAGCCAACAGTTAGCGCGATGAAAAAAGAGGGTATGCCCTACACTGGTTTTTTATATGCAGGGCTTATGATTGATAATCATGAAAAAGTCAAAGTACTCGAGTACAACTGCCGGTTTGGAGATCCAGAAACTCAACCAATCATGATGCGTCTAAAAACTAATCTTGCGAAATTATGTATGGCTGCAACTAAGGGTAATTTAGATCTAGAGTCAGCTGACTGGGATGATAAAACTGCTTTGGGAGTTGTGATGGCGGCTAATGGTTATCCAAATTCTTATCAGAAGGGTGAGACCATCACCATACCTGGCGCTTCATCTGAATCCAAAGTTTTCCATGCAGGTACAAAGCTAGAGGGTGGCAATATTCTAAGTAATGGCGGGCGCGTTTTATGTGCAACATCTCTAGGGTTGAACCTAGAAGAGGCCCAAGAAAAAGCATACATCCTGGTTAATATGATTAACTGGGATGGCAGTTATTACCGGACAGATATTGGATTTAAAGGTCTATAAGTGATTTCATTATGATAATCATTGGTGTTGATGAGGCTGGAAGAGGCCCACTTGTTGGAAGTGTTGTGGCCGCTGCTGTTGTATTTCCTGCTAATTTTCAAATCGATGGCCTTAATGATTCAAAGAAACTATCTGAAAAAAAACGTGAAGATCTATATGCTCAAATTACAAAAAAGTGTTACTGGGCTTCAGCTGAATCAAACAGCATTGAGATAGATGAGATCAATATATTGCAGGCTACCATGATTGCTATGAAAAGAGCAGTCAACTTATTACAGCATCAACTCATGAGTCAAGCTCAAGTGCAAGACTTCAAAGTACTTGTTGACGGAAACAGATGTCCAGATGTTGAAAATTGTGAAGCGATTATTAAGGGTGACTTAATTGAGCCAGTTATATCAGCGGCCTCAATCATTGCCAAGGTTACAAGAGATAGGCAAATGAAGGAGCTCGATAAAATTTATCCTGAATATGGATTTTTAAGGCATAAGGGTTATGGAACTAAAGAGCATCTTGAAGCCTTAGTAAAACATGGCCCTATAGGCGGACAGCACCGATTTACGTTTGCACCAATAAAAAGGTTAGTCAGAGCCTAGTTCGTAAAGCTGCTGGTTTAACTCATTTTGTTTAGCTTCTAGCTCAGCTTTTTTAGCCTCTAGCTCCGCTCTTTTAACAGCTGCTTCTTTTCTCTTGTTATCTTTTTCAATTTCTTTAGCAGGCCTTACCATAAGATAATTGAACAGCTTAACGACCTTCTTAATATTCTTAGCTTTACTAGCAACATTGGTAGCGTGTTCAGCTTCCCTTTTCGTAACAGAGCCCATCAAGTAAACAACACCCCTCTCTGTCCGAACAGATACATGACTAGGATGAAAAACCTCTTGATCAAAAAATAATGTTTCAATTTGTACAGTAATGACTCCATCTTTAGCTCTATCTAGATAAGAGCTATTGGGCATCACATCAACCTCATTGATTAGCTGATTTATTTTAGAGGATTTGCTTTTAACAATACTCTCAAGATAATCTAAGGTATTCTCATCAGGCGCTTCACCAGTGATCAATACAGCCTGGTTGTATACATTAAAGTTAATATGAGCATCTTCTAACATTGGATCTTTGGCAACAAGATTTCCTAAATCTATATATAGCGTTTTATCGTCTAGGATTTCACCCATTGTTCTGCGATCATTCGACATAGTTGCAACAGTACTAACAGCCG
>JAOGRV010000031.1:0-11610 GCA_028107545.1 Pseudothioglobus singularis (SeqCode) | reverse complement strand
TGATCCAATTATCTCTTAAATCTAACAAATTGAGCTTTTCAGCTTCTTTAATTTGAGAGCGAACTGATTCAATTGACAATCCTGTTCTAGATTCAAACAATCCAGAATCAAAACCATCAATTAATCTTAGGCTATTCAACATAAACTCAAAAGATAAGCCATCTACTACTTTTTTCCTTGAGATCATTTTATTTTGTTGAATAGATAACAAATATTCATTAGGTGACTTTGACTTTAAAGTTCTAAATATTTGATGCGAACTCATATCTGTTATTTTTCCATGAGCACCAGCACCAATTCCAATATAATCTCCAAATGTCCAGTAATTTAGGTTGTGCAGAGATGGATTAGAGCTATAAGCGGAAACTTCATACTGTCTAAAGCCATTTTTATTCAACAGTTTTGCGCCCTTTTCGCCCATTTCCCAGATAATCTCATCAGATGGAAGTTGGGGAGGGAATTTGGAAAATAACGTATTAGGCTCAAGAGTTAACTGATAAAAAGATATATGAGTAGGACTTAGCTCAATTGCTTTATTTAAGTCCTCAATACACATCTCTACACTCTGGCCATTAAGGCCATACATGAGATCAATATTTATATTTGTGAAGCCGGCTCTTTGCGCTTCTAAAATAGCATTGACTGCCTCATTACTACTGTGAACTCTTCCTAGAAATTTGAGCTGGCTATCTTCGAATGATTGAACGCCAACAGATAGACGATTAATGCCCATACTTCGAAATTCAGTAAACTTTTCTGCTTCAAATGTGCCTGGATTTACCTCCATAGTAATCTCAACATTATCTGAAAAATTCAACCTCTCTTTCAGTCCATTTAATAGATAGCTAGCATCCTCAGTATTCATTAAGCTTGGCGTTCCGCCACCAATGAAAATTGATTCTATTGCTCTGTTTTGAACATACTGTAAATCACCATCTAAATCTTTAATCAAAGCGCTAATGTAGTCAGATTGAATTTCTCCCTCATGAGAGTTAAAGTCACAATATGGACATTTTTTTAAACACCATGGATAATGAATGTATAGTGAGAGGGGTGGAATTTTAAGCAAGTTATTCAGATCTAAGTAGTTGACTTAATAAAACATCTACAGCTTGTCCACGATGTGATATTTTATTTTTAATATCTGGCTCAAGTTGAGCAGAGCTGCAACTATAGTCCTTTACATAAAAGATCGGGTCATAGCCAAAACCATTTGTTCCAATAGGCACTCTAAGAATCTCTCCCTCCCATCGTCTCTCGATAATAATAGGCTTTGTATTTTTTTCATCATTTATATAAACCATTGCGCAACAAAAATGGGCTTTACGATTATTATGGCCCTTCATATTCAACAAAAGCTTTTTTACATTTTCCTCATCTTTTGCGCCTTCTCTAGCATATCTAGCCGAGTAAATACCTGGCTCACCATCCAGTACTTCGACCTCAAGGCCTGAATCATCTGCCAAAGCGGGTAGTTTAGTTTGAAGCGATGCATTTCTTGCTTTTATTAATGCATTCTCAATAAAAGAACTGCCAGTCTCGGGGATTTCCTTAACCTGTAAATCTTTTTGAGAGACAACACTATAATGCCCATTTAGCATGGCGTTTAATTCTCTTACCTTTCCAGGATTTCCTGTTGCAAGGATAATTTTTTTCATCGTGTATAATAATTTTGAACTAAAAGATGGAGGCAACATGACCCAAGATGAATTGAAAAATGAGGTTGCTAAGGCTGCACTTAAGTATGTTGTTCCTGAAACTATTATAGGCGTTGGCACAGGCTCAACAGCAAATTTTTTTATTGATCAACTAGCGACAATTAAGGATTCCATAAGGGGTACTGTTGCAAGCTCAATTGAAACAGCAAATCGACTTAAAAGTCATGGTATTGATGTTTTTGACCTAAATGAGGTCAGCGAAATTTCAGTTTATATCGATGGTACTGATGAGTCAAACCACGACCTTAGCCTTATAAAGGGTGGAGGAGGTGCATTGACTCGTGAAAAAATTGTAGCCGCGACCTCTAAACAATTTATTTGTATAGCTGATGATTCAAAGCTTGTTGATGTTTTGGGTAAATTTCCTTTACCAATTGAAGTGATTCCTATGGCCTCAAACTATGTAAAGCGTGAAATTGTCAAATTAATTGGCGGCAATCCAATATTAAGAGAAGAATTTACTACGGACAATGGAAATCTAATACTTGATATTCATGAGCTTAATATTGATAGCCCAAAAGCCCTTGAGAGTCAACTTAATAATATTGTGGGAGTGGTGACAAATGGACTGTTTGCATGTCGGAGTGCCGACATACTTCTACTCGCCTCTCAAAAAGGTGTTGACATTATTGAGCCTTAATAGTTAAATCGAATACTAAAATTATAGGTCAGTCACTAGCCCTATTTAAAAAAGGCCATTAGAAAATAATTCCATTTATTAATATTAAATGGATTTCTTAATGAGCTTAATTGACTGACTATGAACAAATTCATAAAAATTTTAGCAAAAACTCTCATTGCATTTCTTGGACTATGGTGCTTGGGATCATCTCTTGCTGCAATTTATGGCGTTTCAATCTATTTTCCCTTTTATATTTCTGATGGCATAGAGATGCCTTAACATCGCTTGGTATCTTTAAGAGTGACCATTTTGCTTACTTTTTCTTATTACTCATTTAAATACATGATTTCTGAGTCTAGGCAGTTATATCCTATTCAATTTTTAGACACGATCTTAAAGATTTATTTTTGTTCTGCTCTGGCTATTGGAATAAGATTTGAAATGGCTGCAAGTGAATTTGCTCTATTATTTGTTTTTTTGCTGATAGCTATAGTTACTCATATTGTCTCAAGACCTAAACTGAGAAGATATTATTATTCAAAGTTTTCCGATTAACTTATATCTACATTACCTCTTTGAAACTTCTAATTCTGTTATTATTGAATTAAGTAATTTCGATTTAATTAGAAATGCATAACTTTACGCCCATTAGCGCTTTAATTGGAGGCATCATTATTGGCCTTTCTGTCGTTTTATATTTTTATGCCACAGGGCGACTAGCAGGAATTAGTGGAATCTTTGAAAATGCTATTACGCAAACGTCTCAAAGAGTTTCAAATACTTTGTTTTTAATTGGGCTGGTAGTAGGCCCATTAATTATCTACAATATAGTCTTACCAAATAATCCAATCGCTTTTGAAATAACCCATTCATACCTTTTAATTATTCCTGGTGGATTTTTGGTTGGTTTTGGGACTAGGTTAGGAGGTGGCTGTACCTCTGGTCATGGAATATGTGGTATTGGTAGATTATCAGTCAACTCTATGGTTGCAACTGCAACATTTGTTGCAATAGGAGTCTTAACAGTATTCACCCTTCAGCAGTTTGGGATCTATCTATGAGTGACAAAATTATCTCCCTTGTCTCAGGTATTATCTTTGGAATCGGTCTAGTTATTTCAGGAATGACTAATCCTGAAAAAGTAATTGGGTTTTTGAGCATCACTCATAACTGGGATGCCTCTCTTATTTTTGTCATGGGTGGCGGTATTATTACTGCTGGACCATTCTTTTATCTTATGAGAAATAGACAAACATCTTCCCTGGGTAATCAAATTGATTTACCGAAGAAACAAAAGCTTGATAAAAAGATTATTATTGGTGCATCGCTTTTTGGAGTAGGTTGGGGGCTTGTTGGCCTTTGCCCTGGTCCAGCTATCGCTGCAATAGCAACTTTTGACCCAATAATCATAGTGTTCCTGCTTTCAATGGCTGCAGGGGTTTTAGTTAAAAAAAATATAATCAAATAACAGTCATAACCTACTAAAATATTCTTACTTAACTTTTGAGGTGATTTCTATGGCTGATCATACTCTAGACATGTGTGGATTTGCATGTCCAATGCCAATTTTAAAAACTAAGCAAGCACTAGCTTCAATGGAATCAAAAGAGATTATTGAGGTCATTTGTACTGATCAAGGATCAAAAAAGGATTTTGTTGCCTTTTGTAACCAGCTTGGCCACAAATTAATCTCTCAAAAAGATGATGGCAATAAAATCATCTTTAATATTGAAAAGAATTAGACTCTATGACATCTGACTCTAACGAAATGACGCTCATTGCCTCAAAAGGAACACTCGACTGGGCTTATCCTCCCTTTATTTTGGCTTCAACTGGCATTGCTATGGGTAAGGAGGTAACTGTTTTTTGTACTTTCTATGGGTTAAACCTTCTACTCAAAGACTTGTCGCATCTGAGAATTTCGCCCCAGGGTAATCCTGATATGCCAATGAAAATGCCTTTTGGGCCAAAGTGGTTTCAGTCAATAGATTTTGGTCCAAAAATTCCCAATATTATTTGGAATATCCCTGGCTTTGAGCTTTTCGCCACAAAAATGATGAAAAAAACATTTCAAAACAATGGCATGGCAACTATCGAGGAGCTCAGAAGTATTTGTGTTGAAATGGGTGTTAAATTTATAGCCTGTGAGATGACTATGGGGATGTTTGGCTTCTCAAGAGATGAATTTATTGAAGGAATAGAGTTTGCTGGTGCTGCAACTTATCTGGATGTCGCTCAAAAATCTAGTCAAGATTTATTTATTTAGTTTATCGCCAGTCAAGATTTGGCCAACCATTCTTATTTGCCGTACTAGTCAATCTTGGATCGCCATTAATAGCTACAGGATTATCCACAAGCTCAAGAAGTGGGAGGTCATTGTGAGAGTCAGAGTAGAAATAAGAGCCCTTCAAATTCTTATTATGTTTTTCAATCCAAGGCATCAAATTATCAATTTTCCCTGACTGAAAACATGGAACTCCTGAAACTTTACCTGTAAAACGTCCATCTTTAAATTCAGGCTCTGTGGCAAGTAGATGATTTATTCCATACATCTCAGCTATTGGAGCAGTTATAAATGTATTGGATGCAGTAATCACAAGAACAGTATCGCCATTTTCTTTATGCTGGTTAATGCAGCTTTGAGCTTTATCAAGAAAAATAGGCTCAATTTTTTGGTGAATAAAATTCTGACGAAGATCATTAAGCTCATCTATAGAATATTCAGTTAGAACTTTAAAACTAAATTCTGCCCAGGCATAAATATCTAACTTACCAACTTCATATTGCTGATAAAAATATTCATTCATCTTTTGAAAAGAGGCCGTGTCTTCAATTATTCCTTTTTCGCATAAAAACTCACCCCACAGATAATCACTGTCTCCACCAATAAGCGTATTATCAAGGTCAAACATTGCTAAAGACATACTTCTGACTCCACGATAGTCATTATTTCTTCAATAGAATCAACAACCTTAATTAATTCAAAATGCTCCCGATTGACATATGATTTATCAACAGTTTGCTCGATCCAGGATAGGAGCGAACTCCAAAATTTAGAATCATACAATATGATTGGAACTTTGTTCATTTTACGAGTCTGCATCAATGTTAAAACTTCCATTAACTCATCAGCAGTGCCGTACCCACCAGGAAAATAAATACAGGCACTTGAGTACTTAACAAGCATGACTTTTCTAGAAAAGAAATAGTTAAAAGTAATATTTTCATCTAAATAGGGATTACTAGATTGTTCATTTGGTAACTCAATATTAAGACCTATACTCTTAGATTTTCCTTCATAAGCGCCCTTATTGGAAGCACTCATAATTCCAGGACCGCCGCCTGTAAAAACATTATATCCAGCATTTGATAATTCTTTTCCTAGCCGATAGGCATCTGTATAGATCGGATCAGATTCCTGAATTCGAGCCGACCCAAAAATGGTCACATTATTTTTGAAGTTTTGAAGTCGTTCCTTTGCTGACAATAATTCAGCACCAACTGTAACTAAGCTCATAGTGAAGAAAAGACAGAAGAGGCTGTCTCTATTGTTTTAGTAATGTCTTCATCTGAGTGTGCTATTGATAGAAAACCAGCCTCATAGGCTGAAGGTGCAAGATAGATACCTTTTTTCAGCATGGCATTATAGAATTTTTTAAATAATTCAATATCACAACTAGATGCCTGAGAGAAATTACTTACTTTTTCTTCTGAACTAAAAAATAAACCAAACATACCACCAACATAATTAGATGTCATAGGGATATTATGAGATTTAGCTGCCGATACAATACCATCAACTAAATTAGAGGCTCTTCGACCCAGGTTTTGATAAAAAGATTTATCAGATTCCAGAGCGCTAAGCATAGCGATACCTGATGCCATAGAAAGTGGATTACCTGAAAGTGTACCTGCTTGATAAACAGGGCCTAGAGGGGCTATTTGACTCATGATTTCTCTCTTCCCCCCAAAGGCAGCAACTGGAAGCCCACCTCCAATTACCTTTCCTAATGCCGTAAGGTCAGGTACAACATCATAAACTTCTTGCGCACCCCCTAAAGCTACTCTAAATCCTGTCATCACCTCATCAAAAATCAGAACAGCGCCATACTCATCACAAATCTTGCGTAAGCCCTGCAAAAAACCTTCTTTAGGAGGTATACAATTCATATTGCCTGCAATGGGTTCAACAATTATGCATCCAATCTCCTCACCCATCTTAGAAAATAAATCCTCGACAAGCTCCAGATTATTGAACTCAAGAGTCAGAGTATGTTTTGCAAGATCACCAGGAACGCCGGGGGATGTTGGAACCCCTAGCGTTAGAGCACCTGACCCTGCCTTAACTAACAAAGAATCAGAATGGCCGTGATAGCAGCCCTCAAATTTCAAAATTTTATCTCGGTTTGTATAGCCCCTTGCTAATCGAATTGCACTCATAGTTGCCTCAGTTCCAGAACTGACCATTCGAACTAGCTCAATGGATGGCATGATCTGACAAACTTTTTTTGCAAGTGAAGTTTCAATCTGAGTTGGCGCCCCAAAGCCCAAACCTTTATCTAAAACTGACTTAACTGCATCAATGATAACTGGATTAGAATGGCCTAAGATCATGGGCCCCCAAGAGCCTACATAATCAATATAAGAATTTCCATCTACGTCAAAAAGATAAGCACCCTCACCTCTATCAAAAAAAACTGGATCTCCCCCCACACCATTAAAGGCCCTAACTGGAGAGTTCACTCCTCCGGGTATATATTCTTTAGCCTCTTTAAATAAAATTGAAGATTGGTTCATTAATTCTCCTGAATATTAGTAATCGCTGGGTACTTTTTTAAATTGGTTATGTGTGACCAGACAACCAACACATTATCCAATAATAATTTAATATTTATAGTTGTTTGTGCCATTGATATAGCACGATTTGTATCATCAAGCAGTTTGAATAGATTATTGAATGATGTTTTTTCAACAACTTGATTAAGCTCTAGATTTGCTCCTTCATGATCTAACACTTTAATTTTAATAGCTTCATTCAAAAGATGCTGTAAACATTTAAGAACTTCAAGTTCATGATCAACAAATATATCAGTATTTGATATTTTGGTTGGACTTAGCACAATCTCAAGCAATAAATTCTGCCAACTCTGATATTTAAGAAAATAATCACCTTTAAGATCATCGAGTGCTTTTTGAGGAACCCCGTGGGAACTCTCTAGAAGTTGCATAGAATCAAAATCATCTCTTGTGTTTTCAGTAATTTGATTTGAAAGCCAATCCGCGCTCTCCTGATCATAAGTGGGATTAATATGAATAGTTTGACATCGAGACAGTATAGTCTTTGGGAGAAGGCTTATATTATGTGCTAACAAAATAATAAGTGTATTTTTTCTAGGCTCTTCTAACGTTTTTAATAGGCTATTAGCTGCATTATTGTTCATTTGATCTGCATAAAAAATGACGCCAATCTGAAGAGAGTCAGCCGTTTTACTCAATACCTCACAAAAAGCACGAATTTGATCAACCCGAATTTCTTTTGACATTGAGCCTGAATCATTAAGCTCAGTTCTACAGTAGATTAAATTTGGGTAATGAGAGCGCCGAATTAAAACACTGTGACCCAGCTCTTCCTCTGGCTGATCTTTTTGAAGAGATTGACAAAACTCGCATGTGCCACAGGAAGAGCTAGGACAAAGAAGTTTTTGAATAAAGTTTTGAGTCAAATTGAGTTTACCAATTTTATCAACTCCAGTAATAAGCAATGCATGAGGTAAATGATTCTGCTGAACCATTTTATCGAGCTTGTCACTGGCACTCTTTTGCCAAGGAGGAATCATAATGAGTCTACGAGTAATCTAATTTTTTCATGAATATCATTAATTGTTCCACTTGCATCAATTAACTTAATTCTTTTAGGAAAGGCCTCAGACCTACTAATAAATACAGATCTTACACGTTCAAAAAAAGCTCTCTCCTCAAGCTCAATTCTGTCTTTTGCAGCACGAGCCTCAATTCTGGTCATGCCTATCTCAACGCTGATATCAAGTAATAGAGTTAGATCAGGCTGAAAGTCACCTAAGACCCATTCTTCTAATTTAGCAATTCGATCTAAATTAAGCATCCTCCCACCACCTTGATAAGCAAAAGAAGCATCAGTAAAACGATCACTGACAACCCAAGAACCGTTATTCAGAGCTGGGATAATTTTATTTTGTATGAGCTCGTTTCTAGAACTAAACATTAATAATAACTCTGTATCACTGTGCATTTCTTGGTTGTCAACGTCAAGCAATACGGAGCGAATTTTTTCTCCAACATCAGTACCGCCTGGTTCACGAGTTCTCACAACTTTAATACCTTTTCGCTGCAAATAGCTACAAATAAGATCTATTTGTGTACTTTTACCAGCACCCTCAACACCATCAATTGTGATAAACCTTCCTTTATTCATAGCATACAATTTTAAACTAGTTATTATTTAAGTACTTCTTGATATTCTCTTTATGTTTTTCATAATTTGGAGCAAATGCATGGCTTCCATCCTTCTTTGAAACAAAATACAAGTCATTTTCCTTTGCAGGGTGAAGAGCTGCATACAATGAAGCTTGCCCAGCTGAAGATATAGCTCCTGGAGGCAAACCTTTATTACGGTATGTATTATATGGATGATCAATCTTTAAATCGCTTCGAGTTAATGGAGATGAGTAGGCATCTCCCAATGCGTATATCACTGTTGGGTCTGTCTGAAGTCGCATATTTAAATTCAGTCTTGCTATAAAAACACTTGAAATTAATGGTTTTTCATAATCTAAGGCAGTTTCATTTTCTATTAAAGAGGCAAGGATTATGGCCTGATATGGCGAAGTAAGCGGAATACTCCTATCTCTTTTTTCCCACATCTCTGATATCTTTATTTTCATTGCCAAATGCGATCTTTTCAAAACATTTTCAACACTCTCACCATAATTAAAGATATATGTTTCAGGATAAAACCAGCCATCATATGGCTCCTTGACTCCAATTGAGTTCATAACTTGATCAAATGAGCCTATTTTTGTGAGCGATGGATCATTTTTTAACTGATTAAAATAGTATTTAATTGTTTTTCCTTCAACTAAAGTAATTTTAGTTTTGAGTACATCTCCTCTTGAAATTTTCTCTATAAATTCAAATACAGAGGTGTTAGGCTTTAATTCATAGTAGCCAGACTTTAATTTTTTATTAGCACTAAGTAGCCTGCTTAGTGTTGTAAAAAATAATTTTGACTTAATTAGTTTTTTTTCGCTTAAATCTTGTGCAACGACTCCCATTGAAGCGCCAGATTTAACTTGAATAATTTGTGTTTGGACAGAAGTTATATCCTTAGATACAAGAATCCAAGCCATAAATAGAAGCAAAAAAATAGATGCAACAAGTCTTGAAAAGAATTTATTCTTATTATTTACAAGCATGTCCAAGATTTAATATCTTGAGTAATAGACGAATATGCAGCACTAATTTTCTTAGTTATTGGGTTATTAGTTAGGTAATAATCGCCAATTGAAGTGACTGGCTGAATGCCAATCAGGCTATTTGAAACGAATACTTCATTAGCTTTCTCTAGCTGCTTAATTGAAATATCATCCTCTCTCACC
This sequence comes from Pseudothioglobus singularis (SeqCode), assembly GCA_028107545.1. Taxonomy (GTDB): domain Bacteria; phylum Pseudomonadota; class Gammaproteobacteria; order PS1; family Pseudothioglobaceae; genus Pseudothioglobus; species Pseudothioglobus singularis_B. The sequence goes on along the minus strand of JAOGRV010000031.1, from coordinate 1,636 downwards.
TCTAAGTTGGTTAATCTTGAAAGTTCTAAAATTATCGATCTTCTGCTGCCAATCACACCGCACCTCTCTAATTTAGGGGTAATCAACTTATTACCAAATATTAAATAGATATTACCTTGAGTTACTGAAACTACCGATTGATTCTCATCAAGCATAATAGCTTCATCAGCCAACATGTTTGTTCGAGCCAAAATTTGTTCAAGCCTATTACAATGCTTAATGCCTGCTAAATTTGGGTTTGAGTGAAACCCACTTATTGCAAATTCTAGTGAGTAAGTTTCTTTAGTTTTATACTCATTCATTTGAGATACAATTACAACTCTAACTGGCTCAATATCCTTACTATAGCTATAGCCTCTGAGTGAATTACCACGTGACAATATTAATTTAACAATGCAATTTTTTTCTGAAGATAGACTGAGTGCTTTTTTTATATCTTCTAGCCAAACTGAATTCGCTATTTTTTTGATATTTAACCTATCACACCCATTATTTAGTCGCGAAAAGTGGTTATCCCAAAATAAAACTTTATTGTCTTTTGCAACACAGGTTTCAAATAAACCGTCACCATACTGCATATTACGATTAAAGATACTAACATTAGACTTCACCTCGCCATTTATGATTACTAAAGGTTCCATGTCGTATTTTTTAATCTATAGCAATTTTAATTGATCAGTCAATAATAGTTAATTATGAGTATGAACAGCAATAATCAACGACAGTTTTAACTTCTAACTTGAACACACTATGTGAAGGCACTTCAAAAGACTCTCCTGATTTGATAGTTTGCCAAGCATTATTTCCAGGGAGCAAAACATTAAGCTCTCCAGCCATAATCTCCATTAATTCATGTTTTTCAGTCGAGAATTCAAATGACCCAGGCATCATGATTCCTAGTGTTTTTGTAGCTCCATCATTGAACTTTACAACACGACTTGTGACTTTACCATCAAAGTAAATATTTGCCTCTTTAATAATTTCAACGTCTTCAAATGTTGGCATAATCTGTTCCTATACATGATCCATAATATACTGAGTTAATAGAGGAACGGGCCTTCCAGTTGCGCCTTTCTTAGAACCTCCCAGCCATGCAGTTCCTGCAATATCAATATGAGCCCAAGAATAATTTTTTGCATAGCGAGCCAGAAAACATGCTGCGGTTACTGTCCCTGCTTCTCTTCCTCCAATGTTTGCCATATCTGCAAAATTTGATTTCAGCAAATCATCATACTCCTCATCAAGAGGCAACTGCCAAACGGTATCAAGTGATGACAGTCCTGATGACTTAAGGGCATCTGCAAGCTTTTGATCATTAGACATGACACCAGAATGATGCTTACCCAGAGCTATAATAACTGCACCTGTAAGAGTAGCAATATCAATAACTGCCTTAGGCTTAAACTTCTCACAATAAGTCAAAGCGTCACACAAAATTAAACGACCTTCAGCATCTGTATTTAAAATTTCAATAGTTTGACCAGACATACTTTTAACAACATCGCCTGGTTTTGAGGCATTATGTGCCGGCATATTTTCTACCGTTGGTACAACAACAGTCAAATTTACTTTAAGATTCATTTCAGCAATAGCGCTCATTGCTCCAAGCACAGAAGCAGCGCCACACATATCGTAT
>JAOGRV010000030.1:0-13016 GCA_028107545.1 Pseudothioglobus singularis (SeqCode) | reverse complement strand
CTCTAAACGTGTATATGAACTCAAAATTAATGCATGATCTACTGACTCAATTTCAGATAGAGTAATACTTGAATCCATCGAACTTCCAGGACTCAAATTAGCATGATCTAATCGAAAATCAATATTTTCTGTTCCAAAGCTGCGAGCTAATTTTTGCATCAAATAGTATTCTTCGAGCGAAGCATTTTTTGAGGCCAAGACACCTAACTGTTCTGGTCTCTCTGCATTATTTTTGATCCCTTCAATTGCAAAGGCAAGTGCTTCTTGCCAGTCAACTTCCAGCCATTCACCATTTTTTTTGACTTTAGGTTTAAGTGAGCGACTCTCATGATTTAAACCCTCATATGAGAAGCGGTCTCTATCAGAAATCCATGTTTCATTTACTGAGTCATTGTCTCTAGCAACGACTCTCTTCACTTTGCCTCTGTATGATTGCGTAAAGATATTAGAGCCAACCAAATCATGTCGAGCAACACTCTGAACTGCGTTCATTTGCCAAGTTCTTGCTTCATACCTGAAAGGCTTTGAAGTGAGAGCGCCCACTGGACAAACGTCAATCATATTACCTGAAAGCTCTGACTGAATACCTTCCGTCAAAAAAGGTTCAATTTTTACACCTTCGCCTCTGCCGGTTCCACCCATCTCCACAATACCAGCGACTTCAGCACCAAATCTTACGCAGCGGGTGCAGTGTATGCATCTTGTCATATCTGTTTGAATGAGAGCGCCAATGCCTTTATCTGGAACGATTCTTTTTCCTTCATTAAATTTCGAAACATCCGAGCCATATTCCATTGCAACATCTTGAAGTTCGCATTCTCCGCCCTGATCACAGATAGGACAATCTAAAGGGTGGTTAATCAATAAAAACTCCATGACTGCTTTTTGAGCAAACTTGGCTTTATCATTTTTTGTATGAATTTTCATACCACTCGCAGCAGGAGTTGAGCAAGCTGGTTGAGCCTTGGGCACTCCCTCAATATCGACTAGACACATCCTACAATTTGCCGCAACTGACAACTTTTTGTGATAACAAAAGCGAGGAACTTCTATTCCTTCTCTATCCGCAATAGTAATAATGGAGTCGCCTTGATTAGCGCTCAATAGCTGGCCATCAATTTCAATTTCAATTTCAGACACTTGCCACTTCCTCAATTAAATTATGTTCCACTTCAACCATGCTTCTGCCATGTTCAATATAGTACTCAAATTCTTCTCTAAAGTGTTTAATGAAGCTTTCAACAGGAGTTGCAGCTGCGTCTCCAAGAGCACAGATTGTATTTCCCATAATTTTTTCTCCAACTGACAACAGTAAATCAAGATCTTCTTTTTTGCCATTTCCGTCAAGAATTCTTTGAAGCATTCTATATAGCCAGCCTGTCCCTTCTCTGCAAGGGGTGCACTGACCACATGACTCGTCATAGTAAAAGTGTGCTAAACGTGTCAAAGTTTTAACCATGCATGTTGTGTCGTCCATAACAATGACTGAACCCGCGCCAAGCATTGATCCAGCATTTGCGATGCTATCGTAATCCATGGTCATTTGCATAGCAGTATCTGCTGTTAAAATCGGTGTTGATGAGCCCCCTGGAATAACCGCTTTAAGTTTTCTACCTTCTTTTAGTCCACCAGCCAATTCAAGTAATTTAGAAAATGGTGTACCCATTGGTACTTCAAAGTTAGCTGGCTTTTTAACATTGCCAGTCACGGAGAAACATTTCGTTCCTCCAGAATTTTCCACACCTAAGTCAGCAAACCACTGTCCGCCTCTTGAAAGGATTTCAGGTACTGAAGCAAAAGTTTCAGTATTGTTAATGGTAGTTGGTTTTCCATAAAGTCCAACGTTGGCTGGAAAAGGAGGTTTAAATCTTGGCTGCCCTTTTTTGCCCTCGAGGGACTCAAGTAAAGCTGTCTCCTCTCCACAAATGTATGCGCCAGCCCCAAGATGAGTATATAAATCAAAAGACACAGATCCGCCTTTAAGGTTCTTTCCAAGTAAGCCAGCCTCATAGGCATCTTTTAAGCCCTCTTCAAAGCGATAATAAGGCTCCATAAATTCACCTCGAATATAGTTGTAGCCAACTGATGCATTCATTACAAATCCAGCAATCGCCATACCCTCAATCACAGAGTGAGGATTGTATCTAAGAATATCTCGGTCATGACAAGTGCCTGGCTCACCCTCATCTGAGTTACAAACGACATATTTCTGACCCTCTTGGTTTCGAGGCATAAAACTCCACTTCAAACCGGTTGGGAAGCCAGCGCCACCTCGCCCTCTGAGTCCTGAGGTTTTTAATTCTGCAATAATTTCATCTGGTGTCATTTCACCATTAAGAATTTTGCGCCAAACTTTGTAGCCACCATGTGCTTCATAAGTTGCAAGACTTGCTGGATTCTCTTTATCTATATTCTTAAAGCAAACTTCATTCATTTTAAATCTTCCAAAATTTTATCTAGTTTATTAGTTGTTAGATGCTCATGGTATTGGTCACCAATCTGGCACATTGGGCCGCCGACACAAGCACCCAGACATTCAACCTTCTTGACACTAACTAAACCATCTTTGCTGACCTGTCCTGTTTTAACTTCGAGCTTATCTTCTAAGTAGGAAATCAGCTCATCTGATCCATTGAGCATGCAAGAAATGTTGTGACAGAATCGAATAACATGTTTTCCAACTGGCTTATGGTTATAGTTTTCATAAAATGTTGCAACTTCTTGGACACTAATTGCTGGCATGTCTAAGTAGTCAGCAACAGCTTGCATCAAGTCACCATTTAAGCTTCCACCATTCTCTTTTTGAACAATTGTTAAAGCTTGCATGACTGCGGAACTACCGCGACCTTCTGGATATTTAGAAACCCAAAGATCAATCTCTTTTTTTGCTTGCTCAGAAATCATCGATCTACCTCACCAAAAACAATATCTTGAGAGCCAATTATAGTAACAACATCAGATAGCATATGACCTCTAGACATCTCGTCCATTGCTGCTAAATGTGCAAACCCCGGCGCTCTAATTTTAACTCTGTAAGGCTTATTTGCTCCATCTGAAACCATATAAACACCAAATTCACCTTTTGGCGCTTCTACTGCTGTATAGGCTTCTCCCTCAGGTAAGCAGTAACCTTCAGTAAATAATTTGAAGTGATGAATCAGTGACTCCATATCATCCTTCATGTCTTCTCTGTTTGGCGGCGTTACTTTGTGATCATCAGACATCACCGGTCCAGGATTAGCTTTAAGCCAAGCAACACACTGATTAATAATGTTCGTTGATTGGCGCATCTCTTCCATTCTGACTAGATATCGATCATAGCAATCACCTGTCACACCAACAGGAACTTCAAAATCTAATTTATCATAAACTGAATAAGGTTCGTTTTTACGAATGTCCCATTCAACTCCTGAGCCTCTCAACATAGCACCAGTAAAACCAAGCTGCATTGCTCTCTCTGGGGAGACTATTGCTATATTGACGAGTCTTTGTTTCCAAATCCTGTTATCAGTTAAAAGATCAGAATATTGCTGAATACTTTTTGGAAAATTCTTTGCAAAGTCCTCAATAAAGTCAAGCAGTGAGCCTTGACGGTTTTCGTTAATCTCTTTGAGTTTTTCTTCAGACCTTAATTTTGAGTCTAGATATTGAGGCATGGTATCAGGCAAGTCTCTGTAAACTCCACCTGGCCTATAATAAGTCGCATGCATCCTAGATCCACTGACAGCTTCATAGCAATCAATCAATGTTTCACGCTCACGAAAGGCATATAAAAATACGCTCATCGCGCCAACATCTAAAGCATGAGTTCCAATCCACATCAGGTGATTCATTATTCGAGTAATTTCATCAAACATCACTCTAATGTATTCAGCACGCTCTGGGACCTTGAGTCCAAGCATTTTTTCTATACTCATCACGTATGCATGCTCATTACACATCATCGATACATAATCGAGGCGATCCATATAACCAATGGATTGGTTATATGGCTTAGATTCAGCTAATTTTTCAGTGCCGCGATGCAAAAGTCCAATGTGCGGATCTGCCCTCTCTACAACCTCACCATCCAGCTCTAGAATAAGCCTAAGGACTCCATGCGCAGCGGGGTGCTGAGGACCAAAGTTAAGCGTGTAATTTTTCATTTCTGACATACTTACTTCCTTATCACTCTTGGAACATTAACATTAGGCTCAATACTCACAGGCTCATAAACCACTCTTCCAAGCTGGTCATCGTATCTCATTTCAACTTCACCAATCATTGGGAAATCTTTTCTAAGAGGGTGGCCCACAAAACCGTAATCAGTCAGAATCCTTCTGAGGTCATTATGATTCTCAAATAAAATTCCAAACAAATCAAAAGCCTCCCTTTCGAACCAGTCTGCACAGTTCCAGATTTTAGTCACAGATTGAATCATTAAATTATCAGTAGAAAGAAGAGCCTTGACTCTAAGTCTCTGATTACTTGACACTGATAAAAGATGGTAAATAACACCAAAGCGCTGGTCTTTTTGATTGGTTGATTTTTGCGCTTGTCGAGCCCTGCCAAATCCAGATGAACTTGCATTTCCATTCCAGTCAGATTCACCATAGGTTAAGTAGTCAATTCCACAAAGATCTATCAAAATTTCAAATTTAAATTCATCTTTAAGCTTATGACATACCTCAACAACGTTGTCACTATTAATAACGAGGGTAAGTTCATCATAGGCTTCAGTCACATTTTTTTTACCAAAGGCTTTGGATAATTTTTGCTTTAATTCTTTCATAACTTAGGTTCGAGCAATCGTGTTGGTTCTTCGGATTTTGTCTTGTAACTGAAGAATTCCATATAAAAGTGCTTCTGCTGTTGGAGGGCATCCGGGAACATAGACATCAACAGGAACAATTCGATCACATCCTCTAACTACAGCATAAGAGTAATGATAGTAACCACCTCCATTTGCACATGAGCCCATTGATAAAACATATTTGGGTTCTGGCATTTGATCATAAACCTTCCTTAATGCAGGAGCCATCTTATTTGTGAGTGTTCCAGCCACGATCATTAAATCTGACTGGCGAGGGGTTGGCCTAAAAACGATTCCAAATCGATCCAAGTCGTAACGCGATGAACCTGCCTCCATCATCTCGACAGCACAACAAGCAAGGCCAAATGTCATTGGCCATAGCGATCCAGTCCTTGCCCAGTTAATAACTTTGTCAAGTGAAGTGGTAACAAAGCCTTCTTTCATTAAGCCTTCAATAGCCATATTTAATCCTCATTATTCCCACTCTAGAGCCCCTTTTTTCCACTCAAAGATAAAGCCAACTACCAGAAGCAATAAAAATATAGACATTGCAACAAAACCAAACCAGCCTAACTTAGCCTGAACCACAGCCCAGGGGATGAAAAAAGCCACCTCGAGATCAAAAAGCACAAACAAAATAGCTACCAGATAGTATCGAATATTGAAGTGCATGCGTGAGTCATCAAAAGCTGGAAATCCACACTCAAACTGTGAGTTTTTTTCTTCGCTAGGATTACTTGGACCTAAAAGATAGCCCACGACTGTGAGGCCTACTCCAAAGGCAATTCCTAGGAAAATAAATACGATAATTGGTAAATAATTTTCGAGCATTGTTTATCCTCAACTAAACAGCGAAATATTATATCAAATTAATCGTAAAACAGCCAGTTAAAAAGCGTTTAATTAACCGGATAAGATATTAAATTAAAGCTGCGTACCACCCACAGTGAGCATATCAACTTTGAGGCTAGGCTGCCCAACTCCAACTGGAACACTTTGCCCGTCTTTCCCGCATACACCAATGCCAGGATCTAATTGAAGATCATCTCCCACCATGGAGATTTGGTGGAGCACTTCATCACCGGCACCAATTAGGGTAGCACCCTTGATGGGTGTTGTAATTTTTCCATTTTTGATTAGGTAAGCTTCGTTTGCAGAAAAAACAAATTTTCCTGAAGTAATATCAACTTGACCGCCATCAAAGTTCTTAGCATAAATTCCATCTTCTACTGACATCACCATATCGTCAAACTTGTCTTCGCCATTTAGCATATAAGTATTCGTCATTCTAGGCATTGGGATGTGTGCATAGGATTCACGCCTTCCATTTCCTGTGCTTGGCTTATTCATCAAGCGGCCATTCATTTTGTCCATCATGTAGCCTTTAAGAACCCCTTTTTCAATTAGAGTAGTCTCTTGAGTTGGCGTACCCTCGTCATCAATCGTTAAGCTGCCTCTTCTATTTTGAATAGTTCCGTTATCAACAATAGTGCATTTTTCACTAGCCACTTTTTCACCAATTTTTCCACTAAACACAGAACTGCCCTTACGATTAAAGTCGCCTTCTAAGCCATGTCCAATTGCCTCATGTAACAAAACTCCAGGCCAACCAGATCCCAGGATGACAGGCATCTTTCCTGCTGGAGCATCATTAGAATCTAATGCTACAAGAGCCAAACGGATTGCCTCTTTCGTATAAACTTCGGCCAATGAGTTTTCAGCAAAATAGCTGTAATCATATCGTCCACCACCGCCACTTGAAGACTGCTCAACCCTTCCATTATGCTCTACAATAACTGAAACGCTTACTCTTACCATTGGTCTGCAGTCAATCTCGTAAACACCATCAGTGGAGGCTATTAAAACTTCAGTATAGGCTCCAGAAAGTGAAGCACTAACCTGGACCACTTTAGGTTCTTTTCTTGCTATAGTATTGATTTGTCTCAATAGGTCAACTTTTTGCTCAGAAGTCAAACTATCAAGGGGACTAATGGCAGAATATTTAGAGGGATAATTAGTGCTCTTTAGAAGTTTAGGTGATGAATGAGGCTTACTACTGGATATGCCTTTTGCAAAATCTACTGCGCCTTGAATGGCCTTCAAGTTTAGATCATCTGAATAAGAAAATCCGGTTTTATCACCTGATACACATCTTGCTCCAACACCATGACTGATATTATAGGAGCCATCCTTGACTATCCCTTCGTCAAGAACCCAGGATTCTGCAACAGAATGCTGAAAATATAAATCAGAGTAATCTGAACCAGTGCCTGACAGAGAACTCAGTAGATTGTATATTTCAACCTCATTAATTTTGTGATCATTTAATAGTTGATTAATCATAAAACTTTAACTCCATCTAATTTTTCAATAATTGGCTCAGACCATGGACCTGAAATAACAAAAGTTATCTCAACAGTGTTATCTAGAAGTCCACTCATTAGTTCACCACCAAAAAGCATCTTATCTGCAGCCCAAACCCCAAAACCAGCAAGACCTCCTCCAGCTAAATAAGTGGCTAAAGGGATCGTGTTAGCAATTGCTGGCTGAACGTTTGCTGCTAAATTATAGTCTCTTTTAATTAAATCAACTGAACCAGTTAACTCAATATCACTCTCTTCACTCTCTACAAGGAAGTAGTCCACTTTTGCAACTCCGTCATTAAATAATAATTTAGCATTGATCTGGTCATAAACATAGCCCGCCTCTCTTAATTCACTTCTAGTTAACCTAAAACGATTTGCAATGGTCTCTAAGTTAATAAATGAAATCAATTTAAAAAGATTGGGATCTTGGTTCGTAAAAACCCCCTCTGCAACCTCTGCTTGCATATAGCCAGTTACATTCTTTGGAGCAACTTGCCATGGCTCACAATCACAATATAACCGTAAATCGACACTAAAACCACCACCAATAACAGGCTCATTAACCCCAAATTTATTCAAAAAACTTGACAAATTTTGACTTGAAGCTTTAGCTCTTAAAGCTGTTTTTCCGTTTAACCAGCTTCCATTAAAAACTAAATCTTCTTCACTGAGACCAATATTTTCAAAAACCAGGTTTTTGATTTCCATCACATAATCATGATTGATGAGATCAGCCTCAAAATTGGGAACTATTTTATTATTAACCTTGGAGTCTTTAAGAGACAGATGTAAGCTTGGAAAAATTTTAGGTGATAGTTTCCAATCATTTATATTATCAAGGCTTGAAATATTGAGATCCTTTAGGTTAAGAATATATTTGCCATCATTATCTATCAATAAAGTCAGATCAGCATATAAATCTTCTGATTTCATAATACTGCTCCATTCAACAGACGAGCGCTTGCTAATAAAAGCATCAATCGAACTACTCAAATGAGTCAACTTAACCTTTAAAGCCGAATTGTCCTCATTAATCCAATCTTTAGGATTTAATGACATTTGAAAAAGCTCGCCTCCAATTAACCCTTTACCTTTTGTTCTAATGAGACCGTCTTTAAAAGAGATTTGAGAATTAAATCCATCAACATTAATTTCTCCATCAAAAAGACTGAGTGAATTCTCAGATGCAAACATATCAAAAGTTAACTCTGGCTTTTGATCAGTATTTTTTTGAAGTGGAGCAACTAGGTTAATATTTCCCCAAAGCTTTCCAATCAGCTCAAACTCATTGAGATAAGCTTTAATCTTATCTGATACTGAAGTTTCTCTAATAAACTGTTCAACTTTTTGACTGTTTGAATCAAATCGCGCATTGAGAGATAATTTTGCATCTGGCTGATTAAAATCTCTAGTAGTTATGCTTAGGTAACTTAAATCGATGCCCTCAACTCTAGCTTGATTTCCTACAATCTTTAAATAATCATTTGAAAAAGTCACTTTTGCATTGATATCTTCAATAGATGGCCAATTGGGATTTGCATTTATAGTTGCCTTCGAAAGATTGGCAGAAAATTTAGTATTTGGAGCCTCTATCTCTCCCGACATGTTAAATCGAGTTGTCAACATAATGTCTGTCAAAAATCCATCTTTTAAAACTTCGTCTATCCATCGAGCTCCGTCTGAAGAAGAGAGCGACTCTGGGATATTCTGATTAATTTTTGATACCTCTATCTGATCAATATAACTCTCAAATTCAAGATAAACTTGATCTTGTTGATTAAAAATTTTAACTTGTGCTGAAAGATTAAAATCTTCATTTTGAAGGGAAAAAGGAATCACGGCAACACGCTCTTCTCTTGCTTTTGCAACATCAATACTTGTATTAATGTTGACCATGCTGCCAAGCTTTGGAACTTGCGAAGTACTAAAAATCGACTGATCTCTCATAGAAAGGCTAATCTTTTGTTTATTTCTCTTTAATTCAATTGGTGCAAGGTCAAGTGACTGCTGACCTATGAGCTGAGTTCTATTAATAGAAAGAGATTGAAGAGCTAATAAACCAGATACGCCAATGTTAGATAACACTGACTCTGCATTCATTATTCCAACATAATCATCGATATTTGAAGTGTCAATTAACAACTCATTAACATCAATATGACCGGGTATCTCTACGCCTTTATAGAGGGCCATAAGATCAACATTCCATCGTAAAACATCAACCTTAGCAATTGGCTTCAAGCTATCTGAACTAATTTGTAGCTCTTTGACTGCTAAAAAAAGTTCATTTTCCTGAAATTCAAGAGAAATTTTTTCAATACGAACATCCAGACCACTAATTTCAGAAAGACGACTTTCAATCTGACCCTTGATGGTCTGAGGAAACATAATCAGAAAAGCAACGACTGCCAATACAGCTAGGGCCATGAATGCTGTCACCCAAGTACTAATCTTTAGAATATTAAGGCTTCTTAGGAGGGTTTTTTTTAGCATATTTTTGTTGCATTCAACTCCAAGATATTATAACCAAATGTATAATATCGCGGAATTTAATCTAATCTAAGGGAAGACGCAATGAGTCAAGGTACTTCGGGTTCGACAAAACTAATGCTAATCGTTTGGGCAATTGCCATGATTTTTATTGGCTTTAAAGCACTTAACTCGACGAGTGGTGATTCATCCAATAGTGAAACTATGGTGGAAAATAGCGTTTTAGAGAGAATCAAACCAGTAGGTGAAGTTCGCATCGATACTAGCACTCAAGTTGCATCAGCAGAAATCGTTGAAACTGCAGTGCGCTCTGGAGAAGAAATTTATAACAGCAAATGTGCTGGCTGTCATACATCCGGAGTAATGGGTTCACCTAAGTTTGCCTCATTAGAAGACTGGGCACCAAGAATAGACCTTGGGCTAGAAAAACTCACCTTATCAGCAATAGCTGGAAAGGGCGGAATGCCAGCTAAGGGAACTTGCATGGATTGTACTGATAACGACATAAAGATAACAGTTCAGTATATGCTCGACAGCCTTGAATAAAGAAAATAATTACTTTAGATTCTGAAAGACTCCTAAGCTTCTATTTTTTTCAACATCGCTCCACGGTAAAACTCTTCCATTCATAGCAATATAGACACCAGAACCTAGAAGCTGAACAGATCCTAATGCACAGCCAAAATTGAATAGTGCGTCAGAATTATTAACTGCATAAGGCACCATAGAGCCAAATAGGACAATAGTCTTCTTCATGTCCCGCTCTCCCAATAGCTTTGCAGTGTCACACATCGTATCAGTGCCATGGGTAATTAATATAAATTGCTCATCGCATTTCTCACAGCTCTCTAAAATTAAATTTCGATCGGAATCAACCATATCTAAACTGTCAATCAGGGTCAGCTCCTGAGGAATGATATTGACCTCTATTCTGGACCTTTTTATCATTTCAGGGAAATGAGTCTTATCAAACTCAAGCTCACCATTTGATTGATTGTAAACTTTATCAATCGTCCCACCCGTAATCATTAATCTGACTTGCATGTATACACCTTTAAAAAAAATGAATAAGTATGTTTAATTATAGCTTCTTTGCCCAAAAATATCTGTCCCAACTCTAACCAGATTTGCCCCATTCTTTATTGCAACCTCAAGGTCGGCAGACATACCCATTGATAGAGTATCAAGTGAAGGGTAATTGGATATTAAATCTTTCATTTTTGAAAAACTATCGCTTGAGTTTTCAGCTTTAGGTATACACATGAAGCCTCTTAAACAAATATAAGGCAATGAAATAATCTCTGAAACTATCTCATCAACTTGCTCAATAAATACTCCTGATTTTGTTTTCTCTTTATCTATATTTACTTGGACAAGAATATTCAATTTGCCTAAATTTGGATTTCTTTGATCACTCAGCCTTTTGGCAATTTTGAATCGATCAACACTATGAACCCAATCAAAGTTTTCTGATATTAATGCAGTTTTATTGGATTGAATTGGGCCTATAAAATGCCACACTAACCCAGAGTCTTTAAAGTAGTTGACTTTTTCTAAGGATTCTTGGAGGTAGTTTTCTCCAAAATGGATTTGGCCTGCATTAAAAGCCTCTTGAATCTCTAAAACTGATCTTGTTTTACTGACAGCAATAAGCTCTACATCTTGATCAGATTGAATAGACTCTATTCTAGAATTGACTAGCTTTAGGTTATCTGAAATCATTAAAAACTGTTTTTGCATCAAAAACAGGCCCATCAACACAGACCCTTTTCATAGCTGGTCCATTCTCGGTTGCAACTTCAACAACACACCCAGCACAGCCTCCAACTGCGCACGCCATGTACTCTTCTAAGGAAGCCTGACAGGGCAGGTTATATTCATTAGAGAGCTTAGAAACGGCTTCAAGCATAGGGTTAGGGCCACATGTAAAGACCTCTACTTCTTTAAGGTCACTCGAAGAAAGGCTATCCAAATACTCCCTAGCAAGATCAGTAACATAACCCTTATAAACTCCCTCATAATCTTGAAGACTTGCCAAACCACAAGGCACCCGCCATTCCTCTAAAAGAGGCATAGTATAGAATTTGGATGAGTTAAATCCGTTCAAACTACTTTGACTTGCTTCAAAGGGAAAAGGCACTTCAGAGCCCAATATGACATAGGGATTATAATAGGCATTATCTTTGATTTTTTGGGCGATTGCTATCATTGGAGGCATTCCAACGCCACCTCCAATGAGGAGGGGGATTTTACGATCTGTGAACTCAAAGCCATTTCCAATGGGTCCAATAACTGATAGTACATCTCCAATTCTTCTATCTGCAAGTTGTTTAGTACCCTCACCTACAATCTTATAAAGCAAGTCAAAAGTTCCATTATCAGCGTCAACAGACATGACTGAAATTGGCCTTCTCATGGCCAACATTCCAGAAACCGATAAATGAACAAATTGCCCAGGACGCGTTGAGTCAGCAATTTCTTTTGACTCTAAAGTAATAATATATTGATCAGCCTCAAATTGATAATGTGCCAATACTTGACAGTCATTAACACTAATTGTACCTCTTTGTGTTTTAACCATTTGTTGTGATTAGTGTACCAACTCCTGAATCAGTAAAGACCTCTAGAAGAACTGCATGAGAAACTCTACCATCAATAATATGACTCGTTTTAACGCCGTTTTCAACAGCTGACAGGGCACAACTTATTTTAGGAAGCATGCCGCCATGAATAGTCCCATTATCAATTAGTTCTTTGACTGTTGATGAGCTCATTCCAGTCATAAGCTCTCCATTTGAATCCAAAAGACCAACTGTGTTAGTGAGAAGAATTAATTTTTCAGCATTGAGGGATTCAGCAATTGCACCAGCAACCAGGTCAGCATTGATATTGTAGGAGAAGCCATCTTTACCAACACCTATTGGAGCTATAACAGGAATAAAATCACCTTGCAGCAGCAAGTTGATTACCGACACGTCAATCTGATCGACCTGTCCAACATGTCCTAAATCAATAATTTCAGACGTTGGCTCCATCTCTGTTTTAAGTTTTTTTGCAGTGATGAGTCTTCCATCCTTACCAGTCAGGCCAATTGAATTTCCGCCATGCTGATGAATAAGATTAACTATCTCCTTGTTGACCAACCCTCCAAGGACCATTTCAACCACATCCATGGTCTCACTGTCTGTTACTCGCATACCATCAACAAACTCACTATTTTTTCCTAGCCTTTCGAGAGTGCTTCCAATCTGTGGGCCACCGCCATGAACAACAATAGGGTTCATTCCTACAGACTTCATGAGGACTATGTCTCTAGCAAAACTTGATTTTAGATTTTCATCAACCATAGCATTTCCGCCATATTTGAT
>JAOGRV010000003.1:0-99521 GCA_028107545.1 Pseudothioglobus singularis (SeqCode) | reverse complement strand
GCGGCGGTGCAACGGTTAGGCTCACTGATGATAAAAGGATTTCAATCAGGAACACTGCTGAATACAATAATCATCGCTTATTAAATAAAGGCCAACTAATGGCAAGACAAAAAATTCACCGTCAGTCATTTGATAATCGATTTCCAGATCTCAGCCACGTGCCATTTGAGCACTTATATTCTGGTGTTGAAGGAGTCACCGCTAATAAAACAAATATCTTTAAAAGGCTGTCGTCTAACCTCTATTTTGCTGGTTGCTATAATGGCTCTGGCATTACTAAGGGGACAGCTTTTGGATTAGCTATTGCTGAACTTGCAAGTGGTAACGATCTCGAATTAGTGAGTGACTGTTTAGGGATTGAAGAAGCTAAATGGCTCCCTCCAAGACCTCTCTTAGATCTGGGAGCATGGTACATCACAAAACAAAGATTTAGTGGGGTTGGAAAAGATCGTTAAATACGAGGCACTAAGCAAGATGGTTTAGTTTTGCTCCCAACTCAATAAAATTCCCCTTTAGCTTTCCAAACATCTCATTGTTACTATGAGTTGGTTTAATCGGTAAAGACTCTTCACTACCAGTCAAAAAACTCTCAATGATAGATTTACCAAGATAGGTTCCAGGGCCTATGCCCCTTCCTGAATAACCAAAAATTGAATATGCGTCTTGACCAATTTTATAAATTTTTGGAATATGGTCATCTGTCATCGCAATTTGACCACCCCAGAAATAATCTAAGGAAATATCCTTAAGAGAAGGGAAAATAGATTGCGTTTTTCTTTTGGCCCATGATGAGTGAATTTTAGAAATATTAGGGCCAAGGTTTCCAATGCCACCAATGATGAAGCGATTTTCATCATCTAGTCGGAAAGATGACATCACAGTGGCTGTATCCCAGCATCCTTCTTTATTCGTCAAAATACCCTCTAAAGAATCTTTGGATAGTGGTTTTGTAGCTGCTTGAAAATAATATACAGGCGTATATTTTGATGGATCAATGCCTTTTATATTTTGCTGGTAGGCGTTCGTTGCAATCAATAACATCTTGGATTGGATTGACCCACTCTCTGTTTGAATCTCCCAGAAATTGTCCTTACGTTTAATTTTTGTTGCTAGGGATGCTTCAAAAATATTTGCCCCTTTAGATTGTGCCGCTCTTGCTAAACCCCGGCAGTAGCTTAGTGGATTAATTGTGCCAGCTTTTTTATTGAGTAGGGCGCCATGAAATTTAGATGAACCAATTCTTTTACCCGCCTCTTCTCGATCTAAAAGTTCTAATTCTGCCCCACGCTCAGTGAGCTGTTGATAGCGCTCTTGAATATCCTTAAAGCCCTTTTGTGTATGTGCACAGTGAAGTGTGCCAGTTCGGTTTGCGCTGCAACTTATTTCATATTTATCTATAAGTTCGAATACTAAATCTGGTGCTTTGGATAAAGCTTTATTAAGTTTAATACCTGAATCTTTTCCAAGGATGCTCTCAACTTTTTGTGGAGGAAGCCATAACCCTGAGTTCACTAGTCCAACATTTCTGCCTGAACCTCCAAACCCAATTTTTTTATCAATAAGTGTTACTGAAAGTCCATTTTCTGCAGCAGATAGTGCAGCTGAACAGCCCGTGTAGCCACCACCTATAATTGCTAAGTCTGAGACAACCGAATCTTGCAATGGCTCGAAGCCTATATTTTCTTTTGAGCTTTTTTCCCAAAGGTTATTTTGTAGCATTAATAATTCGTTAACTATTTCTATGAATATAGTAAATAAAAAAGACGCCCTAAAGCGCCCTTTCTTGAATTTATATCTCTTTAAGGAAGGAGTGTTGCGCCTGTTTCCATCCTAATAACTTGCCCATCCTTGATTTGATGAAAGGCTAAGACCGCCTCACGCGTTCCATCAGGAAAGCTCATGACGCCATGAGTTACCATTGCCTTACTACTTTCATAAAGGCAGCGTGAATCATGTGTAACAAAATCATCACTGCTCATCATAAATGTAAACATTTCCATAGACTCTTCTTTATTTTTTGATGAGTTATCTAGGTGCATGATAAATTGATAATCATCATGAAGGGTTGCAGCATAAGCCTCCATATCATTGGCTTCTCTTGCTGCTTCTTGTGCTTCGTATACTGACATAATGTCTCCTTATAATTAATTAAGATGTTAAAAAATAAATAATAACTGCTATCAACGGTATTAATGGTCTAATCGCATTTTTTGGTTCATGATCAGCGCCATCAAATGTTGACCAAACTTTTAATAAAAGTCCCATATTAAAAATAAACGCAGAAAGAGTAAAAATTCCAACTCCAGCAACAAGTTCTTTCGCAGAGCTAAAGCCTCCAATTTGCAGCATTGGCAAAGTTGCAATTAGCATTAAAACAAAGCCAAACATGAGGAAACCTGCTGGTTTAAATGCAAACCCTGCTTGTGGGGAGTCCATTCGATTGGACTCTGCAAATTTCTGGGAATTAAAGGTGAGCTGAATGGCAAAGAAACCGCCAAACAAAATTAAAAAAACATGACAAAGAAGTGGAATACTCATAGAAGCTCCTAATAGTTATTTAAATAAATAAAAACAATCCATACAAGTATACTAAATTTTTTTTATCGAATTTAAATAAACAATTTAAAAATTATGGATATATTTGAAATACAAAACCAACTGAAAGAGTTTGCTTCTGAAAGAGATTGGGAACAGTTTCATACCCCTAAGAATATAGCCATGGCGCTGAGCGTTGAATCTTCAGAGCTTGTCGAGATTTTTCAATGGCTCAAACCTGAGGAGTCACAGCTACCTAATAAAAAGCAGCTTGAATTAATTAATGGTGAGGTGGCTGATATCGCGATGTATTTACTTCGTTTTTGTGATTTACTAGATGTTAACTTAGAAAAAGCTATTCAAGAGAAATTAGTTAAAAATGCAGAGAAGTATCCTGTGACTTTATCGAAGGGAAATGCAAAGAAATATAATCAGAGGGGTGATTAGTTAAATCTCAACTTTAAAGCATTCATAGGGCTTGCCTGATGATGGTTGAAGGTTAATGTAGTCATCCGCCAAAACCATAATCTGTTCTGAGTTTCTTTCATTGAGGGTGAACTGATCTTGCATGTTAAAGTATTGGTCGAGCCATGGATGGTTTCTATTGGTAACTTTAATTGAATCGATCATACTTACTAAATTTTGATCCTCAATCTCCCAGACACCAGTCCCAAGTGCACTGTATACAACTTTTACTTTATTTTCTTCGATAGGAAAATCAACAATGAGTTCACCAAAGCTGTTCCATGTCCCATCTTTTTTATATCTAATCATCTCGAAGGCTGCATAACCTGGATAAAAGTCCTTACAAATCCAGTTACCAAGTATTTCAGTTTCATAGAAACGAGGAGACATAACAGCGTTTGAGGACGAAGTGAGTAAGAATATAAATAATGTAGTAAATATAGTTTTCATGCTTAAAGTTTAGTTTAAGTCAAACAGTAATTTGTGAATTATTAATGTATTTTGAGCGAATTTATTTTCTCTTTTGTAACTGATCTGCTAGCTCTATAATTTTATTACTTACAGTTTTTTTGAATATAAATGGAATTACTGCATGAATAATGGCAATGATAAATAGCCCAAATAAAACGAAGCCATATTTGCAGGCTGCAATGAGGTGCTGAAGGTAAGTCTCACCAACTTCTTTCGGATGCTTTGAAAAAATATTAGACACGCGTTATTGACTTAGTGAATTCATGAATAAATCAAGTATATAGGCTTATAAAAAATAAGGTTATTAATTTTTCAATATTTGTAATAAAATGTCTTTTTTTACTAAATTATAATCTCGTTTGTAGTTAGTAAATTTATTAGATACATCAGTGAGTCCTAATAAAGCCTCGCATCTTATATTAAGGAAATTAAAAAATATGCCTAAAATTTTAACAAATGAGCAGATAGAGCAATATCATGAGGAGGGATTTATATCACCAGTAAGGGTTATGTCTGTAGATGAGGCATTAAAAGTCAAGAGAGATCTGGAGGCTGTTGAGGCAGAGTTTCCTGAGGAAATGAATTCAGAAAGTCGGAACAACTTACACCTTTCCTTTACTTGTTTGGATGCACTCGCACATAACAAAATAATTGTGGATGCTATTGAGGATCTTATTGGTCCAGATATATCACTCTGGGCTTCAGTCATGTTTATCAAAGAGCCATCCTCCAAGCATTATGTGAGTTGGCACCAGGATGCAACCTATATGGGTCTTGATAGCATGGATTTTCCAACGCCATGGATTGCATTGAGCCCGAGTAATAGAGAGACTGGGTGTGTGACGATGATTTCAGGTAGCCACAAATTAAGACTCCAAAAGCATGAAGATACATACGCTGAGGATAATATATTAACTCGAGGACAGGTTGTTCAAAATGTGGATGAAACTAAAGCAGTCGACTTGATTTTAGAGCCCGGTGAAATGTCAATTCATCACGGCACTATTATTCATGGGTCTCAGCCAAACAATAGCAATCAAAGAAGGATTGGCTTTTCATTACAATCCTATATGTCTCCGAAAATAAAACAAGTTGTGGGTCAAAACATATGGACACATGTTCGTGGACAAAAGAGGCAAGATGACGATGGGATGTTGCTAGAACGACCAAAATACAATATGGATCCAGATACCGTTGCTCAAAGAAAAATTGCTAACGAAAACTTATCAAATATTCTCTATAAAGGTGCAGCAACAAAACGCAGTTATTAATTATTCTTTCTAATCCATTCGAGGATTTTATTAACCCCTTGTACAGTCTTAGTTGGACTTAAAATGTCACCAAGAACACCATGCTTCGAGGGGTCATCCTCAAATGAGACTATTGGGTTAAAAATATCAACATTGTTACCCATTTTAGAAATGATTCTTCGCGTCGCTTTTGGGGATACAACCTTGTCATAATCTGAAAACCAAAAGAGAATCGGAAGTTTTATCTTGGTGTGATTGACTAGAGATGCCGCAACCACAGCATCCTTTACTGGGAAAAGTGCTTTTGTTGGGTAGCGAGTTGTCCAGCAGCGAGCATGCTCAGAATTTCTTGGAGTAAACGCGTGTTCATTTCCCAAAATCAGAGGAATAAACCATTTTGCACCTGGCAACCTAAGAAAGTGGCCCTTATAGGAACTTGGCCCAAAATTGGGTGAGACATAGATTACAGATTTAACTTTTTTCTGAACTTCTAGAATGCAATGGATAAGTGAACAGCCGGTAGATGAGCCAATAAGAATAACCTCATCCCCAATCACTTCACCGATATGAATTGCCTCATTGGTGTCTGTAATCCAGTCATCAAAGGTGGCATCACTTAATGCAATACCGTCTTGACCATGGCCAGTAAGCCTCGTGAAGAAAACATTTGCTCCTAAACTCTTTGCAACTTCTTCAATCACTGGACTCAGTTCAACCCGTGTCGCAGAAAAACCATGAATAAAAACGATACTTAAAGAGGTTTTTTGAGAAGACTTTCTAGCCCATAAAATTTTCTTTCCAATATTTTGACGAAGGTTAGGGATCGCTGCTT
Organism: Pseudothioglobus singularis (SeqCode); assembly: GCA_028107545.1. Taxonomy (GTDB): domain Bacteria; phylum Pseudomonadota; class Gammaproteobacteria; order PS1; family Pseudothioglobaceae; genus Pseudothioglobus; species Pseudothioglobus singularis_B. Next base: position 93,968 of record JAOGRV010000003.1, on the reverse strand, counting down.
CATCACTCTTAATTTGTTTTTCGACATTACTAAGATCAATCATTTTGAGCTAATTTTTTAAAATTTATTTTGGATTTTAATTATAGCTTTAACTGCTTTAATAAATTATTAATTTTGTAAACAAAAAGTAATAAAATATTATTACAAAAAGTATACAAAAAGTGTATACTATTTTTTAAAATATAGTTTGATTGATCTTTAGATGGGCAAATACGTTACAAAAAATCAAGAAGAAGATGAGAAAAGAGTGGTCAGCGTAAGAATTCGTAGGCCGGTTTTTGATGCATTTAGGGGCGCTTCAATGGCTGCTAAGGATTTTGGTTACAGCATGTCTCTCTCTGGTGTTTTTGAGACTGCAATGGAAGATGCAATATCTGAGTTTAAAGATATAAGTGGAATTGACTATAAAGATGTTGCAAAAACGGAGCTTAATCAGAAGTGGGAGAGTAAATACAAAGCTTCTAAAAAAGCCTCCAAAGGTAATTCTTAAAAAAGGGATTAAAAGTTTATTTATTATTAGGAGAGAAGATTAATGTCAGATAGCAGTGTCATAACTAAGATAAAGGACTTAAGAAAGGATTTAGATAAAGAAACTGATTATTTAAAAGAGCAAATGGAGCTTCCTTTAGCTGGCAAATTAGCAAGGAATATACAATCAGAAAACAATTCACTCCAGTTGAGTAAAGGGATTGCAATTTCAAAATGGATAAGAAAGATAACCTCACAATTTGATTCAGTTGATCCGTTTTATAAGTAATTATTAATTCTAAGGTAAGTTGATTTGTTTTTTAGGCCAGCGCCAATTAATGAGAGTGCTGGCAACACCCGTCATTATCATTAGTCCTCCAATAATCATTGAAAGAGTGAGTTTCTCATCAAGAAGAACCATTCCGGCGATAATTGAGGTGATTGGAAGCAGCATCAGAAAAGGCGAAACCTTGCTGACATCCACACTACTTAATAAGTGATACCATACGCTATAGCCAACAACTGTCATTATAAAGGCTAAATAAAAAATAATTGACCAGTCAACAAGGCTTGCTGTAGTAATTGCTTGCCACTGACCATCCTCTATAATTAATGATGCTATAAGCATTTGAGGGGTAGCCATAATTGCAACCCATGCTAGAATTGTAATGCCAGATAGACCCTTTAGTCGACTGATCATTATTTGCGCTACAGCCCAAACTGTTGAGCCTGCTACTAACAATATAACACTATCAATATGCCCATCCAGTCTTGGTTCACCAGCAATGATAAAGACACCTAAAAATGCAAATCCCATTCCTAAAGCACGAGTTAATCCAAGCTTTTCTTTTAATAAGATGGTACCCATAAGAGCCAGTATGGGTCCTTCGAGTTGTACCAAAATAGCTGCTGTTGATGCGTCAATTCCTTTGAGTCCGTTATAGGTTAAACCGTACTGAATTGTTGAGCCAATGAGGGCAACAACAAATATTTCTCTCATATGACCCCATGGCGGTTTTGTAAACCAGACCAAAACAAGCCCAGCAATTCCAAAACGAATTGACATAATAAGGAGCGCAGAGAATTGCTCCATACCAATTTTGGCTAGAGTGAATCCTAGCCCCCAGGTTATTGGAACAATCAGCGCTAAAAGAATTTGTTTAGAATTCAATATTATTCTTTGACGACAAAAAAGGAGGTCAATTATGACCTCCTTTCAGTATTTAAATTAAAATTATTTATTCTTTAGCTAGACTTCATAAAGAATCCAACTGCAAATAGAGCAGTAACTATTGTGCTGATCCAGTCCATAGCTCCACCAGGAGCCATACCGGAAATTAGTATTTGGTATAACTGCATTATTAAAAATAAAATCGCAATAACGCCAAAAGATTTGGCTGCTACTTTTAACTGATCCTCACTCGTCCAGTTCGGCATTCCATATGCCAGAATAGCTAGACCTAACATAGCTGTTCCTGTAGCCTGAGCAATTGCAACAAGTTCTGCAGAATAACCCCATTGATATTGTGCAAAAACCATTCCTGGCACAAAAATAAGTTGAAGTCCCCATATTGCAGCAAATGCCGCTTGCAGTCTAAAAATTAAAGATAAGCTCATATTGATACCCCTATAAATTAAAAAATAACGTTATCTTCTTTTGTCGAAATTAACAACGCTATAAAAATTATACCTAGAGTTTCAATATTAAAAAAGGGAGTCAAAACTCCCTTTTTTAAACATCGAGTTAATTAGCGAGATTTCCAGTAGAAAAGAATAATAAATAATAAACTTAAAGCGATTCCAAAGTACTGCATGCCTCCAGATGGAATAGCACCCGATGTAAGATGAAAAACTTGAAGTGCAACCGCGATAATTTGAAGAAGAATGAGAGTGACTGTTGCTTTCTTTAACTGCTCCTCAGAGGTCCAGTTTGGAAGCATAATAAAAATCACACTATTAAATAATAAGGTCCCAACTAACAATTGAGACATAGTAACCATAGGAAGGGAGACTTCCCAGCCATAGGATGCTGCCATCATATCAATACCAAACCATATTGAAATAGCTCCTACTAGACCCACCAGTCCATACAATCTGCATACTAAAGTTAAAGTCATAATATCCCTCCTATAATATTGAATTAACTAGTTTTTTTTAATTTAAATTTTTTATTTTTAGAGTTTTATAGCGTCGAATCTTACCATAAACTCATCTTATTTTTTTTTAGACTTTTGTTTTTTTCCAAGTACAATTGCGTGATGAAAAATTCTCAAAATCTAAAAAATAACTACTTCCCTCATCCTGAATCAGAGGGTGGATGGCGTTTTTTTGATCAAAATAATACTAACTCTATTCCTGATGTAGATTTTGATTTACTCAATGCTGCGATTAAGGAGTACCAACATTTTTTTGATAATGTGGCTTCTGGAATAGTTATTATTAAAAATGGATATATCATTAAGGAGCACTACAGCTTTATGACCCTTCCTGGAAGTAGGTTTGATGTGTGGTCTTGTACAAAATCATTTACAGGGATTGCTTGGGGCCTTCTTTTAGAAGAGAGCAAAAATGGATTATTGCCCAATAATGCTGAAGTTAAACTTGATAGCTTGGCGTACTCATTTCTGTCTGAATCTTTTAAGATGACAGATAAGCTTAAAGAAAAGATAACGATTGGTCACTTGCTTACTATGACTTCTGGAATTCCGGGAGAAGGTCAATTGGCCTTTGGTATACCTACAAAAATTAATAGTGGGCCATTCGAGCATGCCCTTGGTTATCAAGAAAATCGTTATGGAAAAAAAACAGACAAGCTTATTGGAGATCCTGGTTCAGTTTGGGATTATAGTGATCCAGCGATAGCGCATTTATCAGTTTTATTTAAAGTGATTATGCAACAAGAAATGCACGAATACATGCACGAGAAAGTCTTTAAGAAGATAGGTTTAGAGAATGCTAGCTGGGATGTTCATGGTGGTGGTCAGTTCATTGGGCCTCACACTAGTGCACATGTTGGCATGCATATTTCAGCAAGAGAGCTTGCTAGAGTTGGATACTTAATGATGAATAATGGCTATTGGAGTAGCCAGCAGATTATTCCAAGTTGGTGGGTTGATATGGCCACCAAGCCTTCTCAAAATTTAAATCCAGAGTATGGTTATACATTTTGGGTTAATACCCAGGGCTCTCGTTGGCCGGGTCTTCCAAAAGATATGTATTCTTTGGAAGGTTATAACTCAAATCGATGTTACGTGATTCCATCCAAGGAGATGGTAGTTGTTAGGGTTGGAGTAGGTCCTAATCAGTGGAATGAGCAGGCGTTAATTGGTCGAATTTTAGATGCTATTGGTTAACTAAATGCTCACCATTGCTGACAACTGGAGAATAATCATTAAAGTCCTGGAAAGGATAAATCTTCTGCAGCCGGTTATTATTTTCAATTCCCTTTATGTCCTGATTGACAGCGCCACTGGTGAGTGCCATGAATGTTGATGCAGAGAGAGATTGTAGCTCAGGAGAGAGGTAACCCGACTTAACAAAAAGAGTCTTGAACTCTTTAAGGTCTATATTCAGATCAGTAAAGTCTTTTAGATTGTGAAAAGGCCGCCTTAATTTAGTGATTATGACAACTGCACTTGATACAAAAACAACGGCGCATTGATTTTTAAAGTAGACTTTCTCCGCTTTAAGTTTGAGTGATGGGCCTCCTCCTCCATAGGTTCCTCCTAGGGTAAAGACATTGCTATCTTTGAGCTCTTCGTAGGCTGATTTTGAAGCGATTCCAGCAAATAGTGTCTTATTAATCTTATGCTTTAATACCTCTTCTAGTATGTCTGCTCTATCTCCCACACCACCTGCTGTTGGATTGTCACCGCTATCAGCGATGATTGAAAAGTCCTTACTTATCCAAGCTATAGCATCTTTTATACTCCCAGTTGACATGTCTGACTTTAAAAGATGTCGATTGTTCCAGAAGGATTTAGCAATTGCTTGACATACCTCACTGCCAGTTATTTGATTGTTGCAAGTGACTATTGATGATGCTGTTGCCCTAGGGGTGTCCGCCCAGACATAGCCAACCATGAGGTTGCAATCAATAATATCTTTTTGCTGGTTATAAAGTTCAAGCTCTTTATAAATTGATTTACAGGGCTCAACAAAGGTAGAGGACATTTCACCAGAAACTAAAACTGGAATTGGAGACCACACAACATGAGGTTTAATATTTTCACTAATTGCATTTGCAAGAATTGATGCAGACCGCCTGTAAGTATCTTTAACATCAATATGAGGCGCCGTTTTAAAGGCAGCAAACGCATTAATATTGCTTATAATTTTATCGGTCATTTGACCATGAAGATCATAGCTAACCGAAATAATGCATTCATTTCCAACTGCCCTTCGAACCGAGGAAATCCATTCCCCTTCAGGATCATCAATTCCATCAACATACATCGCACCATGCATCAAAAGTAAGACGCCATCAAGGTTTCCAAGAGCATTTATTTCACTTATAAACTCTTCCATAACCTCCTTGAAATATTGCTTTTCAATGGGGCCACCAGGGACTGACTTTTTGAAAAATAAAGGATGCGTCTCTATGTTAAATTCTTGAAACGGATAATCTACAAGATCAAGCAGAGCCTTTCCTTCAATAGTTTTAAAATCATCACTATTTTGATATAGAGGAGAGTAACTACTACACTCTGTACTGATTCCACCAATGGCTATATGTTTAATAGCCATGGCAGTTTATTTTGAATAATTTAATTCCAGCCTGTAACAACCTTGACTTCGATGAATTCATTAAATCCATGTTCGCCACCTTCTCTTCCAATGCCAGAGTGTTTATAGCCCCCAAATGGCGAGCCGAGAGCTAAACTATTTCCATTTACTTCAACAACACCAGAAAGTAATTTTTTTGATATTCTTTTTGCTTTTTCTCTGTCTTGGGTTTGAACATAATTTTCTAAACCATAAGGTGTATCATTTGCAATCTCAATTGCCTCTTCTTCCGAGTCAAAGGGAATCATTGAAAGAACTGGGCCAAAAATTTCAGTTCTCGCAATTGCCATGTCGTTATTTACATTTGCAAAAATGGTTGGTTTTACAAAATAGCCTTTTTCAAGGCCTTCTGGCTTTCCAGTTCCACCAATAACTAGAGTTGCATCTTCATCAATACCTGCTTGAATTAGCGCTTGAACTTTGTCAAACTGGAGCTGAGAAACAAGAGGACCTATATGTCTTCCTTCCTTTGATGCTATATCTGTCTTTGTAGAAAGGGCTGTTTCTTTGGCAATCTCAACAGCTTTATCATAGAACGATCTTTCAACAAGCATCCTTGTTGGTGCATTGCAAGATTGACCAGTATTATTAAAGCAATGTCTTACGCCTCTTTTAACAGCTTTTTCATCAGCATCAGCAAAAATTATATTAGCACCTTTTCCGCCGAGCTCTAATCCAACTCTCTTAAAGTCTTCAGCAGCATTATGTGAAATTAAAGCACCTGCTCTAGTCGATCCTGTAAAGGAAATCATGTCTATATCAGGATGAGAGGTGAGTTGACTTCCAACGCCAGCTCCATCTCCGTTTACAAGATTAAATACGCCTGCTGGGCAGCCAGCTTCCTCTAACATTTCTGCAAAAATCATAGAATCTAAAGGTGCAATTTCAGAGGGCTTCAAAACCATCGTGCAGCCTGCAGCTATTGCTGGAATAACTTTAAGCGCGACCTGGCTAATTGGCCAGTTCCAAGGTGTAATAAGGGCACAAACCCCTTTAGGTTCATAAATTAGCTGGTTATCAGAATCATCCAGTTGCTTTTCAAATTCAAATTTCTTGAGCTGAATAAGGAAGTCTTCAATGGCCTCTGTTCCACTTGGTGCTTGAGACCTTTTTGCAAAGTCTATTGGAGCACCCATTTCCATAGAAATAACTTCAGCCATCTCATTCATCCTTCTTTGATAAATAGAATAAAGTCTTTCTAATAGGGCAACTCTATCCTCTTTTGATGAGTTTGCCCAAGATGGGAATGCGGCTCTTGCAGCAGTAACAGCAGCATTAGTGTCTTCTTGTGAACCAAGCGAGATAACTGCACAAACAGTTTCATCAGAAGGATTGATGACATCGAAGTCATTCTTTTTAAAAGGCTCAACCCACTGACCATTAATGTAGAATTTTCTTTTATCAAGCATGATTTAATCTCCTTATAAAAAAGTAGAGGTTATATTAAGAAATTTTAGATGTCAAGCAAAAAACTTAAACAAATCTATGTTTAGATGCTCGCTAATTTCTCAACAGATAATTTGATGTTATCCATGCTTGTAGCAAAAGATAATCTGACATAGCCTGGAGCACCAAATGCTGATCCAGGAACAACAGCTAAGCTCAGTTTTTCAAGACAGAAAGTTGAAAACTCAACATCATCTTTGATTCCGAGCCTTTCGATAAGGCCTTGAACTTTAGGGAATGAGTAGAATGCTCCGCCGGACCTTGGGCATTCGATACCGTCAATTTCATTTAGGCTAGTGACTAAAAACTCATGGCGACGCTCAAAGGCTTCAACCATCATTAATATAAATGACTGATCACCAGTGATTGCCTCAAGAGCAGCAGCCTGAGAAATAGAGCTTGGATTTGAGGTCGACTGACCTTGTATTTTTTTCATAGCTTTGATGACTGCCTCTGGACCAGCAGCGTATCCAATTCTCCATCCAGTCATTGCGTAAGCTTTAGAGACACCATTTAAAATAACAACACGCTCTTTTAGATTTGGACAGGCCATAGCAATATTGACAAAATCACCTTCACCCCATCGAATATGCTCGTAAATATCATCACTAATCGTTAGCACGTGAGGATGCCTTTCAAGCACTTCACCAAGGGCTACAATTTCTGATTTAGAGTAGACTGATCCAGTTGGGTTGGAAGGGCTATTGAGGACAAATAGTTTTGACTTAGGAGTAATGCTCGCTTCAAGTTGATCAGGCGTTATTTTAAAATCTTGATCAAGCCCAGCCTCTATAAAAACAGGGGTTGCGTCAGCCAGAATAGCCATGTCAGGATAGGATACCCAATACGGAGTTGGGATAATTACTTCATCGCCTTCATTTAAGATTGCTTGACAAAGGTTATAAAAAACCTGTTTACCTCCGCAAGAGACCATAACTTCAGTAGCAGAATAATCAAGACCATTCTCTCTTTTAAATTTTTCACAGATCGCTTTTTTTAGCTCAGGAGTTCCATCAGCAGGCGTGTATCTAGTCTCACCAGCTCCAATTGCCTTAACAGCAGCTTTTTGAATATTGGCTGGCGTATCAAAGTCAGGCTCTCCTGAGCCCATAGATACAATTTGTATACCCTGAGATTTTAATTCTTTGGCTTTATCACTGACCGCCATAGTGGCAGAAGGTTTAACTTTTTGGACACGATCCGATAAGATTGATGACATTTACTGTACTCTTTAAATGGTTTAAAATTAAGGGTTTTATTTTAATCATAAACTGCCAATAATGGCTAGAAAATTTCAACTCAAATCAAATTTTTCACCGAAGGGTGATCAGCCAACTGCAATTCAAAAGTTACTCGATGGAATCGAGTCTGGAGAGAAGTATCAAACGCTCGTTGGAGTGACAGGATCTGGAAAAACATTCACTCTTGCAAACGTCATTGAAAAAAGTCAAAAGCCGAGTCTTATTATGGCTCCTAATAAAACACTGGCGGCCCAGCTTTATAGTGAAATGAAGGAGTTTTTTCCCAATAATGCAGTTGAATATTTTGTCTCTTATTATGATTACTATCAGCCAGAAGCTTATGTGCCTGCATCAGATACGTATATTGAGAAAGATGCTTCAATCAATGAACAGATAGAACAAATGAGGCTCTCTGCTACTAAATCACTTCTTGAGAGAAAAGATGTAATTATTATCGCAAGTGTTTCAGCCATTTATGGGCTTGGTGATCCTGAGAGTTATATGAAGATGCTACTTCATCTAACAGTGGGTGAAATTACTAATCAGAGAGAAATCCTTGCCACACTTTCAAAGATGCAGTATACCCGTAACGACGTGACTCTAATTCGAGGACATTTTAGAGTTAAGGGCGAGGTTATTGATATCTTCCCGGCAGACTCCGAAGAGAGAGCAATTAGAATTGAAATGTTTGATGATGAAGTGGAGAGCCTATCGTGGTTTGATCCACTTACTGGTGAAAAGCTTAAATCACTTCAGCGAATAACAATTTATCCAAAAACACACTACGTTACCCCTGAATCTACGATTCAAAACATACTGGATGACATTAAAATTGAGCTTGGAGTTAGAAAAAAAGAGCTTCTTTCTCAAAACAAGTTGGTTGAGGATCAAAGACTTTCGCAGAGGGTTGTTCAAGATATGGAGATGATGAGAGAGCTTGGTTATTGTTCAGGCATTGAAAACTACTCTAGATATCTCTCAGGGCGTAAACCGGGTGAAGCCCCACCAACACTTTTCGATTATTTGCCGGATGATGCTCTCGTTATATTAGACGAATCTCATGTCACAGTGAGTCAGATTGGAGCAATGTATAACGGTGATAGGGCGCGTAAAACGACACTCGTAGACTTTGGGTTTCGTCTTCCTTCAGCACTTGATAATAGGCCATTAAAATTTGAAGAATTTTCAGAAAGATTAAACCAATGCATTTTAGTTTCTGCAACTCCAGCAAATTATGAGCTTGAGGTTTCAACCGTTATTGCTGAACAAGTTGTAAGGCCAACCGGACTCTTAGATCCTGAAATAGAGGTGAGGCCTGTAGAGACTCAAGTGGATGATTTATTATCTGAAATTAATAAAAGGGTTACTGTTAAGGAAAGGGTTCTGGTGACAACCCTCACTAAAAGGATGTCTGAGCAGCTTAGTGAATATTTAAATGACCATAATGTCAAGGTTCGATATCTTCACTCAGATATTGATACCGTTGAAAGGGTTGAAATTATTCGTGATTTACGTCTAGGTGTGTTTGATGTTTTGGTTGGAATTAACCTTCTTAGAGAGGGACTTGATATCCCTGAAGTTTCGCTTGTAGCAATTTTGGATGCTGATAAAGAAGGTTTTTTAAGGTCTGAACGCTCCCTGATTCAAACAATGGGAAGGGCTGCTAGAAATATCAATGGCAGTGTTATTCTTTATGCTGATAGAATAACTAACTCAATGCAAAGGGCTATGGATGTTACATCATCCAGAAGAGATAAACAGAAAGTCTTTAACGAGGAAAACGGAATAACTCCAAAAGGCGTTATAAAGCCAATTATTGACATACTCGATACTGATCTCTCTGCGGCTGATATTGAGGAAGCAGTTTCAGAAAATGTTCAAGTCAGGCTCTCACCTGTACAGCTTTCTAAAGAGTTGAAGAGGCTCGAGAAAGAGATGTATCAATATGCAGAAGAGTTAAAGTTTGAACAAGCGGCAGATATTAGAAATCAAATCAAATTTTTAAGAGATGGACAATTCAAGTAATGTTATGATATTATTAAATTTATTTTAAGTCGTTGATAAGCATGCAAATAAATATAATTTCAAAACTCATAACTCCTGTTTTACTGATTGTATTTTTAACTTCATGTTCACCTAGTAATCTTGAAGTGTCTATTTATACTACTGATATTGATGTTGCTCAAGAGGGAGAGGTTTTAGAGGTTCCAGTTATGGCTTCTTTTTCACTTTATAGTGATGATGATGGTGAGTTAGAGAGTGCTAGTCAAATTGCTGAAAAGTATCTTGCTCCAGATTCTATTTTTTCTCAATCATCAGGGGACTGGGGAGAGACACTTGTTATTGAAACAACAATCCCGATGGGAACTTTAGATAGTTTACAAAATTATTTAGCTAGCAATAATAGAGTTGCCGTTCTTTTGGTTCAAGGCGTTGATGAGATCGAAATTAGCCTAAGTTCTACTGACTATGCAGACGCGCTAAACAGTGAATTGAGTGATATCAATTTTATGTTAGGATTTGAATTGCCAGGAGAGTCAACAAATTTTAGAGTTATAAGTGATAGTAGGAATGAAGTTCAAGTTGATGCCACTGCAGTATTTGTATCTGAAAAACCATACCTTTACTATTCTAAAGTCCTTAAAAGAAGAGATGAGGCAGAAATAGTCTTCAAAGGCACAACTGATAGTGTTTATAGTGAAATAAATCCTTTAATTTATGTAAATTATCCACAATAAGTAAAGCATTTACAAAAAGATAACTATAGATTGCCTTCCATTCTATCTTTTGCTTTGTCAATTGCAACGTGATACTGAGGATCCTCAAGAACATTAACCTCTACCAATTGCTTAGCTGTTTTTAAGAGGAGCCTGCACTCTTCACTAAGATGCATTAAATGAAGTGTTTTACCCACTTTTTGATAACGTTCAGCAAGTTTATCAATTGCTTGAATGGCGGAGTGATCAACTACTCTTGAATCCTCAAAGTCAATATAAACATTTTCTGGATCCTCTTTCGGATTAAAGATTGAGTGAAAGGTATTAATGGACGCAAAAAATAAAGCACCATGAAGTCTATAGGTTTTCTTTCCATCTGACTCATATTCTTCCATTGAGTGAATCTTTCCTGCAGATTCCCATGCATAAGATAAAGCTGACATAATAACACCGGCTATAACAGCAAGCGCCAAATTGTCAGTTAAAACAGTAATGACTGCAACTGCAATTCCAACAATAATATCTGGTAAAGGAACCTTACCAAATAGACGCAATGAGCCCCACTCAAATGTTCCAATGACAACCATCATCATCACACCTATAAGCACTGCAACTGGAATCATTTCAATATACTTGGCGAGATAAAGGATAAAAAATAGAAGAACGAGAGAGGCAACAATGCCTGATAATCTTCCCCTTCCTCCAGATTTAATATTGATTAAGCTTTGTCCAACCATCGCACAGCCACCCATTCCGCCAAAAAAACCAGTAACCGTATTTGCAACTCCTTGCCCAATACATTCCCGATTTGGTTGGCCTGTAGTTTCGGTTAAATCATCAATTAAATTTAGTGTTAATAGGCTTTCAATGAGCCCAACTAGTGCCATCACTATGGCGTATGGAAAAACAATTTTGAGCATGTCAATGCTCAGGGGAACATCAGGGAGATGAAAGGGAGGAAAAACGCCGCCTATAGCGGCAATGTCACCAACCGTTCGGGTGTCTAAACCTAAAAATAATACTGCTAGAGTTCCTATAACAATTGCTACCAGAGTTGAGGGTACAGCTCTTGTTAGTTTTGGTAAGAAATGAATAATCATCATAGTAATTGCAACAATCACTAACATAAGCGCTAGTGGAGTTCCTGTGATCCATTCACCACCCACTTTAAATTGTTTGACCTGAGAGAGGAAAATGACAATGGCTAATCCATTTACAAAGCCTAGAAAAACTGGGTGAGGAACTAGTCGTATAAATTTACCCATTCTCAAGAGTCCAAATACAATTTGGATAATTCCAGTTAAGACTACAGCTGCAAATAAATACTCAACGCCATGAAGGGCAACCAAAGTACCAATAACAACAGCAATAGCTCCAGTTGCTCCTGAAATCATTCCAGGCCTTCCACCTAGGATTGATGTAACAATCCCTATTGTAAAGGCTGCATAAAGTCCGACAAGCGGATTAAGGCCGGCTAAAAGAGCAAATGCAACTGCTTCAGGGACAAGAGCAAGAGCAACGGTGAGGCCTGACAAAATATCATTTTTCGCGTTACTAGGAACGCGCTTATGGATAAGCTTGAACATTATTTCCTTTTAAATTGAATTCTAATTACTGCTTAGAGGCAGGAATGGATGGCGTTTCTGATACAACATCAGCATTTTGAGCGCGATGCCTGAGAGCGTGATCCATAAGTGTAATTGCAAGCATTGCTTCTGCAATAGGAGTTGCTCTAATGCCAACGCAAGGATCATGTCTACCTGTTGTACTAATTTCAGTTGAATGGCCTTTTTTATCAATACTATCAGTTGGGAGACGAATACTAGAGGTCGGTTTTAAAGCAATTGAAACCAAAAGGTCTTGTCCTGAACTTATACCACCAAGTATTCCGCCAGAGTTATTAGAGGTAAAGCCTTCAGGAGTAATTGGATCCCTATGGTCTGAACCTTTTTGATTGACAACTTCAAAACCTGATCCTATCTCTATGCCTTTGACTGCATTAATACTCATCATTGCATGAGCTATATCTGCATCTAACCTGTCAAAGATAGGCTCTCCGAGTCCTGTAATCATATTACTGGCAACAATATTTATTCTTGCACCAATGGAATCTCCTGATTTCCTTAGATTGTCCATATACTTTTCGAGTTCAGGTAACTTAGATGAGTCTGGACAAAAAAATGGATTATTGTGCACCTCGGACCAGTCAAAGTTATCAAAAGTGATTGGCCCCAATTGAGACAAATAACCATGAATCTCAATACTATATTTTTCATTTAAGTACTTTTTAGCAATTCCACCAGCAGCAACTCTTATGGCTGTCTCTCTGGCAGAAGAGCGGCCACCACCACGATAATCCCTTAACCCATATTTTTGTTGGTATGTGAAGTCAGCATGGCCAGGTCTAAAAGAGTTTGCAATGTTGGTGTAATCTCTTGGCCTTTGATCAGTATTCTCTATTAGAAGACCTATCGGAGTTCCAGTGGTTACTCCTTCAAAAGTTCCAGAAACAATCTTAATTGCATCTGACTCTCTCCTTTGGGTTGTGTGTCTTGAACTTCCAGGCTTTCTCAAATCTAAATCACCCTGAAGGTCTTCTTCAGTGAGCTTCATTCCAGGAGGGCAGCCATCAACAATGCCTAATAAAGCCTCGCCATGACTTTCACCAGCGGACGTTAAAGTAAATAGTTTTCCAAATGAGTTACCTGACATTGTCTAATGATATGCTTTGCTATGATGGCAGACATTATACCAGTGACAAAATTTAGGTCTAATAATATTCACTCAAGCTGAATGAACTCAAGATTAAAAGAGTACAGGAAGTTTAGGGCTTTATGAAGTCTTCGTAGTAATAATAATGAACTCCTGGCTTACTTTTCAATGTGGAAACCATTTTTTTTGCTAAAACTTTAGCATTAATGCTTCTGTACTTACTTGCAGAGCCAATAAGCACAAGGTCGAGAAATTTTGCAAGCTTCATGAATATTTTTTCAGATGTAGCCCTTTTTCTTCCACCAGATCCAGTTAAAAAGCCAGGTCTGAAAATGTTTACACTCTCAAACCCAATATCAATAATAGAGTCCTCTAGTTCACCTTTGACTCTAAGATAAAAGTTTTTTGAAGAACTATCTGACCCTCCAGAAGAAATTAGTGTTAATTTTTTTGCGCCTGACTCAAAGGCTTTTTTCGCAATATCAACAGAATAGTCAAAATCAACTCTTCGAAAATTATTTTTATTTCCTGCAATTTTCATAGTGGTTCCAAGACAAAGAAATATATGGTCACAAGCTGGTAAAGACCCTTCGATTAGAAAGGACTCAAAGTCAATGATGAGTTCTGAAGCATTAGGGGGAAGACTTGAAATTGGTCTTCTAGTGATTGCAATAACCTTATGATTCTTATCGCAAAGCTGATTTAAGATATTGTTCCCAACCAGTCCAGAAGATCCCGCAATGATTGAGGTAGTCATTTAATGATTTACTGAGTTATGAGGTATTTTAAGGTAGAACAATTTCAATATTATCTATGTCAGAATTGACCTCAACCTTCATCTTCTCAAACTTGGGCGCACCCATTCCGCTAAACTGATAAAAGCTTGCTGGCTCTTTTGGGATAAAGAAAAAGAAATCTAACTCTCCGTTACCATTCTTATCTTCAAAAGAAGCTAGGGCGTAAGGTCCCGATGGTACTTGCATACTGAAAGAAATATTACAGTCTGAGCCTTTCTCAGGATTATAAATACTCTCTTGGCTATGGTTCATGCCTTTGAATCCAGACTCTTCATAAATTAAAACATGAACAGCGTGTTTTGACGAGCAGCCAGTCACTAAACCACTAACAGTATGAAGGTGATCATCGGCTTTAGCAATACTGAAGAAACTAAGAAGAAATAAAGAAAGGAATATTGTTAGTAATATCGATTTTGATCTCATGACAGACTGATTAAAGTTTTTGAGGAAAATTATAGTCTAGTTTGTGGATGAGAAAATTTAATGAATTATTTATGGTTTTTAAATGAACTACTTTCAATGTTAATCAAGATTTATATTATTAAGATTAGGATTCATTATTAAGATTAGGATTCTTCAAAAAAATCAATTAAACTTCTAAGGCTTCCAAAGTTTATATGAATATTGCAATACTGCTTGAGTATAGGTTTAGCATGATATGCAACAGATAGCCCTGCAATTTTCATCATTTCTATGTCGTTGGCACCATCTCCTATTGCAATAACTTGGTTTTCCTTTAATTTATATTGATCACATAACTCGCCAATATATTTGGCTTTCTCTTTAGCATCAATCACATTTCCTATTATGTTGCCAGTTATTGTTTGATTGATTGTCTCAACATAATTAGCGCGGAAGTTTTCAATACCAAGCTGACTTTTAATTTTTTCAGCAAAAAATTTCAGACCTCCTGAAACAACTGCTGTCTTTATTTGATTTGATTTGAAGTAGTTGATTAATTCCTCTGCACCCGGGCTGAATTTAACTTTATCTCTATAAACTGACTCAAAGATTGAGTTATTTGTGCCTTTAAGAATTGATAAGCGTTTTTTAAAGGAATCTGTGAAGTCTAACTGCCCCTGCATTGCCTCTTCAGTGATTAAAGATATCTCTTCCTTTAGTCCAACCTCTTTAGCAACTTCATCAATCGTCTCTACAGTAATTAAAGTTGAATCCATATCGCTAACCATGAGTGCAATATTTTGATAATCAAAATTGTTGTCAAAAATGTTAAGGTCTATGTCACTAGAGAGTCTGTAACTTTCTATATCAAAATCCTTTTTAGTATGAATTCTATAGTGATTTTTTCTAAGTTCAACCTCTCCACTTAGGTCTAATGCAAGTTTTTTTGCTGATAAAGTTTCAAGGCTATGGAATATAAGCGTTTTCATTGAAAGATTAGAAAAGTGTAATTAAGTATTAAGAAAAACCATTTTACAATAGTGGAGTATTTGTATGATTCTCAAAACATTATGATTTTACAATAAAGACAAAAAAAATAAAGTTGTGACATTTTGTCACAAAGCCAATGATAAGTTTTCTTTGGAGGTTGGTATAATAATGTTTCTTTATAATCAACGGTGGTTATTTGAAAAAACAATGACGTTTAGATGGGCTTAGTTTACTGGGCACACCTGAGCGTTTTTTTTAAAATAATTTATACATATTCTAATATGACCCAAGCATACAATTTTAGTGCTGGACCAGCCATGCTGCCCAAAGAAGTTCTTCTGAAAATCCAAGAGGAGCTTATTGAGTATGAGAATTCTAAAGCATCTGTAATGGAGATATCTCATCGAGGTATTGATTTTATGGAGGCTGCTCAGAAGTCTGAAAAAGATTTGAGAGAGCTATTAAAAATTCCTGATCATTACAAGGTGCTTTTTCTTCAGGGTGGGGCGTCAGCTCAGTTTTCGATGGTACCAATCAATTTATTAAGGGGTGGCTCTAAAGCAAATTATGCAAACACTGGCCACTGGTCTGTTAAGGCTATTGCAGAGGCAAAAAGGTATTGCGAGGTTAATGTATGTACAGACAGCACAGAAAATAATTTTACTAACATTGATGATTTTCAAAATTGGGATATTGATGAAGCGGCTTCTTATCTTCATTACACGCCTAACGAAACGATTGCAGGCCTAGAGTTTGATTACATTCCTGATGTCTCCATGCCGATCGCTGCAGATATGTCTTCAACAATCTTATCTCGAGAGATTGATGTTTCAAAATACGGCATCATATATGCAGGTGCACAAAAAAATATTGGACCATCTGGACTTACCATTGTGATTGTCAGAGATGACTTGATAGGTCATGCCGTTAATGGACAACCAAAGCTGTTTGACTATGCCACTCAAGCCACTAATGATTCTATGTTTAATACGCCTGCGACGTTCCCGTGGTACGCGGCTGGAAGAGTCTTTGAGTGGGTTAAAGAGAAGGGTGGTCTTAGCGCAATGCAAAAGAATAATAAAGCAAAAGCAGAGTCACTATATAGTGCAATTGATAATTCAGATTTTTATTCTAACCCAGTCTCAATAAAATATCGCTCATGGATGAATGTTCCTTTTTTACTAGCAGATGAGAAGCTGAACAGTAAGTTTTTAGAGCGCTCTAAAGATTCAGGTTTGCTTGCACTCAAGGGGCATCGTAGTGTTGGCGGGATGAGGGCTAGTATTTATAATGCGATGCCGCAAGAAGGAGTGGACGCCCTTGTGTGTTTTATGAATGATTTTGAAAAGGATTTTGGATAATGCAAAACATACAGGTACTTAATAATATTTCATCCCTTGGCTTAGAAAAGTTTCCAAAAGAGTTTTATGACGTTTCAAATTCAAAGGATAACCCAGATGCTATTTTAGTTAGAAGTGCAAAAATGCATGATATTGATATTGGAAATAGCCTTAAGGCTGTTGGAAGAGCGGGTGCAGGAGTCAACAATATTCCTCTTCAAAAGATGAGCGATAATGGTGTAGTCGTTTTTAATACGCCTGGCGCTAACGCAAATGCGGTTAAAGAGCTTGTTATTTCATCAATGCTTCTTGCAAGCCGAAATATCTGTCAGGGCTGGAGTTATGTTAACAGCCTTCCTCTTGATAATCTTAAGGCTACAGTTGAAGATGGAAAAAAACAGTACTCTGGATCTGAATTACCTGGAAAAACTTTAGGAATTGTGGGTCTTGGTGCCATTGGCGTTGAAATTGCAAATGCTGCTAGTATGCTTGGAATGGATGTTATTGGGTATGACCCCTCTATTTCAAAGAAGAATGCCTGGAAAATATCCTCTGATGTTGAAGAGGCACTATCCTTAGAAGAGTTATTTTCAAGGAGTGACTTCGTGTCGTTTCATGTTCCATTGGTTGAGGCTACAAAGAACTTATTAAATGCAAAAAGAATTGCTCTTCTTCCACAGGGATGCGTAATAATTAATATGTCAAGAGATGGCATAGTTGACGAGGAAGAATTAATTAAATCTTTAGACAGCGGAAATGTAAAGTACTACGTTACAGACTTTCCAATTGATGAGAAAAAAAATCATGAAAGAGTTATTGCGCTTCCTCATCTTGGAGCTTCTACTTCAGAGGCGGAAGATAATTGCGCTTTAATGATTGCTAAACAAGTAAAAGAGTACCTTGAAAATGGAAACATTATTAATTCAGTTAATTTTCCAGATGCTAAGATGCCTAGGGCAGGACAGGAGCGTCTTGCTATTACTCACCGGAATGTGCCCAATATGGTTCGTCAAATAACAAAAGCTATAGCGGAAGAAAAGGCAAACATTGTTGATATGCTAAATAAGTCAAAAGGTGAATTTGCATACACATTGATTGATATTGAAGAAAAGATTCCCAACTCAGTTATTGACAATATTAAGAAAGTCGAAGGAATTTTAAAAGTAAGAGCGCTCTAAAATCAATTTTTTGGCGCCCTGGGCAGGATTTGAACCTACGACCCCTCGCTTAGGAGGCGAGTGCTCTATCCAGCTGAGCTACCAAGGCAAGGTAGGTATTATTGCCAGTTATCTTTATTATTTCAAGTATTTATTTAATTTATAATTGAAATGTTTTTAAGGTTTATTTTTAGTGTTAATCTAATCTTCACATATTAAACACAATTGTTATTACAATTATCAGTAGAATCTATAATTATTGAGATCAGGAGTTCATTATGAAAATCATTTTAAAAAGTTCAATTTTTGTCTTCTTTCTATCAGTCACGCAAATGTCTTATGCGGGATCATTCATAGACTCGGCAACTGTTGTCTCGGTAGATAAAGTTTATAAACAAGTTAGAGTTGAAGAGCCCTATCAGGAGTGTTATATTAAAGAAACAGTTCAAAATAATGGAGACGGTAGTGCTACTAACGAAATAATTGGTGGGGTTATTGGTGGAGCTATTGGTAACCAATTTGGTGATGGAAGTGGCAAAGATATTATGACTTTAGCTGGAATTCTGATGGGTGCTTCTATCGCAAATGATGCTGAAAAAGCGGCAGCAAACGGTAAGCAAACTATTGTTAGTCAAGAAGTTTGTGAGAAAAAAGTCAGACAAAAGATTGAAAAAAGATTAAGTCATTATAAAGTCACTGTTGATTATAACGGTACTGAAGTTTCATTCTCCAGTAAGAGAAGGCCTTATGATGATGTAATCAAAGTCGAAGTTTCAGTTGATGGACTAGATTAATAGTCAGAAGTATTGTTTTTGTGGTTATCGTTTTAATACCAGTACTAGTAGCTGTTGCAGTTACTTTTGTAGCAGTTTTTTTTTATATCTCCAGAATTATTTCCTTACCTCCCAAAGGAAGAGCTGTTGACAATTTAAATAATAAATTAGAAAAAAATCAAAGAATTATTGCATGCATTGGCGATTCATTAACTCATGGAAATATAGGAATTAGCTGGGTTGATAAATTAAGAAAAGAATTTCCTTCAGATATATTTTTAAATGAAGGAATTAATGGTGATGTTGTTTGGCAGGTACACCAAAGACTGGAGCCAATATTAAAGAGTAATCCGGATGTTATCATTTTGATGATTGGAAGTAACGACGCTATGGCCTCTTTTAATTTTAATTCTGGAAAGCGTTATAAAAGAAATAATAACCTTCCAGATATTCCTTCATTTCAGAGTTATCAAAAATTATTACCGGAACTTCTGGATAAACTCATTAGTGTCGATAAAGTTTTTCTATGTACTCTTCCTCCTATAGGGGAAATTAAAGACTCGCAAGTTAACCAGCATGTTAATAAATTTAATGACTTTATTAGAAAAACCGCTCAAGAGAGAGATTTATCTATATTGCCAGTATCTGAAAGTCTTTGGAGTGATTTAGCCCTTAGAGAGTTTTCATGTATCAATGACTATAATCCAAATTCAATTCCATTAATGAGAAGAATTTATGGGGGCGTAATGCATCATTATATTTTTAAACAGCCTTGGGATAAGATTGCAAAATCAAAGAGACAGTGGTTACTGTTTGACCAAATTCATCTGGGCGAGCGTGCTGCAAATATTGTATTTAAAGTAGTTAAAAATGCAATCTCAAAGAAATAATTTTTAGTATTTAACGTATAATATAATCTTTATTTACCCTTTATTGCCGTGAAAGATATTAAGCTTGAAGATCGTTTAATTTTTGCTCTTGATGTTCCAGAAGTATCTGAAGCTAAGGATATTGTCTCTGAACTTGATGATAGTGTCAATTTTTATAAAATTGGTATGGAAATGTTGATGACTGGAAAGTATTTTGAGTTGCTAGACTGGTTAATAAAGAAAGATAAAAAAGTTTTTGTAGATTTAAAGTTTTTTGATGTGCCTGAGACTGTTGGAAGGACAATTGCAAGATTAAGTGACTATGGTGCAACCTTTGCAACAATTCATGGTAATCAAGCTCTAATGGAAAAAGCATCAAAAAACAAAAATAACTTGAAAATTCTTGCTGTTACTGCTTTAACGAGTTTAGATCGTGGAGATTTAGATGATTTAGGATTCGCTTGTGATGTTCAAGATTTGGTGATCTCTAGAGCTAAAAGAGCATTTGAAGCGGGCTGTGATGGGATAGTTTCGTCTGGCTTAGAAGTTCCATTTATTAGAAAATTTGTTGATAACAAATTGATTTGTGTCACACCTGGCATCAGACCAGTAGCAAATAATGATGATCAAAAGCGAGTTGTAGACGTTGCTACAGCTTTTGATAGTGGTTCAGACTATATTGTAGTTGGAAGGCCAATCAAGAATGCTAAAAATCGGTATGAAGCAGCAAGTAATATTCAAAAGATTATCAAAAGAACATTTGAATCAGTATAATTTCGTTTTCTTAGTCGCGTAACTCAGTTGGTTAGAGTGTCACCTTGACATGGTGGAAGTCGGCAGTTCGAATCTGCCCGCGACTACCAATTTTAATTTTTCAGCTAA
The DNA here is from genome assembly GCA_028107545.1 of Pseudothioglobus singularis (SeqCode). GTDB lineage: Bacteria > Pseudomonadota > Gammaproteobacteria > PS1 > Pseudothioglobaceae > Pseudothioglobus > Pseudothioglobus singularis_B. Next base: position 73,389 of record JAOGRV010000003.1, on the reverse strand, counting down.
ATGCAAAGTAAAATCTGTATTTAATCTATAATTATATGGTTTAAAAATCAAAAAAAAATCAAAAAAATCATGAAGAATTTTCTCACAATATTATTGGTGACTTTATATTTAATCGGATGTTCTTCAATGGAGCTTGAGCCAGTCTCTTCAGCTGAAGGCGAAGCTCAAAAAATCCTCGCAATGAACCTTACTCATGAAGAAAACTTAATTGAAGCGAAAAAACTTGAAACTCCAAGAAAGGTCTCAGTTGTAACACTTCTTTTAACAAATGCAAGAGATAAGGAAATTAAATCTAAAGCAGATCTAATAGAGTCGGAAGAATTTGCTAGTCTAGTAATTGTCTCAGGTGACGGCTCTAGCTTTAGAGGATCTGATCAGAGTATAGTTGAGAAGAACGGTATGTTTGATTACAATGCAGAATTTCAAAGCTTTTACCTAGAAGGGTTAAAAGATTTAAGTAGTGACTCCATGTCTCACAAATTAAATCTCACTGTTCAGCATAATTCCAAAACAAAAAGAAATTATAATTCGGCAAATTTATGCGATAAATGGGGCCGGTGTGACGATAATTTAATGAAAATTAAGGTTATTTCTTCAACTGCAGCTAATTGTGATACTAATGTTTGTGATTATAGTGAGACTATTGAATTAGATCTTAGTGATGAGCTTTTAAAAAAATCTAATAATAGTGGGATGTCGATTCGGTATAACTACAAAAATAATTCTGATAAAGTTGAAGTATCACCAGCTTACTTGATGGGTTATCTTAAAGTAGCTAACTAATAAATTCCAGGTTATTACTTATAGCTTAAGATTAAAATCTCATACTTAAATGAATATATTCTAGTTATCGAAATTTGATTTTTTTGATTTTCTTTAAAGATAATTCTTCATCTATTCAACACAAAATATTCATAAGCAGGGTGTACAATTTATTTTTTTATAGTTAATTGGTTTAATTGTGGTTTTAGAAATTTTCTTTGCGGCTGGTTGTTTTTGGGGTGTTGAAAAAAACTTTGAGAGTATCGAGGGTGTTGTTGATGTTGTTTCTGGATATTCTGGAGGTAGCTATGAAGATCCAACATATGAAGATGTCCTTAAAAATAGAAGGATACAAAGTGAAGGGTTTTTGTCAGTTTTAAAAAATATTGGGCTTTCTGATGAGGAGAAAACTAAAAACAATAACTCCTTAATTAATCATACTGAAACTGTCAAGGTAGTCTATGACACTAGTCAAGTCTCTACTGAAGACTTAGTTAAAAACTTTTGGGAAATCCATGATCCTACTCAGGTAAACAGACAAGGTAATGATGTAGGTAATAATTATAGATCTGCTATCTATTGGACAAATGAAGATCAAAAAAATATTGCTATAGATACGGGTAAAGTATATCAAAAATTATTAAATACCAAAGGTTATGGGGAGATTGTTACTGAATTGGCTGCATTAGAAAAGTTTTGGCCTGCAGAAAATTATCACCAGGATTATCTTTTACGAAATCCAAATGGCTACTGCCCTGATCATTCTACGGGTGTTAAGTTTATTGAACTCGCTTCAAATCAAGAGTTTGGACAAGAAATAACGCCACTTGGAGGTAAAGAAATAATTGTTATTGGTCCAGAGGTTGAGGGTACGTGTCTTTTTTGTTTAGAGTTTGAAAGAAAGGTAACATCTAAATATCAAGGTACAATTCCACTCAGGTCAACTCCTGCATCTGCTCTTAAGGGATTTGATCTTGAAACACCAACATGGGCAACTCCAACTATTATTCTTGTTGAGGATGGAAAAGAAGTCTGGGCTCATCAAGGTATTATCTCGTCTGAAGATTTTTATCAAGCATTAGGTGAGTTTAAATTAGGTAAAAGTTCTGAAGCCTTTAATGTGGCTTTTAATGAGGGAACTGACCGAAGGTTCTGCAAGCAATATGAAGTCTTTAAAGATACTCCTGAAGGAATATTCACTGACAAACTATCTGGTAGGCCTCTATTTGATACTGCTTATCGTTTTGATTCAAAAACAGGCTGGCTATCATTTACCCAGCCAGTTAACAATGAAGTCTATGAAATAGTCGATAATAGTTATGGAATGTCGCGCATTGAGATTCGCTCAGTAAGTTCAGATATTCATCTTGGACATGTTTTTAATGATGGCCCAAATGGTCTTCCTAGATATTGTATTAATGCGACTGTACTAGAGTTTATTCCACGCGATGATGTTTAAGTTTTAAAAAAATGTAAAATATTCATTTTAAAAGTCCTTCTTCATCATTAATCCTTTTCACTTCAATGAACATTGCTGCTAAATCTTATAAACTTATTCTTCTAAAATTAATATTTTTAGTAACTTTTTCTTTGTTTTATCATGCTTCTGTTTTTGCTGAAGATAGTCTTTATGAAAGAGGGAGGCAGTTGGTTGAATTAAAAGAATATAAAAAGGCTTTAAAGGCCTTTGAGTTGGCTTCTAAAGCAGGAAATTTAGATTCGTTGACAGCTCTAGGAGTGATGTATATTGGTGGTATTGGTGTCGAGCAAGATAATACTAAAGGTTTTGATTACATTAAAAATGCTGCTGATCAATCAGACCCTAAGGCACAATACACTCTGGGTGCCTTATACTATCTTGGCGCTGGTGTAACAAAAGATCTAAATAAAGCTTTTTATTGGTTAAATTTAGCTTCTAAGCAAGGCTATTTAGATGCTAAGTATAATTTAGGCATCATGTATGAGTTTGGTGAAGGTGTCACTCAGAGTTTTGATAAAGCATACGAAAACTTTATATATGCTGCAAGGCAAGGTAACTTAGAATCTCAAATCAAAGTTGCTAAAATGTATAGATTAGGTATTGGTACAGACCAAAATCTTGAGAAAAGTGATTATTGGTTAAAACAAATTGAAAATTCAAAAGCAAAATAATACTTTTATTAACCTATGTTTGGTTTAGATGAATCAATTAAATACAGAAAAAAAATATGATGTAATCATTATTGGAGCTGGCCCCGCTGGGCTTAGCTTTGCTTGCTCCTTAATTGACTTAAATTTGAAAGTACTGGTTGTTGATAAGTCAAATGAGGAATCTATTTCAAATCCTAAGCCTGATGGAAGGGAAACTGCTCTAACTCATAACTCATTAAAAATCTTACAAAAGTTAGGTGTGTGGGATCTAATTGATCCAACTAGTGTAAGTCCGTTAAAAGAGGCAAAGGTTTTTGACGGTGATTCTGATTCACTGTTGAACTTTGCCGCAAAAAAGTCATCAATTGGTGCTCTCGGTTATCTTGTGCCTAATAACCTAATTAGACAAGCTTTGTATAATAGAGCGTCGTCTTCAGACAATTTAACGATTATTAATAAAATGTCTGTTGAATCAGTTAAAACTAGTGTTTCAGATGCTGAAGTTAGCTTGTCCAATGGTGAGAATATTAATTCTAAACTGGTTGTTGCTGCTGATAGTCGGTTCTCTGAAATTAGGCGAAAGATGGGTATTTCTTCTACAATGAAGGATTTCTCTAAAGTCATGATAATTACAAGAGTTTCTCATGAAAAAGACCATTATCAAACTGCACTTGAGTGCTTTAACTATGGACACACACTTGCTCTGTTGCCACTGAATGGTAATATTTCGTCTGTAGTTTTAACTGTCCCTACTGATGAAGCAGATGAAATGCTTAATATGGATAAAGAAAAATTTTGTAAGCTTGCAAGTGATGGTTTTAAAGGCAGCTTAGGGGTAATGAGACAAATTGGTGAGAGGTACTCATACCCATTAGTGGGTGTTTATGCTCAGAAGTTCAGATCTACGCGCTTTGCTCTTATTGGAGATGCTGCGGTTGGAATGCACCCGGTGACGGCGCATGGTTTTAATTTAGGACTTAGGGGTCAAGATATTCTAGCTATTGCAATAGCTAAAGCTTTAAAATCTGAAGTAGATATTGGATCTGATGCGGTTTTAAGGGAATTTGAAAGTAAACAAATCCACCTATCAAGGCTAATGTATTTTGGTACCAATGGGGTGGTTTCATTGTTTACAAATGACGATACAAAAGCTAAGCAAATTCGTAAATTAGTTCTAAAGTTTGCGGATCGATTCCCACCGGTAAAATCATTAATTACAAAACATTTAACTGAGTCAAAAAAAAGCAATTTAATTCCTTTTTAAAAATCTTATTATGGCAAAAACAGGTGATTTAAGTAGTCTTAGAAAAGAGTATCTACAAAGTGGTATTGTAAGAGAAGATCTCAAAAGCAGTCCAGTTGAGCAGTTTTCATTGTGGTTCTCACAAGCAATGGATGCTGAAATTATTGAGCCAACTGCAATGAGTCTTGCAACGTCGGACGATTCTATTGGAATCAGAACTGTACTTCTTAAGTACTTTGATGAGAATGGTTTTGTTTTTTTTACAAATTACGAATCTAAAAAATCAAAACAAATTCAAAAAAATCCACATGCTGCTGTTCTTTTTCCATGGCTTGCTTTAGAGAGGCAAGTCAAAATTATTGGTAAAGTTGAAAAAATCTCAAATCTAGAATCTTTTAAGTACTTTTCTTCAAGGCCTAAAGACTCTCAGATAGGAGCTTGGGCTTCTGAGCAATCTTCAAGAATTTCGTCAAGGTCAGTACTCATTGAACAGTTTGCTTCAATGAAAAAGAAATTTTCAAAGGGTGAGATTCCTTTGCCTGAGTTTTGGGGAGGGTATAGGATTGTGCCTCAAAGTGTTGAATTTTGGCAGGGTAGGGCAAATCGACTCCATGATCGATTTATTTATGAACGTCAAGAGAATGAATGGACTATAAGTCGACTCTCTCCCTAATTAGATTGATTACAGGCCTAGTTGAAGGTTTTTTGCCAAGCCAAAATTCAAATGAAAGTGCAGCCTGCTCAACCAACATTCCTAATCCATCACTAATTATGATAGCTGAATCTTTTAAAGCCCATTTCATGAAAGGTGTCTCAGATCCATACATTAAGTCATAGCACAAAGCACCCTCACAGAGACCTTTAGGCAAATTAAACATAGTTCCATCTATGGAAGAACTTGTTGCATTAATAACTATATCAACAGGCTTGGATTTAATTTGATCAATACCAAATCCACAAACTTTTCCATACTCAGAAAATTCATTTACCAATCTCAATGATTTTTCTTTAGTTCGATTAGCTAATAAAATTTTCTCAGGTTTTTTATCGAGTATTGGTTTTAAAATGCCACGAGTTGCGCCACCAGCTCCAATAATTAAAATTTCTTTATTTCGCAGGGTCTGTTCTAAATTTCTTTCAAGATCATTAACAAGACCCTTGCCATCAGTATTTTCCCCACAAATGATGTTGTTATCGATCTTAATGGTATTTACTGCCCCTGCAGCTTTTGCTTCATCAGTTAAGTCATCTGCAAAGTTATAGGCATTAATTTTAAAAGGAAGCGTAATATTGAATCCAGAGCTGCCAGCACTCATAAATTTTTCTGCTGTCAAATTGAACGCTTCAACTGGCGATAGAATTTTTTCATAAGATATTTCAATATCAAATTCTTTTGCAAATTCATGATGAATCATAGGTGATAAGCTATGATCTACAGGGTTTCCAATGACTCCAAATTTACTCATAAAATGTTATGAAGGTTTTTCGTCTGGTTTTGTTGTTGAATTCTTATTATCCTCTAATGACTTTTCAGCATTATCAGCAGCTTTAGGTTTGGCTTTGGAGGCTGCCTTTTTTACTGGCTTACGAGTTGTCTTCTTGGGGGCTTTAGAGTCTGTATTCTTGTCTGTTTTAGTAACGACCTCAACAGGCTTCGTAGCAACCTCAACAGGCTTCGTAGCAACCTCAACAGGCTTCGTAGCAACCTCAACAGGCTTGGTCACTGCATCACTCGGCTTTTGGTTAGGATTTGCAGTATTTTTTTGATTTCTATTTCTATTTCTATTTCTATTTTGATTACTTTTATTTTTTTGACCTTCACCCTTTGATTCATTAGAAGTAGGTTTTGGATTTTGGGTGTTGCTCTGTTTCTCCTGAGAGCTCTTATTCTGACTCTTATTCTGGTTTCGATTCTGGTTCCTGCTCTGGTTCCTGTTCTGATTTCTGCTTCTATTTCGACTTGGAGCTCTTGTATTTTTAGATTTCGGAGTAGGTTTTTTATCTGAAGAGAATATTTCAGTGAGCTTGCTCATAAATGAGACTTTCTTTTCAGGCATTTTCGTTGAGGGTTGGTTAGTAGATATTGCTGGAATATCAGGTTTTTCAACATAATTAATCACATTAGGATTTTCCTGGGGCTTGGATACGCCTTGGAAACTCTTATGATGGGATCTTTTATCTCCCTTCTGCTTGTTCACTGTGTAGTGAGGGAAGTGCATATATTGATTTGGAAGTAGCGTAATTTTAATGCCATGCTTCTCTTCCATTTCGATTATGTTATGCCTCTTTTCATTTAATAGGTAGGTTATAACTTCAACGCTTGACTGGATTGTTATATCGCCACCATTTTTGTTGGAGTTAAGATTGTCCTCTAGTTGGCGAATAATTCTTAATGACAACGATGGTATGGTTGGGTTTGTTCCACTTCCATTACATACTGAACATGTTTTCCCAGTTGATTCTGCAACTGAGTTCATGAGTCTTTGACGTGATAATTCAAGTAAACCAAATCTTGAAATGTTTCCAATCTGAACGCGAGCTCTATCATTCGCCGTTGCTTTTTCCATTAACTTTTCGATAGCTGTTCTATTAGACTCTGATGCCATATCAATAAAGTCAATAACTACAAGACCACCAATATCTCTTAATTGAAGCTGTAATGCAATTTCCTCAGCAGCATCTAGGTTAGCCTTGTAAGCAGTATCTTCAATGCTAGTGCCTTTAGTTGCCCTCGCAGAGTTAATATCAATCGCTGTAAGCGCCTCTGTTGCATCAAACACAATAGTTGCACCTGACCTTAAAGCGACTTCCCTGTTAAAGACATTTTTAACTTGTGACTCTACGCTCATGTGAGCAAAAAGTGAGTGGTCAGTTACATCGAAGAACTTTATTTTATCAAGATAGTGAGGCATAACAAAATTTGTAAAATCACGCGCTTTTTGGTAGGTCTCTAAGTCGTCAATAATGACACTATCAGTATCTTCTCTCAAATAGTCACGCAGAGCTCTAATTGTAATATCACTCTCTTGATAGATTAAAAAAGGACCATCCTGATTTTTAGTTTCTGTTTTAATAGATTTCCAAAGCTGAGTTAAATGATCAACTTCCCACTGAAGTTCGCTCACTCCTCTTCCAGCACCTTCAGTTCTGATAATTAATCCTGAATGTTTTGGGACATTAAGGCTTGGCAGTAAATTTTTTAAGTCTTGGCGATCTGAGGCATTAATTTGCCTTGAAATTCCTGAGCTTTTTGGGTTATTTGGCGTCAAAATCATATAAGCACCCGCCAAGTTGATGTAGGTACTAAGGGCAGCTCCTTTATTGCCTCGCTCTTCTTTTTCAACCTGGATGATAATTTCTTGCCCTTCTTTAAGGACATCACTTATAGTGAGTTTGTCACCTTTTGGTTTAATGCCTTCAGCAAAAAAAGGAGAAACCTCTTTAAAGGGGAGAAAGCCATGTTTTTCTTTACCATAGTCAACGAAAGCAGCCTCTAAGGATTGCTCAACGCGTGAAATTTTAGCTTTGTAGATATTGCCTTTAGTTTTCCTATTAAGGCTTGTTTCTATATTAAGGTCAGTAAGCTTTTGGTTCCTGACGATTGCAACCCGGATCTCTTCCTTGTGGGTAGCATTTATGAGAATGTGATTCATTATGTAGTCCTATGATATCTGGACTATTGAGTGCGTACATATCCCCAATACTTAAGTATTGACTAGGAATTAAGGTTTGATTAAAAAGATTCATCAATTGCTAAATAAGTTATGTATGTGGCATCAATAAGCCCATAAAAAAATAGTTCGTTACAATATCTCGATTTTATTAATTTTTTGAAATATTATAAAAAAATTCTTGTTGGTCAAAAAAATGTTTGACAATTCAATTATACCATATATTGACCTACACATCCTATTTACTGGTTTAGGGTGCGACCCCCATCAATATTGATTATTTGCCCCGTAATATAGTTTGAGTTTGCTAAAAATAATACTGTATCTGCAATATCTTGAGGTGAGCCTTGTCTGTGAAGTGCTATTCTTTCTAGCATAAGATTTTTATCATTTTCAGAGATCTCAGCACTGTCCTGAGGCCAAAGAATTGAGCCCGGGGAAACTCCATTCACTCTAATTCTGGGAGCAAGTTCTTTAGCCAAGGTTTGAGTTAGCATTTTTAAGCCTGCTTTGGAGATGTTGTAAATGGCATGTTTTTTTAATGGCCTTTCAGAATGAATATCAATAATATTAATAATTGAGCCATCATTTTCTGACAGTGTTTTGCTTAGTCCTTTGGATAAGAAAAAAGGCGCTTTTAGGTTGATATTTATTACATCATCCCAATCTTTGATTTCACTATCCTCGACTGATTTTGGATAAAAAACAGAAGCATTATTAACTAATAAATCTATAGACTTAATTGATCTAACTAGAGAGTCGAGTTCATCTATATTGTTTAAATTCCCTGAGACAATCTCTACAGAATTAGCCCGAATTGAGTTAAGTTCATCACATAGCAACTGAGCTTTATCTTTTGATTGATTGCAGTGAATAATAATGTTAAATTGATTGTGATGAAGGGTTTTGACAATCTGAGCGCCAATTCTTGCTGCGCCGCCGGTAATTAATGCTGTTTTCATTGAATTCTCTTAAAAAATGTATTTGTTGTTTTATAAAATTTATATAGCGATCACAGTATAAAATATTTCCACATATGAGCCTCGAAGATATTATATCTAAAACCATTAAGGACAATAACAATCCAATTGGTTTTGATGTTTTTATGAATCTTGCTTTGTATCATCATCAGTTTGGCTATTATCGATCAAATAAAACGATATTTGGCCATAAAGGTGACTTCATTACAGCGCCAGAAACGTCCGATCTTTTTGGCTTTTGTCTCGCCAGGCAATGTAAACAGGTCTTAAATAATGGAAATATTCTAGAGTTTGGGGCTGGAAGCGGAATACTTGCCGCACAAATTCTATTTGAATTGGGAAGGCAAAATTCACTTCCTGAAAAATACTTTATTATTGAATTGAGTGCCCAACTTAAAAAAACGCAGCAAAAGACTCTTAAAAAGGCTTTACCTGAAATTTATGATCGTGTTGAATGGTTAACTGAACTTCCCAGTAAATTTAAGGGAGTGGTGATTGCTAATGAGGTCCTAGATGCATTTCCTGTCAAAAGAATCATACTTTCAAACAATCAGTTTTATGAATTGGGAGTTGACTATATTGATAATTGCTTTCAATGGAAAAGGTTTGAGCGGCCCTACTTAAAATCTGAAGTTCCCTATGGAGGTTATTTGCCTGAGGGTTATACGACTGAAGTAAGCCTTCAATCCGATGGATGGATTAAGTCTCTATATGATTTTATGAGCGAAGGCGTTGTGCTATTAATTGATTATGGGATGAGTCAATCTGAATATTTTCATCCCCAGCGAACTGATGGCACCCTGAAGTGTTTTTATAGGCACAAATCAAACAATAATCCTTTTATTCAAATAGGGGATCAAGACATAACAGCTTCAGTTAACTTTACAGATATTTATAAAAGCTCGATTGATTCTGGCTTTAAGGTCAATGGATATTCGACTCAGTCCATGTTTTTAATTTCAATGGGCATTGAAAGTTTCCTTGCTGATGAAGAGAACGAGATAAATAAAATCAAGCTTGCTCAAGAAATAAAACAACTAGTTATGCCTGGGGCGATGGGTGAGGTTTTTAAAGTTATGGCTCTTACAAAGAAACAATCAGTAAAATTAGACGGCTTCAAAGAGCAGAACTTAACTGAAAGGCTATAAAAATTAATATGGATATTGTTCAAGCAATTACTTTAGCTTTCATTCAAGGTTTTACCGAATTTTTACCTATTTCATCTTCTGCGCATCTAATTGTCCTGCCAAAATTTTTAGATTGGCCTGATCAAGGCCTAGCTTTTGATGTCATTCTTCATTTTGCTACACTATGCGCTGTAGTTTTATACTATAGGTCGACTCTAGTTATGCTTGGAACTGATTTTATCTCTTCAGTTGCAAATAGAAGGATACAAGGAGATTCATTGCTTGCTTGGGGCATTCTTCTAGGGACAATTCCAGTGGGAATAACTGGTCTTCTTTTTAATGACGCTATTGAGACACATCTTCGCAGTTTTGAGGTTGTTGCCTATGCAACCATTTTTTTTGGAATTATGCTTGGACTCTCTGATTGGGTTAACAGGTCTCTAGGCAAAAGTCGCGAAATGATTCAAGGTATGGATATTTTAGTTATAGGGTGCTTTCAGGCCTTGGCATTAATACCAGGCACCTCACGCTCAGGAATTACAATTACTGCAGCTCTTTTCATAGGCTTATCTAGGGGCTTGTCAATCAAATTTGCATTCCTTTTATCAATTCCAGTGATTATTCTTGCAACAATATTAAAAACAATTGATTTGTTCCAAGAGTCAAATCAAATTGACTGGCTCATTCTTTTAATTAGTTTTGTTGTTGCATTTCTAACTTCATATCTTACAATTGTTTTTTTTATTAGATTGGTAGAGAGAATTGGCTTTCTTCCATTTGTTGTTTATCGAATTCTTTTAGGAGCACTATTATTTCTAATCTAATGCCAGAGCCTATTTTTAGGAAAGATTATCGTCCCAGCAGTCATCTCATACTAACAACCGAGCTTGACTTTAATCTTGGGGACAGAGAGACGATCGTCTCATCTCGTATTGTCTTTTACAAGAACCCAGTTGTAACTAATTCAGTTAATGAGCTATTCTTAAATGGAGAGTCAATAGAACTGATATCAATTAAAGTGGATGGCTTGGATGTAAGTTATGAGCTAAAAGAGGATGGATTATTTTTGTTAAATCCGCCAGATGATTTTGTTTTAGAAGTTCAGGTTAGAATCCATCCAGAAAGCAAAACAGATTTAAATGGATTATATCAATCTAGTGGGAATTTCTGCACACAATGTGAAGCAATGGGTTTTAGACAAATTACCTATTACCTTGATAGGCCTGATGTGCTTAGTGTCTTTACGACCAAGATCAATGCAAATCGAGAACACTATCCCGTTCTCCTGAGTAATGGAAACTTAATTGAAGAAACAAATAATCAAGCTATCTGGCATGATCCAGCCCCTAAACCTTGCTATTTGTTTGCCTTAGTTGGAGGCAAGTTAGATTTTCTTCAAGATGAATATATCACTTCAACAGGAAGAAAAGTTGACTTAAGAGTTTATGTCGAACCTCATAATATGCACAAAACTGCCTTTGCTATGGAGTCATTAATTAAGGCATTTGAGTGGGATGAGAAAAGGTTTAATCTGAGTTATGATCTAGATATTTACATGATTGTTGCTGTGGATGATTTTAATATGGGAGCCATGGAAAATAAAGGTTTAAATATTTTTAATTCTGACTGTGTTCTGGCAAGCCAAGAGTCATCTACAGATTTAAGTTTTATTAGGATTGAATCCATTATTGGACATGAATATTTTCATAACTGGACTGGCAATAGAGTGACGTGTCGTGACTGGTTTCAATTGAGTTTAAAAGAGGGATTAACCGTCTTTAGAGATCAGGAGTTTTCTTCTGATTTAAGATCTCGCGCAATCCAAAGGATTACAGATGTTATTCAACTTAAGACTAGACAGTTTGCTGAAGATTCAGGGCCAATGGCTCACCCTGTTAGGCCAGAGTCATACATCGCAATGGATAATTTTTATACTTCAACAGTTTATGAAAAAGGGGCTGAAGTTATTCGCATGATCCATTCGATATTGGGAGAAGAGGGATTTCAAAGAGGAATGAAATTATATTTTGAAAGGCATGATGGGGACGCAGTAACTATAGATGATTTTGTAAAAAGCATGGCGAATGCAAATGATAAAAATTTTGAAAGTTTCATGCTTTGGTATTCACAAGCTGGGACTCCTGAAGTAAGTGTCGAAGATGACTATGATGAAAATAATCAAACTTATAGCGCCACCTTCACACAAAAAAATCAAAAAACACCCTACATGATTCCAAATCAGTTTGGGTTAATTGATAAAGATGGAGAAGAGATTGAATCTGGTCTTATCATTATTGATGAACTTGAAAAAAAAATTTCATTTAATAATATAAAGAGTAAGCCAATTCCTTCATGGTTTCGAGGTTTTTCATCGCCAATTAAATTTAGTTCAGATCTTTCAATACAAAACAAAATATATCTTGCTTCATCTGATACTGACCCATTTAATCGTTGGGATAGTGCTCAAAGTTTATGGTTAGAGTACGTCCTTAATCCAGATCAAGTTATTGAGAAAGACTTATTTCAAATGATTAAAAATCTTTTTAATAATGAATCTGACTATTCACTCCTATCCGAAATGATTAGTCTGCCATCAGAGCAAATTATCCATCAAAATGTTGGAAAAATTAATGTCCAGGAAGTCCATAATCAGCGTAATCAGTCGATTCTTTCTATTGCAAGCACTTTTAAAGACGAGCTGTTGGAGTTGTATGATCAATTAAACGCTCCTAAAGCTTTTGATTTATCGACACAATCGATAGGTGAAAGGGCACTCAAAAATAAATGCTTGAGTTATTTATCAAAACTGGGTGAATATGATATTGCTTATCAGCAATTCATTAAAGCAGAATGTATGACCGATCAGTTTGGCGCATTTCAGTGCCTTCTGGACTCTGAAAACCCTTATAGAGTTGATATCATTACTCAGTTTTATAAGCAGCATCAGTCAGATGTTCAGGTTATGGATAAATGGTTTAGTGCACAGTGTATTTCATCGGTCTCATCAGTAGAGAATGTTAGAAGCTTAATGCAGCATGAATTGTTCTCTATGACAAATCCAAATAGAATACGCTCAGTGATTGGCTCTTTCAGTCAAAACAGCATCCAATTTCATTGCCAAGAGGGTTATCAGCTTTTAACTGAGGTTATAATTGAGCTTGATCAACTAAACCCTCAGATTGCTGCAAGGTTTGCTGGAATTTATAACCATTGGAGAAGGTTTACAGCTCAATACTCTAAGCTTCAAGAGAGCCAACTCAATTCAATTATCCAGAGTGATAATCTTTCCAAGGATGTTTATGAGATTATTCATTCTGCGTTAAAAGGAAAAGTTTAATGTCCTATTTAAAAGCTAAACATTTGAGCGAATTAATGCTTTCAAAGCAATTCACTATTGCTCTAGCAGAGTCATGCACAGGCGGCTCATTATCGAGCTCTTTAACCTCAATTGCTGGCGCATCATCTTATTTTAATTGCGGCTTTATAACTTATAGTAATGAGTCAAAGGTCAGCATGCTTGGGGTTGATCCAAAGACAATTGAGATATTTGGCGCTGTAAGTGAAAAAGTTGCCCTTGAAATGGCTTTTGGAGCAGGTGAAAAATCTAATAGTAATCTATCCATTGCAATTACAGGAATTGCTGGTCCATCTGGAGGGGCTGCTGAAAAACCAGTAGGTATGGTCTGCTTTGGTTTTTTTATTAATGGAAGCGTTGAAACGACCACTCAATTTTTCTCTGGTGCCCGTTCAGAGATTGTCTCGCAAAGTATTGCCTTTGCATTAGAAGAGTTGTCATCAAAAATCGAATGAATGCTTCAAAAGTCTCCATCGCTCCTATGATGGATTGGACCGATAAGCATTGTCGGTACTTTTATCGTTTAATCAGTAAAAATGTTCAGCTCTATACTGAAATGATAACAACAAAAGCAATCCTCAATGGAGATAAGAGTCGACTTTTAGACTTTGACGCAAGTGAAAATCCTCTCGTTCTTCAGCTCGGGGGAAGCGACCCAAAAGAGATGGCCAGGTCCTCCATGATTGCTCAAGACTGGGGTTATAACGAAGTCAATATAAATGTTGGGTGTCCATCAGACAGGGTGCAATCTGGAAGCTTTGGAGCTTGCCTCATGAAAGAGCCTAATCTTGTCGCCCAGTGCGTTGAAAGTATGACTGATAAGTGTCAAATTCCTGTGACAGTAAAACATAGAATAGGGATTGATGATATGGAGAGTTATGACGAACTTTCTGACTTTGTATTTCAAATAAGCAGCAAGGGGTGCCAGCACTTTATAGTGCATGCACGTAAAGCCTGGCTTAAAGGATTAAGCCCAAAAGAAAATCGAACGATACCTCCACTTAATTATGGATGGGTCTATCAACTAAAGAAAGATTTTCCTTCTTTACAAATAACTATCAATGGTGGTATTGAAAGTTGTGAGGATATAACAAAGCATCTTGGGCTTGTTGATGGCGTCATGATGGGGCGTTCAATCTACCATAATCCATATTTGCTTAAAGAGATAGATCAAACCATATTTGAAGAAAAAAACAATTTGATAGATCGAGAGCAAGTTTTGAAAAAATATATGGCCTACATTAAAAAACAAAATAAAACTGGCACTCCAATTCGCTCAATGACTCGCCATATACTAGGCTTATATCATGGCGAAGCCAATGCTAAGTTATTCAGAAGATTATTAAGCGGGCAAATTGTTGGTCTAGAACAGTTGAATGATTGGCTTGATTTTAAAAAAAATAGTTCAACTGAGATTAAAAGCTTTTAATAGTTTGGTAAAATTTTGTAAACTCTTTGACTAATTTAAAATGGCAGGTAATCACTTTGTAGCAAGTATCGATATTGGCACTGAAAAGATCGCTTTGCTTGTTGCGGAAAAAGATGATGATGACCACCTAAGAATAATTGGCCATAACGTTTGTCCATCGAAAGGCGTTAGAAGAGGTTCTATTTTTTCAATTGATTCTTTATCAAGACAAATTACAAAATTAATTCAACAAACTCAAGAAAGTTTTGGAGTGGACTTGGCTTTGTTCCGCGTCAATATATCGGACACTCATTTAACCTGTATTGATGGAAAGGGAAAAGTTCCTGTCAATGAATTTGTCAGCTCAGAAGATTTGGAATCAGTTCTTGAGTCTGCGATGGCCATTTCAACTCCCACTAATAAGGAAAAACTTCATATTATAAAAAAGAAGTTTACGATTAATGAGTCAGTTGTTGTAGATAATCCAATGGACATGGAGGCGCAAGTTTTAGAGTCTAAAGTTCATATTGTTACTGTATCAAGCTCAAGTGTTAGGAATGTTGAAAACTGTCTTAAACAGAGTAATCTTGAGGTTGATAAAATTGTACTCAATTCAATCGCTAAATCTCAAGCAGTTCTGACTCAAGAAGAGAAAAATGATGGTATATGCCTTCTTGATATTGGTGCAGGTGTAACAAGCTACTCAGTATTCCAAGAAGAGGGAATAGTGCATAGTGGAATTATTAAAATGGGTGGTGATGAGGTAACTCAAGAAATTGCCTATGCATTTGATACCTCTTTAGAGGAAGCTAAAAGACTTAAAGAAAGTTATGGTTTTGCAAAATCAATATCTCAAAGTGAAGATCAATTTATTGATTTCACCCAGGGGTCTAAGAAGCAAAATCAGCTCTCGAGTCTTGATTTGTCTGAAGTTATTGAAGAGGCGTATTTAGAGATTTTTCAAGCACTGAAGAATGAACTTAAGCACCACAATCTAGATACTATCATCAAATCAGGTTTTGTGCTTTGTGGAGGTGGCTGTGAAATTAAATCAATAGAAGAACTTGTTAGAGGTTATTTTTCTAAAAGAGTTAAAATAGGAAAAATTCAAAGATCCAGAATATCAGGATTAGAGTCTTTACTTACGGACTATAAATATACTGGAAGTATTGGCCTCCTTTTGCACGAAGGAGATTTAAGTAAGGCTAAATTTATTGTTTCTAATGGAGATAATGGAATGATGGGTAAATTAAAGAAAGTGATTGTAGGTAATTTCTAATAAATGATTAAACAAAGAACAATTAAAAAAATAGTTAGAGCTCGTGGTGTTGGTATCCATAGTGGAAAGGTAGTCAATTTGACATTGATTCCAGCTTCAGAAGACCATGGCGTTGTTTTTAAAAGATTAGATGCTGGAGGCAAGCAGGTTCATGCGCATAGTGCTTTCGTTAACGAGGTTGTTTTATCAACTGGCCTTGAAAATCAAGGCGTCAAAGTGTCTACAATTGAACACTTAATGTCAGCTCTTTCAGCCCTTGGAGTCGATAACTTATTGGTTGAGCTTGATTCATTCGAAGTTCCGATTATGGACGGGTCATCTGCACCATTTATTTTTTTAGTTCAGTCTGCAGGCATTGAAGAGCAGGATGCCCCAAAAAGATTTATTGTCATTAAAGATAATATAAGAGTTGAGAATGGCGAATCATGGGCACAAGTTTCACCTCATACTGGCTTTAAGGTGACATTAGAGATTGATTTTGATCATAAAAAGATAAAAGAGAGTGGACAAAAGTTAACGATTGATTTTTCAGAGCAGTCCTACTTAAAGGAAATATCTAGAGCAAGGACATTTGGATATGAGAGAGATGTTGAGATGCTTCAAAAACAAAATCTTGCATTAGGAGCAAGTAAAGATAATGCAATTGCTCTTTCAGATGATGACATTCTCAATGAAGATGGCATGCGCTATCATAACGAGTTTGTGAAACATAAAATTTTAGATATTGTGGGAGATCTCTTCCTTTTAGGAGGCAATGTAATAGGCCACTATGAGGGCTTTAGAACAGGCCACATGCTCAACGATCAATTACTCTCAGCAATTCTTTCCCAGCCAGATGCCTTTAGTATCGAAACTTTTGAAGAAGCAGACTCTCCAATACAATTTTATTCCGAAGATTGGCAAAACGACCTTTAATAAAACAATTAATTATTACTCTCTTTGCCCTTGCCCTAAAAGCAAATCTGCCAGCAACATAGTCTTTTATGAGTTAAATTCTTTGGGTATAATCGAAAACTTTTAAATTACTGTTATTAGCGATGGAATTGAATGGCGCTGAAATACTAATAGACTGTCTTCAAAAAGAGGGTGTTGAGCATGTTTTTGGATACCCTGGAGGAGCTGTCCTTCATATCTATGATGCAATAGAAGCACAGGATAAAATTACCCATGTTCTTGTTCGTCATGAGCAGGGCGCTGCGCATGGAGCAGATGGCTATGCAAGAACTAATGGTAAGCCAGGTGTTGTTTTGGTGACTTCAGGTCCTGGAATCACAAATGCAGTTACAGGAATTGCAACTGCGCATATGGACTCGATACCTATGGTTATTATTTCTGGTCAAGTTCCATCTCCACTAATTGGTATGGATGCTTTTCAAGAAGTTGATGCTACAGGCATTACCCGCTCATGCGTAAAACATAATTTTTTAGTTAGAGATATTAGTGAAATTGCCACTACTGTTAAAAAAGCTTTTCATATTGCTACTACTGGCAGACCTGGACCAGTCGTTATAGATATTCCTAAAGACATTACGATTGCAAAAATGGAGCAGGAAGAATATCCAGAATCAATTGAAATCCGCTCTTATAAGCCAACTACAAAACCGAGTAATCGTCAAATTAGAAAGGCGGCTGAACTCATTACAAAGTCAAAAAAACCTATTCTTTATGCGGGCGGTGGTTGCGTAATTGGTAACGCTTCAGAGGAGCTTCGTGAATTTACGCGTATGCTTGGATTCCCCATTACTCAGACTCTTATGGGTTTGGGAGCTTATCCGATGACTGATAAGCAATCACTTGGAATGCTTGGAATGCATGGGACCTATGAAGCTAACATGGCGATGCATGGATCTGACTGTGTTGTTGCAATTGGTGCTCGTTTTGATGATAGAATTACAGGAAATTTAGAGAAATTTTGTCCAATTGCAAAATTCATTCATATTGATATTGATCCTTCACAAATTTCAAAAAATGTTGTTGCTGATATTCCAATTGTTGGACAAACAAAACAAGTTCTTCAAGCGTTAACTGATGAATTAAAAGATAAGCAGCTTGATGATATTTCAAAATGGTGGTCTCAAATTGAAGACTGGAGAAAAGTTGACTCTCTGGCTTATGCTAAATCTCCGGGAGTTATTAAGCCTCAGTCAGTTATCGAGGCTCTATATGAGGTCACAAAAGGAAAGGCTATAGTGACTTCAGATGTTGGACAGCACCAAATGTGGGCCGCACAATATTATCCTTTTGATGAGCCAAGACAGTGGATTAACTCTGGTGGCCTTGGAACCATGGGTTTTGGATTGCCAGCAGCAATGGGAGCAAAGCTTGCTATGCCAGAAAAAGATGTTGCCTGTGTTACAGGTGAAGGAAGCATACAAATGATGCTTCAAGAGCTCTCAACGATGCTTCAATACGCAACTCCAGTTAAGATTGTTAATCTTAATAATGGATATTTAGGAATGGTTAGACAATGGCAAGAGTTCTTTTATGAAAAGCGTTATGCGATGTCTTATATGGATGCATTGCCAGACTTTGTTAAGCTTGCTGAAAGTTATGGACATATTGGAATTAAAGTTGAAAAAGAAGAGGATTTAAAGCCCGCCTTAATTGAAGCTTTTAATCAAAAAGATCGAACTGTTTTTCTTGATATTATTACTGATCCTTCAGAAAATGTATTCCCAATGATTCCAGCTGGTGGCGCACACTGTGATATGTTGTTAGCAGGCAGGGATGAAATGGTATCTAAAGATGAAACAGATTTTAACGCGGTGTAGTTTATGAGACATATTATTTCAGTTATATTAGAAGATGAAGCTGGCGCTCTGTCAAGAGTTGCAGGTCTTTTTACCCAACGTGGTTTTAATATTGAGTCACTTACCGTAGCTCAAACAAATGATCCAACGCTCTCAAGAATGACAATTGTATCCTCAGGAAGTGAGCGTGTACTAGAGCAGATTGTAAAGCAACTTAATAAACTCATTGAAGTAGTTAAAGTGACTGATTTGACGAGTCAAGATCATGTTGAGAGGGAGTTAATGCTTGCAAAAATATCATCAACTTCTAAAGAGGGTGTCGACTTAAAGGAACTGGTGGAAATCTTCGGCTGTAAAGTGGTTGATGTAAAAGATAAGATATACACCATAGAAGTATCAGGAAAGACAAAAAAAATTAATGCATTTTTGAATGCAATAGAGCCATCAAATATTATTGAAATCTCAAGGACGGGAGTTACTGGGATTTCAAGAGGAAAAAAACTAATCTAAATTATAGGAAATAAAATGAACAGATATTACGATAAAGATGCAGATCTTTCAATTATTCAAGGAAAAAAAGTAGCTATTATTGGCTATGGATCTCAAGGCCATGCTCACGCCAATAATCTGAAGGATTCAGGCGTAGAAGTAGTTGTTGGTCTTAGAGAGGGGTCGTCTTCAGCGACTAAAGCTAAAGAGGCTGGTTTAGGTGTTATGTCCGTTGAAGAGGCTAGTGGATGGGCAGATGTCGTTATGGTCTTGGCTCCCGACGAATTCCAGGCAAGTATTTATTCCCAAGATATAGAGCCTAATTTAAAGCAAGGCGTTGCTTTGGCTTTTGCTCATGGTTTAAATATTCATTTTGACATGATTATTCCTAGAGAGGATCTTGATGTCATTATGATTGCTCCAAAAGCTCCAGGCCATACTGTTCGTTCAGAGTTCGTTAAGGGTGGTGGCATTCCAGATTTAATTGCAGTTAAGCAAGATGCCTCTGGTAATGCAAAGGAAATTGCACTTTCGTATGCTTCAGCAATTGGTGGTGGAAGAACGGGCATCCTCGAAACAAGCTTTAGAGAAGAAACTGAAACTGACTTGTTTGGAGAACAAGTTGTTTTGTGCGGCGGAACTACTTCGTTAGTACAGGCTGGCTTTGAAACACTAGTTGAAGCTGGATATGAGCCTGAAATGGCTTATTTTGAGTGTCTACATGAGTTAAAGTTAATCGTAGACTTACTATATGAGGGAGGCATTGCAAATATGCGTTATTCAATATCTAATACTGCAGAATATGGCGATGTGACAAGAGGCCCTAGAATAGTTACTGAAGAAACTAAAGCCGAAATGAAGAAAATTTTAAGTGAAATTCAAAGCGGTGCTTTTGCTAAAGAATTTGTTAGCAATGTTGGTGACTTGCCAGGTCGTCGCGATGTTCAGCGTAAACATCAAATTGAAACTGTTGGTGAAAGCTTGCGTTCAATGATGCCTTGGATTGCAAAAAATAAATTAGTTGATCAATCCAAAAACTAAAACAAAGTAATTATGTCATCTTTTTTAAAAAGTCATGACTGAAAAAATACCAAGCAAAAGAGGAATTTACCTTCTACCAAGCGTTTTAACAACGTTTGGTATGTTTGCTGGATTCTATTCAATTATCTCATCAATCAATGGTGAATTCACCATAGCTGCTATTTCAATAATGATTGCAATGATGTGGGATACACTTGATGGTCGTGTAGCTCGACTGACCAATACTCAGAGTGCATTTGGAGCAGAATATGATTCACTTGCAGATTTGGTGTCATTTGGCCTGGCTCCTGCTCTTTTGGTTTATGAGTGGTCGCTATATGAACTTGGAAGGTTTGGTTGGCTTGCTGCCTTTGTATATTTAGCTTGCGCAGCTCTAAGACTTGCTCGATTTAATACTCAAGTTGGTATAGCTGATAAAAGGTTTTTTCAAGGACTGCCTTCACCTGCAGCTGCTGGTGTAATTGCTAGCATGATATGGCTTAAGATTTGGACATTTGCATCTTTTGACTCTGAAGTTATCTCTTTAGGTTATTACCTTGGTGCAGGTATTACAATCTTGTGCGGTCTTCTGATGGTTAGTAACATTCGATACTATAGTTTTAAAGAGCTTGATTCAAAAAAAGCCTCGTTTAGATTCCTTTTATTGATAGTTATGAGTTTAATTATTTTGATGTATAAACCTAACATTATATTGTTCACTGGATTTTTTCTCTACTTGCTCTCTGGTCCATTTATTACTATTGCTGGACTCAATAAAAGGCGAATCAAGAAAAAACAAAGTAAAGGAACCTAAGTTCCTCTATAATCTACGCGTATGAATAAAGTATTTAATTTATTAACTTCACTTTCACTGAGCAAGCTCTTTGCTTTGTTACGATTATTGCCGTAAGGCAATAATAATCATAATAGACGAAGGTCTATCACTACAACTTAAGATAAAATTCGGAAAAATAAAAGGAGCAAGCAATGTCCGAAAAACTAATTATATTTGATACAACTTTAAGAGATGGAGAGCAATCACCCGGTGCATCAATGACCAAGGATGAAAAAGTTCGTATTGCCAAAAGTTTAGAAAAGATGAAGGTAGATGTTATTGAAGCTGGTTTTGCGATCGCATCACAAGGTGATTTTGAAGCTGTTCAGGCGGTTGCTAAAGCGATAAAAGATTCAACTATATGTTCACTAGCAAGAGCCCTCGATAAAGATATTGATCGTGCAGGCGAATCTATTAAAAATGCAAACTCTTCTCGAATTCATACCTTTATAGCGACATCAGATATTCATATGAAAATGAAGCTCGGGATGACGCCTGATGAGGTTGTAAGCCAAGCAGTTCGTTCAGTAAAAAGAGCTACTAGATTCACTGATAATATTGAGTTTAGTCCTGAAGATGCTGGTCGTTCAGATACGGATTTTCTTTGTAGAATTATAGAGGCTGCAATTAATGCCGGTGCTACTACTATTAATATTCCTGATACAGTTGGTTACAGTATTCCTTTTCAGTTTGGTAATACTATGAAAGAACTGATAGAGCGAATTCCAAACTCTGATAAAGCAATCTTTTCGGCACATTGTCATAATGACTTAGGGCTCGCAGTTTCAAACTCTCTGTCGGCTGTATTAAATGGTGCAAGACAAATAGAGTGTACGATTAATGGGCTAGGTGAAAGAGCAGGAAACACCTCTTTAGAGGAGGTTGTAATGGCTGTTCGAACAAGGCAGGATGTCTTTGGTTGCGATACGAATATCGATGCTACTGGTATTCTTGCTGCTTCTAGATTGGTTTCCTCTATTACAGGTTTTGTAGTTCAGCCCAATAAAGCGATCGTTGGAGCGAATGCATTTGCTCATGAGGCAGGCATTCATCAAGATGGTGTTCTTAAGCACCGAGAGACTTATGAAATCATGAAGGCTGAAGATGTTGGATGGAATAATAACTCTCTAGTTTTGGGTAAGCATTCTGGGCGAAATGCATTTAAATCAAGACTCAGCGAGTTAGGCGTTGAGTTTGAATCAGATGACGCTCTCAATGATGCATTTTCTCGATTTAAAACTTTGGCTGATAAGAAGCATGATATTTTTGATGAGGATCTTCAGGCACTTGTTACAGAGGCGCAAACAGAGTCGACAGAAATTATCCGTTTAGTTTCTCTTAAGGTCTCTGCTGAATCTGGAAAAGTTAATACTGCAAATGTAACACTTTCAATAAACGGCGATGAGCAAAGTGCTTCAGCTTCAACCTCTGGTGCAGTTGATGCAACTTTTAATGCTGTTCTGTCTTTGGTTGATATAGAGCCAAAACTTCAGTTATATTCTGTTTCAAATGTGACTCAAGGAACAGATTCACTTGGAGAGGTTAATGTTCGCTTAGAGCATGAAGGGAAAGTTTTTAATGGTCAAGGTGTTGATACTGATATTATAACTTCTTCAGCAAAGGCTTATGTTCATGCACTAAACAAAGTGATGGCAAATGTAGAGCGTGCACATCCACAGATATGAAGATGCTGTTAAGAAATGAATATCTCGAAGCGCTTGGAATTCCAGACTTTTTGTACTCTAAAGTCGATTCTACTTCCAGTATTTCATCACCACAAAGCTGTATTGTATTGGAGTTAAGCTCAAAGAATTCTTTTTGTGAAGCTGGAAAGACTCGAGATTTATTGGTTAAAATGTTGGCTTCGATTGGTCTAGATTTGAATAGTGTTCATCTGGCTTCGATTGAAAAAAGTAATTTTGACAGTTTTATTGCCGATAATCCTGCTCAGGTTGTATTGGTTATGGATTCAACATTTAAGTCAGATAAGTCATCTCTTTTTTCGACTTACCATCCAAGAGATGTTATTAAAGACTCACATCTTAAGCGTGAAACTTGGGAAATTTTAAAAAAGGTAAAACAATGTCTCAAGTAGATTACTCACTTAAATCTTACAAAAGACCAAAGCTTGAAACGCCAAATGGCGAGAAAAAACTTTTGCTGCATTCATGTTGTGCTCCTTGTGCTGGTGAAATCATGGAAGCGCTTGCGGCTTCTGATATTGATACGACGATTTATTTTTATAATCCGAATATCCATCCTAAGGATGAGTATGAGCTCAGAAAAGATGAAAATATTCGCTTTGCAGAAAAACTAGGCATGCCAATTATTGATGCAGATTATGATAGGGATGAGTGGTTTGAAAGAACCAAAGGTCAAGAAAATGAACCTGAGAGAGGAGAGAGGTGTTCTACTTGTTTTGATATGAGATTTCAAAAAACAGCTAAATTTGCATCTGAAAATGATTTTGATATTATTTCATCCACACTCGGTATTTCTCGATGGAAGGATATGAATCAAATCAATGACTCCGGTGCAAAATCCTCAGCGCCTCATAAAATTCCATACTGGGATTTCAATTGGCGTAAACAAGGCGGCTCTTCCAGAATGCTTGAATTATCCAAAAAAGAAAATTTTTATCAGCAAGAGTACTGTGGGTGCGTCTATTCTTTAAGGGATACAAATAACTGGCGCATTGCCAAAGGGCGCAATAAGATTGAGCGAGGAGTTAAGTTCTATCAAGAGGCTAAGCTTAAGCTTTCACAAATCGATTAGTTCTCGATCAAATATAATAATAATGATTTTTGAACGTGAAGACGATTTTCAGCTTCACTCCAAACAACGCTTTGATTCCCATCTATAACCTCAGAGCTAACCTCTTTTTCGCGATAGGCTGGTAGACAGTGCATAAAGATGGCATCCTTTTTAGCTTGATTCATCATATTTTGGTCTACTTGAAAGCCCGTAAAGGCTAATTCTCGTTGCTTTTTCTCAGATTCTTGGCCCATACTAGTCCAAACATCGGTAACGATTATGTCAGCATTTTTACAAGCTATCAGAGGATCACTGTAAAAGTTAATGTTCTTTTTGTAATTTTCAATGAACAATTCAGATGGCTCATATTCCTTGGGCGTTGCAATTGATAATTCAAAATCAAAGATTCCAGCCGCCTGCATATAGGTTTGACAGACATTGCAACCATCTCCAATCCAGGCAATCTTTTTATTTTTGATTGAACCATTCATTTCTTGATAAGTCATTAAGTCAGCAAGTATTTGACAAGGATGCGATTCATCTGACAGAGCATTAATGACGGGTTTACTAGAATGCTTAGAAAACTCAATAATATCTTCATGTGAAGAGAGTCTGAGCATAACTGCATCAACCATCGAACTAATAACGATTGCACTATCTGTAATGGGCTCTCCCCTTCCTAGCTGAATATCTTTTTCAGATAAGAAAAGTGACTGGCCACCAAGCTGAGTCATTCCTGCCTCAAAAGAGACTCTAGTTCTTGTTGAGGATTTATCAAAAATCATAGCTAATGTTTTATTTTTTAGAGTGTCATTGATTTGACCAGATTTATGCTCTTTTTTAAGCGATATTGCTTGGTCAATAATTCTCTGTAACTCTTTTAAGCTGAGATCGTCAAAGTTAATGAAATGTTTAATCATAATTATTTCCTAGGTGCTAATTAGCTTGATGAGTTTGCTAATTAATATATCAATTTCTTCTTTCGTAATTATCAAAGGTGGCAACATTCTTATAGTAGTTCCAGTCACATTAATAAGAAGGTTGTCTTTCAAAGCTTTTTTGACTAGTTGACTGCAATCAAAAATATTGCTATCAAGACCAATTCCAATCATTAGTCCTTTGATACGAAGTTCTTTAACAGCAATATTATTTTTTATTTTGTTGTCAAATTCTGACCTAAAGTACTCACTCATTTTATTGACGTTTTCAAGTACATTAGTGTTTTGAAATACATCAAGAACGCCAAGTGCTGCTGAGGTCACTAATGGATTTCCACCAAAAGTAGAGCCGTGGGTTCCTGGAGTGAGCATTTTTGAGGCTACTCCTTTTGCTAAACATGCACCAATGGGAACTCCATTGCCAAGACCTTTGGCCAGACATAGAATGTCTGGAGTAATTTGGTTGTGCTCATGAGCAAAAAGTTTGCCAGTTCTTCCCATGCAAGATTGAACGCCATCAAGAATTAACAACCATCCATTTTTATTGCATACCTCTTGAACTTTATTTAAGTAATCATTTTTTGGAATGATAATTCCAGCCTCTCCCTGAATTGGCTCTACCATTACAGCAACCACATTAGCATTACTTTGATAATCACTAATGGCTTCAATGTCATCATAATTAACATGAATAAATTCACTCATTAATGGTGCAAATCCGGCCTGAACTTTACTTTGTCCGGTTGCGGAAAGAGTCGCCATTGTTCGTCCATGAAAACCTTGATTAGCAGTTAGAATGACTGGTTTTTCAATGTCTTTACTTCTGGCAAAAAGCCTTGCAATTTTTATTGCTGCTTCATTGGCTTCAGCGCCAGAGTTTGAAAAGAACACTTTATCCATGTTGGCTAGAGAGCAGAGCTCTTTAGCAAGCTTTTCCTGATTTCCAATTCTATAAACATTCGAAGTATGCAGAAGTTGCTGCGATTGATCGATAAGGTTTTTTGTTATAACTGGGTGACAATGACCCAGGTTCACAACTCCAATACCTGAAAGAGCATCAAGATATTGATCTCCTTTTGTATCAGTTAACCAGCATCCTTCTCCTTTAACAAAGGTCACCTCGAGAGGAGAATAGTTAGACATTAAGTTGGACATAAATATATATTAGTAGTTAAACAAAAAAAGCCCCATAATGGGGCTTTTGAAACTAGGTCTTTTTTTGATTTAAGACAAATTAGCCGCCATTAGTAAACAATACTCAAGACAAGATCTTCGAGAATTGAGTCGTCTAGTTTTGCAAGATATTGTTGGCATTCGAGTTTCATAAATCCTAAAAGAAATATTATAACCTAAATGTAGTAGGGATATTTTCTGTAATTGTTTAAATATAAAAGATAAAAAAGTTAAATAAGAGATGCATTTTATGACACAATATAAATGCAAGAAAAACAATTTTATTTCATTAATCTAAGGAGTAAAAATGCAATTAAACCTTTCTGGTCATCATCTCGATATTACATCTGCCATCCGGCAACACACAAGCGATAAGCTTTCCAAAATTAAACATCACTTTGACAATGTAATGAACGTCAATATGATTTTAGAAGTTCAAAAAGATATTCAGACTGCTGAAGCGACCATTCATGTCAGTGGTGCAGACTTATTTGCAAAAGCACAAAGTAATGACATGTATGTTTCTATAGATCAACTAATCAATAAATTAGATTCTCAAATAATTAAACATAAAGAAAAACTACATAACCACAGAGCTTAGCTCATATAAATTATAATATGTTGTAATAGCTGTATACCAATTCTTGATTGTTATGCAGCTCAAAACAACTGGTAATAGATATGGCTGAGATTGAACTGACGAGTTTCGAAGTAAGTCTCCAAAATTTGATGATTGCGCTTGAAGCATCTGACTATGATGAGGCCAAACAACAAATTAAAGATCTCCATCCTGGAGAAATTGCACTTTTACTTGAAGCAATACAGCCCAAAGATCGCTCGATCCTGTGGCCAAGCATTGAAATTTCAATTCAAGGGGAAATTTTAAAAGAGGTTAGTGAGGATGTTCAGTCTCAACTTATTAGTGAGATGACCGTTGATTCACTTGTCAAAGCTACTGAAAAATTAGATACTGATGACTTGGCTGACATTGTTCCTAATATGCCTGAGTCTGCTGTTCATAGTCTTTTATTGACACTTGATTTTATGCATCGTGAGCGTCTTAACAAGATTCTGAGTTATCCAGAGGATTCAGCTGGAGGTCTAATGAATACTGACTTTATAACTGTCAGACCAGATGTATCAATCAGGGCAGTAATCAGATACTTAAGATTGCTCAAAGAAATGCCTATTGATACGGATCAAGTTTTTGTAGTTGATCGAAATTTTAATTATCTTGGATCTTTATTAATAACCTCCTTGTTAACTGAAGAGCCTGAACGAATGGTTGAGACATTAATAAACAATGATTTTTCCAAGCCAGTTAGTGCTGATGCTGATGAAACAGAGGTTGCTCTCTTGTTTGAACAAAGGAATCTGATCTCTGCTCCAGTAATTGATGAAAACAATCAGCTGGTTGGAAGGATAACAATTGATGATGTTGTTGATGTCATCCGTGATCAGGCAGAGCACTCAGTCATGTCAATGGTGGGTTTGGATGAAGATGAGGATGTGTTTGCACCAATCATTCAAAGTTCAAAAAGAAGAAGCGTTTGGCTTGGAGTTAACCTAGTCACTGCTTTTATAGCTGTGTATTTTATTGGTCTTTTTGAAGCCACATTGCAACAGAAA
Organism: Pseudothioglobus singularis (SeqCode); assembly: GCA_028107545.1. Taxonomy (GTDB): domain Bacteria; phylum Pseudomonadota; class Gammaproteobacteria; order PS1; family Pseudothioglobaceae; genus Pseudothioglobus; species Pseudothioglobus singularis_B. Next base: position 45,846 of record JAOGRV010000003.1, on the reverse strand, counting down.
ATTGCTCTTGCAATTTTAATGCCGGTTGTTGCTAGCATGGGTGGTATTGCTGGAACTCAAACCTTAATCATAGTGACTCGAGGCATTGCAACCGGAAGGGTGACTACTGCAAATATTAAGACTTTAATTAATAAAGAGGTTGCTGTCAGTGGATTAAATGGAATTATTTGGTCTATAGTAATTGGCTTAATTACTTACTATTGGTTTGCAGATTTACTTTTAAGTCTTATCATTGCGCTAGCAATCATAACGAATTTAGTTGTTGCTGCTTTTTCAGGGGCTTTTTTACCGCTACTTCTCTCAAAACTAAAAATTGATCCTGCACTAGCTGGTGGCGTTATTTTAACAACCATTACCGATGTTATTGGTTTTGTCGCTTTTTTAGGTCTCGCTGCTCTATTTATCTAGAAAGTTACCAATACTAAATGAAGCTAATTTATACTCACGAAAATCGAATTATGGCTCTTAATATAAGAAATGTGCTTATGAATCATGGATTTGATGTTGCCCTTAATAATGAATTTGCTTCAAGCGCATCCGGAGGCCTAGCTCCATTTGATACCTGGCCTGAAGTTTGGTTATTGAAAGATGATGATTTTAATAATGCTAAAAAAATCATTGAATCCATATCTTATAATTCTATACAAGCAGCCTGGGAGTGCAAGAATTGTCAGGAAAAGAATGATGAATCATTTGATTACTGTTGGAAGTGCCATGAAGAAAATGAATAATTTAATTTAAAAATATAAAAAGTAATGGAATTAACAGTTTGGTTAGGTTTATTGGCTTCGGCACTTTTCATTAGTATTTCTCCAGGTCCTGGGGCTATATTTTCAATTAGCCAAGGTACACAAAACGGCTTTAAGAGAGCATTAATTGCTGTAGTTGGTTTACAGCTTGGTTTGATGAGCCAGATTGTTTTTTTGCTATTTGGCTTAGGAATTCTAATTGATCAGTTCCCTTCAGTTTTCATTGTGATAAAAATCATTGGTATGGCTTATTTGATCATTCTAGGACTTATGCAATGGCTTAAAAAAATAGAACAAATAGCAACTACAGAAAATCAATTAAAGGGCACATTTAGTCCTTTTAAAGTACTTTTACAAGGTTTCTTTGTTAATCTAACGAATATAAAAGGAACAGTTTTTTTTCTTGCTTTAATCCCTTTATTTATTGATCTTACAGCACTAAAGTTATCTACGTGTTTGATATTTATCTCAACGCTAATTGTAATAGATTTACTAGTAATGACTGGCTATGTAACCCTTGCTGAGCTATCTAAAAGTTTACTTTCAGATCCAAAAAAAATATTATGGCAAAATAGACTCACTGGCGCCACATTAATTCTTGTTGGATTAGTGATGGGCACTTCCTGATTAATATATTGATATGAACATCTTTCATCTAGCATATACAGTAAGTGATCTTGATTCTGCAAGACAGTTCTATGGGGAGCTTTTAGGATGTAAAGAGGGAAGAAGTTCAGACACTTGGGTTGACTTTAATTTCTTTGGGCACCAGCTTTCATTGCATGTTGGCGACTCAGGCTATAGAAGTAATACAAACTCAAAGGTGGATGATGTTTCTGTTCCAATGCCTCATTTTGGATGTGTATTGGAGTGGAATAGTTTCCATGACTTGTCGACTAGGCTTCAATCTAAAGGGTTGACATTTATTATTAGTCCTTCAGTTAGATTTAAAGGCTTAGCTGGAGAACAAGTGACTATGTTTTTTGAAGATTTTTCTGGCAATGCACTTGAATTTAAAGCTTACAAAAATCCTTCTGAGGTATTTTCTTAAATAATGATGAAAATGAATAATGTTTGATATTTTGAGTCAAGAGGTAATTATTGCTTTTATTGCTGCTTCAATAGTATTAAGCTTTGTGCCTGGTCCAGATAATATCTTTGTAATGACTCAGTCAGCATTAAGGGGACGGAGGGTAGGTTTTTTTACAACTCTTGGGCTATGTACTGGGCTAGTGGGGCATACTCTCTTGGTAGCTGTTGGAGTAAGTGTTATTTTCCAAACTAGTACTATTGCGTTCAATGGCTTAAAGATCCTGGGGGCTTGTTACCTTGTTTATTTAGGTTGGCTGTCTCTTAAAAATGAGGAGCTAGTCCTTGGTGAAAGCAAAGAAAAAAGTACCAATCAATCCTATTATATTACAGGCATAATCATGAATCTGACAAATCCAAAGGTTGCTCTTTTCTTTCTGGTTTTTTTGCCGCAATTTGTTAATGTTAGTGGGGGCAGTGTTACTATTCAAATCCTAACACTTGGTCTTTTATTTATTTTAAGTGCGCTATGTGTTTTCTCATCGATTGCATTTCTTGGAAGTTTTCTTGAGAGTTTTCTTAAAAAATCAAAATCAGTTGGAAACAATATAAATAAGCTAGCCGCATTCGTTTATTTTGCTTTAGCAATTAACTTATTTTTTGTATCTTAATAATTATGAAATTAATATGAATATTGAATCCAAAATTTGCGACTATAAGGGCAATGAAAAAGATATCTGCAAAATAAGGTTTGAGGTCTTTGTTGATGAGCAGAATGTGCCTGAAGAGCTTGAAATTGATTGATTAGATGATGAAGCAAAGCATGTACTGGCTTATTCTGATGATGCGCCAATTGGAACTGGAAGGATATTAATTGATGGACACATTGGAAGGGTTGCTGTTCTAAAAAAGTATCGCGGACTTGGAATTGGTAAGTCCGTCATGCAAGAGCTTATTAAATGGGCTCAAAAAAACAATCTTGATAAGCTTTGGTTATCATCTCAATGGCATGCGCATAGTTTTTATCTAGATCTTGGATTTGTATGCGAGGGAGAGATATACGAAGAAGCAGGTATTGACCATATCAAAATGTATAGAGTCCTCTAAAGATATTGAGATTAGACTTGTTGACTCATAAATTGACTTACGCCGTCTTTGCTTGTTTAAACTTCTTTTCTAGTTTCATTGCTAACATTGCTGATGGTATTGAAACAATCAAAAAGAACACTCCAACTAAGGTCATTGGTTCTAGATAGGTGTAATGACTATTACTATACTGATCGGCAGCTCTAAATAATTCAACTACTGTAATTGCTGCTAATAATGGTGTTTCCTTAAACATGGTAATGAGATAGTTTGCAAGAGGCGGAATCATTGGTGGTATGGCCTGAGGCAGGATAACATTTTTCCAGGTTTGAAGTGGGTTATAGTTAAGTGACTTTGCTGCCTCCCACTGGCCTTTAGGAACATTGTCAATACCAGCTCTAAAGACTTCTGAAGTATATGTACTAAAATGAATGCCTAATACAATTACACCACATGTGAAGGCTTCTAAGAATATTCCAAAGTCTGGTAGAACATAAAATACGACATAAAGCTGAACTAAGATTGGCGTTCTTCTAACAAACTCAGTAATCCAGTAGATTGAAATACGTGTAAGCTTACTTTTTGACATTTTGACAATAGCTATCCCTAGCCCCAATACATAAGCAAGAAGTGAAGCAACAATAGTGGCTTGAATAGTTACTAATAAACCATCTGCTAGTTGCGGCAGAACAGCGAATGCATGATCCCAATTCCACTCCATAATTATTTGTCTCCTGCGGTCATAATATTTCTACCTTTAGAAAACTTTTTAGCAATAAGATCTACTATCTGAACCAAAACCGTAGCAATAATAAAATAAATAACAAGTATGAGTAAAAATGGCTCTAATGTTAATGCAGTCTGAACCCTGATTATTTGAGCCATAAATGTAAGATCTGAAATAGTAATCAGTGAGGCAACAGCTGTTAATTTTAAAAGCTCAATAAGTAAATTTCCAAATGTTGGAATCATGATTGGGATTGCTTGAGGAATAATAACGTATCTATATTTTTTTAAGCTTGAATAGTTTAAGGCTTTGCATGCTTCATGCTGCTCCTTACTAACTGCAAGTATTGCTCCTCTAACGACCTCTGAACCATAGGCGCCGACATTAAGGCCACAAGCTACTACACCAGCAGTCAAGGCATCAAAATATATACCCCACATTGGTAAAACGAAATATATAAAAAACATTTGAACAAGAGCAGAACTGCCTCGGAAAAATTCTAAATAAATGATTGCAATTACTCTAACTGCAGTAAATGAAGAAATCCTTGCAAGTCCAACAATAAAAGAAACAATTAGAGCTAATATTGCCCCTAGTACAGTTAACTGGACTGTAGTAATCGTTCCTTTAATAAGAATTGGGTAGAACTCTAAGACTTCATTCATAAAAAAATTTTAAAAAAAACCTGCCCTGTAAATAATACAGGGCAGATTAGGTTGTAAAGTAAATTCTAATTAGACCTACCCTGACTATCTTACAGGGAAGATTAAATTATAAAAACAATTTACATTCCATCAGGACATTGTGTCAAGTAGGATTTACTAGCAGTTGCTTCTGCAGAGAAGCCATAAGGCTCAATTATAGCTGCAAATTCACCAGTAGCTTTCAACATAGCCAAAGCCATATTGTATTCTGATCTAAACTCTAAATCATCCTTGTTAAATGCAGCACCAGCACAACCCATTGGAACTCCAGTAACTGGCATTATTAATTCAAGGTTTGGATCATTAGTCTTGTTAAGAAGATCTGCTGTACCTAAACCAGATAGGGCAAATACATCAACTCTACCTTGTTGAAGCATTTTAATACCACTTGGAGGTGCATCAAAATATATAATTTGATCAGCACTTACACCACGCTCTAGAGCATATTTCTCTTCAGCACAGCCAGCACAAGTAGTCATTTTTAATGCAGGATTAGCTGCAATGTCTTCATAAGTTAATAAGTTATTAGGGTTGCCAGCTGGAACCGCAAACGCCTCTGCACCGCAAAGGTCAGGCTCAGAATAAATAATTGACTCACATCTACCAGGCTTAATATAAAGACCAGAAGTTGCCATATCTACTCTTCTTGCTTGAAGCGCTGGAATCATAGCACCATACATAATAACTTCAGCTTTAAGCTCTGGAACACCTAGGACCGCAAGAACAGCTCGTGCAACATCTGGCGCCGCTCCAGTAACATATCCATCAGATTTAATATCACTATATGGAGGTTCATTGGCAACAGCAACTGTTGCGTAACCTTGTTTCTTAAGTTTTTTTAATGTATCAGATTCTGCAGATGAAGTCTGCGTGAAACCTAGTACAAGAAAAAAACAGGTAAATAATGTAATAATTTTTTTCACTACTTTCTCCTTTTTTATTAATTGGGAAATAAAGTTTAACATTAACACAAAGATTAGAATTATTTTAATAAGACATTTTTTGCATAATTTACGCATAATTTAAGATTATTTAAATAAATTATGTGATAATTAAGGTATATGAAAAATTTAGACAGTTTTGATCGAAAAATTCTAAAAATTGTTCAGAGTAACAATAGAGTTACCTCTGAGAAATTAGCAAAAGATGTGGGGCTTTCATCCTCAGCATGCCAAAGAAGATTAAATTCAATGCGTAAGGATGGAGTCATCAAAAAAGATGTTTCAGTTCTTGATAGAAATAAACTAAATAGAAAAATAACTATAGTGGTTCAGATTTTGAGTGATTTTGAAAGCACAGAGCATGATAATAAGTTTAAAAAAGCAATGCAAAAAGCTCCAGAAGTGATGCAGTGTTATTATGTAACGGGAGATTATGATTACGTTTTGACTGCTACCTTTGAGGAAATGGGTGACTATGAGGAGTTTACAAAAAAGTATTTCTTGGATGACCCCAATATAAAGCGATTTAACTCAATGGTTGTTATGAACCAAGTGAAAGAAAATTCGACTATTCCAATTAATTAACGTTGTTAATAAACTTCTTTAAAAATTCTTTAGTTCGCCTCTCTTTAGGATCTGAAAACATATCATCAGGGGCGCCAGACTCTACAATCTGACCACCATCAAAAAACAATACCCTGTCAGCAAACTCCCTAGCAAAATTCATTTCATGAGTTACAGTTAGCATTGTGGTGTCAGAATCGGATGCCAATTTGCGCAGAACGGTTAATACTTCATCAACAAGTTCCGGATCTAGTGCCGATGTAACTTCATCAAACAACATAATTTTTGGATCCATAGCAAGCGCTCTTGCAATTGCTACTCGCTGTTGTTGTCCACCTGATAATTGGTGAGGATAATGATTAATCTTGTCACCCAGGCCAACCAAGTTAAAAAGTTCTTCTGCTTTTTCTTTTGCCTCAGCTTCAGATTTCTTTTTTATTAAAGTTTGTGGCTGCTTCACATTTTCTATTGCAGTTAAATGAGGAAACAGATTGAATTGTTGGAAGACCATACCAATATGATCTCGCATCTTGTGTAAATGATTTTCAGAAGCAGGAATAATTTTTCCATCACTTTTTTCATGCCATAAATATTCATCATTAACTGAAACAAAACCATCATCGATAGTTTCTAGCGTCATTAGAATTCTTAAAATTGTTGTTTTTCCTGAACCACTAGGCCCAATTAAGGCTAATTTTTCTCCATCTTTAACTTCCATATTTAAATTGTTTAAAACTTGTAAATCACCAAAAGACTTTGAAACATTTTCAAACTTTATAATATTTTCCATAGAATGTATTTAATTAATATTTGAGTTAAGTTATTTAAGATTTTCTGGACTTTTGAATATGTTGACGTCCATAATTTCTTCTTTGTTTGCTTTTTTTAATTCAACCAAAGTTGTGTGACATGTAGGACCTTGACCTAAAGATGAGGTTCCTATGTCCTTAGTCAGCACATTGGGATTTCCATGTCTCTCAATGTTTAAATCATAATCTGGATCAAACCATGCACCAGTTGATAAAACAACAACTCCAGGCATCACATTGTCAGAAATATTTGCTCCAGCCAAAACTTTGCCACGAGCATTATATAACAGAACAATATCACCATTTTCAATATCTCTGTTTAATGCATCATTAGAGTTAATCAAAACAGGCTCCCTTCCATTTATTTTGCTATTTTGGCTATCCAAGCCATTATCAAGCTGACTATGAAGCCTATGCTTTGGTTGACTTGAAATGAGGTGTAATGAGTAGTTTTTAATGTTTCCTAGCCATTCATAGGGTTCAAACCAGTGGGGATGAGATAAACAATCTTTTAACTGAAAACTTTCAATAGTCTTTGATGATATTTCGATCTTGCCTGATGGCGTCTTTAATGGAAATTTATTTGGATCTTTTCTAAAATCAGACAGCATAATATTTTCAATTTTTGGAGCAGGTAGCTCATAGAAGCCTTTTTCCCAAAATTCTTCAAAACTCGGTAAAGTTAAATTTTTTTCTTTAATAGCCTCTGAACTTTTATCCCATATATATTGTATCCAGTCCATTTCACTTTTATTTTCAGTAAATGAATCTAAAAAGCCAAGTTTTTTCGCTAGTCCAGAGAATATTTCATAATCAGTTTTTGAATCTTTAAAGCTTTGCATGGCGCACTTATTGGCAACAATTGTTGGATCCCTTGGATTGAGCATTAAATCATTTCGCTCTAGAGCGGTATTAGCTGGAAAAATAATATCAGCATGGCGAGCTTGCGGGTTCCACCAAATTTCATTAACAATAATTGTATTAGGCTTTTGCCAAGACTTGACAAGTCTATTAAGATCCTGATGATGATGAAAAGGATTTCCACCTGCCCAATAAATTAATTTTATGTCAGGATATTTTAATTTCTGACCATCATAATCAAACTCTTCTCCTGGGCTTTCTAGCATGTCAGTTATTCTTGCAACTGGAATAAAATCTTTTACCTTGTTTGTTCCTTGAGGTAAGCTTTTCCATGGCATCCTTTGAAATGAATCGCCCGTACTATTTACGCTTGAATATCCAAACCCAAAGCCACCACTTGCAGTTCCTATTTGCCCTAACATAGCTGCAAGAGTAATTCCCATCCACAATGGCTGTTCTCCTCTTGAAGCTCTTTGAAGGCTCCAAGATATAGAAATCATTGTTTTTTTTGTAATTATTAGGTCGGCTAATTCATAGATTGTTTTAACTGAAATACTAGTAATACTTGAAGCCCACTCAGGACTGCATTCTTGGCTATCTTTTTTACCTAATACATAATCTGCAAAACTATCAAACCCTACTGTGTAATCCTTAATAAAGTCCTTATTGTAAGAGTCATTTTTGATCAAAATGAAAGCAAGAGATAACATTAAAGCGGTATCTGTATTGGGTCTAATTTGAACTTGCTTAGCATTTAAAAAATCAGGAGAGTCAGCTATCAGAGGGCTAATATTCACAAATTCAACCCCATTATCAAAGCACTTTTTTATACCTAACTCAGTGGTGTGTTTTCCAACTCCACCAGCTGAAACTTTAGAATTTTTTAAGGGCATTCCGCCAAACATTAATACTAACTCACAGTCTGAAGATAAAGCATTCCAAGTAGTGTGATCCTCTAATGTTGAATAAAGGTCTGCGCCAATTATATGGGGTAGAAGTGTTTGGGCTGCGGCATAAGAGTAGCTTTGAAAAGATGAACTAAAGCCTCCAAATAAATTAAAGAAGCGATTAACTTGACTTTTAGCGTGATGAAATCTGCCAGCACTTGCCCATCCATAAGAGCCAGCAAAAATAGCCGAATTGCCATACATATTTTTTGTTTGTAAAAGTTCCTCAGATGCGAGTTCAAATGCTTTATCCCAGCTTATAGGAATAAAGTCATCTTTACCTCTTTTGCCATCACTTTTGCCTTTATTCTCAAGCCATCCTTTTCTTACAAATGGTTGAGTAATTCTTAGACTGTCATTAGCAGCATCAGCTAAGCCCAAGCCGAATTTAGTGGGGGAGGAGTCTAGATTCCAATTAGCTAACTTTATTTTTTTATTAGCATCTCTTGAAAAACTATATGTTCCCCAGTGTGTACTCACATAATTTGACATTGAAAAATCAAATTTATTAAATTAATCTGATTTTAACACCATGTCTCTGAAAGCTAGTTTAATAATAATAGTCTAAAAACTGAAAATCAAAGTAGTCACATTATTAATAATGACTTTACACTTCAAAAAAAGATCTAATATAAAGTCATTTTTTGTAAGCCCAATTACAAAGTTCAGTGAGTACTGGAATTCCCGATTTTCCAAACGCAGTCAAGGAGTATTCAACTTTAGGCGGAATAACTTCATAAACTTTTCGTTTTATAAGATTATCTTTTGCCATTTCTTTGAGTTGTTTAGAGAGCATTTGTTGAGTAATATCTCCAACAGCTCTCTGAAGTTCTCCAAATCGCATTTTTTTTTGAGACAATTGCCAGAGAATACAAAGTTTCCACTTCCCTCCAATAAGCTTTATAGCAGCGGTTGTAGGGGATTCATTTCCTTTAATTTTTTGCATAACAGTATGAAATTAAATAGTAGTAATAATTAAGTTTGTACTTGCTTAATAATAATATACCACTAAAATACATTCCTTTCAAATTAATAATCTATTTAGAGGTATAAATATATGAAGTCGTTAATGATTACAAAGTACGGTGATATTGATTCGAGTTTAGAGAAACAAGAAGTACCAAAACCAATAATTGAAGCAAATCAAATCTTAATCAAAACATATTCATCAAGTTTCAATCCATATGATTACAAAATTGTCAGAGGTGATTTTAAAGCCATGGGTAAACTCTCCTTCCCTATAGGAATTGGAAGAGATGTAAGTGGCATTATTGAAGAGGTCGGCAAGAGCGTAAGAAAGTTTAAAGTTGGAGACAAGGTCTACTCAAGACCAAATGAGGACTTTGTTGGCACTATGGCTGAATATGTTGTATCCAATATTGAGGATACTGCTCTAATGCCATCAAATCTAAACTTTGATGAGTCTGCAAGCATCCCTCTTGTGGGACTTACTTCCTACCAGGCGCTTGTTGATATAGCAAAACTATCAAAGGGCGAAAGTATATTGATTCATGCTGGATCTGGAGGCATTGGCACGTTTGCTATTCAGCTTGCCAAACATCTTGGAGCGAAAGTAACTACAACCACAAGTACTAAAAATATTTCATTTGTTAAAAGCTTAGGGGCTGATAAAGTTATCGATTACACTTCACAAAACTACCTAGATGATGGCGCTGTATTTGATGTGGTCTATGACACTCTGGGCGGTAATCATACTCTTGACTCATTTAAAGTCCTTAAGAATGGTGGCAGAGTAGTATCTATTGCAGGAACCGTTGATAGTATTACTGCAGAACAATTTGGCTTAAACAGGTTTATTCGAATGATCTTAGCTTTTCAAGCAAGAAAAGTTACTAAAGCTGCAGCAAAGATGAATGCTATGTATAGATTTCTATTTATGTCTCCTAATGGCGATCAGCTTGAGAAGCTGGCAAAGTTATATGAATCTGGCTCAATCAAGCCCATGATAGATAAAGTTTATAAGTTTGATGAAAGCATACAGGCCCTTGAGTATTTAGCCAAAGGGCGCGCAAAAGGCAAAGTTATTGTGAAAATAAGAGAAGATATTTAAACTTAATTGAAGGGGATTGAGGTCACTTTTGCTGACCTTGTTCCCCAAGGTGTTTCAACTATCACCTCTGAGTCAATCTCATTATGACTATTATTAATTGTTGCCATCGCCATATTAATTTTTAATCGCGGTGAATAGGCCGCACTTGAAACTTTACCGCAAATTTGATTGTCACTCATGACCTTCCATGGGCTGGCACAACCACCAACAAATGGATCACCATCGACAATGAGTCCAACAAGTTTTTTGGTTGGCCCTTCAGAGCGAATCTTATGGAGAGCCTCTCTGCTTAAGTATTCAGCCTCTTTGTCCAGTTGACAGAAATTCCCTAATGGGAGCTCTAACGGGTTACTGTTGATATCCATGTCATTTCCCCATGAAAACAGTCCTGACTCAACCCTCTCGATATTGTTAGGCGTTCCTGGCTTAATGTCATATTTCTTTCCAGCGTTAGCAACAATGTCCCATAACTTATCACCTTGTGATCCGTCTCGAAGATAGAGTTCAAAGCCTCCTTGTTTGCTCCAGCCTGACTTTTGAACAATAAGAGGGATTCCCTCTAGCTTACACTCTTTAAAAAAGAAGTACTTAACATCTTTAACCCAGTCACCAAATAAATCAATCATTAAAGGTAAATGGTTAGGGCCCTGAATTGCTAGCGGAGAGACATCTGGCTCACAAATATTAACGTCCCATCCAAGTCCACAGGCAAGCCCTCGAGTCCAAAGGAGTACGTCGCTATCTGCAATCGATAGCCAAAAATGACTCTCACCTAATCTCAAAATGATAGGATCATTAATGATTCCTCCGTCTTCATCAGTAATTAGCGCGTATTTCCCTTGCCCAATCTGTAATTTTGAAAGGTCTCTTGAGGTAATATATTCGACAAATTTGAAGGCATCACTTCCAGTAATTTCTACTTGACGTTCTGCTGCCACATCCCACATAGTGACGTTATTCATCAAATTCCAGTAATCTGCCTCAGCGCCTTCATATGAGGTAGGCATAATCATGTGATTGTATATGGTAAAAGTTTTAGCACCTGCTCTTAAAGTAGCCTCATAATAAGGCGATTTTCTCAAGCGATCTGATAGTGTAAAGTTGACGTGTCCTTCCATTGGTGCTCCAAGTTTACGAGTTAATTTTGTACTGGCTAATACTACGGAAAAATCTGTATTTTATACCTATTTTTTTAGAATTTTCAACTATAAATCATCTGCTGAAATATCACAAGATTCAAGCCATTTTTTAAATTTCTCTTGTATATCAATGAGCGCAGTATTATCTTTTGCTTCAAAGCGTAAAACTAAACAAGGCGTTGTATTTGAAGGTCTAACGAGCCCCCAGCAATCCTCATAATCCACTCTAACACCATCGATGGTGTTAATATTTGCACCTGGAAAATCTATATGACTTGATAAAGAATCCATTGCTTCAAACTGTTGACCATGTTTGTCAAAGTTAATATTAATTTCTGGAGTACTTAAGTTAACTGGGAGCTCATTAAATAATTCAGAGCATGACTTATTACTTTTAGAGACAATTTCCAAGAGTCTTGCTGCAGTATACAATGCATCATCAAATCCATACCAACGTTCCTTAAAGAATATATGGCCTGACATTTCTCCTGCAAGTGCAGCATTCGTCTCTTTTAATTTTTTCTTAATAAAGCTATGGCCAGTTCTAGACATGATAGGTTCTCCACCATTGTCTGAAATTACTTTAGGCAAAAGTGAAGTACATTTTACATCAAAGATAATTTTTGCTCCTTTGTTACGTGTAAGAACGTCTTTAGCATAGAGCATCATTTGCTGATCAGCCCAGATAATTTTACCTTTATTGTCGATCAGTCCTAGCCTATCACCATCACCATCAAAGGCAAGTCCAAGATCAGCTTTAGTCTCAATAACCTCTTGAATTAAATCTTCTAAATTTTTTGGCTTTGAGGGATCGGGGTGGTGATTTGGAAATCTTCCATCAACCAAACAAAAAAGTTTTGAAAGTTTTACTCCTAGGGCTTCAAATAATTGAGGTGCTATATTGCCAGCAACACCATTTCCACAATCAATGACAACATTAAGTTCTTTTTCAAGATTAATGTCTGACTTGATTGTATTTATATAGTCTTGATCGATATTGATAGAGGTCGAAGTGCCTGATCCAGTTTTAAAATCATTTTCTAGAATTCTTGTATAAAGTGACTGTATCTTTTCAGCTGATAGAGTCTCTCCAGCAATCATAATTTTTAATCCGTTGTATTCTGCTGGATTGTGTGATCCAGTAATCATTACGCCCGATGTAGCAGCTTTCGTGTGGGTCGCAAAATAGACGACTGGAGAGGGGACCATTCCAATATTAACAACGTGACATCCACTTTCAATGAGTCCAGAAATAAGAGCTTCAGAAAGTTCGGGACCCGTTAATCTCCCATCTCTTCCAACGACAACCCCTCTTTCACCTTTCTCAATTGATTCAGTGCCAACAGCCCTTCCAATCAAATTCACAATTTCAGGTGTTAATTCTGTTTCTACAATGCCTCTAATATCATAGGCTTTAAAGATTGAACTTGAGATTTTCATGTAATAATTTATTTATTAAGAAGTGAAATATTTTACAGAATAAAAAGTTCAAAAATACAACACGACCTGATTGGTTTTTTAACTTTTTTAAGGGATAATAGCAATCCTAATTTTTATCAAAAATGAGAATTTATGTCTGAAAAAGATATTGACCCCCAAGAAACTATTGAATGGTTAGAGGCCTTTAGATCCGTTGCTCGTTTTGGGGGTGAAGATAGAGCTAAATATATTCTACAAAAGCTTACAGACATGGCACATGAGGATGGAATGAGTTTACCTCAGGGAGTTAATACAGCCTATCTAAATTCCATCCCAGTTGAAAAAGAGAGCGAGTTGATTGTAAAGCATGATGTTGAGCATCGAATTAAATCTATCATTCGATGGAATGCCATGATAATGGTTGTTAAAGCCAATCAGGTCTCATCAGAGCTTGGAGGGCATATTGCCTCTTTTGCCTCAAGCGCAACTCTTTATGAGGTTGGCTTTAATCACTTTTATCGTGGAAATGATTTAGATCAGGGTGCGGACCTAATTTTTTTCCAAGGTCATATTGCGCCAGGTATATATTCAAGAGCTTTTCTTGAGGGAAGAATTTCTGAGAAACAGATGTTAAATTTTAGGCAAGAGGCAAATCAGGAGGGGTTATCTTCATACCCGCACCCATGGCTCATGCCAGATTTTTGGGAGTTTCCAACTGTCTCAATGGGGTTAGGGCCTATTATGGCGATATATCAAGCTCGCTTTATGAAGTATCTTCAGCACAGAGATATTATACAAACAGATAAAAGAACGGTCTGGGCATATATTGGCGATGGAGAAACAGATGAGCCAGAATCACTTGGTGCAATTTCATTGGCTGGAAGAGAGAAGCTCGATAACCTTATATTTGTTATCAACTGCAACCTACAAAGACTTGATGGTCCAGTGAGAGGAAACGGTAAGATTATTCAAGAACTTGAGGGAATGTTCCGAGGCGCAGGCTGGAATGTTATTAAAGTGATCTGGGGCAGGGGATGGGATAAGCTACTTGCAAATGATACTTCTGGTCTTCTAAAACAAAGAATGGAAGAGGTTGTTGATGGAGAATATCAAGCCTATAAGGCAAAAGATGGAGCTTATGTTCGTAAACATTTTTTTGGGAAGTATCCAGAAACACTTAAACTTGTAGAGCACATGTCAGATGATGAGATTTTTGGACTTACTCGAGGAGGCCATGATCCAAACAAGGTTTACCAGGCTTATAAAGCTGCTAAAGAGCACAAAGGCCAGCCTACTGTAATTTTGGCAAAGACTGTTAAAGGCTATGGTATGGGCGAAGCTGGTGAAGGAAAAAATACCACTCATAGTCAAAAGAAATTAGGTGTAGATGCACTGGTCCGTGTTGCTGAGCGTTTTGATATACCTGTCACTCAGAAAGATGCTGAAGAGCTCAACTTTTATAAGCCTGCGGAAGATAGTGAGGAGTTAACGTACTTAAGATCAAGAAGAGAAGCATTGGGCGGTTATTTACCAACAAGAAGCTTTGAACTTGAGTCTTTCAATATCCCTGATTTAATTACATTTGAGCCCCTTCTAAAATCTACTGAAGGAAAAGAGATGTCAAGCACTATGGCATTTGTTCGTTTTTTATCTCTTCTCATTAGGGATAAGGAGATTGGTCCAAGGGTTGTTCCTATTGTTCCTGATGAGGCAAGAACATTTGGGATGGAGGGGTTATTTAGACAAATGGGCATCTACTCATCATCAGGCCAACTTTATGAGCCTGAAGATTCCGATAAAGTGATGTGGTACAAGGAAGATATCAAAGGCCAAGTATTGCAAGAAGGAATTAATGAAGCTGGAGCAATTTCTGATTGGATTGCGGCTGCTACAGCCTATGCATCTCACAATGTAACAATGATTCCGTTCTATATTTATTACTCTAAGTTTGGCTTTCAAAGAGTGGGTGATCTCGCTTGGGCTGCTGGAGATATGCAGTCAAAGGGTTTCTTGATGGGTGGAACAGCGGGCAGAACAACACTGGCTGGTGAGGGTCTTCAACATCAAGATGGAGATTCTTTGATCGTTGCCAATACAATACCTAACTGTGTTTCATATGATCCAACCTATGCATACGAACTTGCTGTCATTCTTAGGGATGGAATGCATCGCATGTATGAAAAGATGGAAAACATTTTCTATTATGTTACTTTGATGAATGAGAACTATCCGCATCCAGAGATGCCTAAAGGGGTCGAAGAGGGAATTATTAAAGGAATTTACCCATTAAAAACTGTTGGCAAGTCTAAAATTGAGGTTCAGTTATTAGGTAGTGGTGCGATTCTTAGAGAAGTTGAAAAAGCTGCTGATATTCTTGAAAAAGATTGGGGGGTTATGTCTCATGTTTGGAGTGTAACAAGTTTTAATGAAGTCACAAGAGAGGCTCAACGCGTAGACCGAGATAACCTTTATAACACCAGTAAAACGAATCAAGTTCCTTACATCACGAAGTGCTTCAGTAAGTCAAAAGGTCCAATAATTGCTGCTACTGATTACATGCGAAACTATGCAGAACAAATCAGAAAATATATCCCTTCGCGTTACGAGGTTTTAGGTACAGATGGATTTGGAAGATCTGATTCAAGAAAAGAGCTTAGATATTTCTTCGAGGTCAACGCTAATTATATTGTTTTTGTAACGCTTAAGGCACTTGTAGATGATGGATTACTAGAGTTCAAGACAATAAAAACAGCAATCAAGAAGCTCAATATTGATATAGATAAGTCAAATCCAATGCATTCTTAAGAGTTAATGAATACAGCACAATGCCTTGAAATAATTCGATCAGAATCAGAAATAAGCTTTTCTGATTTTATTGAATTAATAGATAATGAATATTGGTTCTCAAATATTGCATTTGAGAATGGCAATATCTTAAATTCAATCAACGAAAACCAAGGCTCTGCTAAAGTATTTTGTTTTGGCCACATGCATTCACTCTCTAAACAGGAGGTACTTAAATGCTTTGGAGAGCACTATAAATCAGTATTAGAGTATCCTGAGGACACAACATCACATTTAAATATTAGAAGTTTTATTGAAAACGGTTGGGAAGGGTTGTTAATTGATTTCGACGCACTAACGATCAAAAATTAATCATCATGGACCAGTCAATTTCATTAGAACAAAGTAAAGCCTATGATAACGGCGTTTATGCAACCTTCCTTGGTGCTTTTCTTGTACTATTTCAGATTGGAATATATTTTGTATACATTCCTTGGAATGCTGAAAGACTTCAAATTACGGAAGCTGAAATTGGAATTGGATTATTTGCTTTTGGAATTTTAAATTTAATTGGTAACCAAATTTCAGGACGCCTTATTGTTCCAAAAATCGGAACTAAAAACTCAATTGTAATTGGTCTGTTAGGGATTGCCTATTGCCCTCTATTTCTGATACTTTCTCCAAGTTATTATTGGTTTTTAATCGCGTTTATGCCATTTGGTTTTTTTGTAGGGCTTTTTAGCCCATCATCACAATCTCAGATCTCAATGATTGAAAGTAAGACTTCCAGAATACTAACGCCACTTTATCATGCAGCTTTTAGTTTTGGCTCTCTAATGGGTGCTTTTAGTGCATTTTTTACTATTAGGTATATAGATAATCCAATATTAATTTTTTCAGTTACAGGTACCTTTTTGGTTATTGGGGCAGCTTTGATTTACAAATTTGGACTTAATAAATCATTTGAAAATCTCGAGAAAACACCAAAATTTAAACTACCCAAAAAAGCAATATTGATTTTTGGAATTTTAATGATGCTTAATTACGCCACAATGGGGATTATTTTAGATTGGTCTGCCTTATGGTTAACAAAGGATTTATTGGTCCCTTTATACCTTGGAGGCGCAGTAATTTTCGCATTTAACATTGGTGAAATAACTGCCAGATTAGTTGCATCAAAAATGATTAAGAAGGCCAGTGAAAAGCTTGTTGGCGGATATCTTAGTATCGCTGCTGGAGTAATATTGTTTATTTCACTATTGACTTCTAATTTCTATATTATCGTTTTTGGAATGCTGCTCTTTGGTTTTGGAACAGCTAATTTTATAGCCATTATATTTCGATTGGCAATTCGTATCACAGATGAACCGATTGGTCTAACTGTTGCTAATTTGATAACCCTCGGCTTTGCTGGTTTTATTTTTGGACCTGCTTTGGTTGGTTATTTGGCAGAATTCTTAAGCCTTACGTTCAATATGTATTTATTAAGTGTTGTTTGGGGTTTAAATGGAGCAGCCCTTTTAGTAATGATGAGGCGTGTTAATTCTGGTAATTAGTAGTGGGGCGGCTTATCATCATTGATTTGAGTGTCATTAGAGGCTGAGTCAGAGTTACTCAACAACTTTTCATTGGTTTCTTTAAGTTTGGAGTTGAGTTGCTCAATCTTCTCACCTTGACGAAATACTACCATATTTAGATCATCAATCATATTCTGGAGATAGGCAATCTTTTCTTCAAGTGATACTAGCTTTTCATCTGACATAATTCAATCCTCCATAAAAAAGCCACCTTGCGGTGGCTTTCATTTTACTTCTCTATTAGAACTTTTCTCGAAAGTTTGATTCGTCCTCGGTCAATCCCAAGAACCTTGACTTCAATTTCTTCACCTTCTTTAAGATAGTCTTCAACTTTCTCAACTCTCTCATGAGCAATTTCAGAGACATGTAATAGGCCATCTTGATTCGGCATGATTGTAATAAAAGCTCCAAATTCAACTATTTTGGCAACCTTGCCCATGTAAACTTTATTGACTTCAGGAACAGCAGTTACGTCCTTGACCATTTGAACTGCTTTTTCAAAGCTTTCAGAGTCATTAGCAAAAACATTAACATTTCCATCATCGTCAACATCTACACTAGCTCCAGATTGAGCAACAATGCCTCTAATAGTCTCACCACCTTTTCCAATAACATCTCTGATCTTATCAGTCGGTATTTTGATAACTTTAGTTTTAGGAGCATTCTTGGACGCCGAATTAGGCTCTGAAATAACCTCATTCATTTGACCCAGAATATTTAGTCTTGCATCTTTAGCCTGCTTAAGTGCAATAGACATAATGTCTTCAGTGATACCATCTATCTTAATATCCATTTGAAGTGCATTAATACCTTTTGTGGTTCCTGCAACCTTAAAGTCCATGTCACCTAGGTGATCCTCATCACCTAAGATATCTGTTAGAACTGTAAAGCGTTCATCATCTTTTACTAAGCCCATTGCAATACCTGCGACTGGTGCCTTTAGTGGGACACCTGCATCCATCAGAGATAGTGACGAACCACAAACACTTGCCATAGAGCTAGATCCATTTGACTCTGTAATTTCAGAAACAACTCTGATAGTGTATGGAAATTCCTCTAAATTTGGAAGACACGCTGAGATGCCTCTTCGCGCAAGCCTTCCATGACCAACTTCACGTCTCTTAACACCCATAACTCTGCCCGTCTCACCAACACAGTAAGGAGGGAAGTTGTAATGAAGCATGAAATGATCTTCAATTCGATCGTTCGATTCTAGCTTTTCAATTAACTGCGCGTCTCTCTTAGATCCCAGAGTAGTAACAACTAAAGCCTGAGTTTCACCTCTTGTGAAAAGAGCAGAGCCGTGAGTATTTTCAAGAACCCCAGTTTCGATTGCAAGCTCTCTAACAGTTGAGTTATCTCTGCCATCAATTCTTGGTTCACCAGCTAAAATTCTCTCTCTAACAGTTGATTTTTCAATTTTTTTAATATAATTTTTAACTTCATCTTGGCTTATTGAGTCATCTTCACTCACAAACTCTTCTAATGCAGCATCTTTAACTTCACCCATTTTTTCATAACGCTCCATCTTATCAACAGTTTGATAAGCTTCAGCAATTAGACTTTCAAATTTAGATTTGATTGCTGTCAATAGGGTCTCATTGTCTGCTGGAGCAACCCATTCGCGAGGAGCAATACCGACTTCTTTGGCAAATTCAGCAACGTTATCAATTACTACTTGAAATTGCTCATGAGCATACATGACACCTCCAAGCATAACTTCTTCTGAGAGTTCACTTGCTTCAGACTCAACCATTAATACTGCATCCTTAGTTCCTGCCACAACCATATCTAACTCAGATGTTTCTAATTCTGAATAGGTTGGATTAACAATATAGCTTCCATCTTTAAAGCCAACACGGGCAGCACCAATTGGACCTTTAAAAGGAACACCAGAAATTGCCAGTGCAGCTGAAGTTCCAAGCATAGCTAGAACATCTGGATCAACATTTTTGTTAGCAGAGATCACTTGGATCATTACCTGTACTTCATTCATATATCCATTTGGAAATAGTGGACGAATAGGGCGATCGATTAGTCTAGAAGTTAGTGTTTCTTTTTCACTAGGTCTACCTTCTCTCTTAAGGAAACCTCCTGGAATTTTTCCAGCAGCATATGTTTTTTCAATGTAGTCTACCGATAAAGGGAAGAATGATTGACCTGGCTTTGCTTCTTTTGCACCAACAACACTTACAAGTACTTGTGTGTCATCCATGCTTGCTAAGACAGCGCCATGAGCCTGTCTTGCAACCCTGCCAGTTTCGAAAGTAATTTGACTATTGCCAAACGTAAAACTTTTTTGAACTATATTCATGTCCATTGTGTTACTCCAATAAAATAAAAAATGTTTTATGGTTTAACGCAATAAGCTTTATATAAAACATACCTTGCAGGTATGCTTGAGATAAAACTTACCTAAATCCATAAAACAGTTGAATTATCCCCTAATTTTTTTCCTCAAATAAACTAATTTATTAGTTGTTGGAATGCCTAATATGGCTATTGATTAGCATATTTTTCTTAAATTTTAGGGTGTGTCTCTTCTAAAAGTGATAACGAAGAAAATTGAATGGCAAGAGGCTTATTTTTATCACTAACTTTAATCTTTCTGGTGTTACAAAAATCAATGATCAAATCATTAAGTATGTCGTTTATTCTTAATGTATTTCCATTAATAAATACAACTAACTCTTCATCAATAAATTGATATGCAATTCGGCTTAAAGGATGGAGATTGTAAGTTACAGAGTCTTTAATCACTACAGGGTCTTCAAATGCAACTATCTTGTTTAGTTTTTCCTCATCTAAGGGGTCAAGTTTTGTCACAAAACACCCAAAAAAAGTGTCAGGTAAATCACTATTTTGTAATAATTTGTGTGATTTTTCAATAGCTGAATAGGGTATTTCAGCGGTATTGACACAATCTAACCATAATGGATCATCATAATAGGAATTGTTGTATTTGTCTATCGTTAGCTCAAGGGATTCTAACATTTCGTTAGCTGAGTAGGATCTATAACCAATTGAGAGAGTTATGCATTCACTGTCGATACTTTCTCCGTGGTGAGCTATTCCAGGCGGTATATAAACTATATCTCCAGGCTCTGCCACCCAAGTTTTTTCTACTTCAAAGTTTTCCATGATTCGAAGCGGACTATTTGAAACATAATTGTTGGGATTGCAGTCTATCGAACTTATTTGCCATTTTCTTTTTCCATGTCCTTGAAGTAAAAAAACGTCATAATGATCATAATGAGGGCCGACGCTTCCTCTTAAAGAGGCAAACGACATCATTACGTCATCAAATCGCCATCTCGGAATAAAGTTGAATTCATCTATCAGTTCATAGATTTCGTGCACATGCTTGTCTACGCCCTGAACCAATAATGTCCATTCATTATTGGGAGTATTTTTAAAAGAGTTATCATTGAATGGGCCGTTCTCTAGAGTCCATATATTCTTTAAAATGGAACCCTTAATAATCCTAGACTCAAATTCCTCTTCACACGACAATCCAGCAAGTTCATTAGGGGATAAAGGTGAAATGAAGTTAGGAATTGCATTCTTGATAAGTATTGGTTTTTTTTGCCAGTACTCTTTCAAGAATTCTTCTTTTGAAATGCCGCCAAAATGAATCATTTTATTTCTAATATTTTTTTATTTAATTATCTATTAACATATAGTCTTATTTAGAATATTATTCTAATCTTTTAAAGATAATTTTTATTTCAATTTTTATACTGGCATGGCGGTTCAAGAAGAAATTAATTTGGCCACAATTATTGACTTGCAAAAGCACCCCATTAATGAAGATCATTACAGGGAAAAATGTAAAGCTGAGTTAGATAAAAGCGGCGTGCTTGTTCTAGATAATTTTCTCTATGAGAGTTCTATTAAAAGCATCCTTTCTGAAGCGAAAAAAAAAGAGAACTTAGCTTATTATTGTGTCAATGAGCATAATGTCTACCTTGATCCATTTGACAAAAATCTAAGTAAAACCCATCCTCGAAATAAAACAGTAACCAGCTCAAAGGGGTGTATAACAGATGATCAAGTTCCTAAAAAATCATCCCTAAGAGCTCTATATAACTCGCTAAGATTCAAGGATTTCCTATGTGATGTACTTGATGAAACAGTCTTATATAAGTACGATGATAATTTATCTTCAATCAATATTCACTTTGCCAAAGAAGGGCAAGAGCTTGGGTGGCATTTTGACAACTCTTCATTTGCGATTACTCTTTTAATACAAAAGCCAAAAGCTGGAGGTCAATTTGAATATATCAGGCAATTTAGAAATTCAAATATTAAAGACAACAATTATGATGGTGTCTTAAATTTACTAAACGGTAATTGTATTCCTGAAAAATTAACAATGGAAAGCGGTACTCTTGTTTTATTTAGAGGAAAGGATGCGATTCACCGAGTTACCCCTACAATTGGAGATAGAACGCGAATATTGTCAGTTTTAGCTTACAACTCAAGACCTGATGTCAGTCTTTCAGAGTCAGCAAGAATGACTTTTTTTGGAAAGCTTTATTGATTTATGAAAAAAAATACTCAAGGATTAAAACTCTATGACTCTCTTGATCTCTCAGAAAGTAAAAATAAAAAAAAGTTATTAGATATTTATCAAAAATGGGCTGCGTTATATGACAAAGACAATGATGACGAATTAGGAACAGTATCTCAGCCGAACTCTGTTCAAATCTTTCAAAGATATGTTAAAGATAAATCCAAATACATAATTGATGTTGGTTGCGGTACGGGTTTGGTTGGCCTTCAACTTAAAAAACTTGGATATAAAAACTTTGATGGTGTAGATCTTTCACAGGAAATGATTGATATTGCAATTGATAGAGGCTATACATCTTTATTTCTTGGAAACCTTAATGAGACTCTTCCTATCGAGAGTGATCAATATGAAGCGGCAATATGTGTTGGAGTTTTTACTCATGGCCATGTTGGCCCAGGTCGGCTCGAGGAGCTTATAAGAATTGTCAAACCTGGTGGAATAATATGTTTTACAGTGAATGAGGACGTTTATGAGTCCTATGGTTTTGATGAAGCAATTAAGTCTCAAGAATTAGCTGGTGTATGGAAGGTATTAGAGCTTAGTAAGAAGGACTATATGATGAAAAAAAATGTTAAAGGTCTTTACTGTATTGCTGAAGTAATCTAAATAATGCTAATTAATTCATTAAAATGAATTTTTTTTAAACTTAATCAACATGAAGAAGACATTTCAATTAGTTCACCCTAAAATAAAACCTGCTAGAATTATTGAGGCGGTCAGGCGTGACGTGAAAAAATATATTAAAAGAGAGAAGAGAAAGTCATTACCTGAAGGGGTTGATTATTGGGATTTTGATTGCAAGTATGGTCCCACAGAGGCTAAAGCTGAAATTATTTTAACTTCAGAGATTAGTAAATGTATTACTGAGGCAGAGGCTGAAAATTTAGAATCATTTTATTTAGAGATTCTTGCCAAACCGGGCCACAAAAAAACCTACAAAACTTCTGAGACGCCAGTCAAAGACTAAAAGAATTTTCTACTGGTGATAGTTTGGTGCTTCTTTTGTAATTGAAACATCATGCACATGAGACTCAGTCATTCCAGCAGAAGTCACCTGTACAAATTTGACTTTAGTTCGCATGGCGACAAGATCCTTGCAACCTGTATAGCCCATGGATGATCTAATACCACCAACCATCTGGTGAATAATTGGCCTAATAGAGCCTTTATAAGGAACTCTTCCTTCAATTCCTTCGGGTACCAGTTTTTCAGCAGCAAGCTCTGCTTGAAAGTAGCGATCTGAGGAGCCATGAGCTTGACCCATTGCTCCAATAGAGCCCATTCCACGATAGGCTTTATAAGATCTTCCTTGAAATAATTCAACTTCACCAGGAGACTCTTCAGTTCCCGCAAGCATTGATCCTAGCATAACGCAATGCGCTCCTGCTGCGAAAGCTTTTGCAGCATCTCCAGAATAGCGAATACCACCGTCAGCAATCACAGTAACTTTTGTGTCTTTTAAGGCTTCAGCAATATCAGAGATAGCACTAATTTGAGGGACACCAACACCTGCAACAATGCGAGTTGTGCATATACTTCCGGGTCCAATTCCAACTTTAACGCAGTCAGCACCTGCTTTAGCTAAATCGATCGCTGCTTCTGCAGTTGCAATATTGCCAGCAATAATTTCTAATTTTGGAAAGTCTTTTCTGGTCTTCTTTACACGATCAATGACACCTTGAGAGTGGCCATGAGCGGTATCAATTACGACAACGTCAACACCTGCATCGACTAGAGCACTAATTCTCTCACTAGACTCTTTCCCAACTCCAACAGCTGCAGCAACAATAAGTCTTTCTTGATCATCCTTTGCAGCTTTAGGAAAATCACTTGTCTTTTTAATATCGCTTACTGTGATCATGCCACCTAACTTAAATTTTTTATCAGTCACTAAAACCCTTTCAATGCGATGTTTTTGAAGCAATTTTCGAACAGTTTCCATTGGTGTGCCTTCAGAGACTGTAATCAGAGATTCTTGAGGTGTCATGACATTTTGTACAGTTTCATCAAGACGAGTTTCGAATAAAACATCACGACTAGTTATAAGTCCAACTAATATGTTATTTGATACTACGGGCATGGCTGAAATACCATGTTGCGCTTGAAGGTCAAAAACATCCTTGATAGTGGCAGATGGATCAACACTAATAGGGTCTCTAATAATTCCTGATTCAAATCTCTTAACCTTTCTCACTTCTTTGGCCTGAGACTTGATAGACATGTTTTTATGAATAACACCCATTCCTCCCTCTTGCGCAATTGCAATTGCAAGCTTACCCTCGGTCACTGTATCCATTGCAGCAGAAATAATTGGGGTTTGTAGGGTAATTTTATTTGTAAGTTTTGATGTTAAGCTGACTTGTTTTGGGAGTACTTCAGAATGGGCAGGAACCAACAAAATATCATCAAAGGTAAGTGCTTTTTTTAATTCTTTCATTTTATTCTCCTAAATTTTAATACCGTCTTCTATTAAGAAGGCCTGGAACTATTAAACCGATTATCATTCCAAAGAAAAGCACAATTGCGCCTACTATAAACCAGTTTCTTGAGCTTGTATCTTTTTGAATTTGAGTATTATTAACAGCTAGCTGAAGCTCAGCTTTAAGCTGTAATTTTTCTTGAATGAGCTTCTCATTTTCATGCTCAAGTTTCAACGCATCTTGGTAGATTTGCTCAATGTGCTCTTTTTCAGCTTGAGATTTTGAGCTTTGAACAATTAGGTCAGTATTTTCTTGCTTAACTGTTATAAGCTGACTCTCTAATTCTTCTTTTTCGCCGCTTAGTTTTGAGATAAGCAGCTTATTAGCATTGTCAGTTCTTGTTAATTTTTTAAGTTTCTCTCTAGCAGCGGGATCTGGTGATAAATAAAACGATTTAATCCAGCCAATAGTATCATCAAACTGGATTTGAGCCCATCCATCTTCAGTACTCTGAAGAAGAGAAAGTTCAGTCCCTGAGGGTAGAAGACGAATTATATTATTTCCAAAAGTCTTATCAGAACGAATGGGTAAATCAAGTTGATCAGTAATATAGACATATGATTCAGCACTAACCCTAAGAGTTAGGAGCATCAAAGCCAGAGGGAGTGAAATAAATTTAATCATAATAGACCTGTAGGTATTCTATCTTGTTGACAGGATTTAAAATATTTTTATTGTTTTTTTTCAATGAATTACAATTGTCCCTTTATAGTTTAGAAATTTTTACTAATTGCTGATTTAAGTCTTTCAAAACATTTTCAGTAGATGCCAACTTGTCTTTTTCATTATTAACCACTGCTTCAGGCGCACCATTAATAAATTTTTCATTGTTAAGCTTAGTTGCAAATTGAGATCTGAGTTTGGATAATTTTTCAATCTCCTTATTAAGCCTATCTCGCTCAGCCCCTTTATCGATTATTCCAGCAAGTGGAATTAGAATTTTCATTTCACCAACTAATGCTATTGCAGATTCTGGCTCCTCCTCATCCTGTGAGAGTAGATCTACAGTATCAAGCTTAGCTAATGCAAATAGAATCACTTTATTATTATCGATGAAGGATTGATCTTTTGAACTATAGCTCTTAACAAAACAAGACAGCGGCTTTCCAGGAGAGATATTCATTTCCCCTCTGATTTTCCTAATTCCTAATATAAATTCCTTTAGCCAGTCTATTTCAGCCTCTGCCTCAGTATTTAATAAGTCCTTATTTGGCTCTGGAAAAGGTTGAGAGATGAGTTTGCCAGTTGAATTAGATTGTAATTTTTGTGATTGCTCAAATATTTCTTCAGTAATAAATGGGATGATTGGATGAAGTAAAACTAAAGTCTCAGATAAAACTTTTAATAGTGTTGCTTCACAACCTTGTTTAGTTTTGTCATTCTCTAGAAGGGGCTTAGATATTTCAAGATACCAATCACAATAATCATGCCAAACGAATTCATATAACGTTTGACTCATGAGGTCTAGTCGATAATCTGCAAGATGTTTTTCAACTTCAGTCTTAACTTGTTGAAGTCTGGATAGTATCCATTTATCTTGACTTGATAATTCTGCATCAAAATTTATTGATTTTGAATCAAGGTTCATTAATACAAAGCGAGAAGCATTCCATAGTTTGTTGCAGAAATTACGGTAACCTTCAACCCGTTTTAGATCAAACTTTATATCACGTCCAAAAGATGCTAGAGCGGTGAATGTAAATCTTATAGCATCAGTGCCAAATGAAGGAATGCCGTCAGGAAACTCTTTTTTTGTTTGTTTCTGAATTTTTTCTGCAAGTTTCGGTTGCATCATGCCTTGAGTTCTTTTTTCGAGAAGGGCTTCAAGGCTTATTCCATCAATTAAATCAATAGGGTCGAGTACATTTCCTTTAGATTTGCTCATTTTTTGTCCATTGCCATCCTTAATGAGGCCAGTAATATAAATATCCTTAAAGGGCACATCATTGGCAAATTTAAGTCCAAACATAATCATTCGAGCAACCCAGAAAAATATAATATCAAATCCAGTTACAAGAACACTGGTTGGGTAAAAACGCGACATTTCGGGCGTTGCTTCAGGCCATCCAAGGGTTGAAAAAGGCCATAGTGCAGATGAAAACCATGTATCTAGTACATCTTCATCTTGTGTTAATTCAACATTTTTTCCTGCTTGTTCTTGAGCCTCTTCGATGCTATCTGCGACATAATAATTACCTTCTTTGTCATACCATGCAGGAATACGATGACCCCACCAAATTTGACGAGAGATGCACCAATCTTCAATATTTTCCATCCAGTTAAAGTATGTCTTCTCCCAGTTTTCAGGCACAAAACGAATACTTCCATTTTTAACGGCATCAATTGCAGGTTCTGCTAGCGGTTTTACTTTAACAAACCATTGATCAGTCATGTAAGGTTCGATAATGCTATTGGTTCTGTCACCCCTTGGAACCATGAGTGTGTGTGGATCTATTTTTTCAATTAATTTCTGCTTTTCTAGGTCATTGACAATTGCTTTTCTTGCCTCAAATCGATCCAAGCCTTGATATTTAGTTGGCGCGTTTAAGTTTATTGCAGCATTGTCAGTCAGCACATTAATAATTTCTAATTTGTGCCTTTGTCCAATTTCATAGTCATTAAAGTCATGAGCTGGCGTAATTTTGACGCAGCCAGTACCAAATTCCATATCAACATAGTCGTCAGCTATAATTGGAATCTTTCTATCTGAAAGAGGCAGGTTTATAAACTTTCCCACCAAGTGCTGATAACGCTCATCTTCTGGATGAACTGCGACAGCAGAATCCCCAAGCATTGTTTCAGGCCTTGTTGTAGCTACAATTAGTATTTCTTCAGATTCAACGACTTGGTACTTAATATGCCATAAAAAACCATTCTCTTCTTTGCTAATGACCTCTAGATCTGAAACTGCAGTGAGTAAGACAGGGTCCCAATTAACTAATCTTTTGCCGCGGTATATTAAACCTTCATTATAGAGATCAATAAATACTTTCTTTACGGCCTTTGAAAGAGATTCATCCATAGTGAAGCGCTCTCTTTCCCAGTCAACAGATGCCCCAAGACGCCTCATTTGTGAGGTAATCGTTCCTCCAGATTGTGACTTCCAGTCCCAAACTTTTTCAGTAAATTTATCTCTACCGAGATCGTGTCTAGATATATTTTCAAGTCCAAGTTGTCTCTCAACAACCATTTGAGTTGCTATTCCCGCATGGTCCGTTCCAGGTTGCCAAAGTGTTTGGTTGCCTTTGCTTCTATTGAAGCGAGTGAATACATCCATTATGGTGTGCTGGAATGCATGACCCATATGAAGGCTACCGGTTACATTGGGCGGCGGAAGGACAATGCTAAATGCATTTTCACTCGAAGAGTTCGTTTTTGAAGAGAAGAGGTCGCCTGTCTCCCATAAATCACGATACTTTTGTTCGATAAGTTCAGGGTTATATGTTTTTTCCATGAAGGCGATGTGTCGGATAAAACTGACATATTATACAATAACTACTTGGATTGAAATAACCCTTTAAAGACTCGCTAGTTATAATCTTTTCGTCCAGAAAGGGCGTGAGCAATTGTATTGATATCTGTATATTCTAATTCTCCGCCAAGTGGAATTCCGTGAGCTATTCTTGTGGTCTTTATTTGATATTTTTTAGCAAGATTGTGAATATAATGTGCAGTCACCTCACCTTCAATTGTAGCATTTGTTGCCAAGATAAGCTCGCTGACACTTTGATTACTTAATAGTACTTCTAATTCATCCAGTCCTAATTCTGATGCACCAATCCCATCGATAGGAGAGAGATAGCCGCTAAGGACAAAGTATTTGCCAGTGTAAACCCCACTTTGCTCTATAACGTGGATGTCTGAGGGAGTTTCGACTATACAGAGCTGTGAGTCATCACGAACATCATTTGAGCATATTTCACAAATATTTTTTTCAGTTAATGTTCTGCATTTTTCACAGTTTTTAACGTTCTCCATAGCGTCAGTGAGTGCCTTAGCAAGCTCCAAACCTCCCAGGCGATCTCTTTCCAGGAGATGGTAAATAAATCTCTGTGCAGTTTTTGAACCTACTCCAGGTAATTTACTGAATGCTTTGTTTAGTATTTCAATCATAATATTGGCAAATTAAATAACTAAAAAGGCAAGTTGAGACCACCGGTCACATTTTTCATTTTTTCTTTTGAAATTTCGCCTATCTTTGAAGAAGCATCGTTTACAGCCATCATAATTAAATCTTCCAGCATGTCTTTATCAGACATGAGTGTTTCATCTATAAAGATATTTGTAACTTGATGGTCACCATTCATTTCTACTTTTAGAGCTCCTGAGGCCGAGGCACCTTCACAGGTGAGTGATTTAATTTCTTTTTGAACTGATTCCATGTCCTCTTGCATTTGTTTGGCTTTTTGCATCATTCCTGCCATTCCACCTTTAAACATTATCAGACTCCTTTATTGATTTAATAGATTTTAGATCAACCTGAGATTTAAAGACCTCCTGAAGCTCTTGAAGGCCATCATCACTTAAAAATTGATTTTCTGTTTGCTTTTGTATTTGTTTATTCTTAACTGACTCTTTTTGTGATAAAGAACTTCCATTAGTCTCACCTGGCTCTATCATTACTACTAGAGCTGGATAGATTTTATGAAGCGCATTTCTAATTGACTCTTCAGTTTTAGTTGTATGCAAGTTAACAAATTCCTCGCTCAGCGTCAGCGTCAGGTTTTGATCAATTAATGATTTAAATACTGTATTTTTCACTAGCATTTTCGCTGCACCATTAAAGTCAAGCTGAGTTATAATTTTTTCCCATCCATCTTGGGATTTGATATCTAAGTGGTTGACCTCCTTATTAGAAATATCACTCTGTTTATTTGATGTTGTTGAGGGGGCCTTAGAGTTGTTTTTGCTTGGATTTTTTTTCAGAGATACAGATGAATTAGGATTTAGAGTTTTTTTTTCACCAGCTTCAAAATTTGGATGAAAAATAATCATTCTTAGAAGCGTCATTTCAAGGCCAATTTGCTCACTAGGGGAAAGACTCATATCTTTTTGCCCATTAATTGCTATTTGATAGTAAAGCTGCAAATCTTGAGCAGTAAATTGATTGGCAAGATCCATTAGTTCTGGAGAGAATTGCTTTTCATCATTTATAATTTGAGCTATGGAAATTTTATGAAATAGTGAGGTTAAATCTTTCAGTGCATTCGAGAGGTTTTCTCCTTTATGCGCCATTTCCTTTATAAATAATAAAATTTTCTCGGCATCTCGATCAGATATTAAAGATGCAAGGTGATTGATCTCATCATGATTGATGAGTCCAAGCATTTCTTTTAAATCCTTTTCTAAAACACTACCATTTCCAAAAGATATGGACTGATCAAGTAGACTTAGGGCATCTCTCATTGAGCCATTTCCAAATTCAGCAATTTTTGATAGTGCATTGTCATCAAACTTAAGATTCTCTTCATTCATAACAAACTTGAGATGATTCAAAATCTCATCATGAGAAAGTTTATTTAAGTTGAATTGGAGGCAGCGTGAGAGGATTGTTATAGGTAGTTTCTTAGGATCAGTTGTCGCCAATAAAAATTTAATATGAGAAGGTGGCTCTTCTAAAGTTTTAAGAAGCGCATTAAAGCTGCTCTTTGAAAGCATGTGGACTTCATCAATAAGGTAAATCTTGTAAAGATTTTTGGTGGGCGTGTACTGCGCATTATCAAGAATCTCTCTCATATGGTCAACGCCGGTATGAGAAGCAGCATCAAGTTCAATTAAATCAACTGATTGACCTTTATCAATCTCAATACAGGTCGCACATTCTCCACATGGATTAGAGCTTACACCTTCCTCACAGTTAACAGATTTTGCAAAAATTCTTGCAATTGTTGTCTTTCCGACGCCACGCGTTCCAGTAAACAAAAATCCATGATGTAGATTGTCACTGTCTAGCGCATTGACAAGTGTTCTTATGGTATGAGTTTGACCAACTAGTTCTTTAAAATTATGAGGTCTATATTTTCTAGCTAAAACTTCGTAGTGTTCACTCATTGCTAATTAGGTCATTGAATTAAGGTAGTGCCGAGAATAGAATCCAACACATAAAAAAATTATTACCGTTGCTCCCTTCCAGGCCTGGCGGGGTTCATAACTATTTATTGTCGGTTTACCCTCGACACTAAATTAGATTTTACTTGAAATGATTATTCTAATTATTTTATATTGGATGATTAGATCTGTTTTTTTAAGATTTAAGTTTTTGGTATTGATCGTAAACTAATGACCATACTGGACCTGCATATCCGTTTGAAATAGAGACACTATCAATACTTGTTATCGGAAGAATTTCTCTTGTTGAGCTGCTAATCCATACCTCATCTGCCTTCATTAGTTGCTCTTTGGTAAATTTCTCCTCCTTAACCTTAATGCCTAAATTTTCAGCGCAATGGATTGCAATGTCACGGGTAACTCCCGGGAGAATGTTTGGTCCTTTTGGGTGAGTATATAAGATACTGTCTTTAACAATAAACACATTGGAGCTTGAGGCTTCAGTAACTATTCCATCTCTGTAAAGAATGGCTTCTTCCGAATCACTTTCTTTAGCTTCTTGCGCATAGAGCGTATTAGCTAGTAAAGAGGTTGCTTTAGTATTGCTTTTAAGCCATCTTATATCTTCTCTGGTGATGGCAGATTTGCCTTTCATTAGGTCTCTTTTGTCTTTTGGCTCAATGCCGCTTGATTGAATATAGATGGTTGGTTTTAATTTCCCATAAGTATGCTTTCTATTTTCATCACAACCTCTAGAGATTTGCAAATATATTGCTTGACTTGAATTTATATTATTAAGCGTAACAACCTTATTGATGAGGTTAATCCATTCATCTTTAGAATGAGGGTTTTCTATATTGATTGCATCAAGACCATCTTGGAGTCGATTTAAATGAGGCTCTAAACCAATAACTGTATTATCATAAACCGGGAAGACCTCGTAGACTCCATCTCCAAAGAGGAAACCTCGATCCATGATGGATATATATGCCTTATCTTTTTCTATAAAGTTGCCGTTTAAATAAACCAAAATTATCTAAACATAAGTTTCACAGTATCAATCATTTTGGTAACAAAGCCTGCTTCACTAGCGTCCTCTAAGGCTATAAGAGGTAGTGTGGCGATATCTTCATCATTGAAGCTAATAGCAAGAGTTCCAACTTGATCGCCCTGGTTAATTGGGGCGATTAAGTCGCCTTCAAGATTGATTGTTTGGGTTGTGTATTTAAATTGATTTCGTGGCAATGTTAAGTAGCTAGAGTCCGCCACACCCACTTTAATGTTACCTATTTTGGACTTATAAACAGGAACCTGATGAGATATGTCGTTCACTGATTGCGTTTCAAAGAAACGAAAACCATAGTCAAGCAGTTTCTCAGTTTCAGCTGTTCTGATGGCAGGGCTTGCAGAGTCTAGTACAACTGAAATAAGCCTCATATCAACGCGATTTGCACTAGTAACAAGACAGTAGCCTGCCTTCTCAGTCCAGCCCGTTTTTAAGCCATCAACAGTACTATCGGTGAACAATAGCTTGTTGCGGTTAATTTGCTTAATGTTGTTATAGGTAAATTCTTTTTGGCCATACCACTTATAAAAATCAGGGAATTCTTTTATGATTGCTGAAGATAGGAGGGCCATATCTTTGGCGCTTGTATACTGATCCTTGTGAGGCAAGCCTGAGGAGTTTTCAAAGCGTGAGTTTGTCATGCCAATTTCTTGGGCATAATCATTCATAAATAAAACAAAGGTACCCTCGGAGCCAGCTACATGCTCTGCAAGAGCAACTGAGGCGTCGTTGCCTGATTGAATGATCATACCCAGAAGCAGGTCTTCTAGCTTAATCATTTTACCGACTTCAATAAAACTTCTTGAGCCGCCCGTTTTCCATGCTTTTTCACTTATTTTGACTTCATCATCAAGAGATATAAAGTCTTCTTTTAGTCTTTTAAAGATTACATAAGAGGTCATTATCTTGGTCAAACTGGCAGGTACTCTTCTTTCATTTTCATTTTCACCCGCAAGAATTTTGCCAGAGTTATGATCCATCAAAATATAGGATTTTGCTGCAATTGGGGGTGAGTCAGGAATGTAAAAACGGGGCTCTTCAGCAATGACATTTGAGAATATAAATATTAAAAAGAAAGATTTTAAAAATGTGAAGATATTTGATTTCATGAGATTGTATTTGCCCAGTATTTGATTGATTGAAGAGGTTAACTAATTTAAGTAATTGTATTCAACAATTTGATTATAACGAGTTACTGTAAATATCTTGGACTTTTATGTTTATGAATCGACATAATAATTCCAAAACTCGCCATAAGAGTAATCAAAGATGAGCCGCCATAGCTCACTAAAGGTAATGGAACTCCAACAACAGGCAAGAGGCCAGATACCATACCTATATTCACAAAAATATAGGTAAAAAATACGAAGGTCAGGCTCGCCCCAAGAAGTCTGGAGAAGTTGTCTTCGCAGCTAAGAGATAAACTCATGCATCGGTAAATAATAAGCGCATAGATTAGGATCAATAATATGAACCCTAGGAACCCAAGTTCTTCAGCTAAAACAGAGAAAATAAAGTCGGTGGACTGTTCAGGTACAAAATCAAGTTGAGACTGAGAGCCTCTCACAATTCCTTTGCCTGAAAGGCCACCTGAGCCAATAGCAATTTTTGATTGAATGATGTGATAACCCGATCCAAGTGGATCTGATTCAGGATTAAACAGAGTGAGAATTCTTCTTTTTTGATAAGCAATCAACAGGTAATTCCACGCAAAATAGAGTGACCCTGTAAGAGCGCTTGATAAAATAACGAGGTTGAGCCAAATATTTTTAACTAGCATCACTCTAAACCCAGAGAAGAATAATACATACACCCCTGAAGCGCCAATTAATAAAGAGGTTCCAAGGTCAGGCTGTCTTGCAATCAATAGCACAACAGTTACGATTGTTATGAATGAAATAATGACTGGGAATGCTCTTGGAGGCAGCGTTTTTTCACTCAGTATCGCTGCAATAGTCATTGGAACAATAATCTTCATTAGCTCAGACGGTTGAAACCGAACAAATCCAAGGTCGAGCCAGCGCTGGGCGCCACCTCCTGAGCTTCCAAAGAATAGAACAAGTATTAGTAGAAAAATGCCCAAAAGCATTAATATGGGAGCAAACCTTAGCATGATGATAGGCGGAATTTGAGCAATTACAAGCATTACAGAGGTGGCAAGGCCAAGATGGACCATCTGCCTATAGACAAGGTTTAGAGAGCCTCCTGAGCTACTATATAGTATCAATAATCCAAAAGATGATAGAAGTATAAGAAGAATAAGAAGAGGCGTGTCAATTTTGAAGAATTTATAAAAGATGACTAACTTTTTTAATAAAAAAGCAATCATAAAAGCAATAAACCAACTTTCCTAAGATCTCCTAAGAGCAGGTTGAAGCTTGAACATGCCGATGAATTATTCATGCATTCAACGCCAAGGCCAAATTCAGAGAGTTCAATTTGCTGCTTAGGAGAGAGAAATTTTGGCGAATTTCCTGTACCAATAATTAATAGATCAATGGGGTCTTTTACAACTAGTGGAAATAAAAATTCTTTTCCTATATCCCCTAAATTTTTGATTGAAACTTCACTAGCTTTATTAGCTGAAACAAAGCACGGCCTATTTAATTTGGAATGTGAGATTTTTATTGAGGATTCGTCAACTGAAATAATGGTATTTGTATTCGCGTTTTGCTGAGTGAATTCCATTAATTTGCAAGTATATTTGGGTGTTGGAGGAATATTATAACAGTGTAAAATTAACTTAACATTTTGATTTGTTTGAAGGGATCAATAACAATCAATTTATTTTTATAATGTTCAAATGCTACCTTTATTGTTTTTTAAAGAGTAATTAATGAAATCGAGATTTGCACCTTCACCAACGGGTTATTTGCATATTGGCGGCGCCAGAACTGCTCTTTTTGCTTGGCTTTGGGCTAAAAAAACAAGCAGTAAGTTCTTACTGAGAATAGAAGATACTGATAAAGAGCGATCAACTCAGACTTCTGTAGATGCCATTTTAGATGGAATGGAGTGGCTGGGTCTTGACTATGACGAAGGCCCAATCTATCAAAGTGATAGAATTGAGCGCTACAATGAGGTCATTAACGAACTCCTTTCAAATGGCAAGGCGTATTATTGTGATTGCTCTAAAGAGCGTTTAGAAGAGATGAGAGAAAATCAGATTGCCAATAAGGAGAAGCCTAAATACGATGGATGTTGCCGAGATAAAGCCCTAAAGAATGGCGTCATTCGATTTCTTAACCCTGACGATGAATCAGTATTATTTCATGATTTTGTAAAGGGTGAGGTGAGAATTTCAAATTCTGAGTTAGACGATTTAATAATCTCAAGGACAGATGGCTCTCCAACCTATAACTTAACTGTTGTGGTTGATGATCATGACATGGAAATTGACTGCGTAATAAGGGGCGATGATCATATCAATAATACTCCTAAACAGATTAATCTTTATAAAGCTATGGGATGGCCTTTGCCCAAGTTTGCCCACGTTCCAATGATCCTTGGCTCAGATGGCTCTCGTTTATCAAAAAGACATGGAGCACTTAACCTTCTTGCATATAGGGATGAAGGCTTTTTACCTGAAGCGTTATTAAATTATATTGTGAGGCTTGGCTGGTCAAACGGAGACCAAGAAATTTTTTCAGTAGAAGAGATGATTGATCTTTTTGAACTAAAAAATATAAATAATTCTCCAGCTAGCTTCAATCAAGAAAAATTAGAGTGGATTAATCAGTCCTACATTAAATCAACTGATATCAATAATCTGGTTGAAAATCTTAAATGGCATCTCAATAATTTAAATATTTCTTTAGATAATGGCCCTAATATTTATGAGTTGGCTGAGTCTCTAAGAGAAAGGTCAGGGTCACTAGTTGATATGGCAATGAGCTGCGTCATGTTTTATTGTGATTTTGATGCGTTTGATTCAGTTCAGGCAAATAAGGTATTCAATACTAATTCTAAGCCAATTTTAGAGGATCTAGTTGCCAATCTCAATTCAATTGATAGCTGGACTGCTGAGAACATTCATTCAGTAATAAAGATTATTTGTGAAGGACATGATATAGGTTTTGGTAAGGTTGGTCAGCCCTTCAGGTTAGCCCTCAGTGGCGATGGTAAGTCTGGAAGTATTGATATAAGCGCTCAATTTGTTGGCAAAGAAAGAACCTTGGCTAGACTAGAAAAAGCCATTGATTGGATTAATAATCATAGTTAGAAAATACTATTTCAAATTAAAGAATAAATGCTTTCAAACTTCTTTCAAATCTTTCTATTGGTCTCACCTGTTTTTCTTTTAATTATTCTTGGCAATTTTCTGAGAAGGATAAAAGTGCCTGACGTATCCTTTTGGGAAATTAATGATAAATTATGTTATTGGGTTCTCATTCCAGCATTATTATTCCACTACATATCTCAAATTAATTTATCTTTAGAAATGCTTTATAGCTATTCTGTAATCATTTATGTAGGATTTTTGATTGCAATATTGACTGTTCTTATTCTAGGCAAATTGCTTGGATATCCGCCAGAAAGATGGACATCAATACTTCAAGGAGCAGTCAGACAAAATGCTTTTATTGCATTAGCAATTACTGGAAGTCTTTTTGGAGATGAAGGTTTAAAAATAGCCTCTATATTTATGCTTATCTATGTTCCTAGCATTAATATTATAATAGTGACAACAATGGTAATGAATTTTGGCCAATCAAAAAAAAATGCATCAAATAATGAATTTGTAACGGTATTTGCTGAGTTAAGCAAAAATCCTTTTATCTTAGCAATGATTACAGGTCTAATATTTTCAATAATTCAATCAGAAAAATTAAAAGTAATTATTGATACTTCTGGTTTGCTTGGTTCTGCAGCGCTTCCAATAATGTTATTAACTATTGGTGCTAAGATTAAAGTTCGAGATTTAGCTTTAACTATTACTCCAATCATAATATCCAATTTTCTCAAATTATTAGCCTTGCCATTGATTGCTTTTTTTGTAGCTAATTATTTAGGGCTCAGTGAGATTGAAGTTATAGTTGCAGTTATTTTTGCGGCTGTACCCACAGCTGTTAGTTCTCATACGCTTGCTAGACAGTTTGGGGCAGATGATCAATTAATGACTAGCATAATAACCACGCAAGTTATTTTGTCTTTTATCACGATACCGATATTACTTGCATTTATTTAATAAAAAATTGCCATAATTAATCTTTCTTTAAATAAACAGAATTCTCTAAAAGAAGTGTTATAATGTAATCCATAGGTTATTTCAACTCTATTTATACATTCCATTTTTTAGTACATGAACGACAAAATTATCGTAGTCAGTGACGCCTCTTTTGAGGATGATGTTGTAAATTCTTCACAACCCGTATTGGTAGACTTTTGGGCAGAGTGGTGTGGACCCTGTAAGGCTCTTGCGCCAATCCTTGATGAAATCGCAGATGAGTATGAAGGGAAAATTACAATCGCCAAAGTCAATGTTGATGAAAATGTTCAATTACCACCTAAATATGGCATAAGAGGAATTCCTACTATGCTTTTATTTAAAGACGGAGCTGTTCAAGCCACAAAGGTTGGCGCTCTCTCAAAGGCGAATCTAAATGCTTTTTTGGATTCAAATATCTAACTATTAACTCAATTTTTAAACAAATATTATAAAACTCTAATATAAAACTCTTAAAACAAACATTAATATCTGTTGTTTGTTTCATCTGGCTCTATGCCACCTCTAATAAAAAACTTATAAATCTATATGAAACTATCAGAACTTAAAATCAAAACGCCTGCCGAGCTTCTTGAGCTCGCTCAATCTCTCGGAATTGAAAATATTTCCAGAGCAAAAAAACAAACCCTTATCTTTGCAATTCTTAAACACAAGGCTGACAATGAAGAAGAGGTTTTGGGAGATGGTGTTTTAGACATACTCCAAGAAGGGTATGGTTTTTTAAGATCTTCAAATGATTCATATGTTTCTGGCCCAGATGATATTTATGTCTCTCCAAACCAAATAAGACGTTTTAACTTATCAACTGGAGATGTTGTTACTGGAAAGATTAGGGCGCCAAAGAAAGGCGAAAAATATTTTGCACTTGTCAAAGTTTCTGAAGTTAATGAAGATTCACCTGAAAATATAAGAAATCGAATTCCATTTTCTTCTCTTACTCCACTTCATCCACATCAAAGACTTGGTCTTGAGCTTGGAAATGGAGGCACAGAAGATATTACAGCAAGGGTAATTGATCTTGTGGCGCCATTCGGAAAAGGACAAAGGGGGCTTTTAGTTGCTCCACCTAAGGCTGGTAAGACAATGATTATGCAAAATATTGCTTCTTCTATAGCAGTGAACCATCCAGAGTGTGAATTAATTGTTTTGCTAATTGATGAAAGACCTGAAGAGGTAACTGAAATGGAGCGTACAGTTCGAGGCGAGGTTATTTCTTCAACATTTGATGAGCCTGCTAAAAGACATGTTCAAGTTGCAGAGATTGTTATTGAAAAAGCTAAAAGAAGGGCTGAGCAAGGTAAAGATGTTATTATTCTGCTTGACTCAATTACCCGTTTAGCAAGAGCTTACAATACGGTTGCTCCTTCCTCTGGTAAAGTTTTAACTGGTGGTGTTGATGCTAATGCGCTTCAAAGACCAAAGCGCTTTTTTGGAGCAGCACGTAATATTGAGAATGGTGGCAGCATTACTATTATTGCAACCGCACTTGTTGATACTGGCTCCAAGATGGATGAAGTCATTTATCAAGAGTTTAAAGGTACCGGTAATATGGAGCTTCATCTTGAGAGAAGATTGTCTGAAAAACGAATCTTCCCTGCTATAAACATTAATGCCTCAGGCACAAGACGTGAAGAACTTATTACAGATGAGCAAGAACTTCAAAAAATGTGGATTTTACGGAAGATTCTTCATCCTATGGATACTGTCGAGGCTGCTGAGTTTCTAATTGAAAGGCTTAGATTTACTAAAACTAATGATGAGTTTTTTGATTCAATGAAACAAAAGAAGTAAAGAGCTCTCATATCAGCAAAGCTATTTTATAATTAACTTAATGCTGTCAAAAAATTTTAATCTTTCCAATACAATAATTTCAAGATATCTTCAAAAAAATATAATTGTTTTTTTAGTATCAATTTTTTTTATTATTAGTTTTATTGTTTTTGGTAATCAATTTGTTTCGATTGTTCAAAAAAGTGTAGAGCATGGTATTCCGTTTCAGGAGCTTATGCCAATTATTGGCTTTAACATGCTTCGAGATTTACCCGTTATATTTTCACTTTCACTGTTCTTGGCTATTATTATTTCAATATCTCAAATGTACAAGAACTCTGAAGCAATAGTAATAAATTCTTTCGGCATTGGCGATAAAGGACTAATTTATTACATCCAACCAATAGTAATTCTTTCTTTTGTTTTAGTTTTTGTTTTAACTATCTATGTTGTCCCTTGGGCAAAACAACAAAAGAGCAATACAGAAGATGAAACTGTTAATGCTTCAGAATTCTCATTTATAACAGAAGGAAAGTTTGAGAGCTTTAAGAATGGTGAGATTGTTTTTTATGCATCAGAATCGTCATCAATTAATAAGGCCGGCCAACAAAACCTGGAGGAAATCTTTATCTATGTTTCAAATAAAGTGAGTCCAGTTATCGTATTAGCGTCAACAGGAATCAAATATACCGATTCAATAAGCCAAAGTATTTACTTAAGACTTAAGGATGGTGTAAGGTATGAGGGCCTTCCTGGTGAAATTAATAAAAATATATTAGATTTTGATTTGTATGACTTAGAGATAGTTTCTGCCGAAGTTCAAAAAACGCTCTCTAATTTTTCTGCAATTGAAGAAAAAACTTCAATTGATTTGCTTACTGATGGAGGCTTGCCTGCAAATGCAGAGATGCAGTGGCGTATTTCCCAGCCATTATCAATTCTAATTTTATCTTTCATAGGAATATTGCTAGGCAAAACTTCACCAAGGACAGGAAAAGGGATTAATCTTTTAGCTGGTATTGTAGTATTTATGATTTATAACAACGGATTATTAGTAGCAAAAAATTCAATTGAGAGAGGAGATTTAACGCCATTTATTGGTCTGTGGTCAATTCATATTATTGTTATTTTGTTAGCACTTATTTTTTATCAGTTCAGACAAGGAAAAGTTTTATATTTTATTGATAAAATAACCACTTTAATTAAACCAGAGAAGAGTAATGTCTAGTTCACCAAGTAAAATATTAGAAGTCTTTGATAATCCAAATACTGAGAGAGATTTTGTAATTCGAATCGATTCATCAGAATTCACCTGCCTTTGTCCATTAACAGGCCAACCTGATTTTGCTGATATACACATTGAGTATATTGCAGATAAATCTTGTATTGAGTTAAAAGCATTAAAAAATTATTTCTGGTCATATAGGAATGAAGGTGCTTTTCATGAGGCAGTAACCAACAAGATTCTGGACGATTTAGTTGATGCAATGCAACCTAGATTTTTAAGACTAAAAGCAGTATTTAATGTAAGAGGCGGTGTTTATACAAACGTTGAATGTGAACACAGAAAGAAGGGGTGGTCTCCAAGAGAAGTTGTTAGTTTATGAATCTAATTCGTAAAAAGATTAAATTTGACAAAAAATTAATAGATCAGGATGCATTAAAGATAGTAAAAAAAATGACTAATTCAGGTTATGAGACTTATTTAGTTGGAGGCTGTATAAGAGATATACTCCTTGGCTATAAACCTAAGGATTTCGATATAGCAACTAGTGCAACACCAGAACAGATTAATAAACTCTTTAAACGCTCTAGAATAATTGGAAGACGTTTTAAGTTAGTTCATATTATGTTTTCATCAAGAA
Source organism: Pseudothioglobus singularis (SeqCode) (assembly GCA_028107545.1). GTDB lineage: Bacteria > Pseudomonadota > Gammaproteobacteria > PS1 > Pseudothioglobaceae > Pseudothioglobus > Pseudothioglobus singularis_B. Next base: position 5,407 of record JAOGRV010000003.1, on the reverse strand, counting down.
AATTTATTGAGGTAGCAACTTTTCGTGCTGGAAATCTTAAAACTTCAAGTGATGGTTTAGTTCTAAGAGATAACTATTATGGAGCCTTAAAGGATGATGTTTTTCGAAGAGACTTTACTGTAAATGGCCTTTATTACGATATCAATAAATCTGAGGTTATCGATTATGTTGGTGGCCTTAGAGATTTAGAGATTTTGAAAATTAACATGATTGGTGACCCTTCTGAACGTTTTGAGGAAGATCCAGTTAGAATGATTCGCGCTGTTCGTTTTCAGGCAAAATTAAATGCAAAAATTGAACCTAAGCTTATTGAAACAATTCAAAAAAACTCTCAGTTGCTTGCAAAAATCCCGCCAGCAAGGCTATATGAGGAGGTTATAAAGCTTTTTCATAATGAAAATTCTATTGTTGTATTTCGTGAGCTTTTCAAATTAGGTCTTTTAAAACATCTTTTTTCTCAAACCAAAGAAAATTCATTTGTTACTGCTTCATTAATCAATACCTCAGAAAGAATTAAAAATGGTCTTAGTGTTACTCCAGCATTTCTATTTGCAGTTTTTCTATGGTCTCCACTAAATAAAAGATTGAGTCAAATAAGTAAAAAAAATAAATCTCGAATTGAGTTAATGCTCGAAGCTTCTGAATATGTAATAAATCAGCAAACACAACAAGTAATGATGCCAAGATGGCTTTCATCTCGGGTAAAGGATGTTTGGCTGATGCAATACCAGTTAGAGAACTATAACCCAAAAAAATCTAAAACTCTTATTAGAAGTCCTCGTTTTCGAATGGCTTATGATTTTCTTGTATTGCGATCAGAGAGTATTGATAAAGATTTGAAACCTAAAACAGATTATTGGACAGACATTCAAAAATGAAATCGATCTTAATAACAGGATGTTCAAGTGGCATTGGTCTTTGTATTGCAAAGGGGCTTAAGGAGAAGGGGTATCGAATTTTTGCTTCAGCGAGAGCACATGATGATGTAAAAAACCTTGAAAATCTTGGATTTGAGTCATTACATCTAGATTTATCCTCTTCAAAGTCAATAAATACCGCAGTTTTGAAACTTTATGAAAAGACAGATACAGTTTTTGCATTAATTAATAATGGTGCATATGGGCAAGCTGGCGCTCTTGAAGATATTTCTAGAGAAGCTTTAGATAAACAATTTCAATCGAATGTTTTTGGATGGCATGAGTTAACAAATCTAGTATTACCAAAAATGAGAGATAGCAATGAAGGCAGGATTGTTTATATAAGTTCTGTATTGGGGTTTGTTGCAATGCCTTTTAGAGGGCCCTATGTAGCATCCAAGTTCGCTATTGAAGGTCTTGTTGGCACATTAAGATTAGAGTTAAGTGATACAAATATCAAATTCTCTTCTATTCAGCCAGGTCCAATTGAATCAAAATTTAGGCAGAATGCTTATTTGGCATTCCAGCAGAATGTTGATATTTCTAGCAGTCATTATAAGAATCAATATAAATTAATGATAAAAAGACTTCAGTCTGGCAAAAATGCTAAATTCACTCTTCCTCCTGAGGCTGTTTTAAAAAGTACAATCCATGCATTAGAGTCCAGCAATCCAAAAAATTACTATCGAGTCACCTTTCCAACAAAAATTTTTTCTATATTGGGTAAAATATTGCCAAGTAAGTGGATGGACTATATTTTAAATCAATCATAAATGAGAGGCCCTAAGGTGTCTGAAAAATTTAATTTTAATAAAGGTTTGTTAAAGCTTGAAGACATTATTAACAAAATGGAGTCGGGTGATTTAAGCTTAGAAGAATCCTTGAAATATTTTGAAGAAGGCGTTAAGATTCATAGGCAATGCCATACCGCGCTCTCAGATGCAGAGCAGCGCATCAAAATTTTGAGTGAAAGTGATAATTATAACGAAGAAAAATCTTTTGAAGATTCATGATCAATATAGGGAGAGAGTTAACTCCTATTTAAATATTTATTTAAGTTCTATTCCTTCTAGCTCTAATTCTAATATTGAACTTAAGAATATTATGAAATACAGCGTTTTAGCTGGAGGAAAGAGATTTAGGCCAATCTTAACTTATACAGTAGCTAGTTTATATGACTCAGAAATAGAAAAAGCTGACTCAAGCGCTAGTGCAATTGAATTAATTCATATTTACTCTCTAATCCATGATGACTTGCCTGCAATGGATGACGATGACATAAGGCATAATCAGCCTGCAAATCACAAGGTTTTTGGGGAGGCTCAAGCTATTCTTGCTGGTGATGGTCTTCAGGCTTTGGCATTTGGTTTAATTTCAAATGACCCCCTCATTGACGCTGTTACAAAAATAAAGCTTTTAGAGTTAATGGCTAAATCATCCTATGCTATGGCAGAGGGGCAATCAATTGATTTATCTGTTGTTTCCAAAAAAGTTGATCTAAATATTCTTAATCAAATGCATCAAAAGAAAACTGGGGCATTACTAAATTGTTCTATTAAATTTGGTGCATTATTACAAAATGCTAGTGAAAATGATTTATCAATATTAGAGTTATTTGCAAGTCATTTAGGCCTTGCCTATCAGATTCAAGATGATGTTTTAGATGTAACTACTTCTGAAGAAGTATTGGGTAAGCGTCAAAATTCAGATGCAGTAAAAAACAAACCTTCCTACCCTTCAATTATTGGACTGAATAAGTCAATCAAGACTTTTGAAAATTTATATCAAAGCGCCCTTGAAGAGCTATCACATTTAAGCGTTGACAGTGAGCCATTAAGGTTGCTAACCAAAAGGCTAATTAGTAGAACGTTTTAGTATTCTAAGAGAACGCTTCCCCAGCTAAAGCCACCACCAATCCCTTCAAATAGCAGTGTGTCTCCTTTTTTAATTCTTCCATCTCGAACACCTTCATCAAGAGCAAGGGGTATAGACGCCGCAGATGTATTGCCGTGCTTTTCAAGAGTTTGTATAACCTTGTCCATTGGAAGTTTGATTTTTTTGGCAACGGCATTAATGATTCGAATATTGGCCTGATGTGGGACCATCCAATTTAATTCATCCGAGCTCATATTACAATCTTTGAGTGTCTCTTCAGCCAAGTCTGAAAGTCTTTTAACAGCAATTTTAAAAACTTCATTGCCTTCCATCTGAATTGTTCCAAGTTCATCAATACCATTATTATTGACATGCAGTGAAGAAAGATAGCTTCCGTCGCTAAAAATTTTCGAATGTTTTATGCCTGTTGAATTATCTGCACTTAAAACTACTGCCCCAGCACCATCTGCAAACAAAATGGCAGTTGAGCGATCACTCCAGTCAACAATTTTTGACATAGTTTCACTTCCAACCACTAAGATATTCTTGGCACTTCCATTTTCAATGTATTGCTGTGCAGTCGTCAAAGCAAAAACAAAACCTGCGCAAACTGCTTGAAGATCAAAGGCTGGGCAAGAGGCCCCAAGTCGATTTTGTAGGATTGTTGCTGTTGCAGGAAAAATCTTATCTGGCGTAGTTGTTGAAAGAATAATTAAATCTATATCTTCAGGTTTGATTTCTGCCATTGACAGAGCTTTAAGGCAAGCTTCAAGCGCAAGATCACAAGTATTTTGATCAGTTACAATTCTTCTCTCTTTGATTCCAGTTCTTGCTGTAATCCACTCATCAGAGGTATCAAGGGTTTTTTCAAGATCAAAATTAGTGACAACTTTTGAAGGCAAATAACTTCCAGTTCCAATAATCCTAGCAAATTTTTTCATGATACAGTTATTATTTATGCTCTTCTAATTCGCGCGTTAGTTGCGTCGATATTTTATCAGTTATTTTAGCATGGGCCTCTAAATAAGCCTCTTTGATTGCTTGGAAAAATGAATCAACATCTGCATTGCCATGACTCTTCACAACAACACCTTTGAGCCCAAGCAGGCTTGCACCATTGTATTTTCCTGGGTCAACTTTAGATTTAAAGTCTCTCATAATTGGCTGCGCTATTATAGCTACAAGCTTAGTAAAAAAGTTTTTTTGAAAAGACTTTTTAATGAAATAGGAGAACATTTTTGCTACTCCTTCACTGGCCTTAAGAGCGATATTTCCCTCAAAGCCATCACAGACTATAACGTCTATATTCCCTTTATAAATATCATCACCTTCAACAAATCCAATATAGTTGAGAGATGATTTTTTTAAGAGTTCAGAAGTCTCTTGGCTTTTCTCATTTCCTTTTAACTCTTCAGAGCCAACATTTAGAAGCCCTACAGAGGGGTTATTTTTGTTCTCAGTATTTTGAACTGCAATTGACCCCATAATTGCAAACTGAAGAAGAGTGCTAGGTTTTGAATCAATATTGGCACCTAAGTCTAGAACATGGGTTGGTCCCGTCAGTGTCGGGACCGCTGACATAATAGCAGGCCTATCAACCCCTTTTATGGTTTTAAGTACAAACCTGGCAATTGACATGAGAGCGCCTGTATTGCCAGCACTTACACAAGCATCAGCTTCACCATTTTTCACTAAATTAATAGCAACCCTCATTGAAGAGTCTTTTTTGTGCCTCAGAGCCACAGAAGGAGAGTCAGTCATATTGATAACCTCTGAAGCATGAGTAATATCAATACGATCAGCCAAATTTGAATAAGAAGCGTTTTTATTTAGCTCACTCTTAATTCCAGCCTCATCTCCTACAAAGTTAATCAAAAGATCATCATAGGTTTTAAGAGCGCTTATACCAGCATTGATGGTAACTGAGAAACCAAAATCACCACCCGAGGCATCTATTGATACCTTTATAGACATTAGGTTTTTAAGCTTCTATCTCTTCAATATCATCAGTAGCAGATTTGATAACCTGCTTTCCACGATAATATCCATCAGCGGTAATATGATGTCTAAGGTGGGTCTCCCCAGTTTCTTGGTCTTCAGACAATGCAGGATTTTTTAGTGCATTGTGAGATCGACGCATCCCTCTTTTTGATGGTGTTTTTCTACTTTTTTGAACTGCCATTTTTTACTCCTCGCCAAAATCGGCTATTTTAATTTTTTTTAGAACATCGAAAGGATTTTCATGAATCTTTTCAACTTTTGCATCTAATTCAACTTTTAAACTACAATCAAACTCATGTGATGGAGCCATTGGTAGTGATAAAAGAATCTCATCAGATATTAAGTCCAATGTATTTATTTCTTCATCCTCTCCTACAACATAAACTTCATAATCTTTATCAAGCCCCTCTGCCTGACTTTCATATCTTACAAAAGCAAGATTAAAAAGTACCTTTAATTCTATATCTAGAGAATCTAAGCAGCGCTGACAATCTAAAACAATCTTGGAATTAATTATCCCCTTAACACAGGGTATTTTTCCATTTTCTAAATGAAAAGACAAATCTACTTCTAAATTATCTTCAGTGTTCCTGGCTACTTCTGAAACTCTGGGC
>JAOGRV010000029.1:0-13359 GCA_028107545.1 Pseudothioglobus singularis (SeqCode) | reverse complement strand
TGTGGCTTCTGTTGCTGCCTCTTTAGCCTCTAGATCAGCTTTTGCTTTTTCTTCTGCTACAATCTTTTTAGCTTTATCATCTGCCTTTGCTGATTGTTTAGCTAATTGCTTTTCACGAATAGAGGGATCTCTGTACTCTTTTACAAGCTGCTTAACGCGATCCGAAATCTGCGCGCCTTGAGAAATCCAATGTGACAGTCTGTCTTCTTCGAGTTGAAGCCTGACTTCTTGTCCGCGAGCGACAGGATTAAAATATCCAATACGCTCAATGTAACCACTATCTCTTCTCTTTCTAGAGTCTGTCGCTACAATCGAATAAAAAGGGTTTTTCTTGGCTCCACCTCGGGCTAGTCTTATCTTAACCATGGGTTTTTTGCTCCTTTTAAATTGTTAAATTATTAAGGCGAGAAATTATATCAGTTTTAGATGTTGCGTGCTAATTTAATCGCATCCCCAATATAGTTCATTGGCGTTAACTTGTTCAGTTCTTTTTTTGCCTCTGAGGGGATGTCCAAAGAGGCAATAAAATCACTGAGAATTTTGGCGTCAATTTTCTTTCCCCTTGTCAGAGCCTTAAGTTTCTCATAGGGATTTGACACGCCATACCTGCGCATTACAGTTTGAATTGGTTCAGCGAGAACTTCCCATGAATTATTCAGATCTTCGATCAGTTTTTCTTCATTTACTTCAAGTTTTTTTATGCCTTTGCAAATTGAAGCATACGAAATTAAACTATGTGCACTACTAACGCCTAAATTTCTTAAAACAGTAGAATCTGTCAAGTCACGCTGCCATCTTGATATAGGAAGTTTTGTTGCAAAATGCTCTCCAATGGCAATGGCTAATCCAAGATTGCCCTCAGCATTTTCAAAATCAATGGGGTTGACCTTATGCGGCATAGTTGAAGAACCTATTTCCCCTTTAACTGTTTTTTGAGTGAAATAACCTAATGAAATGTAGCCCCAAACATCACGGCAAAAGTCAATTAAGATGGTGTTAAATCTATTTAATGCATGAAAATACTCAGCAATATAATCATGTGATTCAATCTGTGAACTATAAGGAGCGTAATTCACTCCGAGACTCTCAATAAAGCTCTTAGAAACTTTTTCCCAATCAACTTCAGGATACGCACTGAGATGAGCATTGAAATTTCCAACTGCCCCATTAAACTTACCCATTATTTGAACATCTTTCAGCTGCTTTATTTGTCTCTGCAGTCGATAAGAGAAGTTTGCCATCTCTTTTCCAAGAGTTGTGGGAGATGCTGTTTGACCATGCGTTCTTGAAAGCATTGGAATTTCAGCATTTTCCCTTGCTAAGCCAGTCATTAGATTCAAAGTTTCTGTCATTTCAGCCAAAAGAACCTCTCTTCCATTTTCAAGCATAAGCGCATGTGATAAATTATTAATATCCTCTGAGGTGCATGCAAAATGAATAAACTCATTCACTTTATGAAGTTCAGGAGTTGAAGATACTTTCTCTTTCAAGAAATACTCAATCGCTTTAACATCATGATTGGTTGTCTTTTCAATTTCTTTTATTGCTCTTGCATCATCTATAGAAAAATTATCGGCAATAGCTAATAATTTTTTGTTGGCTTCAGAGCTAAACAAGGGAACTTCAGATATTTCTGAATTTTTTGACATTGCCTCTAACCATCGCACTTCAACTAAAAGCCTATACTTTATAAGCCCAAATTCACTAAATATAGTTTTGAGTTGAGCGGTCTTATCGCTGTAACGCCCATCGATTGGTGAAATAGAGGTAAGTTTATCAAATGTCATAATACGAACTAATGCTTCAAAAAATTTAAGCCTTCATATTAAAAAGGATAAAATTATACTCTTATATTTAATCACCTAATAACCAGTATTACTATGATAAAAGCTTACTTAAAGCATTGTGAAGAGAGAAAGTCGGACAATCTTCCACCACTAGCCCTCGATGCAAAACAAACTAAGTCTGTCGTAGAGAGCCTAATATCAGGGCTTGATGATGACTTCTATTTGAATTTACTCACTCATAGAGTCCCGCCGGGTGTTGATGAAGCTGCTTATGTAAAAGCTGGTTTTTTAACTAGTATTGCTAAAGGAGAACAGTCTTGCAATGCGATCTCAAGAAAACATGCTACTTTTTTGCTAGGAACAATGCTTGGTGGATATAGCATCGAATCCTTAATTAATCTTCTGGATGATGATGAAACTGCTGAGGAAGCCTGTAAAGCACTATCTCATACAATACTTATCTATGAGGCCCACCAAAGCATAATGGAAAAGTCAGCAAACAACGCACATGCGAAGAAGATAGTTGATTCTTGGGCTTCATCTGACTGGTTTACCTCCAAAGAGCCTCTTCCTGAGAGCATTAAAGTGACAGTATTTCGTGTCGACGGTGAAACCAATACTGATGACCTTTCACCGGCAACTGAAGCCTGGTCTCGTCCTGATATCCCTCTTCATGCAAAAGCAATGCTTGTCAAAAAAATGGATAAGCCCCTTGAAAAAATTGAAGAATTAAAGCAAAAGGGCAATCCTCTTGCCTATGTTGGAGATGTAGTGGGTACTGGCTCTTCAAGAAAATCAGCAATTAACTCGGTTTTATGGCATATGGGTGAACCTATTGACTACATTCCTAATAAAAATAGTGGTGGCATAGTCCTTGGTGGCAAAATTGCTCCAATATTTTTTAATACAGCTGAGGATTCAGGGGCACTTCCAATTCAATGCGACGTTTCAGAACTCAAAATGGGTGATGAGATTACAATCTATCCATATGAAGGCACTATTAAAGATGCATCTGGAGAAGTTATTTCAAAATTTAATCTTGCGCCTAGTACGATGCCAGATGAGGTTCGTGCTGGTGGCAGAATTCCACTTATTATTGGAAGAGGTTTAACAGATAAAACAAGAGCTGAACTTGGCTTAGCGGTGAGTGATGTGTTTCTTCGTCCAGTGGACCCAAAGAATAGTTCATTAGGCTTTACCTTAGCTCAAAAAATTGTTGGTAAAGCTTGTGGTGTTAAAGGTATAAGGCCCGGAACCTATTGTGAGCCTCGCATGAGTACAGTTGGATCTCAAGACACAACAGGAGCAATGACTCGAGATGAGCTCAAAGAATTAGCTTGTTTAGGATTTTCTGCTGATCTAGTTATGCAGAGTTTTTGTCACACAGCTGCTTATCCTAAGCCCATTGATCTTGAGTTGCAGCACACACTCCCAGACTTCATGCATTCACGAGGTGGCGTGTCACTCAAACCAGGCGATGGCATTATTCATTCTTGGTTAAATCGCATGCTTTTGCCAGACTCTGTTGGAACTGGTGGCGACTCTCATACGCGTTTCCCAATCGGAATTAGTTTTCCAGCTGGCTCTGGCCTTGTTGCCTTTGGTGCCTCAATTGGAGTGCTACCATTAGACATGCCTGAATCAGTTTTAGTCAGGTTTAAGGGTGAGATGCAACCTGGAATCACTCTAAGGGACCTTGTCAATGCAATCCCATATGTTGCCATTCAAAAGGGATTACTCACTGTTGATAAATCTAACAAGAAGAATATTTTTTCTGGACGCGTTCTTGAAATTGAGGGACTTGGGGATCTAAAGGTTGAGCAAGCATTTGAGCTTGCAGATGCAACAGCAGAGAGGTCGGCAAATGGATGTACTGTAAAGCTTAATAAAGAACCCATTGCAGAATATTTAAATTCAAATATTACACTTCTCGGCTCGATGATTGATTCTGGCTATGATGATAAAAAAACAATAGCAAAAAGAATACAGGATATGAAAAAGTGGCTTGATAATCCAGAGCTTCTTGAGGCTGATAAAGATTGCGAGTATTCAGAGGTCATTGAAATAAATCTTAATGACATTAAGGAGCCAATCTTAGCCTGTCCAAATGATCCAGATGATGTAAGACTTCTATCATCAGTTGCCAAAACATCAATAGATGAAGTTTTCATTGGCTCTTGTATGACCAATATTGGACATTTCAGGGCGGCGGCACAGCTACTCAAAGATAAGTCAGAGCTTAATACAGTTTTATGGGTGGTGCCTCCAACAAGAATGGATGAAAAACAGTTAAGGGCTGAGGGAATATATGAAACCTTTGAACGACTTACAGACAGGACTGAGGTCCCAGGCTGCTCACTTTGTATGGGAAACCAAGCAAGGGTTGAAGAAGGAGCATCTGTCGTTTCAACCTCGACCAGAAACTTTCCAAATCGATTAGGAGATAACAGCAATGTATTTTTAGCATCAGCAGAGGTTGCTGCAATCTCTGCTAAGCTGGGGTATATTCCTACTTCTGAAGAGTACTTATCCTTAATGAAAGACATTGAGCCTTTATCAGGTGAAATATATCAGTATCTCAATTTTGACCAAATCGCGGATTATCAAGAATCTTCTTCCAATGTTCCACTTGAGATGATCCTGCAAAGTTAAACTTTAGGTAATAAAAAAGCCGCTCTAAAGCGGCTTTTTTTATGAATATTATTAAGGATTACTTAATCTTTGCTTCCTTATACATTACGTGTTTTCTTACAACAGGATCAAATTTTTTAACTTCAACCTTTTCTGGGTGAATTCTTTTATTTTTAGTTGTAGTGTAATAGTGACCTGTTTCAGCTGAAGAAACCAGTTTAATTTTTTCTCTCATAACTTACTCCTTATACCTTTTCGCCGCGTCCGCGGATTTCTGCTAAAACAACATCAATGCCCTTTTTATCAATAACGCGAAGACCTCTTGCAGATAACTTCAACTTAACAAAACGGTTTTCAGCCTCAACCCAAAAACGGTGAGTATGAAGGTTAGGGTAAAAACGACGACGCGTTCTGTTATTCGCATGAGAAACGTTATTTCCGCTTATAGGTCTCTTACCAGTTACTTGGCATACTTTAGACATAACGACCACCTAATCAAATTTCTAAAAAGGGAGAATTATACGCAAAAAATTGTAGTTTTTTTAAATAAATTTTATTTACTTTATTCATAAAAACGGTATCATACCAATCTTTCGGAGGGATGGCAGAGCGGTTGAATGCACTGGTCTTGAAAACCAGCAAGGGCTAATACCCTTCCAGGGTTCGAATCCCTGTCCCTCCACCATTCTTACATGCTTTTCAAGCAGTTTCTAAAAAATCAATTTAAAATTGTAATCCATTGCTACTTAAATACAATTTAAGTATATTATTTCTCCTATAACTCAATAAGTTAAAGACAAAATAATAAGGATTATCTTTGAAACTAGTTACTGCAATATTAAGGCCTGAAATTTTAGACAGAGTTAGAGAAGCGCTTTGTAATGTTGATATACCAGGCATGACTGTTACCGAAGTCAAAGGTTTTGGCAAACAAAAAGGTCACACCGAACAATATCGAGGCACAGAGTTTACTGTAGAATTTGTCCACAAGGTCAAACTTGAAATTGCCATTTCTACTAAAAATTTAGATTTAGTCATTAATGTTATAAGTGATATCGCTCGATCTGGGCAAAAAGGTGATGGAAAAATCTTTGTCTCTGATATCGAAAAAGTAGTTCGTATTCGAACTGGTGAAACCAATCAAGATGCTCTTTAACTGAGCCAAAATAAAATAATTTAAGTGTTTATAAAATAAACATATAATAAGCTTTCTATTAATAAAAAATTCGCTTTTATGCCCTTATATTTATACTTTCAATCCAAATTAAAACATCTTCTAGTACTAATGTCATTTTCAATCTTATCAATTAGTTCAAATGTAATTGCAAATGATGAAGTACTTGCTTATCCATTCAACGCAGATAGTGGCAGGTACTGGCAGTACGTTAGTGATAGGGTCATGGGTGGTGTCTCTGATGGCAAGGTAAATCTTGAACAAGACGGTGAAATGTATTACGCAAGACTTACTGGTAATGTAAGTACAGCAAACAACGGTGGCTTTATTCAATTGCGTGCGAGTGTTTCATTTGCAAATTCTGAAAAGGAAGGGGAGAATCTTAAAGGCGTTCGACTGAACGTAAGAGGAAATGGTGAAACTTACTACATCCATATCCGAACAAATGAGAGTTGGTCGCCTTCAGACTATTATGCTACAACTTTCATAGCTAGTGAGGAGTGGCAAATGATTGACCTTCCTTTTAATAAATTTGAACGAAGATGGTCAAAGGACTCGACCTTGGATCCAAAAAAAATTAGGAGTTTTGGTATTGTTGCTTATGGTAAAGACTATGTTTCTGATATTTCAGTCTCAACACTAGAGTTTTACTATTAGGCTAGGATCTTTGTAAATCTGCCAACAACTCAATGACATGGCTATACCCATCTGCACCAAGACCAGCAACTACTGCATCCACAGCTGGAGAGACAAAAGAAATATGACGAAATGACTCACGTAAATGTGGATTCGAAATATGTAACTCTATCTTCAAGCCAGGAAAAGACTTTAAAGCATCATGAATTGCAATTGATGTATGAGTATAAGCAGCAGCATTAATGACAATTACATCAATTTTTTCTTTTATTGCGCTCTGAATCCACTCAACTATTTCACCTTCATAATTAGACTGCATAAATTTCACATTATTGCCATCTTTAAGACCTTGTTCTATACACTCTTTTGAAATACTATCTAATGTATCATGCCCATAAATCTCGGGCTCGCGCGAGCCAAGTAGGTTTATATTTGGACCATTGATAACAAAAATATTCATGATTTTTGACTCAACTGCTTATTGACTGCTCTAATAGCAAGATCATAGCTATGGATACCAAATCCACTTACAAAACCAACATTCCCTTCCGAAGCCTTTATTGGACTATTAATATTAACTCCCTTCTGGAAAATATTTGCAATATGCACCTCAATAACTGGCTTTTTTAGATTAGCCATGGCCTCTATATTAGATGCGTATAGATCGGGGTCTAAAGAGGCTGCATTAGAATAAGCAGCAGGATTAATTATTAAAGCATCAAACTCCTTAGAGGCCTTTAAAAGATAGTTTGATAACTCAGCCTGATCATCAGTTTGACAAAAATCCACACTAATCCCTAAACTATCGCAAGTTTCTAAACATTTTTTTTGGACCTTTTCCAAAGTAAGGTTATCATGGCCGAATTCATTAAAGTTGCTCAAATCTGAAAGCCCAGGGCCATTGATTATTAATAATTTTTTTTTCATAAAGTGATTAATTTCAATTTATTATCACAATATTATACTTTCCGAATGAAACTATATAGAAAGATTAAAAATCAAGTATTTATTTACTAAATATTACTGATTAATTGAGCCTCAATTAAAGACCGATAGTATGAAAATGGTGGACATTGCTTGTTCGGGTCTTTAGCTTCATCATCCCAGTGGCGCAGATTGACACACTGCTCTAAATAGTCATTTTTTTCAAACTCTCTCACCTCATACTCACTCATTGGACCTCCTTGAAGATTCAAGGTGTGGAAAGTAGAGAAGCATGATGGTTTGGTTGGTTTGTTGACTTTTGTTATGACGCTAACTTTTGCGCCCCATCTAGAAAACGGAATTGCATTTGGAATCATTCTGTCATTAGGTCTGTTTCTTTACAGAACGATGGAGCCAAACTTTACTGAGTTATCAGTCGAACATGGGTCAATTATTGCGTCAAGATTCGCTGATGAATCTGTTGAGGCAAGTCAATCTGTTAAGGTTGCTAAGTGGAGCGGTTCACTTTACTTTGCAAATGCTGCTTATTTTGAAACAAAGTTACTTGAATTGATTGCTAAAAATAATGATGAACTCCAATATGTCATTGTTGATGTGGCATCGATTGTTCAAGTTGATGCAAGTGGTGAACAAGTATTGTCAAACCTGGTAGAGAGTTGTTCAAGCTCTGGTGTTGAAATACTTTTTGCAAGAACAGAAAGGTTAGAAGCAGAATTATTCCGATCAGGGTTCAAAAAACGTTATGGTGAAAATCGTTTTTTTGATTTAAGAGCGGATGCCCTAAAATATGTTTGGCAGGAGTTAGAAAACATTGAGAAAGAACAAGATGAAGAGCAAGCAAAAGATATCGAAGATGCTAGCGACTCAGCTTAATTAAATCTCTTCATAGAACGCTTTTATAAAATAAAGGCCTTGTGGCTCTGCAGTTGGCCCCGCTTTTCTTCGATCTTTACTTGCTAATACTGCTGACATCCACTCAACATTCTTCTCACCCCTCCCAATTTTTAAAAGAGTTCCAACGATATTTCGAACCATATGATGAAGGAAGGCATTCGCCTTAACGCGGATAATTAGCTCGTCCATAGATGATTCAATTTGAATATAATCAATCGTTTTAATTGGTGATTTTGCCTGACACAAGCTTCCTCTAAAGCAAGAAAAGTCATGCTCTCCAACAAGTAAATCTGCAGCTATTTGCATCTTCCTTATATCTAAAGGTCTTGGCTCCCATAAATAATAATTACCTTTAAGTGATGATCTAACAGGGTTATGATGAATCTTATATTCATAGGATCTTGCAAAAGCACTAAACCTAGCATGAAAGTCATCACTGACTTCCTTAGCCCATTTAAAGTTGACATCACTAGGGAGGTTTACATTCCCACCAAAAAGCCAGGCACGCTCAGTTCTAATTGCTGACGTTTCAAAATGAATGACTTGTTCAATGGCATGAACTCCTGAGTCAGTTCTTCCACTACAAAATACACGTACAGGGTGGTTAGCTACCTTTGTTAAGGAAGCTTCAACAGAGCTCTGGACAGTTCGAAGGCCAGATTTTTGAACTTGCCAGCCATGAAAACCCTTGCCAAAATATTCAACACCCAATGCAATTTTCATAATCAATCACTAAATTTTTTTATTGTAAAATCAATCCTAATATTTTATCAAATTATTTTCATGAATCACTATTCTTCACTTAAGAGGCTAATAGAAGATGATATTGATTGTCATTTTTTTGATTCAATAGAGAGCACAAGTTCTTACCTGTCAAAGGTTCCCTATTCAAAAAGAACTCAGCTTTGTGTAACTAGAGAACAAACTATGGGGAAAGGTCAACACGGAAGAGGCTGGGCGTCCCAAAAAGATGGCAGTATTCTCTTCTCACTTCGCAAATGTTTTAATGTTGATACAAATCTAAATGGACTCAGTTTAGTGATTGGAATGGCCATTATTAAATCCATAGAGGAGGAATACCAACTTGAAGGTTTAAAAATTAAGTGGCCTAATGATGTTTATTATGGAAATAAAAAGTTAGCAGGCATTTTGATGGAAAATAATATTCATAAAGGGGCACAGTATGTAGTTATTGGAGTTGGAGTTAATTATCAGTTGGATCAAAAAATTAATATTGATATCCCTTGGACTGATTTGGCACAAATTTTTAAAAAATTACCTAGTTTTGAAACATTAACTGCTGCATTCATCAAGAATATATTAGCCATGTCGAAAGATTTTGAAAGCAAGGGGCTCTCTAATCTGCTATCAGAGTGGAGTGATTACGATATGCTAAAAGGAGTCAAAATTAGATCAAAAAATTCAAAAGAAATTTTTGAAGGTGAAGTGGATGGAATTAGTGAGCATGGAGCGCTTAGGATTTTAACAACAGACGGCGTAAAAGAGGTCTATAGCTCTATCCATATTGAGTACATTTAGGGTAAGATAGTTTCTATCATATAGCCGCTTGATTGGAATGGTAAATCACCAGTTAGAAGTTAAAAATCTTTATAAAAAATATGCACGTCGTGAGGTTGTTAATGATGTTTCATTTTCTGTTAAAGGTGGTGAAATTGTTGGTTTGCTGGGTCCAAATGGTGCTGGTAAGACAACGTGCTTCTATATAACTTGTGGCCTTGTAAGGTCGAGCAGGGGTGAAGTAACTCTGGACAATAAGAGCATCGGCCATATGCCAATGCATAAACGTGCAAAGCTGGGTCTTGGATACCTTCCTCAGGAGCCATCTATTTTCCGTAAGCTAAGCGTCGAAGACAATATTATGGCAGTCTTAGAAATGAACAAATCGGTTGCAGAAAAAGATAGGCCTGCAAGACTCGAAGAACTTTTATCCGAATTTAAGGTTGAGCATGTTCGCCACATAAAGGGCATTACCTTATCTGGTGGAGAGCGAAGAAGGGTTGAAATTGCTAGAGCTTTAGCCATGGATCCAAAATTCATTTTATTAGATGAACCATTTGCCGGCATTGATCCAATCTCAGTTGTTGATATTCAAGAAATAATTTATCAACTAAGAGATAAAGGAATTGGGATATTAATTACTGATCACAACTATAGGGAAATGCTTGATACGTGTAATCATTCTTATGTCTTAAGTGCAGGAAAAATCATAGCTCAGGGTGGCAAAGATGCAATTTTGGCTAATGAAGAAGTTAAAAAAGTTTACTTAGGTGAGAGCGTTGGCGGTTAGTAACAATCTTATTACTTTGGGGATTGAATCCTCTTGTGATGAAACAGGAATCGGGATTTATACTAGTAAGGGCGGCCTAATTTCACATAAGTTATTTTCCCAAGTGAGTCTTCATGCAGAATATGGTGGTGTAGTTCCAGAACTAGCTTCTAGAGATCATATTCAAAGAGCCATACCCTTGATTAAAGAGGCTCTTAATGAAAGTGGAATCAAATTAAATGAACTAACTGGCATTGCTTATACTGCTGGACCAGGCTTATCGGGAGCACTTTTAGTTGGTGGTTCAATTGCTCAGAGTTTAGCATGGGGTCTAGGTATCCCTGCATTAGGTGTTCATCATATGGAAGGACATCTTTTAGCACCACTTTTAGAGGTTGAAAGGCCGGAATTTCCTTTTGTAGCGCTTTTAGTTTCTGGAGGCCATACATTGCTTGTCGATGTTCCTAGAATTGGTGAATATAAAATTCTAGGAGAGTCACTGGATGATGCAGTTGGTGAGGGGTTTGATAAAACTGCAAAAATACTTGGTTTGGGTTATCCAGGCGGTCCTGCTCTGGCAAATCTAGCTAAACAAGGTGACAAGAATCGATTCACTTTTCCAAGGCCGATGACAGATAGACCCGGACTTGATTTTAGTTTTAGTGGTTTGAAGACATACGCAAGAAACACATTCATTGACTTCCCTGAAGAGAAAGCTAATATTGCTAAAGCATTTGAAGTTGCAGCCACTGAAACATTAACAATAAAATGCAATAGAGCGCTTAAACAAACTGGATACAAAACACTTGTGGTTGCTGGTGGAGTTAGCGCTAATTTGTCCCTGCGTGAATCTTTGAATGAGATGACAACAAAAAATAATGCAAGTGTTTTCTATCCTGCGCTAGATTTTTGCACAGATAACGGTGCGATGATTGCGCTAGCTGGCCACTATAGATTTCTCGCAGGCCAAAGTAATCAAAATTATGAAATAACCATTAAGCCTCGATGGAGTCTTGAAGAGCTTCTACCGGTGGATTAATTATTCGATTTTCGTTATGGAGTCTCTGTTTCCAGAGCATAGAGTATAATTTAACTCACAAATAAAACTTCTCAGCCAAATATACTCTTATGATTATTATTCCTGCAATCGACTTAAAAGATGGTCAATGTGTCCGCCTCCGTAAAGGGATTATGGAGGATACAACTGTTTTTTCAAATAATCCTACTGAGATGGCTTCCAAATGGGTTTCAGAGGGTGCAAGAAGACTTCATTTGGTTGACCTCAATGGCGCATTTGAGGGAAAACCTATAAATGCTGACTGTGTCAATGAGATTACTAAGTCTTTCCCAGATCTGCCAGTACAAATTGGCGGAGGTATTCGTGATTTACAGACTGCAAATGCATATATTGAAGCAGGGATAAGCTATCTCATCATTGGAACTATGGCAGTGACCAACCCTGATTTTGTGGAAAAGCTTTGTGATGAGTTTCCTAATAAAATTATTGTGGGTCTTGATGCCAATAATGGTCTTGTTGCTACAGATGGTTGGGCAAAACAAACAGATATAGATGTTGTAGAACTTTCAAAAAAATATGAACAGTATGGAGTTAATTCTATTGTTTATACTGATATTGCGAGAGATGGGATGATGCAAGGTGTCAATGTTGAAGCTACTGCAAATCTTGCTAAAAAAACATCGATTCCAATCATTGCATCTGGTGGGATTACTAATCTGGATGATATTGCGGCACTTTTGAAAAATGCACATCATGGGATAATGGGCGCTATAACTGGAAGGGCTATATATGAGGGGCAGCTAGACTTCAATGATGCCCAAACAATGAGTGATATTTATGATAGTTGAGGTGGCTTATGCCATAGCTAACAAGCAAAGCCTTATTAGTATTGAGGTAGAAAATGGTACAACACTTAAAGAGGCAGTTTTGGCATCAGGTATTCTTGATACTTATAAGGAAATTGATTTATATAAAGACAGAGTAGGTATTTTTTCAAAATTCGCAACCTTAGCGACAATACTGAGAGAGAAAGACAGAGTTGAGATTTATAGACCTCTCATCGCTGATCCAAAAAAAGTTCGTAAAGAGAGGGCAGCTGAGGGTAAGGCAATGCGAGTCAATAAAAAGGCCTAATTCAAGGTAAAATAGACCACCCATAACACATTTAATAATTTTATGAGCGACGACAAACCTCCGAGTAGATCATTTTTTAAGTTATTTGATAAGTTTTTTCCTAAAACTTTAAAACCAAGAGCACAACTAATGCAGGCCTTAGAGGAGGCTGAAGAGAATCTCGTAATTGACCCTTACAGTAGGTCAGTCATTGAGGGAGCATTACAGGTTGAAAGTTTAAAAGTCCGCGATGTCATGGTTCCACGATCAAAGATGATCATGATTGATTCTGAGGCAACTACAAAAAATCTCCTCCAGGTTATGGTGGCATCGTCTCACTCAAGATTTCCAATTCATAACGAAGAGCAAGACTCAATTTTAGGTGTTGTTTTAGCTAAAGATTTGCTGTCACATTTTGCACAGAACCAAGAGGAAGAATTTAACTACAGAGAGTATCTTAGAGACGCTTTATCTGTCCCTGAAAGTAAGCCATTGGGAGCTTTACTGCGTGAGTTTCAACAAAATAAATCACATATGGCAATAGTACTTGATGAGTATGGTGAAATAGCTGGATTGGTAACTTTAGAGGATGTCATAGAGCAAATTGTTGGAGAAATTGAAGACGAACATGATAAAGAGGAAGACAACATTATAGATTATGGCGATGGTCGTTATTTGCTTCAAGCCAACACAACATTGACAGAATTTAATGAGTTTTTTAATTCGAGTATTGCTAGTGATGATTATGATACTGTTGCCGGACTAGTTATCTCCGGCTTTAGTTACTTACCCGAACAAATGAGTGAAATCAGTCTTCATGGATTCCAATTCAAAGTTTTAAAAACAGACAACCGAAGGCTACACCTTCTTGAAG
>JAOGRV010000028.1:0-13645 GCA_028107545.1 Pseudothioglobus singularis (SeqCode) | reverse complement strand
GGAGCCAGTTATGTTTGATAAAAATCTTACATTAAATGATGTTGATCCCGATATCGCTAAGGTCATAAGTGCTGAGGAAGCTAGGCAAGAGGCTCATATCGAATTAATTGCATCTGAAAACTATACTTCACCTGCTGTTATGTACGCTCAGGGCTGTCAAATGACTAATAAATATGCAGAAGGTTATCCTGGTAAGCGTTACTATGGTGGTTGTGAGCATGTTGATGTTGCAGAAACTCTTGCTATCAGCAGAGCAAAAGAGCTTTTTGGAGCGGCCTATGCCAATGTTCAGCCACATTCAGGCTCAACGGCTAATGCAGCAGTTTTTCAAGCGCTGTTAGTTCCGGGGGATACGATATTAGGTATGAGTCTTGCTCATGGTGGGCACTTGACTCATGGCGCGGGGCCATCATTTTCGGGAAAGCATTACAAAGCCTTTCAGTATGGGCTTGATGAGTCTACTGGTGAAATTGATTATGATGAGGTTGAGAGACTTGCTCTAGAGCACAAACCAAAAATGGTTATTGCTGGATTCTCTGCTTACTCAAGAATTATTGATTGGCAGCGTTTCAGGGATATTGCTGATATGGTTGATGCCTATCTACTCGTAGATATGGCTCATGTCGCAGGTCTAGTTGCCACAGGTGACTATCCTTCACCAATAAATATAGCTGACGTCTGCACGACAACAACTCATAAAACTTTAAGAGGGCCTCGTGGCGGCTTAATTGTTGCCAGAGCCAACGAAGAAATAGAAAAAAAACTTAATTCTGCCATTTTTCCTGGGATCCAAGGTGGCCCATTAATGCATATTATTGCAGCTAAAGCTATTGCCTTTAAAGAAGCGATGAGTGAGGACTTTAAGTCTTATCAAAAGCAAGTTGTTAAAAATGCAAGAGCGATGGCTGGTGTCTTTATGGAAAGAGGTTATGACGTTGTTTCAGGTGGAACTGATAACCATGTGTTTTTAGTCAGCTTTATTGAGCAAGGATTGACAGGAAAGCTAGTTGATGCAACACTCGGTTCAGCTCATATCACTGTTAATAAGAATTCTGTACCAAATGATCCTCAATCTCCATTTGTAACCAGTGGAATTAGAATTGGAACTCCCGCGGCTACGACGCGTGGTTTTGGTGAATCCGAGTGTAGAGATATCACTAACTGGATTTGTGACATCTGTGATGATATTGAAAACAATGAAGTTATAAATGAAGTTAGGGCAAAAGTTGAAGAGCTTTGCTCTAGATTTCCAGTTTATAAGTAACTCAGATGCGCTGTCCTTTTTGTCAATCAGATGACACCAAGGTTTTAGATACTCGACTACTGGATGATGGCTCACAAGTTCGAAGAAGAAGGGAGTGTATAGCATGTGGGGAGAGACACTCAACTCGCGAGACTGTTGATCTTAATCTCCCAAGGCTAATTAAAAGTGATGACTCTAGGCAGAGCTTCAGTGAAAATAAGTTACGTTCAGGTTTGCTAAAGGCGCTTGAAAAAAGGCCTGTTGAGACTTCAAAAATTGAAATGGCCATTCAAAAAATTCAAAGAAAATTGATGGCACAAAATGATAGAGAGGTTTCTTCTTCTATTTTAGGTGAGTGGGTTATGGAGGAGCTTAGAGCGCTTGATGAGGTCGCCTATATTCGTTTTGCCTCTGTTTATAGGCAGTTCCAAGATATTGAAGAATTCAAGAGTGAAATTGACAAGTTAATCAATAAGTAACCTTATGGCTAAGACAAAAGTAGAGTTTGTATGCCGAGAATGTGGAGCTTCTCACCACCAATGGGCAGGTCAGTGTTTAGACTGCAAAGAATGGAACACACTTGAAGAAATTGTCATATCGCAAGCGACATCATCCAAGCCAGAAAGTTTAAAGGACCTTCCAGCTTCAAAAGTTCAAAATCTGACTGAGATTAAAGCACAAAATAAAGATCGCCTTTCAACTGGCCTATCGGAGCTAGATCGAACACTTGGTGGCGGTCTTGTTGATGGATCAGTAGTTCTGATAGGGGGTGACCCTGGAATTGGCAAATCTACCCTAATTCTTCAAGCGTTGGCTAAACTCAATAGTGACAATACAACTTTGTATGTCAGTGGAGAGGAGTCTGCTGAGCAGGTTAGTGAAAGGGCAATTAGACTTGGTATTAAGGAGGATATTCTTTTTATAGGTGAAACTCACTTAGAGAAAATAATCAAGCTGTCTAAAGACGTAAAACCAAAAGTGATTGTTATTGACTCTATTCAAACGATGGTGACTGATCTTTCAGCATCAGCGCCTGGATCTGTTACACAGGTCAGAGACTGCGCAGCTCAGCTTACTCAATACGCTAAGCAAACTAATACTATTTTACTGATGATTGGCCATGTAACAAAGGGTGGAGCGCTAGCGGGACCAAGAATTCTTGAACATATGGTTGATGCAGTCCTATATTTTGAGGGAGATGCTGGGGGTCGTTATCGAATTATTAGGGCTGTAAAAAATCGTTTTGGTGCGGTGAATGAGATAAGCGTATTCGCGATGGGTGAAAAGGGGCTTCAACAAGTCAGTAATCCATCCTCTATATTCCTTTCTAATCAAGAGAATCCTTCATCTGGATCAATGGTCATGGTTACTAGAGAAGCCACTAGACCGCTTTTGGTCGAAATACAAGCGCTGGTTGATCAATCGAATGGAACACCAAAAAGAGTCAGCGTAGGGCTAGATCAGAATCGGCTCGCTCTTCAGCTTGCTATTCTTCATAAACATTCAGGAATTGCAACGTTTGATCAGGATGTTTTTATTAATGTAGTTGGCGGCATTAAAGTGAGCGAAACTGCATCAGATTTAGTTGTGATGCTCTCTATTGTTTCAAGTCTTAGAGATAAAGTAATCCCAAGTAAATGGATTGCGTTTGGCGAGGTTGGATTAACCGGTGAAGTAAGGCCGGTATATAATGCCCAGGAAAGGCTATCTGAGGCTCAAAAGCAAGGATTTGAGCTGGCTATTATCCCGAAAGGGAATGAGCCCAAAAAGCCCATAAAAGGTATACAAGTGATTCCAGTTGGGTATTTATATCAAGCGATTCAATACCTTTTAGAAAATAGCTAATTAACTATAAGTCAATTCCTTTTTGAGCTCTAATATTAGCTCTAAAAGCGTGTTTTATATCCTCAATCTCACTTACAGTGTCCGAAGCATCAATTAAACCTTTACTGGCAGCTCTTCCGGTTATAACAACATGTTGATTATCAGGTCTTTTTGATAGTGTATTCAAAATTTCAGCTTCATCAAGATAGTTGTAATTGATCATGTAAGTAATTTCATCTAAAACAACTACAGAAATCTTAGAATCAGAAAGAAACTTTTTTGCCTCAAGCCAAGTTTCCATAGCTCTTTTCTTGTCCAGATCCTGGTCCTGAGTATTCCATGTAAAGCCGCTTTCCATATGAGCAGAAAGAATATTTGGGTGATTATCTAAAAAAAGATCTTCTCCTGTCTGCTGCTCACCCTTTAAAAAGCGAACAAGACCAACCTTCATGTTATATCCAAGAGCTCTACAAATCATACCCATAGCTGAGGATGACTTCCCCTTGCCATTGCCAGTCAAAAGAACAATGATTCCAGTATCAATATTAGCTTCATCAATACGGGAATCAATATATTCTTTTTTACGCTGCATGCGCTTTTTATAGTTAGTTTCACTCATCTAATTAAGCCTTCATAGTAAATTAAAATTTGTATGTAAGTCCTGCTTTGATATTTCTAGTCGAGTTACCTGGGTATATAACATCATCTCTCAAACGTGTTCCATAGCTATTTTCAAATAAATTTTCAACATCAAAAGAAAAGCTTAGGTCATCGTTGGGGTTGTATGAAAAGTTAAAGTTTGTTGAATTATATTCCGGCTGTTTTTTTGTAAATATATTTGCATAATCCTCTTCTGCAAAAGCTTCACTACGATATTTTTGAGTCAGTGTCATATTGGTCTTATTGCTCAAGCTATATATAACAGAAGCTGAAATGTTATGCTTGGAGGTCATTGGATTTGTTTTTCCATTTAATGCACCTGCGCCTTTATCATCCGAATCTATCTTAGCAATTGTATAAGCGTAATTAAGGCCAGTGGACCATTTTGGACTAAAAACATATTTATTCTGAAGCTCTAGACCTTGCTTATGAGATTTATCAA
This sequence comes from Pseudothioglobus singularis (SeqCode), assembly GCA_028107545.1. Lineage (GTDB taxonomy): Bacteria > Pseudomonadota > Gammaproteobacteria > PS1 > Pseudothioglobaceae > Pseudothioglobus > Pseudothioglobus singularis_B. The sequence continues at coordinate 9,476 of JAOGRV010000028.1, read as the reverse complement.
GATTTAGATTATCACCATATAGCCCGCAATCTGATGCTGCATTTGACTTACATAAAAACATTTCGTCTTTAATATTTGAGCGATATAAGGTTAACTTAGTCTTGGAATTATCAGTTAGATGGTTTAGTCCAATATTGAAAGTTCTGCTTTTAGATGGGCGGACAAACCCGTTGAATACTTGACCGGTAGCAGGCCATGTAGCAGAAATAAAGAATCGATCAATTAAAGGGGCTTGAAAGGCATGGTTATAATTCGTAAATATAGTGGTATTAGGACTCAAAGAGGTATTAATACCAATATCAAACGCATTTAAATCATATTCGCCAGACAATGCAGTGCCAGACTCAGGGCTATACTTATAATCTACTTTTTCCGAGCGAGCACCAACGGTAAATACTGAAGCATTTCTGAAGTATTGAAGCTGAGAAAATACACCTAAGTTTTCCTTTGAAGTTGTATTACGAGAGCTAACACTGGTTGATTCAACTGTTCTCTTCCCATCAAATATATTTACACCACTATCAATTTTTATATCTCCATTTGTATATGTTAATAGGTAGTCATTGCTCTTATAATCATAGTTGTAGTTATCAACAGTTGCTCCTGAGTAAGAGTAAAAATTTCTACTTTCTTTATCAATAGCTGATCTATTTGTTGTGAATTCAAAATTTTCACCCCAGTTACGTTTTACTTTGAAGTTAGTTGTACTTGACTCAGCATCACGGTAGGTGTATCTGCTTCCAGATCCACTTCCAGTTGGGTCAGCTTCAAATTGTGCATCACTAAGGTAGTTTGGATATCTAATGTCAGAATTAGTCCTATAAAGGTCTAGTGATATTTCTGTCCCACCATCAGTAGTATAGGTACCACCAATACTTGATTTAGTTTGTTTGCCTTTATCTTTAACTCCTCCAGTAGCGGCTTTATGAAAGCCATCATGCTTGGAGTTATCTAAAGAAATATTTAAGTCAATTTTTTCATCATTAATACCAACAGATGCAGAGGTTTGAGAGACGCCATAATTTCCTGAGGTTGTTAATATTTTAGTCTGTATATTCTTTTTTGTATAAAAATGAATAGCACCTGCCATCGCGCTATCACCATAAATTACTGACCCACTTCCTTTAGTAATTTCGACTCTTTCAATATCATTGATGTCAACTCCAGCAATTTCTGGACCACTAGTATCAATATTATTGAGTCTTCTACCGTTTAAAGTAACAACAAGATTATGAGAACCAATAGTTAAACCATAACCACGAGCGGAGATTTTTTTAGAAAATCTATTTCCAGACGATGGAGCAAGTGATAACGAGGTATTTTGTGATAAAAAATCATAAATATTTGTAGCTTTAGAATTTTTAATATCATCCTGAGTATAAACCTCTGATGAGAATGGAGCAAAAGTATCCACTTCATTAAAGTAATTTGAAGATAACTCTGTAGGATTTAAAGTAATTTTGATTGGACCGATTACAGCGTTTGAAGGCTGCGATAACACAAGTGCTGAAAAAGAGACAGCAAGAAATAATTTTTTATTAAACATTATGACCCCTTATAAATAAAAATTTAAAGAGGGATTGAGAGATAAAGAGTCAAACAATTATGAATCCTTAACTCACCACCCATCGTAGTATTAAGTATATCAATTTGACACGTATCGGACTAATCTAGAAGAAACACCGTTGCGAGGGCAGCGTTGGAATCACACCAACTTCCGTCGTCAAATTTAGTCAGATTATATCTTTTTTTAAAAAATGCGCAATAGTTTAATTACTAAAGTTTTTTTTATTCATATACATAATAATAACAATGCTTTTAAGTGGATTAAGTCTTAGGTAAAATACACCCAAAACATTCAACTAAAGCTTTACTAATGAAAAATAGGTCGCTTCAAAATTTAAGGTCAGAAATTGATGAACTAGATCAAAAGATTCAGCTCCTTATTTCTGAGCGTGCAGACCTTGCTGCAGAGGTTGCACTAGTTAAGCAAGAATCAAATACTCAAACTGCTTTCTATCGTCCTGAGAGAGAGGCTGAAGTTCTCAGTAAAGTGATTGAAAGAAATAAAAGTCTTCTTAAGGACAAAGATATTGCTCTCATTTTTAGAGAGATTATGTCGGCATGCCTTGCACTTGAGCAGCCACTAAAAATCGCTTTTCTAGGTCCTGAGGGTACGTTTACTCAAGAAGCAGCACTCAAGCACTTTGGTCATGGCGTTTCTCCGCTTGATTGCGGAACAGTGGATGAAATCTTTCATCAAGTTGAAACTGATAATGCACAATATGGCGTTGTTCCTATTGAAAACTCCTCAAATGGTGTCATTGGAACGTCTCTTGATATGCTTTATAGTCATGACTTAAATATTTGTGGTGAGGTTGAAATTGCTGTTGCACATCACCTTATGATGCAGGATCAATCTCAAGAAATTAAGGTAATTTATGCGCACCAACAAGCACTTGATCAGTGTCATAGATGGCTAGCTAACCATTATCCAAATACAGAGTTAAGGCCAGTAGCTTCAAATGCTTTAGGTGCTAGAATGGTTAAAGACGAGCCTAATGCTGCTGCCATTGCCTCAAAGGTTGCTTTAAACATTTATGACCTTCAAAGAGTAGCTAAAAATATCGAAGATAATGCTGGAAATGTCACTCGCTTCATAGTTATTGGAAAGGATGAAGTGCCAATGGGAATAAATGACAAAACCTCACTATTGGTTGTGACAAAGCACGAATCTGGTGCTCTTTTTGATCTATTGGAGCCTTTTAAAGATAACAACATTAATATGCTCCAGTTAGCAAGACACCCCATACCTGGAGTAAAGTGGGAATATTTGTTTTTTATTGATATAGAAGGGCATCAAAATAATGAAAATGTTAAAGATGCTATCTCCAAAATCAAATCTAAAGTCTCTAAGTTGGAAATTCTTGGCTCATACCCAATAGCAGTCTTATGAACGCCTGTGAATCAATCCTTGGCTTGAGTCCATATCAAGGAGGAAAGCCAATTGAAGAGCTTGCGAGAGAGCTTGGCTTAACTAAAATTTCTAAGCTTGCCTCCAATGAGAATCCTTTAGGGATTAGCATTAAGGTTAAAAAGGCAATTAATGACTCACTTTCGAGTATCAATCGTTACCCAGATGGTAATTGCTTCGAACTTAAAAAGGCTATCGCAACCAAACATAATGTGACCTCTGAGATGATCTCATTGGGCAATGGTTCGAATGAGCTATTAGAGTTAATCGCAAGGGTTTTTGTCTCAAAACAAACTGATGAAGTTATTTTTTCACAGTATGCATTTGTTGTTTATCCACTTGTCACTCAGGCTCTAGGGGCAACTGCTGTTGTCTCACCTGCAAAAAACTTTGGCCACGACTTAGATTCAATGCTGAGTATGATTACAACGAATACTAAACTTATTTTTGTTGCTAATCCTAATAACCCAACTGGCACACTTCTTACTGATAAAGAGGTTTATAACTTTTTAAAACAAGTTCCTGAAGGCATTCCAGTGGTTCTTGATCAAGCCTATTTTGAATATTTAAATATTGATGACTCTGCCATTCAATGGCTGAGTGAATTTAGCAACCTTATCATTACTCGTACTTTCTCTAAGGCATATGGACTAGCTGGTCTTCGAGTTGGATATTCACTTTGTAGTCCTCTAATTGCTGATTTCATTAATCGCGTCAGAGAGCCATTCAATGTGAACTTCACGGCACAAGTTGCGGCTATTGCTGCCTTGAAAGATGATGACTACTTGTCAGAATCTATCAAGGTCAATTCTGATGGATACGAGCAGTTGGTAGAATGTTTTAAATCGCTTCATTTAAACTTTATACCATCACATGCAAATTTTATTGCTGTTGAGTTTGATGATGCAATGGACATATACAACGCTCTTCTTAAAGAAGGAGTCATTGTTAGGCCTGTTGAGATGAGTGGATATCTTAGAATTTCAATTGGCACTTTCGAAGAAAATGTACATCTCATAGCTGCTCTTAATAAAATCTTATGCTAAATAAAATTACAATCATAGGTGTGGGGCTTATTGGAGGCTCTCTTGCAAAAGCCATAAAGGCTACCAAATTAGCTAATTTAGTATGTGGATATGGTAGAGATCAATCTCGACTAGAGAAGGCTAAAAAAGGCAATATCATTGATGAGCTATCAACTGATATGGCTGAGGCAATTAAAGATGCTGATATCGTTGTTATTGCTACTCCAGTTGGAACTTTTAAGCAAATTCTTAAAGAAATAGAGCCATTCATCTCTGATCAAGTTATTATTACTGATGTTGGAAGCACTAAAACCAATATCATAAAAATTGTGAACGAAGTTTTAGCTAAAAAATCTAAATACTTTGTACCTGCACACCCCATAGCTGGAAAGGAAAAGAGTGGCTTTGAGGTCAGTGTTCCGGATCTATTTGAAGACAAGAAAGTCATCATTACCCCTTTAGAGAATAATGTGCCTGAGTCCACTAAAATCATTCACGACATGTGGAGTGCGGTTGGTGCTGATGTAGACTTTATGAGTCCTGAGTCTCACGATGAACTACTTGGCATGACCTCCCACTTACCCCATATGCTTGCCTTCTCTCTTGTCAATTATTTAGTGAGTCAAAACCCAACGGCTTCAATCTATGCAGGTGGAGGGTTTAAAGACTTCTCAAGGATTGCCTCTGGCGATGCTGTCATGTGGAGAGATATTTGCCTTCAAAACAAAGATCAAATCACTGATCATATAGATGGCTATCAAGCAACTCTTAGTGAACTTAAAGATGCTATTAATAACGATAACAGTGAAAAACTTGAGCTGCTATTCAGGACTGCGAAAAATACAAGAGATTCATGGGTAGGTTAAGATAATCGATGGCTAGCTTTATAACGTCCCACTCTAAATCATTATCAGGATCAATCAGGGTACCTGGAGATAAATCAATTTCCCACAGATCTATCATGCTCGGTTCAATTGCAACGGGAACAACTAGGGTCTCAGGATTCCTTCAGGGAGAGGATAGTTTGGCGACCTTGAACGCATTCAAGGAAATGGGAGTTTCTATTGAGCGAGATGGCTCTAATGTGACTATTCAGGGTGTTGGAATGCACGGCTTAAAAATGCCAACAAACTCTTTAAACCTTGGAAATTCAGGAACCTCAATTCGACTGATGTCGGGCCTTCTGAGTGCGCAATCATTCAACTCAGAGCTTTGCGGAGATAAATCACTATCCAAAAGGCCAATGGGAAGGGTGATTGAACCTCTTCGTCAAATGGGTGCAGACATCTCAGGTCCAAACTCAATGCCACCTCTTTCGATTAATGGCGGAAAGACTTTGTCGGCTATCGAATATACTTTGCCTGTTGCATCAGCCCAGATTAAATCCTGTATCTTATTAGCAGGCCTCTATAGCAAAGGCTCTACAACAGTTATTGAGAACGGCATTTCAAGAGATCATACAGAGCGTATGCTCAGAGGCTTTGGTTATAAAGTTCAAACCTCAGCCAATAAAATATCAATTAAGGGTGGAGGATCCCTAAAGGCTTGCAATATTGAAGTGCCCAGTGATATCTCTTCAGCCGCCTTTTTTATGGTTGCAGCATGCATATCAGATGATGCTGACATTGTTTTAGAAGCGGTCAACATCAATCCTACTCGAACAGGCGTCATTGATATTCTTAAGTTAATGGGTGGCAATGTAGAGCTCTCAAATGAAAGAGTTGATGCTGGAGAATTAATTGCAGATATTAGAGTGCGCTCTTCAAACCTTAAAGGGGTTCAAATTCCAAAAAAACTAGTCCCACTTGCCATTGATGAGTTTCCTGCAATATTTATAGCTGCCAGTTGTGCGGATGGTGAAACTCTTCTGACGGGGGCAAAAGAGCTTAGAGTGAAAGAGTCAGACCGGATACAAGTGATGGCTGATGGATTGACATCGCTAGGCATTATAAATAATGTGCTAGAAGATGGCATTAGGATAGTAGGCGGTAAATTTAAAGAACAAACCGCACCTATTGAGTCTCACCATGATCATCGCATCTCTATGGCATTTGCCATTGCATCGGTCAGTTCAGATTCAGATATAAAGATTGAAGGGGTTGATAATGTAAAAACTTCTTTCCCTAATTTTGTTGCACTAGCCAACTCAATCGGAATGAGTGTTACTGAAAGCGCTTAGATACTAAGTTAAGCAAAAAGCCATCAGGTTGTTATAATACGCCCTTTAAAAAAAACTCTATTCTATGTCTATATACGAAGCAGTATTAAAAAACGCTGAACCATTCTTTGCTTGGGATGTTCTCTCATGGCTATTTGTTGCAATGATACTTGCAATTGTTATTGTTTTGATTGATCTAGCTCTTTCTAAGGGTGATCAAGAGACTGCATCAGATGCCATTGCAGAAAAATCAAAATTTAGCAAAATTGCCTATTTTTTAATTTTTTTAAAGTTCTCAAAATCTGAAAAATATAGCCACAGGCCTAAACTTGTTCAGTGGTCAATCGAGTTGTTCCCTGTTTTACTTTTAGTGTTAGTCTTTAGGGGGTTTATATTTGAACCTTTTCGTGTTCCATCAAACTCAATGATGCCGACGCTTTTAACGGGTGACTTTATTCTAGTCAATAAATTTGATTATGGCTTCAGACTCCCTATATCAAACTCCAAACTGGTTGAATTCTCAAAACCAAATAGGGGTGATGTCATTGTATTTAGGTATCCAAATTATGAAAAAAACCCTGGCTATTCAGGGGTTGATTTTATTAAACGAATTGTTGCTGGTCCTGGTGATGTAATTTCATATAAAAATGATCAATTGACTATCAATAATAATTCAATGGATATTAAGATAATTGGACCTTATATCGGTGTCGACTCAGGCAAACCCATGAATAACTACAAACTTGTTCAAGAGTTCATAGACTCAATGCCTCATGAGATCCTTTTAAATCCCAAAGGACACTCAAAAGAGCTTCCTGAAATTACGATCCCTGAGGGACACTATTTTGTAATGGGTGATAATCGTGCACACAGCAGTGATTCTAGATTCTGGGGCTTCGTCCCAGAGCATTACATTATAGGGCGTGCAATTGGAATCTGGATGCACTGGGACTGGAACTTCAATACCATGCAATTTAGTAGGATCGGTGGATTTGACTAAAGATTAAAAGTGCCCTCAATTCAATAACTGAGAGCACCTTGGTTTTATTTATTATAAATCTTTAAAGCTTTAAGAACGTTCACAGCTTCATGGACATAGTAGTCTTCGAGTAAAAGGTCTATGAACTCCTGATCACGTTCAGCAGCAATCTTATCCTGTGACTCGAGGATTTCCTCTGGGGTAAGCTCAGTCGGATTAACTTCATCTTGTGAATCTGAAGTATCAACTTCAGTAGAGTCCGATGCATCATCAGTATTAGTTTCATCTTCATCCTGCGCTGACAGGGCATTCTTAAGATCTTTTTCCTGTGAACTGAAGTCTATTGACTCTTCTTCCTCATCTTCGTCTTTCAATGAAATGTTATCAAGTGCAATATCTGGAGAAATACCCTTCGCTTGGATAGATCTTCCTGAAGGAGTGAAATATCTAGCAGTTGTGAGCTTAAGACCATAACCATCCTGAAGACTCATCATGGACTGGACGGACCCTTTACCAAAGGACTCTTCACCCATAATGATGGCGCGTTTGTGATCTTGCAAAGCGCCAGCAACAATCTCAGAAGCTGATGCAGAACCTACATTCATGAGAACAATAATTGGCGCACCATTCAAGATATCACCCGGTTTAGTTGGAAAAGACATATTTGAAGTTGGAGTTCTGCCTTCCGTATAAACGACGATTCCAGGTTCGTCAATAAATAAATTAGAAATATCAATTGAAGAGTCAAGGAGTCCGCCAGGATTATTTCTTAAATCGATAATTAGGGAATCAAGGTCACCTTCATTTTTCCTCACTAAGTTAGCAATAATTTTTTCTACAACCTCAGCTGTTGGTCTTTGGAACTGTGCAATTCTAAGGTAACCAATACCATCAGAGACAATCAGACCTTTAGCCGAAGTTATTGTGATAACTTCTCTGGTGATTTCGACTACAAAAGGGGCAATTTCAGGCCTACCAATTGTTAGTTTAATAGTTGTTCCAGGAGCACCCCTCATAAGCTTGACACCTTCCTCGAGATTTATTTGACTTACATTTTGGTCACCGATTTGCAAGATAATATCTCCTGCTTTGAGTCCAGCCCTGTAAGCAGGGGTGTCATCAATTGGAGATACTACTTCTATAAAGTCACCTTTAGTACCAATGACTATCCCAAGTCCTCCAAATTTACCCATAGTGCTCTCGCTGACCTTAGACTGAGCAACTGGCTCTAAGAAACTCGAATGAGGATCTAGTCCTTCAATGAGCCCCCTTATAGCATTATTAAAAAGGGTTTCATCATCAATGTCATCAACATACATCTGTTTGATTTGGGAGAATACAGCAGTAAAGGTATTTAGACCCTCGAAGAATGATGGGGAGTCAAGGGGAGAGTAATTGTCCTCATCTGCAACAGTTGAGGTTGCAAATAATATAAAAACTGAAAGCACAAAAGATTTAAAAAAAGTCTTTAAGTTGGTCATAAGGATACCTGAAGGTCTCAAAAAAAATTCAATTGTACTAATAAACAAACAATATAGCATGAAGAAATAATATAGTTTTTATGAAGAACATTTTAACTTTTAATTTATAAAGTTGCATGCTGAACTAAAATTGTCAGCTTAAATCTAAAAATGAAACTGGATTAAGGGTATTTCATATGGACAAAATTTTAAAAGACTTTAATTTTATTATTGACATTAAAGTTGACTGGGGAGATATGGATGCACTCCAGCATGTCAATAATATTGAGTATTTCAAGTATTTTCAAACGGCTCGAATTGCATACTTTGAAAATATAAACTCTGGTGACCTATTTGGAGAGTCAAGAATTTCAACGATATTGGGTTCCACTCAGTGCAAGTTTATTTATCCTCTATTTTATCCAGATATTATTTCAGTAGGCGTTAGAGTCGACTCTATGGCAGATCAGTATTTCACTATGAAATATGAAGTAAAGAGTCATAATCACCAAAGGCTTGTTGCTATTGGTGATGCAAAAGTCGTTGCATTTGATTACGTCAACAATACAAAAGCCTCAATACCTGATGAGGTAAGAAATACAATCATCGGCTTTGAAAAAACTAAAGTTCAAATCCTCAGTAAAAATTCTTCCTGATGACTCAAACTTAACGATGGATAATTATTTTCTTCCAAAAAAACAAGCTATTATTGTTTTTTTTTTGTTTTTGCTTTTGGCTATTTTTTATCGTGCTTGTTAAGAGCTATCACAGCAACACTTTCTCCAGTATTAACAATTGAATTTGATTTAATGGCAGCAGATTTGGGGCTGCTTGCTGGCGGTTATTTTTTAGGTTTTGCATCCATGCAAATACCTCTTGG
>JAOGRV010000027.1:0-13686 GCA_028107545.1 Pseudothioglobus singularis (SeqCode) | reverse complement strand
GTTTCGGAAGTTAGAAAAGGCAAATAGGCAAATGAGCAACCAAAATATTAGAATTAAATTAAAGGCATTTGATCATCGTTTAATCGATAAATCAGCCGTAGAGATTGTAGAGACAGCTAAGCGCACAGGTGCTAGTGTAAGGGGTCCAATCCCTTTGCCTACAAAGAAAGAACGCTTTACTGTATTGACTTCTCCGCATGTAAACAAAGATGCTAGAGATCAGTACGAGTTAAAAACATATGTTAGGTTGATGGACGTTATAAGTCCAACTGATAAAACCGTAGATGCTTTGATGAAATTAGATCTGGCTGCGGGAGTTGACGTAAAAATTCAACTTAACTAATAGATATAGATAGGATTAAGAAAATGGCAATTGCATTAGTAGGACAAAAAGTAGGAATGACGCGACTTATGGCTGATGATGGTTCAGCAGCATCTGTAAGCGTTATAAAAATAGAACCTAATCGCATAGTGCAGACTAAGTCAGTTGATTCTGATGGTTACAATGCAGTGCAAGTGACTACTGGTAGAAAGATGAACAAGAAAGGCGAAGCCAAAATTGGACGCGTTAGTAGTTCTCTTAAAGGTCACTACGCTAAGGCATCTCAAGAAATAGGCTATGGCCTATGGGAGATGAGAGTAAGCGATACTGAAATCTCAGCAATGCCTAATCTTGATATTTCATTTTTTGGTGCAGGACACTTCGTTAATGTCACTGGACAATCAAAAGGTAAAGGTTTTCAAGGTGGTGTAAAGCGCCATAACTTTAGTATGCAGGATGCAACACACGGTAACTCTATATCTCACCGTGCTATTGGATCTACTGGTCAGTGTCAAGAACCTGGTCGTGTATTTAAAGGTAAAAAAATGGCGGGTCAAATGGGTAACGCTCAGGTGACTGAAGAGTGCCTTGAGATTTTAAGAGTTGATAGTGATCGTAACTTGTTATTAGTCAAGGGCGCGATTCCAGGGTCAAAAAATGGCTTTGTGAGAGTGTTTTTGTCAGATAAGAAAAATACTGCAAATTCTAAAGTAACCAAAGAGCTTTCAGATAAGTTAGCTAATGAAGCCGCAGAGGCTGAGGCAGCAAAAGCTGCAGCAGAAGCTCCAGCAGAAGAAGTGGCTCCAGCAGAGGCGCCAAAAGCAGAGTCAGCTGACGAAACTGACGAAGGCAAAGATAAAAAAGCTGAAGCTTAAAAAATAGAATATATATAGGTCTAGTGATGAAAGTAAAAGTATTGAATTTAAAGACAAACAAATCTACTTCACAAGAAGTTTCTGAAGATATTTTTGGACGTGACTACAATGAGTCACTAGTACATCAAATTACGACTGCTTATATGGCAGGTGGAAGAAGTGGAACGAAGGCGCAAAAAAATCGCTCAGCTGTTAGTGGCGGTGGTAAAAAACCTTGGAAACAAAAAGGTACTGGCCGTGCAAGAGCGGGAACTTCAAGAGGACCGATTTGGAGAAGTGGTGGTGTAACTTTTGCAGCACAGCCTCGTAACTACTCTCAAAAAGTAAATAAAAAAATGTACAAGGGTGCAATCAGCGTTATTTTTTCTGAGCTCCTTCGTAATGACCGTTTGAAAATTGTTTCAGATCTTGAAATTAAAGAACCTAAAACAAAAAATATTACATCACTTATGAAGTCCTTAGATTTAAAGGATGCTCTTTTGATGACAGACGAGTTAGATGAGAACTTGTACTTGTCTTCACGTAATTTGTACCATGTCGGTGTTTGTGATACACAAAGCATCGATCCAGTCAGTTTAATTGGTTATGAGAATGTAGTTTTAACGAAAGCTGCGTTAAAGAAAGTTGAGGCAATGTTATGAATCAAGAAAAAGTATTGAGCGTCCTCCTTGGGCCAATCGTTTCTGAAAAAACTACTCTAGCTTCGGCTAATAATCAGTACGTTTTTAAGGTTAGAACTGATAGCAATAAAAGAGAAATAAGTGCAGCAGTCGAGGAATTGTTTGGTGTTACTGTTGAAGGTGTTACAACTTCAAATGTAAAAGGAAAAAAGAAAATTTACAGAGGTAAAACTGGACAGCGCGTTAATTGGAAAAAAGCAGTTGTTAAGGTATCTGAAGGTCAGATGATCGACGCTACTGCATCATAGAGAATTTATTATGGCAACAGTTATTAAAAGAAAACCAACTTCACCAGGCAGACGATTTGTAGTGAGTGTTGTTGATAATGACTTGCATAAAGGTAAGCCTTTTGCTGCATTAACAGAAAGTAAAAACAGAATTAATGGCCGTAATAACCGCGGAAAGATTACTGTTAGGCATAGAGGTGGAGGCCATAAGCAAAGATATCGTATTATTGACTTTAAACGCAATAAGGATGATATTGAAGCAACAGTTGAAAGAATTGAGTATGATCCAAATCGAAGTGCAAACATCGCTTTAGTCTTATATGCAGATGGTGAGAGACGTTATATTATTGCACCAAAAGGCGTCAAGTCAGGAGACAAGATCGTCTCTGGAAATTCAGTTGCAATCCAAAAGGGTAACAGTCTTCCTTTGAGCAACATACCTCTCGGTAGTGTTATTCATTGCGTCGAGTTAAAGCCTAAGAAAGGCGCACAGATTGCTAGAAGTGCTGGCACTTCAGTTCAATTGGTTGCGAAGGAAGGTAACTATGTAACTATCAGATTGCGTTCTGGTGAGGTTAGAAAAGTTTTGGCTGAGTGTCGTGCGACTCTTGGTGAAGTATCTAAATCAGAGCATAGCTTAAGAAAACTTGGAAAAGCTGGTGCCACTCGCTGGAGAGGAGTTAGGCCTACAGTTCGTGGTGTTGTTATGAACCCTGTAGATCACCCACATGGTGGTGGTGAAGGTAAGACAAGTGGTGGAAGACACCCAGTTTCTCCATGGGGTACACCAACGAAAGGTTACAAAACAAGAACTAATAAACGTACTGACAAGCTTATTGTCCGTAGAAGAAAATAAAGGGTAATTATGGCAAGATCACTTAGAAAAGGTCCATTTGTAGATGAGCATTTAATTCAAAAAGTTTTAAAGGCTCAAGATAGTAATGATAGAAAACCAATTAAAACATGGTCACGCCGTTCAGTAATCGTGCCTGAGATGATTGGTCTTACAATAGCTATTCATAATGGTCGAGTTCATGTTCCTGTTTCGATTAACGAGAATATGATTGGACATAAGTTAGGCGAATTTGCCACAACAAGAACATTTAAAAGTCACTCAGGTGATAGAAAGTAGTTTTAGCAAAGGGTTATAAAAATGAAAGAAGTTAAAGCAATTCATAAGTATGCAAAAATCTCTGCCTTCAAGGTGAGATTAATTGCTGACCAGATCAGAAACAAGCCTGTTGAAGAGGCTTTGAATATTTTGACATTTAGCAATAAAAAAGCAGCAGTCTTAGTCAAGAAGGTTTTAAGTTCTGCAATTTCTAACGCTGAGCATAACGACGGTCTAGACATTGATGAGTTAAAAGTGAGTAGTGTTTTCGTAAATGAGGGCTCTACAATGAAGCGAATTCGTCCAAGAGCAAAAGGAAGAGCGAATCGAATTCTTAAACGAACAAGCCACATTAGTGTTGGCGTAAGCGAGTAAATAATTATGGGTCAAAAAGTAAATCCAATAGGTATTAGATTAGGAATTGTTAAGGATTGGGATTCCAAGTGGTATGCCAGCAGTAAAAACTATTCTGAGTATTTGTTATCTGATATCGCAGTAAGAGACTTTTTATTTAAGGAGTTGACTTCAGCTTCTGTAAGTCGAATTTCAATCGAAAGATTGTCAAATACTGCTAAGGTCACAATTCATACAGCTAGACCTGGAATCGTTATTGGAAAGAAAGGCGCTGACATTGAAAGACTTAAAAATATAGTTTCTGAAAAAATGGGCGTACCTGTTCATATCAGTATTGAAGAAGTTAAGCAGCCTGAACTAGATGCTCGATTAGTTGCTGAAAATATTGCACAGCAGCTTGAAAAGCGAGTCATGTATAGACGTGCTGTTAAAAGAGTACTTGGTAACGCTACTAGACTTGGAGCGCTTGGAATTAAGGTGATGGTTAGTGGTCGATTAAATGGTGCAGAAATTGCTCGTTCAGAGTGGTACCGTGAAGGACGCGTCCCTCTTCATACATTTAGAGCAGACGTTGACTATAGCAGTTTCAGAGCGAATACGCAATATGGCGTTATTGGTATTAAGGTTTGGATTTTCAAGGGCGAAATTCTTGATCATAACAAAGGCACTATTGAAGAAGTTTCAAAACGTGGTGCTACAAAACAAATTGGAAAGAAGTAAAGGAATATAGCAATGTTGCAACCTAAACGTACAAAATATAGAAAGACCATGAAAAGCCGCAATCGCGGTTTGGCAGCTGGTCACAACGTTAGCTTCGGTGAAATTGGCCTTCAGGCCACTGGAAGATGCCGAATGACTGCGAGACAAATTGAAGCTGCGCGTCGTGCAATGACGAGACATGTGAAGCGTCAAGGAAAGATCTGGATTCGTGTTTTCCCTGACAAGCCTATCACTAAAAAGCCATTGGAAGTTCGAATGGGTAAAGGTAAGGGTAGTGTTGAGTATTGGGTCGCACAGGTTAAGCCTGGACAAATGTTATTTGAGATGCAGGGTGTTGATGAGGATGTTGCTAGGGAAGCTTTTGAGCTTGCTGCAGCGAAACTGCCCGTCAAAACAGTAGTAATTAAACGGACAATAATGTAATGGATGTTAAAGAATTAAGAGATCAAGATGTCACTCAGTTAAATGAGCAGCTTATTACTCTGTTGAAGGAGCACTTCGAACTTCGTATGCAAAAAAGCACTTCTCAGTTAACTGATTTATCAAAGCTTAGCAAAACAAAAAAAGCGATTGCCCAAATTAAAACAATTATTAACGAGAAAAGCTCATGAGTGAAACTAATGCAGTAGAAAGAATTCTTACAGGAAAAGTTGTAAGTAATAGTCGCGACAAAACAATCGCTGTTTTAGTTGAGCGTAAAGTGCGTCATCCAATTTATAAAAAGTATATTAAACGCAGCACTAAAGTACATGCACATGATGAAAAGAATGAGTGTGGCCTTGGTGATGTTGTTAGAGTTTCTGAATCAAAGCCGTTCTCAAAAACAAAGAACTGGGCTTTGGTAGAAGTTGTTGAAAAATCAGTGAGTATTGATTAAATAGTCGCGCTAAAGAGAGAAAGAATATGATTCAAATGCAAACAAGATTAAATATAGCTGATAACAGTGGTGGTGTTAAAGCTATGTGTATTAAAGTATTGGGTGGCTCAAAGCGCCGCTATGCAAATATTGGTGACGTCATAAAGGTCAGCATCAAAGAAGCTTCGCCTCGTGGCAAAGTGAAGAAGGGTGATGTCTATGATGCAGTAGTCGTTAGAACTGCTCAAGGTGTTCGCCGTAAAGATGGATCACGTATTCGCTTTGATAGCAACGCAGTTGTTCTTCTTAATCCAAAATTAGAGCCAATCGGTACCCGTATATTTGGCCCTGTAACTCGTGAATTAAGAGGCGCTCAGTTTATGAAAATTGTTTCACTTGCACCAGAGGTTTTGTGATGATGAAAATTAAACAAAATGATGAAGTTATAGTTATAGCTGGAAAAGATAAAGGATCCATTGGAACAGTGACAAAAGTCCTAGGACCAAAAGTTATTGTTGAAGGTTTCAATTTAGCAAAAAAACATGTTCGTGCTAACCCTCAAGAAGGTATCCAGGGTGGGATCGAAGAGAAAGAAATGCCATTGAGTGTTTCAAACGTTGCAATCTACAACCCGACAACCAAAAAAGCAGATCGCATTGGTGTTAGGGTTAATGATAAAGGCGTTAAAGAGAGATTTTTTAAATCAAGCGGCGAAGCCGTAATTTGATATAACAAATAAATAGGTGACAAGTGTCTAGATTACAAGAACAATATAAAAAAGAAATTCTTCCTAAACTTAAGAAGGAGTTGGGTGTTTCTAATTCAATGTCAGTTCCTAAGATTGAAAAAATTACAATCAATATGGGGCTAGGAAGTGCATTAGGAGATAAGAAAGTATTAGAGAGTGCACTGGAAGAGTTAGGTTTGATTTCTTCACAAAAGCCTGTCACTTGCCTTGCTAGAAAATCAGTAGCAAGTTTCAAGTTAAGAGAAGGCAACGCAATTGGATGTAAAGTGACACTAAGAAAAGAGAGAATGTATGAATTTCTAGATCGCTTAGTTAATGTTGCTATACCTCGTATAAGAGATTTTCGTGGTCTAAATGACAAGTCGTTTGATGGTCGCGGTAACTACAATATGGGAATTACAGAGCAGATCGTATTCCCTGAAATTGAGTTTGAAAAAGTAACAAAAGTGCGCGGAATGGATATAGCTATTACTACGAATGCGCAAAATGATGAAGATGCTAAGAAACTATTGGCGATGTTTAATTTCCCATTTAAAGGAGGAAATAATGGCTAAAAAGTCTATGATACATAGAGATTTAAAGCGAGCCAAGTTGGTCGAAAAATATAAGGAAAAACGTCTTGAATTGAAAAAGGTAATCAAGAGTATTCATACTTCTGATGAAGATCGTTTTCAGGCAGTGATCAAATTACAATCCTTACCTAGAGATGCCTCTCCAGTTCGTCAACGTAATCGTTGCGGTCTTTCTGGGCGTCCACATGGATTTTATAGAAAGTTTGGTTTAGCCAAATCACAACTCAGAGAGCGCACCATGAATGGTGAAGTTCCTGGTTTATCTAAAGCTAGCTGGTAGGAGGTTAATATGAGTATGTCTGATCCAATAGCTGATATGTTGACTAGAATTAGAAACGCACAATCAGTAAATAAAGAGCAAGTAAGCATCCCTGCTTCAAATTTAAAGTCTGCCATTGCGAGCGTTATGCAGGACGAAGGTTACATTGCTTCTTTTGCAATCGAGGGTGATAAGGCGGCTAACAAAACTTTAGTCATCAAGTTGAAGTACTTTGATAACCAGCCGGTTATCGAGACGCTTGATAGAATTTCAAAGCCAAGCTTAAGATACTATGCGAGTAAAGATGATATGCCAAGCATTATGAATGGACTTGGTATTGTCATTGTTTCTACCCCTAAAGGTGTTATGACAGGCCAAGCTGCCAAAGCTCAAAATATTGGTGGTGAAGTCTTGTGTAGCATTTCATAATATTGGAGATTAATAATGTCTAGAATTGCAAAAGCACCAATTACAATCCCAGAAGGCGTGAATATTACTCATGCTGATGGTGTAATGTCCGTTAAAGGGAAGCTTGGTGAAATGACAATGCATGTCAATTCTCTCGTTCAAGTATCTAATAATGATAATGTGCTAACTTTTGAGCCAAACCAGGTCAGTAAAAAATTAGAGAAAAGTGCATGGGCTCAAGCGGGAACAGTGAGAGCAAATACAGCTAACTTGATCAAAGGTGTTACAGATGGTTGGGAGAAAAAACTCACTTTAATTGGAGTTGGTTATCGTGCTAAAGCGCAAGGTAAAGTTTTGAACTTGACTCTTGGTTTTTCGCATCCCGTTAATTATCAGTTACCAGAAGGTATCTCTGTTGAGACGCCTACGCAAACTGAAGTCGTTGTGAAAGGAATTGATAAGCAGAAAGTGGGTCAAGCTGCTGCAGAAATAAGAGCATTTCGTCCACCAGAGCCATACAAAGGTAAGGGTGTTCGTTATTCAGATGAGCAGGTTGTTCGCAAAGCTGCTAAGAAAAAATAATTGATAGAAGGTAGTTAAATGAAATTATCAAAAAAAGATGCTCGCATAAGAAGAGCAACAAAATTTAGAGCTAAACATGCTGAAAGAGATCTAGAGCGTTTGTGCGTTTATAAATCTTCGCAGCATATTTATGCGCAAATTATCAGTAGTTGCGGAACGAAGACATTAGCTTCTGCATCAAGCGTTTCGTCCAAGATGAAAAATGGCGGTAATGTGGATGCGGCATCTAAGGTTGGAGATTTAATAGCAAAAGCTGCTAAAAAAGCTAAAGTTTCTAAGGTCGCATTTGATCGTTCAGGTTTCAAATACCACGGTCGCGTGAAAGCACTTGCTGATGCAGCAAGGGAAGGCGGATTAGATTTTTAATTAAGAGAACTTAAGGTTTAGAGAATGGCTGAAAATAAAAGAAATAATTACAAAGAAGAAAGTGAATTTATCGAAAAGCTGGTAAACATTCGACGCGTCGTTAAAGTTGTTAAGGGCGGTAGAATTTTTGGCTTTTCAGCTTTAGTTGTTGTCGGTGACGGTAACGGCAAGGTTGGTTATGGTACCGGTAAAGCACGAGAGGTTCCTTTAGCTATTCAAAAAGCAATGGACAAGGCAAAAAGAGCAATGAAGCCAGTCCCACTAGTTAATGGTACGCTTCACTACCCTATTACTTCATCGGTTGGCGCTGCTAAGGTTTATTTACAGCCTGCATCTGAAGGTACTGGAGTAATTGCTGGTGGTCCAATGAGAAGTGTTTTAGAGGCAGTCGGTGTTCACAATATATTAGCAAAATGCAACGGAACTCGAAATCCTATTAGTG
Organism: Pseudothioglobus singularis (SeqCode); assembly: GCA_028107545.1. Lineage (GTDB taxonomy): Bacteria > Pseudomonadota > Gammaproteobacteria > PS1 > Pseudothioglobaceae > Pseudothioglobus > Pseudothioglobus singularis_B. Next base: position 5,164 of record JAOGRV010000027.1, on the reverse strand, counting down.
TTGTCAGAGCTACAGTTGAAGGTCTTACTAAAATGTCATCACCACAGATCGTTGCTGCAAAGCGCGGCAAAACTGTTGAACAAATTACTGGAGAAGTCTGATGGCTGAGGAAAAGGTAGAAAAGAAAGCAGCAGCTCCTAAGAAAGCAGCAGCTCCTAAGAAAGCAGCAGCTCCTAAGAAAGCAGCAGCTCCTAAGAAAGCAGCAGCTCCTAAGGCTGAGGCTGCTAAGCCAGCTGAGACAAAGAAGGCACCTGAAAAAAAGGCTGTATCTAAAAAGCCAACAGTTAGTGTTACTTTGGTTAAAAGTTTCTATGGTCGATTACCAAAGCATCGTGCAACGGTTACTGGCCTGGGTTTAAAAAGAATTAACCATACGGTGGTTCTTGAAGATACACCAGAAGTAAGAGGCATGATTAATAAGGTTTCTTACCTACTAAAAGTTGAGGGTTAAAGAATGAATTTAAATACATTAAAGCCTGCATTGGGTGAAAAAACTAACAGAAAGCGTGTCGGTAGAGGCATGGGTTCTGGCATGGGTAAAACCTCTGGTAGAGGTCACAAAGGACAAAAATCTCGTTCAGGTGGATTTACTAAGATTGGTTTTGAGGGTGGTCAAATGCCCCTTCAAAGAAGATTACCTAAGGTTGGTTTTAGTTCAAGAGTATCTATCATTACTTCTCAGGTTACCTTGTCACAACTCGACAAGCTAACGGAAACTGATATTAATATTGACGTCCTTAAAAAACATAACCTTGTTACTAAAAATATTTTAAGAGTCAAGGTCATGCTTTCAGGCGAAATTAACAGAGCAATCAACTTGGTTGGAATTAAGCCAACGAAAGGTGCTAGAGCAGCAATTGAAGCTGCGAAAGGAACGATAAGCGAGTAATTGATGAGCGAAGATCTACTAAAACGCATCCTCTATCTAGTCGGTGCTCTAATAGTTTTCAGATTAGGAACACATATTGTGATTCCTTTCATCTCGCAAACTGCCCTTGCGTCTCTTGTTGAAGATAACAGGACGGGTATTCTAGGAATGATGAACATGTTCTCTGGCGGTGCATTAGAGAGGCTCTCTATATTCACCTTAGGAATTATGCCTTACATCTCCTCTTCGATTATTATGAACCTAATGACTTCAGTTGTTCCTAGATTCGAACAGCTTAAGAAAGAGGGAGAACGTGGTAGAAGAGTAATCACTCAGTACACTCGTATGGGAACTGTATTTTTGGCTGTTTTCCAGTCTTATGGTGTCTCGATTGCACTGCAGTCTCAGTCAGGTGGTGGTGTTGCATTGGTTACAAATCCTGGACTAACGTTCAGTTTTGTAACAGTAGTGACACTCACAACTGGAACCTTGTTCTTGATGTGGCTTGGTGAGCAAATTAGTGAAAAAGGTATTGGTAATGGAATTTCAATGATCATCTTTGCAGGTATTGTGGCTGGTTTGCCAGCATCATTCGGTAACACGCTGAGCATGGTTGGTACAGGAGAGTTGAGCGTATTCACAGTTGTTCTGATGCTTGCGATGGTTGTTCTTGTCATGGCTTTTGTAGTCTTTATGGAGCGTGGTCAAAGACGAATTGCCGTCAACTATGCCAAAAGACAACAAGGCAGAAAGATGGTTGGTGGTCAAACTTCATATCTACCTCTCAAAATTAACATGGCAGGTGTTATTCCGCCAATCTTTGCATCAAGCATCATTCTTTTTCCTGCAACCCTTGGTGGTTGGTTTTCTCAGTCAGAGGGAATGGGATGGTTAGCAGATATTACATCTAGCATTTCACCAGGACAGCCTTTGTATATTCTGTTTTATGGTGCTGCTATTGTCTTCTTTACGTTCTTCTATACTGCGCTTACATTTAACGCAAAAGATACGGCAGATAATTTACGTAAATCGGGTGGATTTATACCAGGTATTAGACCAGGACAGCATTCGGCTGATTACATCGATGCTGTTACTTCAAGATTGACAGCGGTCGGCGCTATCTATATTACGGCGGTGTGTTTACTGCCTGAGTTTTTAATTTTATATTGGAATGTACCTTTCTACTTTGGCGGTACGAGTCTTCTGATTATTGTTGTTGTTGTAATGGATTTTATAGCTCAAGCGCAATCTCATATGATGTCGAATCAATATGATGGCTTAATGCGTAAAGCTAATTTAAAGTAAGGGTAAGTTATGAAAGTAAGAGCATCAGTTAAAAAAATTTGTAAAGATTGCAAAATTATTAAGAGACACGGAGTCATTCGTGTTATCTGTAAAGAGCCACGTCACAAGCAAAGACAGGGCTGATTACATTGACAGAGCTGAATTTACAAAGTAAAATTGCACGATTTTTCAACTTTAAAATTTTGAGTGGAATGACCATTCAAAAATATTATTTATTTGAGGTATAGGTAAAGTATATGGCACGTATTGCAGGAATAAACATTCCAACAAATAAGCATATTGTGATTGGCTTACAATCCATTTTTGGTATTGGTGAAACGAGATCAAAGCAAATATGTGAAGCATTAAAGTTAGACCCAAGTACGAAGGTATCAGCTTTGACTGAAGATCAGTTAGAGTCGATTCGTACAGCAGTCGCTCAGTATGAAGTTGAAGGAGACTTGAGACGTGAAGTTGCCATGAGCATCAAGCGCCTTAGAGATTTAGGTTGTTATCGCGGAATTCGTCACAGAAAGGGATTACCGCTACGTGGACAAAGAACTAAAACAAACGCAAGAACTCGAAAGGGTCCGCGTCGTTTAATTAAATAATATAGGTACAAGATACTATGGCAAAAGAGCAAGCATCTAAGAAGAAATCAAAGAAGATCGTCTCAGACGGTATTGCGCATATTCATGCGACTTTTAATAATACCATTGTAATGATTACTGACCGTCACGGAAATACCCTTTGTTGGGCAACTTCTGGCGGAGCTGGTTTCAGAGGTTCAAGAAAGTCAACACCTTTTGCAGCTCAAGTAGCAGCCGGTAATTGTGGTGAAAAAGCTCAAGCTTTTGGCATGAAGAATCTTGAAGTTAGAGTAAAGGGTCCAGGTCCAGGCCGTGATTCTGCGATTCGTGGCCTTAATGCACAGGGTTTAAAAATTCAATCAATAACAGATGTGACGCCAATACCTCATAACGGTTGCCGTCCTTCGAAGAAACGTAGAGTATAAGGATAAATTATGGCAAGATATACAGGTCCTACATGTAAATTAGCACGCCGTGAGGGTGTTGACTTAGAACTTAAGAGCGGCATTAGATCGATTGACTCTAAATGCAAACTAACACAGCTCCCTGGTGTTCATGGTGCAAATGCACGTCGCCAAAAGGGAAGTGAATACGGTCTTCAGCTAAGAGAAAAGCAGAAAGTTAGACGTATTTATGGTGTTCTTGAGAAGCAATTTAGTCTCTACTATAAAAAAGCAAGCTCAAAGAAAGGGCCAACTGGTGAAAACCTTTTGTCGCTTCTAGAGTGTCGCCTTGATAACGTTGTCTACAGAATGGGTTTCGCTTCAACACGTGCCGAAGCAAGGCAATTGGTTTCTCATAAGTCTATTGTAGTGAATGGAAAAGTTGTAAATATCCCTTCTTACCAGGTCAGTGCAAATGATGAAATCGCTGTAAGAGAAAAAGCAAAAAAACAAAGCCGTATCCAACTCGCTGTTGAGATTTCTGGCCAAAGTGGATTAGCTGAATGGGTAGATGTTGATAACAAAGCACTAAAGGGTGTCTTCAAGAGCGTGCCAGCACGTGATGAATTATCTTCTGATATTTCAGAGCAATTAATCGTTGAACTATATTCTAAATAGGAATTAAATATGCAAGGAAGTGCAAGAGATTTTTTAAAACCAAAACTAGTCGATTCTGTTGAATTATCTAAGAATGAATATCGTGTTGTTCTAGAACCTTTTGAGCGTGGATTTGGCCATACATTAGGAAACTCAATAAGAAGAACTTTATTGTCCTCAATGGTTGGCTCTGCTATTACAGAAGTTGCTATTGATGGTGTTATGCATGAGTTTTCAACAATTGAAGGCGTGCAGGAAGATGTTCTAGATATCCTTCTTAACTTAAAAGAAGCATCAATCGGTCTTAATGCAAGTGAGAGCGCTACAGTAATCATTGAGAAAGAAGGTCCATGCGAGCTAACTGTTGCTGACATTGAGGCAAATGGAACTGACGTTTCAGTATTTAACCCTGAAAAAGTGATTGCAACGGTTAATGAAGGTGGAAAAATCAGAATGACTCTTGGAGTCGGTACTGGTGTTGGCTATGACGTCGCAGTTGCAAGGAATGTTGACTCTGAAACGATCGGCAGTATTCAGTTGGATGCTAGTTTTTCTCCAATAAAAAGAGTTAGTTTTACTGTTGAGGCTGCAAGGGTTGAACAAAAAGTTAACCTTGACAGGCTTAACATTGTTATCGAGACTAATGGTTCTGTTGATGCAGAAGAAGCAGTTAAAAGAGCTGCTACTATTTTGCAAGATCAATTGTCATCATTTGTTGAGCTTGAGCCAGTTATTGAAGAAGAGCCTCAACCAACATCAGATGATTTCCCACCGATGTATTTGTCTGCAGTTGATGAGTTAGAGTTGACAGTTCGATCTGCAAACTGCTTAAAGGCAGAGCAAATCTATTACATTGGTGATTTAATTCAAAAATCAGAGCAAGACTTATTGAGAACACCTAACTTAGGCCGTAAGTCGCTTAATGAAATTAAAGAAGTTTTAACTGAAAAGAACTTAGAGCTAGGTACTGAAATTGAAAACTGGCCACCAGTTGACTTAATGAGTGAATAAGGATAAACAATGAGACACAGAAAGTCAGGAAGACAACTAAATAGAAATTCATCGCACAGGAAAGCTATGTTTAAAAATATGGCTAATTCTTTGATATTGCATGAAACAATTAAAACAACATTGCCAAAAGCTAAAGAGCTTAGAAGAGTAATTGAGCCTTTAATTACAAGAGCAAAGGCAGACAGTGTTGCAAACCGCCGTCATATTTTCTCAAAGCTAAGAGATGATGCAATGGTTGCTAAGTTATTCACGCAATTGGGGCCTTTTTATAAGGACCGTCCCGGTGGTTATGTCCGCATTTTGAAGGCAGGCTTTCGTACCGGTGATAAAGCGCCAATGGCTTTAGTTCAGCTAGTTGACTTTGAAGGTGA
>JAOGRV010000026.1:0-17982 GCA_028107545.1 Pseudothioglobus singularis (SeqCode) | reverse complement strand
TAAACATGATTTCTGATGAGTCATTTCGCTGCTTGGTATAATGGCGCATTCGAATTTATAAAATACAATAATGAAAGTTGGAATTCTTGGTCTCGGGACAGTTGGTGGCGGCGTTATCAATGTGTTACAAAAAAATAGCGCATCGATAGAAAGACGCACCGGTGTTCAAATAGAGCTCGTCATAGCTGGTGTTCGAGATGTAACAAAAAAACGAATTTGTGACACCTCTAATATTAAACTAACGGAAGACCCATTCGAGGTTGTCAATCACCCTGACATTGATGTTGTTCTGGAGCTTATTGGTGGTTTCGGCCTAGCCAAAGAATTGGTTGAGGCGGCTATCAACAATGGTAAGCATATTATTACGGCTAATAAAGCACTCATTGGTAATCATGGTAACGAGTTAATGAAGCTTGCAAATAAGAAACAAGTTCGCTTCTTATTTGAAGCCTCAGTTGCTGGAGGAATTCCAATCATTAAAGCCTTAGGCCAAGGCTTAAGCGCTAACAACATTGAATCAGTGGCAGGTATTATTAATGGAACTGGAAACTTCATTCTAACCGACATGAAGGAAAAGGGGAGAGACTTTGATGATGTATTAAAAGAAGCACAGGCTCTTGGCTATGCAGAAGAAGACCCTACCTTTGATATTGAAGGAATCGACGCTGCACACAAACTCTCAATCCTTGCGGCAATTGCTTTTGGAACAGAAATTCAATTCAGTAAAGTCTATACGCAAGGTATTAGCAAAATTACAACGGAAGATATCCTCCATGCAACAGAGTTGGGTTACACAATAAAACACCTCGGAATTGCAAAAAGAGTGGAAGATGGTATAGAACTTCGTGTTCATCCAACCCTGGTTTCTAACAGTCAATTAATTGCACAAGTGGATGGCGTCATGAACGCCGTAATGGTTAAAAGTGATGCGCTCGGGACGAGCCTCTACTATGGCGCTGGTGCTGGTGACGAAGCTACTGCATCTGCCGTCATCGCAGACCTTAATGATATTATCAATAATCAAACCAGCAACCACATACTAGGATGGAAATCTCAAGAAAAGATCAATGTAGTTGATAACGACGCAATAGTCAGTGAATTCTTTTTAAGGTTACTAGTGTCTGATATTAAGGGCGTTCTTTCAAAAGTAACAGGAATTTTCAACGATCACAATGTCAGTATTGAAGCCTTAATTCAAAAACAAGTTGATGAGAATAAAAATGCGCATATTGCTATCACAACTGACAGGGTCAGCACAAAGACAGTGATGAATATTAAGAAAGCAATTGAAGCAAGTGACTTCAACCAAGCTGAAGTCCAACTCATTCATATTGAACTACTAGACTAAACTATTAATAATTATGAGATACACAGGATTAATTGAGAAATATAGAGACAGACTACCTGTTGGTGAAAAGACTCGCCTGATAAGCCTAGGTGAGGGTAACACGCCACTAATAAAACTGGAAAACATTCCATGCGAAATGGGCACTCAAGTTGAACTCTACATCAAGTATGAAGGATTAAATCCTACTGGCTCTTTCAAGGATCGAGGTATGACTATGGCAGTCACTAAAGCCGTCGAGAGTGGCTCCAAGGCGATCATTTGTGCATCAACTGGAAATACCTCTGCCGCTGCAGCCGCTTATGCTGCAAGAGCAGGAATTAAAGCTTTTGTTGTCATACCTGAAGGGAAAATTGCTTTAGGTAAGCTCGCGCAAGCCATGATCCACGGCTCAACCATTATTCAGATTAAAGGTAACTTTGATGACGGAATGCAGCTTGTTAAAGAGGTAGCTGAATTCGCACCAGTGTCCATCGTAAACTCAATCAATCCTTTCAGGCTTCAAGGTCAAAAAACGGCAGCATTTGAAATCATTGAAGAGCTCGGTCATGCCCCAGATTTTCATTGTCTACCTGTAGGTAATGCAGGAAACATAACCGCACACTGGATGGGCTATACAGAATATTTTGAAGCTGGTAAAGCCTCCTCAACCCCTACAATGCTTGGCTATCAAGCAGAGGGTGCTGCGCCATTTATCAAGGGCTCTAGGGTTGAAAAACCTGAAACGATTGCAACTGCTATTAGAATTGGTAACCCTCAAAGTTGGGATCAAGCGCTCAAACTAAGCAAAGAGTCAAACGGTTGGTTTGATTCATTCTCTGATAAAGAGATTCTAGCCACTCAAAAATTGTTAACTGAAAAGGAAGGAATTTTTTGTGAGCCTGCCTCTGCTATCTCAGTGGCAGGAGCATTAAGAGATATTAAATCTGGAAAAATTCCTGATCACTCTAGCGTTGTATGTACGCTGACAGGGCATGGCCTGAAGGATCCAGATACAGCGATCTCTCAATGTGACACGGGGGCAATGATTAATATCAACCCAACATTAAATGAAGTTAAAAAAGCTATCCTTGATAACATGTAGCTTTTTAAGGCTATAAGTTTATGATACTATCTAAGATTTATGAGCAAACAGCCCTACAAAACAATTGATCAATGTGTCGGTGGAACGCCACTAGTTCGCCTTCAAAGATTAAATCCAAACCCTTCAAATATTATCCTTGGCAAGCTAGAAGGGAATAATCCTGCCGGCTCAGTCAAAGATCGTGCAGCTCTTAAAATGATTTCTGAAGCTGAAAATAGAGGTGAAATTCATCCTGGAGATACTTTGATAGAGGCTACAAGTGGAAACACAGGAATTGCACTTGCCATGGTTGCAGCAATCAAAGGCTACAAGATGATTCTTGTCATGCAAGAAAACTTATCACAAGAAAGAAGGGATGCGATGACAGCTTATGGCGCTGAACTAATCCTCGTTTCTGAGCAGCTCGGTATGGAGGGAGCTAGAGATTTAGCGAATGAGATGAGTCAAGATGGAAAAGGACTTCAACTCAATCAGTTTGCTAATGAAGATAATCCAAATGCCCATACCTCTTCCACTGCAAAAGAAATATGGAATGATACGAACGGTGAAATTACACATTTTGTTAGCTCAATGGGGACCACGGGAACCATTATGGGCGTTTCTAAATATCTTAAAGAAAAAAATCCATCCATTCAAATTGTAGGCATACAGCCTGATGGTGACTCTCATATACCTGGCATTAGAAGGTGGCCTGAGGGTTATCTTCCAACCATTTTCAATCCATCTCGCGTTGACAGAATTATGGATGTCTCACAGACAAGTGCTGAGCAAGCAACAAGGGATCTTGCTATTCATGAGGGTATTTTTTCTGGCATATCTGCTGGCGGTGCGGTCGCTTCAGCCATTGAGCTTTCTAAACAAGTTGATAATGCTGTGATTGTTACAATCATATGTGATCGCGGGGACAGGTACCTTTCTACAGGCGTTTTTAAAGCATAAAACGCTTCACTTTTTTTATTGTTTAATCTGTTTTGATGACTAGATTCATTTCAAAATATGTGTACAATTGTAGGTTCATAAATTCTTAAACATATAAAGGAGAGATAAATGAGTATTAAGTTAGGCTTTAAAAAGTCATCAATTGTTTTTGCAGTAGCACTTCTATCAATAGGAATGACTGCTAAAGCAGGAGTTGTTTATGATTACATAAAAAACAATAATGAATTAATGATTGCAACCGATGCAAACTGGGCACCATTCTCATACATTAATGATGCGGGTGAAATGGAAGGCTTTGATGTAGACGTCGGTAGAGAAATTGCTAAGCGTATGGGCGTTGAAGCTCGATTCATAACACCTGCTTGGGATGTGATTACTTCTGGTAACTGGAATATGCGTTGGGACGTGTCTGTTGGGTCAATGACTCCAACCGCAAGTCGCTCTGAAGTTCTAAACTTCCCGGCTGTATACTATTACACCCCAGCTGCATTTGCCGTTCATACTGGCTCACCTGTAACTACATTAGCCGGCTTAAATGGTAAGAATGTTTGTACTACAGCAGCTTCAACTTGGGAAATGTATCTTCAAGGAAGTCTTGATATGTTAGATGCTCCAGCATTTACATACAAGGTTACTCCAGGAACAATCACATCTCTAGTTGACGGTTCTGCGTGTTTAGATGACACTCGCCTAGGGGCTGGTGTTCGTAATGATGGAATTATTGACTCTGTTCCAATGATTCAAAATGCAATCGAAGCTGGATATCCAATCAAGTTCTTAGGTGATCCTGCTTTCTATGAGCCGCTTTCAGTTGCAACTGATAAAGGCAATAGTGATGCTGAGCTAGATGCTGAGATTGCTAGAATTATTACAGAAATGCAAAAAGACTACACGTTGACTTCTCTGTCAATGAAGTGGTTTAAGAATGCAGATGGTAGCTCTAACGACTACACTACTGCATACTAATATAGTTATTATTAGTAAAAGTTTTACTTAAGCTTTAGAAAAAGGTATGTTCGTCGATACCGTTGTTGAAGATAAGGCGCTGCATAAGCCAGCTTTCCTTGTCGGACTCTCAGTAACGGTATTGGCGTTTTTCTTTGCCTTTAATTTCACCAACACAATCTTTGGTGAATTTCTTAGTCCAGTCATTGGAAACCCTGAAGAAAGTGGTCTTTTTGGAAGACTTGTAGTCTCGTTTGTCCTATCAGTAATTTTTGTACTTAATCTACTTGCAATTAGTTTAACTAGAATAAAAGTACAAATTTTCATTGTGTGGATAGAGTTATTTCTTTTATTTCTTGCGTTTGCATACTCATTTGACTTAAAACTCTCATTCATTCAAAGCAGAATTGGCCTCATGATATCTAAAGGCCTATTTACCACAATATATATTTCAGCAGTATCAATTGTTATTGCAACTGCTATTGCAATAGTTGGCGCAATAGCTAAATTATCCAATAATGGCTTTGCTTATGCTATCGCCAGTTTTTATACATCCTTGTTTAGAGGTCTCCCTCTTCTCCTTCAAGTATATTTGATTTATAAAGGATTACCTCAACTAGGATTTATGGTTGATGCTATACCTTCAGGAATTGCAGCACTTTCGCTTTGTTATGGTGCCTACATGACTGAAATTTTTCGTGCTGGTATACAAAGCATACCTAGAGGGCAATGGGAAGCATCAAGAGCTTTAGGTTTTAAGTCCAGTCTCATTCTACGAAAAATCATCTTACCTCAATCGATCCCAATTATAGTTCCTCCAACTGGAAACCAATTTATTGCAATGCTTAAAGATAGCTCATTGGTCTCTGTGCTTGGAATATGGGAGTTGATGTACCTTGCTAAAACTCTAGGTCAAAGAGATTTTAGGCACATGGAGATGCTTCTAACAGCCGCAATGATTTACTGGGGTTTAACTATTATTCTTGAGATGATTCAGGCGCGCATTGAAAGAAAATATCAACAAAAAACTTGACTATGAATGACAGTATAAAAAATGAAAAACCAGTCATCTCTTTAAAAGGAGTCAATAAATGGTATGGAGATTTTCAGGCCCTTAAAGATATCAATCTAGAGATTAACCCAAAAGAAAAGATTGTTATATGCGGCCCATCTGGCTCAGGAAAATCTACACTAATTAGATGTCTTAATCGATTAGAGGCGCACCAAGAAGGCCAGATCCATGTCACAGATGTCGAGCTTCATGAGACTATGAAAGATATTGATATTATTCGACAAGATATCGGCATGGTGTTTCAAAGTTTTAACTTATTTCCCCACTTAACAGTTTTAGAGAACTGTATGGCGGGACCTAATTGGGTCAGAGGTATTGACCAAAACGAAGCAAAAGAAAGAGCAATGGCACTTCTTAAACAAGTAAAGATTCCTGAGCAAGCTGATAAATACCCAGAGCAGCTTTCAGGCGGACAGCAGCAGCGCGTTGCGATTGCAAGAAGCTTGTGTATGGAACCTAAAGTTATGCTTTTTGATGAGCCAACTTCTGCACTAGACCCTGAAATGGTCTCAGAAGTTTTGGATACTATGATTGAGCTTGCAAAAAGTGGGATGACAATGATTTGTGTGACACATGAAATGGGTTTTGCAAGGCAAGTTGCTGACAGAATTATCTTTATGGATGGTGGTGAGATTGTCGAGCAGAATACGCCGGAAGAATTCTTTAATAATCCTCAAAATGAACGCACAAAAACCTTTTTAAATCAGATTCTTAGCTAGTCTTTTTAAAGTATTCTTTAAAAGAATCAATCACAAATAATATATCTTTTCCCTCTATACCAAGGTGGCAAACTAACCGCCCTCTATCCAGATTAGAAATTATAATTTCTCTATCCAATAGGAATTTTTCTAGAGACTCTCTATGCTCTTTAGGACAGTTGACAAATACCATATTGGTTTGATTATTAGCATAATCAACTGATAACTCTGAAATCGATGATAACCCATCAGCAAGAAGTTTTGCGTTATCATGATCCTCCTGAAGTCTTTTAACATTATTTTTTAATGCATACATTCCGCATGAAGCAATTACACCAACTTGCCTCATTCCTCCACCAAGCATTTTTCTCAGACGGCGGGCTTTATCAATGGTAGCTTGATCCGAGACAAGCAAGGAACCAATAGGTGCCCCAAGGCCTTTAGATAGGCATATTGAAACACTATCAAAACAGTTTGTTAAGCTCTCCATTGAGGTGCCCGAATAAATATGCGCATTAAATAGGCGAGCACCATCTAAGTGCACTTTAAGATTTTTTTGATGCGCAGCATTGGCAAGCGCTTCAAGATGACTTTGAGGCTGAACTTTTCCTGAAATAGTATTTTCTAAGCAAAGTAATTTAGTAACTGCATAATGTGGATCATCATCTTTAATTTCACCAAGCATGTCAGCAACATCCATCGAACCTGAATCAGAAGTTTCAATAGGACAAATGCCTACACCCCCTAGAACAGATACTCCTCGCGCTTCATAAACATTGGTGTGATAGTTTTTTCCAATGAGCACCTCATCACCACGCTGGCAATGAGAGAGCATTGCCGTTAAATTACTTTGAGTCCCACTTGGAAAAAATAAGGCTGCCTCTTTTCCTAATAAGTTAGCTGCATATTCCTGAAGCTCATTAACTTCATTATCCTCCTCATATACATCGTCGCCCAACTTGACTTCTTGAATGCTTGATAACATTTCTTTAGAAGGAAGAGTGAGGGTATCACTTCTAAAATCAATAAGATTTTTAAATTCATTTTTTCGAGAATGGCTACTATTTCTTTTGTATTGATTCATATTGAGTTAGATTTAAGGCTTGTACTCTGGATAGGCTAAAGTGGCGACAAGATGTGTTCTGGGATGCTCACCACCATTTAGAGCTGTGTGGTAACCACGCGTATCCGTAAAATAAACTGAGCCGTCAGCAGGTAGATGGGTACAGTGGTGGTTGACTATAAATAAAGAGCCTGGATTAGTATAAATGGGAATATGAATTCTAGGCTCTGGGTCTCTATGCCAAGAATTACAGTTATAGCTATCTTTTTCAAGTATTCTGACTCTTCCAATGGGGTAGCGTGCCGTTAATTCTTTGTAGATTGTCTCAAAGTAAGTCCCCTTAAAGATATCAACAAGCTCGCTAAATAATGATTCATCAACCAGCTCATCTTTGGCTATCTCCTCGTAGCTGTCATCAAGACGTGTATAGTAGCGGCCCACTAAATCTTTGTCAGAGTCTGCTGTACCATCTTTCCTTTGCGTCATCGCAAGCGCATGAAAACCAGACGCAGCAGTCTTGAACTCCGAGGTCAACTTGATATGATCAAGGGCCACTCTAATGCTTTCAATATCAAATTTAAGCTTAAGCTTGACTATATGCTCATTCCCTTTAAAAGTGGCAACAGAATTAATATCAACTCGTTCATTAATATATGAATTTAACTCTTTTGTATCTTCAGAAATACTCATAAAAGACCTTAAAAAGGTTTAACTACTGCAAGGATAATAATAGAAATTAGGAAAACGACTGGAAATTCATTAAACCACCTAAAAAAAACATGAGACTTATCATTTTTATCGAGTGCAAAAACGCCAACTAGATGCCCACAGTAAAAATGATACGCTATAAGAATAGCCACAAGAAACAGCTTGGTTTTAAGCCAATACATGCTACTGTAAACCTCCCAGGCATAGCTATGAAGCATCCAGAGACCCATTATAGTGGTTAAGATAAAGCTTGGCATCATGATGCCGTTATAAAGCTTTCGCTCCATAACCTTAAAGCGCTCTATGCTAATCGCATCTTCCGCCATCGAGTGATAAACAAATAACCGAGGCAAATAAAACATTCCTGCCATCCAAGAAACAAATCCAAAAACGTGTATGGCCTTAACCCAAAGCATAATAATCCAAAAAAAATATAAATTATAATACCGTTTTTGACTGGCTATTATGTTGGATATTAATAAAGATTAGTTTATTTATCATTTACTCATTAATTTATCTTATGACTTATCACAGAGTAAAATTTGATATCAAACATACAGTTTTATACAATGCTAAATTTTTTTAAAAAAACTCAAAGTCAAGATCCTCAAGAAGTAAAAAATAAAACTTCGCTTAAGGAAAGGTTATTTAAATCCAAAAAAAAGCTTGGTGATGGCCTCTCCTCACTTGTTATAGGCAAAAAAAAGATTGATGAAGACCTTCTTGAAGAGTTGGAAATGCTCTTAATTGGATCAGACATTGGAATCCAAACAACTGATAAAGTAATTGAAGTTGTTAGAAAAAAAGCATCCAGAAAGGAATTAAAAGATGAGGATAGCCTCTACCAGCTAATTAAGGAGGAACTGGAGTCGTTATTAATCAAGGAAAATCTATTACAGCCTAGCTCTAACAATCCTTTTGTCATTCTTGTGGTAGGAATAAATGGTGCTGGCAAAACAACAACTATTGGCAAGCTTGCAAAGTTATTTCAAGGTGAAGGTAAATCAGTTATGCTTGCTGCTGGAGACACATTTAGAGCCGCTGCGGTTGAGCAGCTTCAGGTATGGGGTGAAAGAAATGATATTCCCGTTATCGCTCAAAAAACAGGGGCTGACGCAGCCTCGGTTGTATATGATGCTTATCAGTCAGCGATTGCTAAAGATATTGATATATTAATTGCTGATACAGCGGGAAGACTTCATACTCAAGATAACTTAATGCAAGAGCTTGAAAAAATTAAGAGAGTGCTTAAAAAACATAATGAGGATGCGCCTCATGAAACCCTTCTTGTGATTGATGGAGGCTCAGGACAGAACGCTATTCAACAAGCAAATGAATTTCACAAGTCCATTAATTTAACAGGTCTAGCCATCACTAAACTAGATGGCACAGCGAAAGGTGGTGTCTTATTCTCAATATCAGATTCCTTAAAGTTGCCTATTCGCTATATTGGAGTTGGGGAAGCAATTGAAGATCTAAAACCTTTTAATGCAAAAGATTTTGTAAACGCTCTATTCGATTAAAGCTTAAAAGTACTGAAATGAGAATCAATCTCTCTCGCTAAATCAATATCAAGCTGAGTAATTCCGCCCTCACTATGAGTCACTAGATAAATCTCTACTTTATTGTAGACATTCGACCACTCAGGATGATGATCCATTGCCTCTGAAGTTATTGCAACTTGATTCATAAACTCAATAGCTTTATTAAAATCTTTAAAGCGAAGAACTCTAAATAACTTCTCATCTTTTATACGCCATTCAGCAAGCTCAATTAAAAATTGCTCTATTTGTTCATCAGATAAGATCAAATCATACTCCGCTTAATAGTTTTCTTGCGCCCAAAGATAAAAGCTTATTGGCTACTCGTTCGCCCAAATCTTTTGGTTGGCTCAAATCTCCATGCTCATCAACTCTTATTACTTCTCCAGAATCAATATTACCAACCATACCTCTAAGGTTTAATTTACTTCCATTGCTTGTAGCATAAGCACCAATTGCAACCGAGCAACCTCCCTGAAGTGAGGCATTCATTGCTCTTTCAGCACTTACTTCATCCATCGTTTTTTTATGAATGAGTGGCTCTAAAAGCTTGATAATTTCACTATCGTTTTCTTTCACCTCAATTCCAAGGGCGCCCTGTCCAACTGCTGGTAACGATTGTTGAGCGTTAAGATGCTGCTTGATTCGATTCTCAAAACCTAGCCTAATAAGGCCTGAGCAGGCCAGAATGATTGCATCATACTCACCATCATCAAGTTTTTGTAGGCGGGTATTGACATTTCCTCTTAAGTCTAAAATAACTAAGTCTGGCCTCAATGCCTTTAGTTGGACGATTCGCCTTAGACTGCATGAGCCAACTCGTGAACCAATTGGAAGGTCTGTAATACTGTTGAAATGGTTTGAAACAAAAGCATCAAATGGATTTTCACGCTCCAGAATAGCTCCAACAACAAAGCCTTCCGGTAATTCATAGGGAACATCTTTCATTGAATGAACTGCTATATCAGCCCTACCTTCCATCATTCCAATTTCAAGCTCTTTGATGAAAAGGTTTTTGCCACCAATTTTTGAAAGGGGAGTATCAAGTATCTTATCACCCTGAGTCGTCATTTTTACTAACTCTATCTTCAACTCAGGATAGAAATGCTCTAGCCTTGACTTAACAAACTCTGCCTGCCAAAGAGCCAGTGGACTTTTGCGTGTTGCAATTCTAAGCACTGCTTTGATTTCTCCAAAATATCAATTTCACCAATATTTTATCGAGTGTTTCTTGATAATGTTGGTTATTAGGACAATATTGTGGTGAAAGCTTTGAAATATATCCACTTTAAATATCTACTTTAAAAAGCTTTTTATATCATTTTCAGTAACTTATCTTCCATATGCTGGAATAATGAGCAGTAATTTGAATTTGTATTTAATAGAGAGTAAAAATAGAATGACTTCTAAAACAAATCATTTATGGGGTGGCCGTTTCAATGAGCCAACTGATGAGTTTGTCAAAATATTTGGCGCATCTGTTGCTTTTGATAAAACCCTTGCGCTCTATGATATTGAAGGTTCTATAGCGCACGCAACTATGCTCATGGAAGCTAAAGTGCTAACCAGTGACGAGTTAAAGAAAATTATAAAAGGGCTTGAACAAGTCAAACAAGAGATCGTTTCAGGAATATTTACCTGGTCAATTGATCTTGAAGATGTCCACATGAATATTGAGTCTCGATTAACAGAGATTTGTGGTGAGCCAGGTAAAAAACTTCATACTGGGCGCTCTCGAAATGATCAGGTTGCTACAGATATTAGGCTCTATCTAAGAGATAATGTTCAGCGCATCCAGAATGAACTTCAAAAACTTCTGCATGCCCTTCTCGATCTTGCCGAACAAGAAAATGAGACCATTATGCCTGGTTTTACTCATCTTCAGGCTGCTCAGCCAATCAGTTTTGGGCACCACCTATTAGCCTACTTCGAAATGTTTAAGCGTGATAAAGAACGTCTTGAGGATAGCTTTAAGCGAATCAATACAATGCCTCTTGGTAGTGCTGCCCTTGCAGGAACGAGTTATCCAATTAATCGTCAACGAACCGCTGAACTCTTGGGCTTTGAGCGTATCAGCTTGAACTCTTTGGACGCCGTTAGTGACCGTGACTTTGCAATTGAGTTTGCCTCAAATGCGAGCCTCATCATGATGCATCTCTCTAGGTTTTCCGAGGAACTCATTCTTTGGTCTAGCGCTCAGTTTGAATTTATTGCTCTTCCTGATAGTTTTTGTACGGGCTCATCGATTATGCCCCAAAAGAAAAATCCAGATGTGCCAGAGCTGGTTCGAGGAAAAACAGGAAGGGTTAATGGTAATTTGATTGCTCTTCTTACTTTGATGAAGGGCCAACCATTAGCTTACAATAAAGATAATCAAGAAGACAAAGAGCCGCTCTTTGATAGCGTAGAAACAATCTACTCTTGCCTCCGTATTTTTTCTGAAATGGTGCCTACAATTAAAGCCAATAAGGATAATATGTATCAATCAGCAATTAAGGGGTACACCACTGCTACCGATCTGGCAGACTATCTTGTTAGAAAAGGTTTGGCCTTTAGGGATGCTCATGATGTTGTCGGTAAAGCTGTTGCCTTTGGAATCAAAGAAAATAAAGATCTAAGTGAATTTACTTTAAATGAGTTAAAAGAATTTGATACATCTATCGAAAATGATGTATTTGAAGTGATTTCACTAGAGGGGTCTATTCGATCACGTAATCATATAGGTGGAACCTCTCCTGAGCAAATCCTGATTGCCATTAAAGCTGGTCGCAACGCTATAAAGTAATGCGCATAGTTTTCGCAGGTACGCCCAATTTTGCGGTCAAAGCACTATCTCACCTTCACAATTCTAATCATGAGATTATCGCTGTTTATTGTCAGCCAGATAGACCTAAAGGAAGAGGAAAAGTCTTAACTCCTTGCCCAGTTAAGCTCTATGCCCTTGAGAGTAACTTAGAAGTGATTCAGCCTGAAAATTTTAGTAATGAACAAAACCTCAAAAAGCTTACCTCCCTTAAGCCAGATTTAATAGTTGTTGCAGCTTATGGCCAGATTTTGTCCAAAGATGTACTAGAATTACCTAAACTAGGATGTTTAAATATTCATGCTTCGCTTCTTCCTCGATGGAGAGGGGCAGCGCCAATTGAGAGGTCAATTCAATCAGGCGACCAAGAAACTGGAATTTCCATACTGCAAATGAACGAAGGTCTTGATACTGGAGATGTTCTTTTGACAAGAAAGCAGTCTATTTCAAAGTTTGAAACATCAGGCTCGCTGACAGCTTCTTTATCAATGATGGGCGCTGAACTTATAGTTGAGGCAATTGATTGTCTTTCAGAACTAGACGCTAAGATTCAAGAGCACTCAAAAGCAACCTATGCAAAAAAGATTTTAAAGGCTGAGGCACAAATTGAATGGAATCAGAGTGCGGAAAATATTAACCAGATGATTAGAGCCTTTAATCCTCGACCTATTGCACAAAGCAATGCAGAAGCTAATGAATTTAAAGAAAAAGTCCTAAGAATTATTGAAGCTGAAGTGATACCTATTGAAACTTCTAAGCCTCCAGGTACAGTCATTGAGCAAAATAAAGAGGTTTGTCATATTGCAACTGGTGTTGGAATACTAAGCTTAAAAAGGGTTCAGCTAGCTGGTAAAAATGTAGTTTCAATTAAAGATTTTAATAATGCTTATCAACTAATCAAGCTTAAATAATAGAGTCCTAGGTATCGTAAGCCCTTAACATAAATTCGGAATCACTAATTTCATTATTGATTCTCGCTATGATATTAGAATCAACCAACTTGGTATTTAATTTAAATAAGCCACAATTCCCCAATGTTTCTCTGATATTGATCTGCTTGCCTAAATAGACGTATTCAACTCTAGTTGCAGCAGGCATATGTGAGTTTCTGCTTCCTACGCCCATTGAGATGCCTGATAGCGAGTCTATAATATTTCTATAGCTAGGGCATAAGATGGTGTGATGAATAACGTTATTAGTGAGTGTTTCAAGTTCAGTAATAAAGATTCGATCAGCGAGATAAAATACAGCTCCTTTGTATTTAAATCGATTTCGTTGAGTGTCACCATTTTCTTTGTCCCATAGATGCTCAATACTGGTTGAGTAAAACTTATTCTTATATTGATAGATATGAATCAGGCTTCTAATTAGATAGCCAGGAAATCCAGACGAAAGAAAGTGATTGAAATAATAACCTTCATAGCGGGATAAACTCTTATTCTCACTGGGTATTGAATCAATAATGTTTTCTAACTCACTCCTCTCAGAATGTGGCTCTGACTGAAGATTTTTAGGAGTAATCTGGGCGAATTGCCCTGATTCTAGATTCAGCTCTTCTGCCGAAAATTGGAAATATTTACAAATTTTATTTAAGTTATGCTTTGAAGGATATATTTGACCACTTAAATACTTATTGAATTGCTGTCGATTAATCTCCATCTTTCGACAAACATGAGCAACCGAAATTTGTTCATTACAAATTGAGCGTAAATTTGTAGAAAAATTTTCATTTGCCATGACTTACTTATCTGCTGATTAAACAACATAGAATAACACTATACAATTCAGAATTCAAATTAGATTATGTGTGATTTAAAAATCATCAAAAAGAAATGCAAAAATCTATAAAACTAAAAATGATCTCTTTTAAATTGCTCATCCCAAACCTTTTTAAATACCTGCTTATTATCCTCCCACGCAATCAAAACTGCATGCAGGTAAAAATGATTTAAGTCTGAAGTGATTTTAGTATAGGTATGCGTTTTTGTTTGCCAATTACCGCGCCCATACTCCCATTCCCATTCATATTCAGCACAAGCTGACAGGGGGTCAGACTCACTAATACTAAAACGATGTAGAGACTTTGATCCCATTTCCATTCCACTCTCTTTAATTCTAATTTTTCCATTATCAGCTTTTATTTCCATTACATTCACATTCCTCTTTGCATCAAAGCTAGATTGACGATTTTGGTTAAATTCTTGAATGGTTATTGTGGGGTCCTCTTCAGGTAAATTATTTTTAGTGAATTCTTTAATTACCTCAGTAGACACATTTTTTCCAAGAACTGGCAGTTTTAATAAGCTTAAGTTTGAATAAATCGTTAAGCAAGTGTTAGTTGGAGCAGGCCAAGCAATGGGCCAGTAACTCGTAGAGATAGATAGTCGAAGCTTATGTCCTTTGGGTACGATGTAACCAACATGGTTCAACTCAACTATAACTTCTTCAACTTGCCCTGGAATCATTGCTTCAGGATTTGATTTTCCATTTCGCTGAGACAAGTTCAAAATACCACGAGTAATAAGTGTACTTGAACCGTCAGGCCAAAGATCACAAAGCCTAACTGCAACAAGTCCTTGTGATTGATCGCTACTCAAATGCAAGGCAAGAGAAGGATTGCCAAGAATTTCCAAAGGAAGCTCAAGAGGTTCAGTATCAAAAACTAGTGATCCGGAGTCCTCGATATTCTGATTACCAGGTAATTCTTCAGCCACTCCAAATGCAAACCAAGGCATATATTCACCTGAAAATTGACCTACCGTTTGCGGTGATAAAATTTTCATTGCTTGGTTGGGTATTTTTTTAAAAGATAAACCCTCTTGATTTAAATAGAAGCACTTTGTTTCAACTTGTTCTGATGGCCAACTCGATAGACCAATCCAACGGCCAGGTCGACTATCATAATAAGTTTTTGGTTTAACACTATCTTGTAAAAAAACTTGGTACTTAGCCTCATCCATCACTCCAGTTTCTTTTTCTTTTAACCAGTGATCAAACCAACGAACCGCATCTGAAAGAAAATCCACAGTCGGCCCAGGTATCCCAAGGTGTGGATACCGATGACACCATGGACCTTGTAAGCCACGAGTTGGCACATCAAGATTCTTCAACAACCGAGATACAGTATTTGGCCAGCAATCTGCATGTCCACTTATGGCATAAACTGGTATTTTGATCTTAGAATAATTAACATCTACCGAGTTGTTCAGCCAATACTCATTATTATGTTGATGTTTAAGCCAACGTTCAAGATAGTGTGGTGTTTTTTCAAGTCGCTCATGCCAGAGTGTTTGCCAATTATCACCAACTAGTTCAGGATCTGGAGGTCGAGAATTAAATCCAAACATAATCGCTCCCCAGCCTATAGTTTGACCTACCATGCAGCCCATATAATAACTACCATCGTCATAATAACGCTGGTCAGTTGATCCTAATGTGATAATTGTTTTAAGTGCTTTAGGAGATCGCTGAGCAAGTTGTAATCCTGTAATTCCACCCCATGAGATACCCATAGTACCGACCTTACCATTACACCAGGACTGACTAGCAATCCAATCGATAACAGCTACACCATCATCTATTTCCTGATCAGTATATTCATCGTCTTTGAAGCCATCTGAGCTTCCAGAACCGCGCATATCAACTCGGATACAGGCATACCCGTGTTTAGCAAAATGAGCAATTGTATTCGAATCCCGTATAACCGTGGAATCGTCTTTTCGATATGGAATATACTCAAGGATTGCTGGGTAAGAGTCTTTTCCATCTGGCGTCCATAGTTTAGCGCCAAGTTTAGTGCCATCTGGCATCGGTATCCAAAAATGATTTGAATGAATTACTCCCATATTTAACTCCTAATTTAGAGGGTAGTGACAGGTCAAAATTTGATGATTATCAAAAGTATGAATTGGTGGAAACTCATTATCACAATGTTTGCTAGAAAACGGACATCTTGTATGAAACTCACATCCATTCGGACGATCCATTAGGCTAGGAACCTCGCCTGCAAGCTCGATTCTATTTTCTAAACTTGTTTCTTGATAAGGTGTTAGATTTGCAGATAATAATGCTAGGGTATATGGATGTCTAGGCTTTGCAAAGATATCGTCTGTTTTACCTTGTTCGACAAATCGACCTAGATACATTACCGCAGTTCTATCAGAGATATGTCTTACAATATTTAAATTATGAGTAATGACAAACAAACTGACTCCTAAGTCATCCCTCAGCTTGTTAAGTAAGTTCAATATCTCACCTTGCACTGAAACATCAAGACCTGCTGTTGGCTCATCAGCAATAATTAGCTTAGGATCAAGCGCTATAGCTCTTGCAACGCCAACACGACGAGCTTGGCCACCACTTAGTTCATGGGCATAACGCTCTTTAATATTTGTGGGCAATCCAACCAGTTTTAGTAATCGATCTGCCTCCATTTTTAGATCTCGATCTTTAAGGTTATGTATTTTATAACCTTCAGTTATTAAAGAGCCTACACTCATCCTTGGACTAAGTGAGCCGATTGAATTTTGCCAAATAAATGAAATTTTTTTTCGATAAGCCATTATTTGCGATGGTGTCATATTGGTCACATCTTCATTCATAAACTTAATTTGGCCTTCTTTAGCAGTAAGTAAGCCAGCAGTAGCTAAAGCTAAGGTTGATTTCCCCGAACCACTCTCACCAACCAGGGTAAAGGTTTCTCCCTGCTTAATATCTAATGAAACCTTTCTGACTGCATCAATGAATGGATCATCTATTTTCTGAAGCATTCCCTGCAATGTTGACTTAGCTCTAAAGCGAACACGAAGATTCTTAATTGAAAGTATGTTGTTCATGATTCTATCAAGTGACAACTAACATAATGATTGTTTGAAAACTCATTCCATTTTGGAGTTTGTTTATCACAGCGATCTATAGATTGATCACAACGGTTTTTAAATATACAACCTCCAGATAAATTTGTTAGATCCGGTATTTCTCCAGGAATTGAAGGCAACAAGCGTTGTTTTTTTGAAATACTAGCAGGGTCACATTCTAATAATTTAACTGTATACGGATGAGCTGGATTATTGAATATTTCATAAGTACTCCCCTGCTCAACAATCTCACCTGCATACATAACTATTACATGATCACATAGTTCAGCTATTACTCCAAGGTGGTGGGAAACGAATAATATTGAGCAACCCATTTCCTCCTGAAGCTCTTTTAACAATTTAAGTATCTGAACCTCGAGAGTCGCATCAAGTGCAGTGGTGGGTTCGTCTGCAATTAGTAGAGATGGTCCAGCCTGCAATGCCATAGCAATCGATACACGCTGCTGCATCCCTCCTGATAACTCATGAGGGTATTGCTTTAGCTGACTCTGAGGATCTGGTATGCCTACTTTGTTCAGCATATCAATAGAGCGTTGTTTTTTTATCTTCTTACTAGTCTTATCTCGATACTGAATATCCATCATCTGACGACCAATTGATAGCACTGGATTTAGTGTAGACATTGGGTCCTGAAATACAATTGAAAGCTGAGTGCCAGAAATATTGCGCATTTTATCCAGTGAAAGCTTCAGAAGATCCTGTTTTTCAAACTCAATTGAGCCATTAGGAATATCAGCATTAGAATCAAGCTGGCGAATAATTGACGTAATCAAAGTGGACTTCCCACAACCACTCTCACCAACTACACCAACAATTGAACCCCTTGATATATCAAGATCAATATTTCTTAAGGCTTTCAATTTGCCTCGATCAGCTTGATAATTCTATTATGCTTTTATTTGATACT
>JAOGRV010000025.1:0-19613 GCA_028107545.1 Pseudothioglobus singularis (SeqCode) | reverse complement strand
GAGCAGCAGTATATTTGGCAAACTCCATTGAATAGTTTGCACGTCCTTGTGACATAGAACGAAGGTCTGTCGCATAGCCAAACATTTCAGCTAAAGGTACTTCAGCTCTAATTTGCTTTCCAGCAGGCGTATCATCCATCGCACTTACAATTCCTCTGCGGCGGTTAAGGTCACCCATCACATCACCCATGTAATCTTCAGGTGTTGAAACTTCAACTTTCATCATAGGCTCAAGCAATTGAGGATTAGCAAGTTTCACACCCTCTCTGATGCACATTGAAGCCGCAATTTTAAATGCCATTTCATTAGAGTCGACATCATGATATGAACCGTCATAGACTGTTACCTTAACGTCAACTAATGGGAAGCCAGCAATAACACCATTCTGCATCTGCTCCTGAACACCTTTGTTAACCGCTGGAACATATTCCTTAGGAATAACGCCACCTTTAATTTCATCAACAAACTCATATCCAGTTCCTGGCTCTTGAGGCTCTATTCGCAGATAGACATGTCCATATTGACCACGACCACCAGACTGTTTAGCAAACTTATGTTCGTGCTCGACTAGAGTCGTAATTGTTTCACGGTATGCCACTTGAGGCGCACCAACATTACACTCAACATCAAACTCACGCATCATACGATCAACGATGATATCTAAGTGAAGTTCGCCCATACCAGCAATAATAGTTTGGCCAGACTCTTCATCTGATGAGACTCTGAACGATGGATCTTCGTTAGCGAGCTTACCTAGAGCAATACCCATCTTCTCTTGGTCAACCTTAGTTTTAGGTTCAACAGCAACAGCGATCACTGGCTCAGGAAATTCCATTCTTTCAAGAACAATTTTGTCCTTCATGTCACACAATGTGTCACCAGTAGTCACATCTTTAAGACCAATCGCAGCTGCGATATCTCCGGCTCTTACTTCCTTAATCTCTTCACGGTCATTAGAGTGCATTTGTACAATACGACCGATGCGCTCTTTCTTGTCTTTAGATGAGTTATATACAAAATCACCTGACTTCAGGACCCCAGAGTAAACTCTGAAGAACGTTAAGTTACCCACAAACGGGTCAGTCGCAATTTTGAAAGCTAATGCAGCAAACGGCTCAGTATCAGTCGGAATTCTTGGCGCAACAGTTTCAGCAGCATCATCTAAGATTCCACTAATTGGCTCAACATCTAAAGGTGAAGGCATATACATAATCATTGCGTCTAGAACAGCCTGAACACCTTTGTTTTTAAATGCAGTACCACAAAACATAGGAATGATTTCATTCGCAATTGTTTGCAAACGGATACCTTCCTTAATTTCATCGTCAGTCAGAGTACCTTCTTCAAGATAACTTTCCATTAATTCTTCTGTTGCCTCAGCCGCAGATTCAATCATGAATTCACGCTTCTCATCAGCTAGGTCCTGAAGCTCAGCAGGAACATCCTTTACTTCATAGGTAGCGCCTTGGTCTGCTTCATTCCAATAAATTGCTTTCATTCTAATAAGGTCAACAACACCCTCGAAAGCATCTTCTGCACCAATAGCAATTTGCATTGGAACAGGGTTAGCACCTAATCTAGTTTTAACTTGTTCAACAACTCTCAAGAAATCTGCACCAGCTCGGTCCATCTTATTAACAAAGCCAATTCTTGGAACGTTATATTTGTTAGCTTGTCTCCAAACTGTTTCTGATTGAGGCTCTACACCGCCAACCGCACAAAAAACGGCGCAAGCGCCGTCTAATACTTTAAGTGACCTCTCGACTTCAATCGTAAAGTCCACGTGTCCTGGGGTATCAATAATATTGACACGATGATCATCAAATTGACCATCCATACCATTCCAGAAACATGTTGTTGCAGCTGAAGTAATTGTAATACCTCTTTCTTGCTCCTGCTCCATCCAGTCCATTGTTGCACTTCCGTCGTGAACCTCACCAATTTTGTGAGTACGGCCAGTATATAAAAGAATACGTTCAGTTGTAGTTGTCTTTCCGGCATCAATGTGTGCCATGATTCCGACATTACGATAACGATTAATAGGTGTGGTTCTTGCCATAATTGAGTCCTTAAATTACCAGCGGAAATGAGCAAAAGCTTTGTTTGCTTCTGCCATTCTGTGAGTGTCTTCTTTCTTCTTGAATGCAGTACCACGATTCTGAACCGCATCAAGAACCTCTCCAGCTAATCTAAGCTTCATACCCTTTTCACCACGTTTTCTTGAGGCTTCTATAATCCAGCGCATTGCCAAAGCTACCTTACGATCTGATCTGACTTCGACTGGAACTTGATAAGTTGAACCACCAACACGGCGAGACTTGATTTCGACTTGAGGACCAATATTGTCTAAAGCCTTTTTAAATGTTTCGATTGGCTCAGCGTTACCTTTAGATTCGATTGTATCCAATGCATCATAAACAATCTTTTCTGCAACTGATTTCTTACCATCAAGCATCAGAATGTTTACAAATTTAGCTAGTACGAGATCGCCGTACTTAGGATCTGGTAATATTTGTCTTTTTGGTGCGGCTCTTCTTCTCATATTAGTATTCTCTTAAAAATTATTTTTTAGGTCTCTTGGTACCGTATTTTGAACGGCCTTGCATTCTTCCATCAACACCTGTTGTATCTAGTGCACCACGAACAGTGTGGTAACGAACACCAGGTAAATCCTTTACACGACCACCACGGATAAGAATCACAGAGTGCTCTTGAAGATTGTGACCTTCACCACCGATGTAAGTAGTAACTTCAGCAGAGTTAGTCAGTCTTACACGAGCAACCTTTCTAAGAGCAGAGTTTGGTTTTTTTGGAGTTGTGGTATAGACTCGAGTGCATACCCCACGCTTTTGCGGGCAGCTGTCTAATGCAGGAACACCAGTTTTAACTATCTTCTTACTTCTCGGCTTTCGTACCAATTGGTTAATCGTTGACATAAAGGTTTATACTCCAATGTATATTTAGTTTTTCGCCCACTTTGGGGTGAATAAAGCCGGCAATTATACTTTGGTGGTATCTACGATGTCAATGAATATTGGTCTTTTTTTCGATACTTTCATAAAAAGACAAACAGGCTGAGTGGACCATTTTGAAGACTTCATCAAATTTCCCTTCATAGTAGGGGTCAGGAACACTAGCACCAGGGTAATCATTAGAATAATCTAACATTAATTTAATCTTTGAATGACTATCCTTAGGGCAGATTGATTTCAATCTCCCAAGGTTGTCAGAATCCATGGCAATAATAAAGTCATAGTAATAAAAGTCACTCTCATGAACTTGACGTGCTCTCTGGCTTGACAAATCAACACCATTTTTAATCGCAGCTTGTTGGGATCTTTGATCAGGTGAATTACCTATATGATATGCATGCGTCCCAGCTGAGTCTATTTCAAAATATTGTGACTTAGTATTTTTTTCAACAATTGATCTAAAAGCACCCTCTGCTGTAGGTGAGCGACAAATATTACCCATGCAAACAAATAGAACTTTATTTTTTAATTCCACTAACTTAGCTCAGACAATATAAATAATAAAAAATTTTCCATCTCGAGATTATATAACCCATTCTTGTTAAATAATATTTATAATCTATATACATAACAAAGACCAATTCTACTGAGCCTGTGGGTAAATCATTAATCGATATTGCTAAAGAAGTCATTCAAACTGAGTCTGACTCTGTTTTACTTTTAAAGGACAGAATTGATCAAAATTTTATCGACGTTTGCCATACTCTCAAAAGCTGTATGGGGAAAGTTGTTCTGATTGGAATGGGTAAGTCTGGCCATATTGCTAAAAAAATCTCTTCAACCTTGGCATCTACAGGGACTCCTGCTTTCTACTTACACCCAGGAGAAGCTGGTCACGGTGATCTTGGGATGGTGAGTCATGACGATGTTGTTATTATGATTTCTTATTCTGGGGAGTCAGATGAGATTATTGCACTGCTCCCAGGCATCAAAAGAATGAATGTACCTATTATCAGTATGACAGGTAATGCTAACTCTTCAATCGCCTCATCAAGTGATTTTCATTTGAATGTCAGCGTTGATAAGGAAGCATGCCCTCACAATTTAGCGCCAACTTCGAGCACGACAGTTGCCTTGGTGATGGGGGATGCCATTGCCGTATCGCTTATCTCTTCAAACAATTTCACATCAGAAGATTTTGCCATGTCTCATCCTTCAGGATCTCTAGGCAGAAGACTCCTTACCCTTGTTTCCAGCATTATGAAATCAGGGAAAGATATTCCAATGGTCTCTAAAGAGACGCTCCTTATTGATAGCCTTTTAGTGATGAGTGAAAAGGCGCTTGGAATGGTTCTCATTTCTGAAAATGAAAAGCTTATAGGGATCTTTACAGATGGTGACTTAAGAAGGGTGTTAGAGTCCAATGTCGATTTTCAGAAGCTAGCTATTGGAGATGTCATGACCATAGATTGCAAGTCCATTGAGCCACAAGAACCTGCATTAATCGCAATGAAGTTGATGGAGAAATACAGCTTAAACTCATTGCCAGTTGTTGACTCAAGTAACAATATAGTTGGCGCAATCAACATGCATACTTTGATTCAAGCAAAATTATTTTAATAAGTATAAATAACCTTAATAGGTTTTAATAACAATGGACATTAAAACCCTTTTATCTAGCATTCATCAAACAGCTGAAATATTCGACGTTTCTGGGATTTCGCTTAATTCGAATACACTTTCTAAAGGTGATTTATTTATTGCACTTCAAGGAGAAAAAAGTCATGGCGCAGATTACATTGACAGTGCCATTGAGAATGGCTGCGTAGCAGTTTTGATAGAGGGAAAAGACTTTGAATGTGATGTTCCCACTATACGCATTGATAACCTCAAGACGCACCTCTCTAAGCTTGCTCAAAATTTTTATACCAAAGCAAAGGATATTGATCTCATTGCAGTTACTGGAACAAATGGTAAGACCTCTGTCAGTCATTACATTTCGCAGTTACTAGATTTCTTAGAGGTTGATAATGGCGTCATCGGAACTCTGGGAATCAGCAAGGTGGATAAGAAGAGTGTTAATACAACGCCAGACATCTTCTCAATATACAGTTCACTTGATGAATACTGGAATCAGGGAATAAAGCTAGCCATCATTGAGGCCTCTTCTCATGCGCTCATACAAGATCGACTTGAGGGGCTTTCATTTATTCAGGGCATCTTTACTAACCTGACTCAAGATCATCTTGATTACCATGAGACAATGGACAATTATCGAGAGGCCAAAGTCAAACTATTTAAGAATGGCTTCTCAAAAAAAGCTATTATTAATCGGGATGATGAAAGTCATCAATACTTTTTAGATAATGCCTCGGACAAGAATCCAATAACGTTTGGGCTTGATGATTTAGAATTCTTTAAGAATAGTGAGAATGGTTTTATTTGTCAGCTCAATAATTACGTCTTTGAGTTGCCCTTAGTTGGAGAGTTTAATCTTTCGAATGCGATGGCTGCTTATCAAAGTGTCAAATGCTTGGGATACAGTGACGATCAAATTATTCCTTTTCTCGCAGAGCTTTCACCGCCGCCCGGAAGAATGCAGCAGCTAGAAAACTCTCACATTTGGGTAGACTATGCCCATACGCCAGATGCACTGGATAATGCCCTTTCTACACTTAAGACACACTACCCAGAATTCAAAATTAGGGTCCTATTTGGCTGCGGTGGTGATAGAGATAAAGGCAAAAGACAGATTATGGGCAAGATAGCGAGTGAGACTGCTGACAGCATTATCTTAACTAATGACAATCCTAGGAGTGAGGACCCTCAGTCAATTGTGAATGATATTCTGGCAGGAACAAAAGTTGAAAATGATGTTCAGGTCATCTTAGATCGGGGTGATGCAATCAAATCAGCCGTCCAGACACTTGGTGAAGAAGAGGCACTGCTGGTAGCTGGAAAAGGTCATGAAACGACTCAAGTTATAGGATCGAAAACTCTTCAGTTTAGTGACATTGAGGTAGCATTGAATGCTCTCAACTAATATCCAAAAAATTGCTGAGGTTGTAAATGGCAAGTTAAATAGTAACGAAGCTAGAGAGTTTAATGGGGTCTGTACTGACACCAGGGCAGATATCAATGGTAAACTTTTCATCGCACTCGAGGGTCCAAATTTTGATGCCCATACCTTTGCACAAAACGCAGAAGAGTTAGGCGCAATTGCAATCATTGCTCATAAGAAAATTCATTCAAACTTACCTGTGATCCAAGTCAAAAATACTGAGAAGGCTTACCAAGATATTGCGGCCTGGCATCGCCAATCTCACTCCCCCATTGTCATTGCAATCACGGGAAGTAATGGCAAAACTTCGACTAAGAATATGCTCAACTCTATTTTGTCGATTGCTGCGCCTACTCTATCAACAAAAGGCAATCTTAACAATCATCTTGGTGTTCCAAAAACACTCCTTGAGCTGGAAGAGAGGCACAAGTACTGCATTATTGAGATGGGTGCAAATCATCAGCATGAAATCTCACTATTATGCTCCATTGCGAGTCCAAATATTTCAATCATTACCAATGCAAATAATGCTCATTTAGGTGAATTTGGAAGCGAAGAAAACCTAGTAAAAGCTAAAGGAGAAATATTAGAATCATTAACTAAAGATAGTGTAGCCCTAATAAATATTTCCTCTACGCACAAAGAAACCTGGCATGAAATGTCTGGCACCCAGAGTCTCACCTTTTTTGGTAAGGGTAGCGGTATATATCCAAGTGAAATCACTGGATTCAAATCTCACATCAACTTCAATCTTAACTATAGTAATGCTTCTTTGAATGTAAATCTTTCTATGATTGGACTGCATCAGGTTGACAATGCATTGGCTGCTGCTGCTTGTGCCATTGCACTTGGAATTGAGCCAGATGTTATTAAAAAAGGCCTTGAAAATACCCTGCCAGAAAAAGGCCGACTAGAGTTGATTGAACTTGAGAATTTTAAGATACTTGACGATAGCTATAACGCAAACCCAGAGTCAATGAAGACTGCAATAGATTGTATTGGTAATTTTTCTGGGGAGAAAGTTTTGGTGCTTGGATCTATGGGTGAACTCGGTATAGATTCAAAAAAATTGCATCAAGAAATTGGTGACTATGTTCGTCAATCCAAGATTGATCATCTGTTAACAATTGGAGAAGACGCTAAGGAATATCAGGGCCAACAGTTTGAAGATATAAACTCTATTTTTAAGTCAATTCAAACTAATTATCAAGGCTCCACAATACTAATTAAAGGATCAAGGATGATGCGGCTAAATGAATTAGTTGATAATTTAGTAAATAGCGAAAACTCTTCTTGACCTTTAGATGAAACATGGCGATAATTACGCAGCTGCGCTCGTAGCTCAACTGGATAGAGTACTCGGCTACGAACCGAGCGGTTGCAGGTTCGACTCCTGCCGAGCGCGCCAACCTTATAAAGTTTATTCTAAACGCAATGAGTCTTTGATAGAATTAACATTATGATGACTCTCCCAAACCTGATCACCCTATCAAGAATCTGCTTAATTCCAGTTTTCATTGGTTTATTTTACTTACAACCGGACTATGTAGATGGTAGGCCGGGTGAAATTCTAGAGTCGCTATCCGAAAATAGTCTTAGCTGGGTTCATTACTCAATTGTTTCAATATTCGTACTTATAAGTGCAACCGATTTTATAGATGGTTTTTTAGCAAGAAGGCTTAATCAGGTCTCTAAACTTGGAGCATTTCTTGATCCGGTTGCAGACAAATTATTAGTTTGTACAGCGCTTATTCTTTTAGTCGACTATTATCACACGTGGTTTGTAACAATACCTTCAGTCATTATTATCTCTAGAGAAATTCTTGTTTCTGCCTTAAGAGAATGGATGAGCGAGATTGGCCAAAGGGCCAATGTTGCAGTATCTTGGATTGGTAAATCTAAAACCCTTGTTCAAATGGTGGCGATAATTTTTCTGCTGATTCATCAACCACTCTTTACTTTTTCAGAAGAAGAGATAAATATAATGGGATTTGCACTGTTGTTTTTTGCTACATTTCTCACTTTATGGTCTGGTATAAAATATCTTGTTGCCGGCTTAAAAACATTTGACAGTTAGAAAAAAAACACTATAATTTCACACCTTGTGCGGGAATAGCTCAGCTGGTAGAGCATCACGTTGCCAACGTGAATGTCGCGAGTTCGAATCTCGTTTCCCGCTCCAAATTCTAACTGCGTTTTTGGCCTGTAGAAAACAGGCTTTTTTTAGTTAAAGCTAAAATGGCTGGGTAGCAAAGCGGTTATGCAGGGGCCTGCAAAGCCTTTTAGACCGGTTCGACTCCGGTCCCAGCCTCCAATTATCTTTGCAACTTAGTGACATTCATTAAAAACAAGCGCTTGACATTTTTCGCACTTGCTCTTATCAAGCCTATCATAAAGAACCTGAATTGCTTCCGATTTAGTGTCAAAGAAGTTCTCACGTCCTATCTCATTGACAAAGTTAACCTTCTCCATAAACTCGAAGGCAGTCGACTTAACGGCAACAAAATATAGACTTCCATTTTGAGCTTTAAGACGCTTGTTCTCATTCAAAAGTGCCTCAATTCCAGCAAGGTCAATAAAGTTAACCCCACTTGCGACAATTAAAATATGATAGATTCTTTGGTTGTCAACAATTCTGCTGAGCTGTTTTTGAATATGATTTATGGATCCAAAATAGATTGACATATCAATTCGAATGATTTTGAGTTGTGGACACTGCACTAAAGGTGCTTTTCGAATGCTTTGCAGTCTTCTATCACCCTCACCAGGAGGCGTAGCAAATGCAAGTGTGTGAACATCTGGGGTTGAAGTTTTGGCAATAAAGAGCATTAAAGATAATAGCACTCCTAAATAGATTGCAAACTCTAACTCAAACAATAAAGTAGCAAGAAAAGTAGCTGTAAAGATCACACTTTCTGACTTGCTATACTTAAAGGTTTTTCTGATATTTTTAAAGTCAACAAGATTATAGGCAACTAGCAAAATAATTCCTGCCATTGCTGCAAGTGGCAAATAGGCAATTAAGGGAGCAACCAGAAGAACAATTACCATCAAAAAAAGCGCTGCCAGGATAGCTGATAATGGCGTTCTTGCCCCAGCTTCAAAGTTTACACCTGACCTGGTAAAGGAGCCAGAGGATGCATAGCTGGAAAGAAAACTTCCAACAATATTAGAAGCGCCTTGACCAACAAACTCCTGATTAGCATCAATTCTTTGGTTTGATTTTGTTGCTATTGACCTTCCAATAGATGATGCCTCTATAAGCCCCAATAGTGCTATAGCAAAAGCTTCAGGAGCAAGCTCCTTTAATGAATTTAATGAAAAGTCTGGTGTTGATAATGGTGGAAAATAAGCAGGCATCGCTCCAACAGTTTTTATCGTGTCGGTCAGTCCACTTAAATAAAATGCAAGAACACCACCAACAAGCATACCTATTAAAAGATTGGGGTACTTTGGCCTTAAAATTTTAACCAAAATTGCACTCATTAATGTTCCTAGCCCAACAATTAATAAATATATATTGAACTCACCAACACCCCAATATATATCAAACCAAGTGTGTATAAAATCTTCCCCTCTCGCTATGTCAATTCCGACAATATATGGAATTTGACTACTTGCAATTAGTAATGCAGCTCCTGCTGTAAATCCAATTACTACATTATGCGAAACAAAGTTTATCAAAAGACCAAATTTAGCCAAACCGAATACAAATTGATATACGCCTGCTAAAAAAGTAAGCGTCAAAGCCAATGAAACAAACTCTTCAGTGCCTGGCTCAGCATACTTACTGACTGCTGCAAAAACAACGATTGAGATTGCTGTTGTTGGTCCAGAGACAAGATGAAAAGACGACCCAAAAAGTGCAGCAATAATCGGGACCACCATTGCAGTATATAGACCATATTCTGGGGGCATTCCAGCAATTGTTGCAAATGCAACACTTTGAGGAAGAACAATAATTGCGCCAGTCAAACCTGCGAAAAAATCAGCCTTAATTGTCTCCAAAGTGGTCAGCCTAAACCAAACTATAAATGGAAAAATTTTTGCTAATTGAATCATAAATGTTACGGCTTAAAAAGTGTTGATATTCGGTGGGTGGTAGATTATATAGTAATTCCTATGAGCTTATAGTTCTGAAGATATATTAATTCATTATGGTCCATATTACATTTGAACAAAAAACATATAAACAATAGTCCCAGAGACAATACTTAATAATGCGTTTCTCTTTAAAATTTGAAGACCTACAGTAACAGCAAGAGCAAATAAAGTATAAAAAATTTCAGTCGATAGGTAATCAACCTCTTTCAACATATAAATGACAAGAATCATCATTACCATTGGTGGAGTATTTTTTGCTACAAAATTTAGCTTAGCATTATCTTTTCCAGGGGTAAACATCAAGAAGGGAGTAAGCCTTGTGAGATAGGTTGAGATTGCCATCACCATAATCGCAGCCAAAATATATTCTATTTCATTCATCATGAGATTTGTTTACTAGTCGAAATATAAGGATTGATCCAATTGAGATAATAATCGCCACAATAAGCATGTGATCTATAAAAAACATTAGTGCGATAAAAGAGGCTATAAAGCCAATCATAAAAGGCAATATTCTTTTAACCATGATCCATTGCTCGATAAGCAAAACTACAAATAAGGCCGTAGCTGCAAACTCCATACCTTCAGTATTGAAAGATAAAATCTCTGAAGATAATGCGCCAATAGTACAGCCTAAAACCCAGTAAATTTGGGCAAATAAAGTAATGAAAAAGAAATACTTTTTTTTATTAAAACCTTTAGGAACATTGATAGAAGTCATGAGTGCATATGTTTCATCTGTAAGTCCAAAAATCATATATAACTTTCTTAAGTTCCAATTGCCAAAACTTTCAAGAAAAGCAATCCCATAAAACATATGTCTAGAGTTAAGTAAGAAAGTTGACATTGCAATTTCAACCAGCCCAACACCGGCAGCTAAAAGCCCGATAGCCATAAACTGTGCAGCACCTGCATATACAATAATTCCCATGAGGGATGCAAAATACCAAGGGTAGTTTAATTCTTGAAATAAAAGCCCAAACGCAATTCCCAGAGGAACAAAGCCAAACAGGATTGGTAGAGATGTTTTAAGGGCAATTTTTATCATTTTTAGATTTCTTATAAACCTTTATTTTTTAATATATAAGTCATAATGAGTGTTGCAATCACAAGAAAAAAGATTAAAACATATATATTAATTCATGTATACTTTTTTTGGTAGAAAAATAGTACTTTTTAGATCAAGATTTAATTGACTTATTCCATCAATTAAACCTATGATAACATATCGTTAACTCATGTATATGAGTATAGAAAAATCTAAAAAATTTATTAAAACTTTAAAATAATTATATGTCCAAACTTGTTCCACCTCATGGAAGTAATGAACTCAAAATCCTAGCCCTAGAGGGTGATGACTTAGAAATCGAACAAAAGAAATCAAGCTCATTAACTCAGGTTATTTGCTCGTCTAGAGAATTTGGTGATGTCATCATGTTTGGTATAGGAGGATTTACTCCCCTTGAAGGCTTTATGAATAAGGCAGATTGGTTAAGTGTTTGCCAAAACATGACACTAGAAAATGGTACTTTTTGGCCTGTCCCTATAACCCTGTCTTCAAATGAGGAGGATATTAAAGTAGGACAAGAAGTTGCGATCGTATATGAAAAAACTAATGAGATCATTGCCACCATGCTCATCTCAGAAAAATATACAATCGATAAAGAACTCGAATGTAAGGAAGTTTTCAAGACAACTGATACCCATCATCCTGGTGTGGCAATTGTCATGGCACAGGGTAAATATAACCTAGCTGGCTCAGTTAAGGTATTGTCTGATGGCGGCTTCCCTGAGCAATACGGTGAACTTTACATGACCCCTTCAGAAACCCGCTCTTATTTTGATGAAAAAGGTTGGTCAAGTATTGCTGCATTCCAAACTCGAAATCCTATGCATCGCTCTCATGAATACTTGGCAAAGATTGCAATAGAAATATGTGATGGTGTTATGATTCATTCTACATTAGGAGAACTTAAGCCTGGAGACATTCCTGCTGAGGTTCGATCAGAGGCTATATCAACATTGATTGAAAACTACTTTGTAAAGAATACCGTTCTTCAGTCAGGCTACCCATTAGATATGAGATATGCTGGCCCTAGGGAGGCACTATTACACGCCTTATTTAGACAAAATTATGGCTGCTCTCACTTAATTGTTGGCAGAGATCATGCGGGTGTTGGTGATTATTATGGCCCGTTTGATGCTCACAATATATTTAATGATTTTGGTGCTGCTTTAGTGACTAAACCATTAAAAATTGATTGGACCTTCTGGTGCAACAAATGTGCTGGAATGTCCAGCATGAAAACTTGCCCTCACAGTCACGAAGACAGGCTCCTTCTCTCAGGATCAAAATTAAGACATCTCCTTAGCGAAAACGAAGATGTCCCGGAAAACTTTTCAAGGCCAGAGGTTCTTAAAATTCTCCAAAAATATTACTCTGAAATTAAGGATAGTGACAAAGTTAAAGTGGAACTTAAGGGGCACTCTGCGAAGTAGGCAATGATAACAATACAAAATATCGACTGGTCCATTAGTTATGAGTTTTCTGGTTCTATAAAATTCACACTTTTAGAGTCTGTTTCACCTACAATTGCACGCTCGGAAATATAGTGCATTTAGTTTGAAAAAAGTAGTTCGTAATGCAATTAATTAAAGGAAAAATATAACATGATCTCTATAAACCCATTTTCTGAAATATCAGCCTTCATACCATCACTTGTGATGCAAACCTATGTTGTTGTGATGTTTCTTCTTGTGATTGGTGCAACTCTTTTTGACGTTGTACATAAGAAAAGTGCTAAATACTTTTTTAATAATTCAGTTAAGGCAAAAAAATCTGCCACAAGAGAAGTTAGCTCAGGAGAGAAAGTTTCAATTGCTTTCAAAACTGCTACTAACGAAGTCTTAACCTCCTCAGAGTTTTGCAGCACTAGAAGAAGACTCGCTCATCTTCTTACAATGTATGGATTTGTGCTGTTTGTCATAGCGACTGCAGTCATGATATTCTCATACTCCACTCCAAGCTCTATAACTCCATCACTATGGCCATTATTATGGCATTTAGGTGCTGCAATGTTATGTGTTGGTGGCTACTGGTTTTGGTTCTTCATTAGAGTTGATGTCGCCGCAGAGGGAAATAAGTGGTACAGGATAATGAGAGCAGATCTATTTGTTCTGTCGCTTATTGCGATGGCAACTTTTGCACTAATTTGGTCCTATTTTCAAGCTAACGGTGTAGCAATTTGGCAGACTCTATTCTTTGGTCTTTTTATAATTGCAAGCACTGTTCTTTTTGGTGGCGTTTTATGGTCAAAATTTGCACACATGTTTTATAAGCCAGCTGCAGCTTTTCAAAAAAGAGTTACCAAGGCAGATGGATCAAGAGAAAATCTTCCAGAGCCCGCAGATATGCCAGAGAAATTTGGCCTTGGAATCAAACGTGAAGCACCACGTCACTATTAATAATTAATTTTTCGGAGAAAATATTATGCCAACTTTTGTATATATGACAAGATGCGATGGATGTGGACACTGTGTTGATATCTGTCCATCAGATATCATGCACATCGACAAAACTATTCGTCGCGCAGTTAACATTGAACCAAATATGTGTTGGGAGTGCTACTCTTGTGTGAAAGCATGCCCTCAAAATGCAATTGACGTAAGGGGTTATGCCGACTTTGCTCCTCTTGGTCATAGCGTGAGAGTTCTTCGTGAGGAAGAGAAAGGAACTATCTCATGGAAAATTAAGTTTAGAGATGGCCGTGAGAAAAATTTTGTCTCACCTATCACTACTCAACCATGGGGAGAGAAAATCCCTAAGCTTGGTGATCTAGAAGTTCCTGATCAGGCAGCCCTTGATTCACAACTATTGTGTTTTGAGCCTGATGCACTTAATGTTGAAAAAGGTTTACCTGTCATCAGTAAGGACAAGCTTAAAGAGGGAGTATATTACTAATGGCAAAAAGAAAAACTGTTTGGGAAGACTGTGACATTCTAGTTGTTGGTGGTGGAATGGCTGGAACTGGTGCTGCCTATGAGGCGAGATACTGGGGCCGTGATATGAGAATTATTTGTGCTGAAAAAGCAAACATTGATCGAAGTGGTGCGGTTGCTCAAGGCTTATATGCTATTAATTGCTACATGGGAATGCAATGGGATGAGAATCAACCTGAGGACCATGTAAGGTATGCAAGAAATGACTTAATGGGACTTGTTCGTGAAGATCTTGCTTTTGATATGGCTCGACATGTTGACTCAGCTGTTCATAAATTTGAAGAATGGGGCCTTCCCATTATGAGAAATGAAGAGACTGGTCGCTATCAACGTGAAGGAAAATGGCAGATTATGATCCATGGAGAAAGCTATAAGCCAATCGTTGCAGAAGCTGCACGTAAGTCAGTGGATAAAATCTATAACCGAATAATGATTACCCATCTCCTAATGGATGAAGCAAAAGAAAACCGCGTAGGTGGTGCAGTTGGATTTAATTGTCGAACTGGTGATTACCATGTGTTCAAAGCAAAAGCAGTTATTGTTGGTGCTGGTGGTGCTTCTCATATTTTCAAGCCTCGTTCAGTTGGTGAAGGCATGGGTAGAACTTGGTACGCTCCTTGGAGTAGTGGTTCTGCATACGCACTTCCTATTCAAGTTGGTGCGAAGATGACGCAAATGGAAAACCGCATAGTATTAACTCGATTTAAAGATGGATATGGACCTGTTGGTGCTTATTTCCTTCATCTTAAGACCTATACTCAAAATACTTATGGTGAGGAATATGAGTCAAAGTGGTATGAACATACCAAAGCTATGGTGGGTGAGTACATTGACCATACCCCAACACCAACTTGCTTAAGAAATCATGCATTTATTGAAGAGGTTAAGGCTGGAAGAGGGCCAATTCATATGGTTACAATGGAAGCCTTCCAAGACCCTCATCTTGAGGTTATTGGCTGGGAGAACTTTCTAGGCATGACTGTTGGTCAAGCTGTAGTTTGGGCGTCACAGAATATTGATCCTAAGTATACAAATCCTGAGCTTACCACCTCTGAGCCCTACGTTATGGGCTCTCATGCGACCTGTTCAGGCGCATGGGTGAGTGGTCCTGAAGATATTTCTCCTCCTGAATATTTCTGGGGATACAATAGAATGCTTACTGTAGATGGACTTTTTGGAGCGGGTGATACTGTTGGTGGAACTGCTCATAAATTCTCATCAGGCTCATTTACGGAAGGAAGGATAGCAGCTAAAGCTGCTGTTAAGTACATCCAAGATATGGGTGATGATAAGATCCAAGTTAGCAACAAGCAGTGTGATGAACTTAAAGAAATAATTTTTAAACCTCTTGAAAACTATACTGTTGGTCGTAACGAAATTACTGCTGGTACAGTTTCTCCTAGCTATTTATTGCCAATTCAAGGCCTTCAAAGACTTGAAAAAATTATGGATGAATATGTTGGGGGTATTAGTGTGAATTATATGACCAATGGTAATCTTCTTACTCGTGGTATAGAGTTGCTTGGTATCCTTCAAGAAGATCTTGAACATATTGGTGCAGAGGACTTACACCAACTGATGCGTGGATGGGAATTAAAACACAGAACAATAACTTCTGAGTGTGTTGCTCAGCATACTCTGTTTCGTGAAGAAACACGCTGGCCAGGATATTATTATCGAGGCGATCATATGAAACTTGATGATGATAATTGGCACTGTCTTACTGTCTCTAGACGTGATCCAAAGACTGGTGAATGGGCAATGGAAAAAGCACCTCTTTATCATATAGTTGATTAGTCAATAAAAGATAAATAGTGAATTGAGGCCTCTTACTTGAGGCCTCAATAATTTTAACTACCGGATGAATAAATGAACCTTCTTGAAAAAACTAATGATGAAATTCTAGAAATAGCAGAACCACTATGGGATGATTTAGTTGTATCATCAAATAAAAGAGACTACCTCGGCTTTATTAAGCATTTTTCAAAAGAAATGCTAATGGGTGCCAATGAAATTGAGATTGGCAAACAATGGACAAAAAATAAAATGCTATCTAGTCTTTCCGTTGAGAGAGAATTTTTAGGTTGTCTTAGGCGAGGTGAATACATAACAGTCCTATACAAGCAGACAAGTGATGAGGTTCCTGGAGAATTCTTAGGTCGACTTGTTTTGGGTATTGAAGAGGGTGAAGTTAAAATATTTGGTGCAACAATTTTCTAAATTTTTTAGTTGAAGGCATGAGTAATACAATTACAACGAATAAATTTGTTGAACTAACCTATAGAATCATCGACCAAACTAATGGTGAAGTTATAGAGCAAGTTGAAGAGCCTTTGGGTTACGTTCAAGGTGACAATACGCTTTTATTCAATCAAGTTACCAAAGAGTTAGAGGGTAAATCAGTTGGGGATGAGGTAGAAATTCTTCTGAAGGCTGAAGATGCCTTTGGCCCAAAATTAGAAGAGTTGATTTTTACTGATGAAATTAATAATGTACCTGTAGAGTACCGATTTATTGGTGCAGCTGTAACCATGCAAAATGATAAAGGTGGTACTAAAGATTTTATTGTTTCAAGCATTGAAGATGGCAAATTGACCATTGATGGAAATCACCCTCTTGCAGGAAAAGATATTATTTTTTATGTTGAAGTATTGTCAGTTCGAGATGCAACTGCTGATGAAATCATTGAAGGTGGATCAATCGATTAAGGCTAATTGATTAATTAGAAAACATCATCAAAAATTTGTGGCTCAATATCCCATTCATTATTATTTTTAATAGTGAGCTGTAGGCATTTTGCTGCGCCATAGTTCCGAGTCTTTCCAGCTGAACCTGGATTGACCACCCAAGTAGGCCCTTCTTTGTCAATGACCTGTTTATGTGTGTGCCCATATACAACTATTTTGGCGTTGGGGTAAGTATCCCTTAAAGAATCATGACTTGGCTGAATATGACCATGCATATGGCCATGCTCTACCGCTATATTGCCGCCAGGAAGGTCAAGCATCTCTACCTCTCCAAGGGAACTGATATGCAAATCATTATTGCCCTTAACAGCAATCATTTTTTGTTTTGGCCTTAACACTCTTAGAGAATCTTCATCGACTATATCGCCTGCATGAATCACAAAATCACAGTCGTTCATGAGCTTAATAATTTCAGGATGAATTACTCCATGAGTATCAGAAAGGATGCCGACTTTTATCACTATTGGAGGGATTTCAATCTAAGTCTTAGTGCATTAAGCTTGATAAAGCCCTCCGCATCTTTTTGGTTGTATGCGCCTCCGTCATCCTCAAATGTTGCAATTTTCTCGCTAAACAAACTGTTGTCAGATTTTCTTCCAACAACTGAAGTATTGCCCTTGTATAGCTTAACTCTGACCACACCACTCACATTTTCCTGAGAAGCATCAATAGCTGCCTGCATCATTTCACGCTCTGGTGCAAACCAAAAACCATTGTAAATAAGTTTGGCATATTTGGGCATTAGCTCATCTTTTAGATGAGCCGCTTCACGATCCAAGGTTAATGACTCTATCGCACGATGCGCTTTAAGCATAATCGTGCCAGCTGGAGTTTCGTAACAGCCTCGTGACTTCATTCCAACAAAACGATTTTCAACAATATCAAGACGGCCTATGCCATGCGCTCCAGCAAGCTGATTCAATGTCTCCATTACTTTTGCTGGTGACATAGGCGAGCCATTAATTGCTGTAATGTCACCTTTTTCATAAGTTAGCTCAATATATTCAGGCTTATCAGGAGCGTTCTCAGGAGATACTGTCCAGCGCCACATTTCATCTTCAGCTTCTTGCCATGGGTCTTCTAAAAGATCGCCCTCATAAGATATATGGAGCAGATTTGCATCCATAGAGTATGGAGATTTTTTTGATTGTTTCTTATAATCAACCTCAATATTATGCTTTTCTGCATAGTCCATTAAGCTTTCACGAGATGACAAATCCCACTCACGCCATGGAGCAATAATCTGAATTTCAGAGTTAATAGCATAAGCATTTAATTCAAACCTTACCTGATCATTTCCTTTTCCAGTTGCTCCATGAGAAATCGCATCAGCGCCAACCTCCTTAGCAATCTCCACAAGTCTTTTAGAAATTAAAGGTCGAGCGATAGAGGTACCTAAAAGATACTCACCCTCATAGATTGCATTTGCTCTAAACATTGGAAAAACAAAGTCACGTGCAAACTCTTCTCTCAAGTCTTCAATATAAATTTCTTTGATTCCCATTGCCTCAGCCTTCAATCGGGCTGGCTCAACTTCTTCGCCTTGACCAATATCAGCCGTAAAGGTAACGACCTCACAACTATATGTATCTTGGAGCCACTTAGCAATGATGCTAGTGTCTAAACCGCCTGAATATGCCAATACAACTTTTTTCATTATTTATTTTTGTAGTTAAATTCTTTTTGGTAAAGTACTTCACCATCCGTACTGAGCACTTCAACGCTCCATACTCCAATCCAAGTTGGCCACAAATTTTTAGAAGACCAGATTCTCCATCTTGGTCCGCCAACATCAAAAACAACATCTGCCATTACTTTGTTGTTGAATATCCAGCGATGCGTAACTCGCTGACCTTGAAGGTTACGGATATTTGTAAAAAAATAGATTTTACCCAAAGAATTGTCAAGCTCTTCAATAATATTGATAGGTGCCCTATCTTTAATGTCTAAAGCAAAGACTGCTGTTGAAATGTTTTGATGTGGCCAATCGTTAGCCAAAACATTGAAAGTGATGAGCAAGCTGAATATTAATGTGATTAATTTTTTCATCTATTCCACCCATTTAATAACATGTTCGAATAATTGATCTTCGTTAATTTCGTTATCCCTATAAGTTCTGCCTCTGACTGAAATTCCCGCTAAATGAACGCTATTTTTGTCTCCACTGATAAGTGGGTGCCACTCATGAAGGGCTTTTCCTTCATATAGTAACCGATATGCGCAGGTAGTTGGCAGCCAATTGAACTTTTCACCCCAACCTGGATTAATAGTTAAGCAATCTGGGACATACTTTTGACGATCTAAATAATGTGGACAAGAGCAGCTCTCTTCATCAAGATAATGGCATGCAACATCTGTAAAGTAAATCTTCCCCGAACTATCATCTTCTAGCTTATGCAGACAGCATCGCCCACATCCATCGCAGAGCGATTCCCACTCCTCAACGCTCATTTCTTGAAGCGACTTAGTCTGCCAAAAAGGTGCATTTGAATTTTCCAAAGTTATTTAAAGGCCCTCTTTAATGTTTAGTTCACTTTCAATTATAGACTCAACAATGAATATAGTCTCCCAATCCCAATGGCTACCCCAGAGCACTTAGGGATGCCTTCTTCAAGGTCCTCCAGGAAGCTGTGATCAAGGAACTCAAAAGGCTTAGATAAGGCTTTCCTTTTATTGAGTTCAGTATTAAAACGGTCTCGGTAATCATTCGCAAACTGTATTTCTTGGTAG